>DKGG01000011.1 GCA_002453155.1 Bdellovibrionaceae bacterium UBA6776
TAAACGCAATTAAAAATTTTCGCACGTAAACTCAATATATTCATTTAGAACATTGTTCGGGATATCTCTACCATCGATCTTCCCAATCCTAATAGCTTCGTTTAGAGACCGGCTTATGTCACTTTTGGCTCTTTCATCCATGAACTCCCAATGATCCTCTACAAGGCTCAATGCTTCGTTGGTGGCATCGGTAGCAAAGCAAGCCGTAACAAGATTTGCGAGCGTGTTCTCATCATATCGTAGAACTAATGCCTCCCTTAGGGCAGACTTTGCCAACTCATGATTCCCAAGGCTACCGTTCGCAACTGCCAAAAGTTTCCATGTCCTGGGATCGTTATGGAATTTCCTGGTGCTAATCGCCTCCTCGCATGCCCTTTTAACAAGATTAAATTGCTTATATCCAAGAAGCCCCTCGACTAAAGTAATGAACCCATCAGCTCTGGTCATAATGTCCTCCTCCAGCTTCGACATCGAAGCTATAAGATCATTATAACACTATGCAATATTTTTAAGAAACTAAATATTGATTGCAGAAAATGTAATACAATGTATGATTTTGAGTTATGAAAATTATTAAAGAGAAGGATGACAACCCTTCTATACCTATAACTTTTCGGCTTCCTCAGAATCTCATCGACAAACTGACAAGCGTTGCTGAGAAAAATGATCTTTCTCGTCAAAAGCTTGTCACGGCTATTCTTGAGCAAGCCCTAAATGACAAGAGTTTTAAGCTAAGAGTTAAGGGGTAAGATTTGATTACTCCTCATCAAGCAAAGTATTTTGCCTTCAACTTAACCAAACAAAACAAATCGAGTGACTCCGAAAGACTCGGACAGGGGCTTTTAGGCGCTAAGGTCGACATGAACCCTCATCAGATTGAGGCATCCCTTTTTGCCCTTAACAGTCGATTTTCTGATGGCGTAATTTTAGCGGATGAAGTTGGGTTAGGGAAAACAATCGAGGCAGGGCTAGTAATTTCACAGAAATGGGCGGAAGGGCAAAGATCAATGTTGATTATTGCCCCAAAGTCTTTAAGGCATCAATGGAAGGCTGAACTTAAGAATCTTTTTGGATTAGAAAGTGAGGTCGTCGACGGGCAGCGGTTTAGAAAAATGGAAAGTGCTTCTGAGGAGAACATTTTCGATCGAAAAGAAAGGCTTCTCATAACCAATGAGCACTTTATTGATAATTACAGCTCAGTAATTAGTAAGAATCATTGGGATCTCATCGTTATTGATGAAGCACACAAATTAAGAAATGTTTGGAGGAAAGGAAAATCGGTAAGTAAAAGAGCCAAAGCTATCAGGGATGCTATACAACCCTTTAAAAAGCTACTGCTTACAGCTACACCTATGCAAAATAACTTAATGGAGTTGTACGGGTTAACTACCTTTATTGACCCATATCTCCTTGGGACTGCAGACAGTTTTGCCCAGAGGTATTGCAATATTCCAGAAGAAATCCAAATAGAACGCCTTGCTGAGCTCAAGCATAGACTTAGGGGAGCTTTTCATAGGGAACTCCGTAAAAACATACGTGAGTATATTCAATATACGAATAGAAATGCGGTAACAATCACCTACAATCCGGACGACCTTGAAGAAGAGCTGCGAATTAAGTTCGAAGACTTTCTTCGGCGTCCGAGAATAATATCTGTACCGCCTTCGGCTCTGCCCCTGCTAAAACTTATTTATTTAAAGCTATTGGCGAGTTCTACATTTGCCCTTAAGAACTCATTATTGAACTTATACAAACGATTACTACTAATCTGTGCAGATACTGGTCGAAAAGAACTTTATGAGGAGCTATTTGATAACCTGAAGAGTCAATTGACTTTGCCCGACGGTCGACGATCAGAAGAGCTTGAAAAACTAGAAAAATCGCTCTTTAAAAATGTATTCCCTAAGACGTTTGAGGGGTTGGCAGGGAGAAATCATGCAGAAATCGACGAGGAAGAAATCTTAAAAGAGGATATTGAGTTCCCTGGTACATTAAGTGATGAGGAAGCAGAAACTCTGGACCAAGTTGATGCAAAAGACCAATCGGACGATGATGAAAGTATCACGGAAAAAGATATTCGAGAAGAAGCTGAAATAATACTGAACTTCATTCTGCTTGGAAGGCAAATTAAAGAAAACACAAAAGCATCTGCACTCGAAGCCACTATACAGCAGCAGTTTGAAAAAGCACGTTCAGAAGGGTGGCCAGAGAAGGCTGTAATCTTCACAGAGTTCCGCACAACTCAAAACTATGTGGTCAACTGCTTGAAAAATATCGGGCTGGAGCTAGATCGTGACATTGTGGTTTTTAATGGAGATTCAGGAGATGTAGAGCAGCGAAAGCAGCTGGTGGACTCATTTAAAAACAGCAAAAAGATCTTTCTAACTACTGAAGCTGGAGCAGAGGGTCTTAACCTGCAATTCTGCAATCTCCTTATAAACTACGATCTGCCTTGGAATCCGCAGAGAATTGAGCAAAGAATTGGTCGCTGTCACCGATATGGACAAAAATTTGATGTGGTTGTCGTGAACTTTGTAAACGAGAAAAACATTGCAGACGTTCGCGTACTTGAACTCTTACAGGACAAGTTCTCTCTTTTTAAAGGGGCGTTTGGAGCTAGTGATGAGGTACTTGGAGCTATTGAGATGGGCGACGATATTGAGCAAAAGATTCTCGATATATATATGAGCTGTAGAACCCAAGACGAGATTGAATCTGCATTTAACAACTTGAAATCAAAGTACAAGCCAAAGATTGATCAGAAGATTCTTGAAGCTAGAAAGCTTGTACTTGAGAATTTTGATGAAGATGTCCACTCAAAGTTAAAAATGAGGCTAGAGCAAGCTAAGTCAACAGTTTCGTCATTTCAAAAACAGTTCTTTGAAGTTTTAAGGTTTGGGCTTGGAGAAGAATTTGAATTTAACGAGGATAGGCTTGAGCTAAAGTCAAAAATTGATAATCGATTCTTCTCCCTAGGTGGAGAATCAGAAGGGAATTTGCTCAGGCTTGATTCCCCTACGGCTCAGAAAGCAATTAAGGCGTGCAAGACTCTCGAGCTTCAGCCATCAAAACTTGTATTTGAAGTCTCGAAGTATCCACACAAGTTGAGTAAAGCAGAGGGTTTAATTGGGAAGAGTGGTGAACTCACCTGTTGTATGGTTAAATTCAAGTCTTTCCAGGATGAAGAGTATATCCTGACTTACGGTATCCACCAAAGCGGTGTCATGGATCAGGATGAAGTTGACCAACTCCTTAAGTGTGAAGCGAGGCACGAAACTTGCGACTCTAACTATGTTTTTGATCAGGAGCTTGAAAAAGGCAAAGATAACGATCTCAAGAGTCTTTTATCGGACCTTGAAAGGCGAAACTCGGACATTTTCAATGAGCAGATAGAGAAACTTGATCAATGGGCAACAGACATAAAGACAGGACTGGAGCTTGAAATAAAGGGACTTGATCAAGAGATTCGTGCTGAAAAAGTAAACGCGAAAAAAGCACCGAATCTTGATGAAAAAGTAAAAGCACAGAGAAAGGTGAAAAGCTTGGAGACGAAACGAAACCAAAAGCGGCGTGAGCTTCATGAAGCTCAAGATAGAGTTGATAATGAAAAAGAAGAGTTACTGGAAAAAATCGAACAAAGCATGAAGCTTGAATATGAGAAAACAAACCTCTTCAAAATCAAGTGGGAGGCAAGATGATAAAAAAACAAAGATTGGAATTAGACTGGGTTGGAAAAGATGACAAAAGTAAATTAGAGCCTCGGTTGCTTTTGGAGGATCAAGTTCTTTCTTATGGAAAGCGTGACGAAAATATGCTGATCCAAGGGGACAACCTCTTGGCATTAAAAGCATTGGAGCAAGATTACTCAGGTAAGATAAAACTGTGCTTTATTGACCCTCCTTATAATACTGGATTCGCATTTGACCAATACGAAGACGGGCTAGAGCATAGTCTGTGGCTTTCGCTGATGAGAGATAGAATTGAAATTATCCACGACTTATTAATGGATGAAGGAAGTTTGTGGATAACAATTGATGACAATGAGGCGCATTATCTGAAGGTTCTTTGCGACAGTATATTTGGAAGGCGAAATTTTGTTGCTAATATTGTTTGGCAAAAAAGAACATCGCCCGATATGAGGGCTACTATTGGCGCAGGACATGATCATATTTTAGTATTTGCAAAGAATATTGATAACTTTAAAAAAGTTATTAAAAAGCTGCCACTTAATGACGAGCAGGCTGCTAGGTATAAAAACCCTGATAATGACCCTCGTGGTCCGTGGGCTTCCGTTGATATGACTGGGCAGACAGGCCATGCCACTCCAGCCCAATTTTACAATATAGTCTCACCATTTGGAAATGAGTTTCCCCCACCTGAGGGGCGTTGTTGGGCTTTTGCGGAGGATACGGTTAAGCGCCTCATCGAAGAAGGTAAGGTTTGGTTCGGCAGGACCGGCAATTCTAGACCGAGGTTGAAAAAGTATTTGTCTGATAACGAAGGGGTCACAGCTTGGACATGGTGGCCGACACAGAGGCTGGACATAATCAAGAAGCTAAAAAAGAAAGTATTTCGCTTTTTGGGCAAGGAAAGGCATTCGGAACTCCAAAGCCAGAAAGATTGTTAGAAAGAATTATTCATTTAGCGACAAATGAAGGGGACTTAGTTTTAGACTCTTTTGCGGGCTCAGGCACTACTGGAGCAGTAGCTCACAAAATGCATCGAAAATGGATAATGGTTGAACTGGGTGATCACTGTAAAACTCATTGCCACAAAAGGCTCAAAAAAGTGGTAGATGGAAAGGATCAGTTGCCCCTATCTGAAAAATTGAATTGGACAGGTGGTTCTGGTTTCAGGTACTTCAATCTCGCGCCGAGTTTGTTGGAAAAAGATTTCAAAGGTAACTGGATTTTTAATAAAAACTATGACGCAAACATGCTATCCGCCGCGGTTTGTAAGCATGAAGGTTTTATTTTTAGACCACATGAAACTGAGTACTGGAAACAGGGTTTTTCTACTGAAAAAGACTTTATATTTGTGACCACTCAATTTCTTACTGTAGAACATATTGGCCAGATTCACTCAAGAATGAAACCCGATGAGTCTCTACTGATTTGTGCTAAATCATTTAGGGCTAAGGCAGAAGACTATTCGAATATTACTATTAAAAAGATTCCTAAGATGCTTCTGGGCAGGTGTGAGTTTGGGAGAGAGGACTATAGCCTTAATATAACTGAAGAGCAGCAGGAGATGGATCTCTGAACTAGATAAGTCATCAAGGAAGCAACATGGATTCTACATCAAAGTATATCAGCGAAAGATTAAGCCTCAGAAAACCCCAAAAACAAGCACTTGAGGCTTTAACAAAAATTTCAAAGGTGATTGGACTGCCTAAACCAAACAGTGAAATAGATAAAAATGAAGCTGTAAAAGCTATCGATGGGTTCGACAAATTTATAGAGTTTGAGAGAGCATTCCCTTCAACTACTTTTGCTCTTGCAACTGGTGTTGGTAAAACTCGACTAATGGGTGCATTTGTCGCCTACATGAACCTACAGTTTGGTATCAAGAATTTTCTCGTTGTTGCGCCAAACTTAACAATTTATAACAAGCTTATTGAGGACTTTGAAACGCCCACGAGCCCCAAGTTTGTATTCCAAGGCATTGCTGAGTTCGTGCACAATAGACCAAGAATAATAACTGGTGATAATTACTCAAAGGTGTCCACACAGCGATACACCTATGGTGCCTCGGCAGATCAGGGCCTTTTATTCAAAGAAGAAATCACAATAAATATTTTTAATATTTCTAAAATAAATAAAGAAGAGCAAAAGATAAAAAAGATAAATGAATATTTAGGTGAACCATACTTTGAGTATTTAAAAAACCTTGAGGACCTTGTAATCCTAATGGATGAATCACATCACTATCGTGCTGCACGTGGCATGGATGTGATAAATGAGCTAAACCCCATTCTTGGACTAGAAGTCACCGCCACGCCGATGGTAACTAGAGGATCGAGAACAGTTCCTTTCAAAAATGTTGTTTATGAATACCCTCTCTCAAAAGCAATTCGTGATGGTTACGTTAAAGACCCCGCAGCAGCCACTAGAAAAGGTTTAACAAAAGACCAGCTTAAAGGAATGTCAGATGAAGAAAAAGATCTGATGAAAATAGAAGATGCTATTCAGGTCCATGAGCAGACCAAACTTTCACTGGAAATGTATGCTAGAAACAACAATAAGCCGCTGGTGAAACCATTCATTTTGGTTGTGACACAAGACACCAATCATGCAAATAAGATTTTAGCAATGATTCAAGCAGAGTCATTTTATGAGAGCAGATACCGAGATAAGGTTATCACCGTACACTCTGCACAGAGGGGTGAAGAGAAAGAAGAAAATGTTCAGCAACTGCTTACCTTGGAAGATCCCAAAAATGAAACTGAGATTGTTATACATGTAAACATGCTCAAGGAAGGTTGGGACGTAACAAACCTTTACACAATCGTCCCTCTAAGAGCGTTTGCTGCGGACATTCTTACGGAACAAACTCTTGGTCGGGGCTTAAGGCTTCCCTATGGGGAAAGAACTGGCGATCCTGAGGTAGACAAGCTTACCGTCATAGCCCATGACAGGTTTGAAGATTTAATAAAAAAAGCACAGGAAGAGTCATCGATCATTCTCAAAGAATATTTCATTGAACCAAATCCCGATGCTGGCAAGCAAGAGATTCAAAGTGTAAAAGATGTAGTTTCCACCCAACTCGATGAAGAAGCGCAAAAGGCATTTGAAATTGAAGATGAAGAGGCTCGCAAAGAGGCTTTGGCTCGAGTTAAGGTAAAGAAAAACCTCAATAAGAATATTCAGAATGTTTTTTATCAAGTAGATGCACCTAAAGACATTGAGGAGTCTCAAAGAAAAGAAGAGTTCATACAGAAAACTAAGGAAGAGCTTAAAGGCGAGGCTAAAGAGTTGGGGCTGGATGAAGAATCCATTGAGAAAATCGCCCGAGAAGAAGTCGAAAAACTCATTGAGCAAAATTTAAATGTCATAATAGAAATCCCAAGAATTGTGATTCAACCTGCTGGCAAACCTGAGTGTGGTTACAATGATTTTGATCTAGACACCTCGGGGTGGACGGAGCTGCCTCCAGTAGAAGAGGAGATCATAGTCAAGGCTCTGCAAAGTCAGAAGATGACAACTATTAATGTTAGGACTTCAGGCGAAAGTTCTGAGGAAGTTCTTGAAAATTATCTAGTCGCTGAACTTATCGACAAAGACGATATCGACTATGATGAAAATGTTGATTTACTTTACAAGCTCGCCAAACAAGCAGTTTCATTTGTAAAGAGTTATGCTGCTGGCGATAAAGTTGAAAATATCGTACAAGGGCACAAGACCTATATTGCTGACAGCATTTATACTCAGATGGAAAAGCAATTCTACTTCAAGCAGACAGAGTTTGAACGACCAATAGTGAAGCCTCACTCCAAAATTGAGAAGCACAATTATTCTCGGCTAAAGGGGCAGGAGATCAAAGATTACAAAGTTACTGCCAAATCAAGGGCAGAACTCAGAAAAAATTGGTATGGTGGATTTTCCAAAGCCAGTCACCCCTATTATAAGTTTGACGTTATCGCCGAGCATGATCTCGCCAAGGTTCTTGAATCCGACTCGAAGGTATTGAAGTGGATGCGACCTGCGCAGAAGCAGTTTCATATTTACTGGAATCACCAAACAAGTCTTTACGAGCCTGATTTTGTAGTTGAAGCTGAGGGAGAGATTGCTCTGGTAGAGGTTAAAAACCCTAATGATATCAACTCGCAGGATGTACAGGACAAGAAACGAGCGGCTGTGGAATACTGCAACCATGCGACGACACACAACGAGCAAAATAATAAGAAGCCGTGGAATTACTATCTAATTCCATCGGATAAGATAAGCCAGAATATGGACTGGTCCTCTTTTATAGCCCATAAGCAATCTTGATTCTCTTCCCGTTCTGTCCCTTAGGGAGAGAATTGGAAAAGAATTGCTTTCATTGTCCTGAAGGATTTGATATCCAATTTTTGCGCATAGGGTCGCTCCCGAAAAGCTGTAACCCACAGCCTTGCGACTTCATGGGCAAAGAAAGTGAAGCAGCTCCATTTTACGAAACAGCAATATCTAATGGCTTGTCAGGCGAAGAGCTGCGAGGAGCCTTTCTTGGTTTGGGTAGTACATATAGATGCCTTGGTGAATATCAGAAATCTTTGGGCACTTTTGATAAAGCAATTAAAGAGTTTCCGAGTGATCGGTCACTAAAGACATTTAGAGCTTTGATTTTGTATAATCTTGGTAAGTTTTCTAGCTCTGTTGAAGAACTACTTACTCAGTTAATTGACACCACATCAGATGAAAATATTAAGGCTTACGAAAAGGCTTTGAGATTTTACTCTGATAAGCTCGACCAAACCTGGGAGTAGCTATGACTAACGGATCCGGACAGCCCAAGCAAAGGAACTGCTACCATAGGGGGTATAGTGAAAGTTAGATCTTTAGGTCGTCGTACAGACTTCATCTTTGCAGGTTTTTCAGGATCTATCGAAGATAAAGGAAGCTACACTCTCATCAAGACACCTAGAAATCCTGGTTATCACTGGGGAAACTATATTGTTTTCGATCGTGCTCCCAAGCCTGGAGACTTGGCTGAATGGAAAGCTCTGTTTGATAAGGAGTTTCCTTATTACTCAGAGCCTCATCACTATGTTTTCACTTGGGATACAGAGGTAAATGACAAAGGTGAGTTTCAAGAATTTCTAGAAGATGGATTTGAGTTTGATTCTGCTGTGGTTCTAACAACGAAAACCTTGAAAGAACCACCACATATCAATGAGGACATATTTATCAGGAAGATAGAGTCTGATTCAGATTGGGAAGAAGTTATTAAACTTCAAACCCTCTGTGCAGACCCGAAATTCCTAAATGACTACTACGAGGACTTCAAAAGAAGTCAAGTGAGTCAGTACAGGAAAATGTCTCAAGCTGGAAAAGGAAACTGGTTTGGGGCCTTTATTGATGGGCAAATGGTTGGAGATTTGGGAATTTTTTCTGAAGGTAGTATTGGACGATATCAGAACGTGGGAACTCATCCCGACTTCAGAAGACGGGGAATTTGTGGCACTTTGGTTTACAAGGCAGGCTTGATTGCTCTTGATGAATTTGGGATTGAAGCACTGGTCATGGAAGCAGACCCAGAGTATCACGCTGCAAGGATCTATGAATCAGTTGGCTTTGTCAGATCTGAAATTAACTATTCTTTAAGTTGGTGGAAGGGATGAACAGAGGTCCAAATAAAATTCATATTTTTGGAGCTTCAGGTTCAGGCACAACTGCACTTGGCAAAGCTCTTTCAGAAGATATGAGCCTCCCTCATTTCGACTCAGATGACTATTACTGGAAAAAGACTGATCCGCCTTACACTCAGAAAAACTCCATTGAAGATCGCCACAAGCTACTTCTTCGAGATATGGAAGGGTTAAAGGGTTGGGTGCTTTCTGGTTCAATGGACTCTTGGAGTGATCCATTTCGTCCTTTTTTTGATTCGGCTATTTTTGTGCAATCTAATGCTGAAATCAGAACTCAGCGACTCAGAGGTCGTGAGTATGCTCAATTTGGTGATAGGATTAAGGAGGGCGGAGACATGTTTGACGAGCATGAATACTTCATCAAATGGGCTCATCAATATGATCTAGGTGAATTGGAAGGTAGAAGTCGAAAGCGGCATGAAGAATGGATGACTACTTTGAGCTGCCCCATACTCAAAATAACCAATGATGGACGTTTTGAAGACATGGTAAAGGAAGTCAAAGATTGGCTTTGTAGTGATTTGTAGTAATCGTGTAACTCGGAGTCAGTGAAATCAAAGGCCTACAGGCCCTTAACCGCCGCCACCACGATCAAATCAATTTGATAGGTTAAACTTTCGAGTCTCAGAAAGGGGAAAAGGATTGAGTTATATTTACCACATGGTGCCAAAAAATTTGATAGGTCATGTGCTGGTTCCATTGCAGTCATTGAGAGAAATTTCTGAAGAGAACTATAGAACAGAAATCAAGAAGTACGATGATCATCCTAAGCGCAAAGAATTGCCACAACGGGTAATTAAAAAGTTAAATTGTCCACAATCTGAAGTTTTACATTTTAGCCCCATTCATCCCCATCTCATGTTTAAAGGTTTGAAGTCTATATTCCCTGAATGGAACTATTCTTCAAAATACTTTGAAATACCAATCCAACGAATAGAGGGGCTGCCAGCTATAAAGTTTGATATGAATGTAACAGGAAGTTATGTCTTCGGTGAAGATGAACCAGAAGAGATGTTTGAGTGGGTGACTCCTCAAAACTACGAGATTCTCCGGGAGATTCCTGTCGAGGCCATAGAGTTTTATCAACAATGGCGAGATAGGGGAGAAAGAGGGGCGCCTGCAATGGCTAGAATTCCTCATGTCATGGTCAGAGGAGAAGTTGATATAAATGGCTGTCGTGTAATTGATTGGAAGAGCCCCATTTAGGAAATCATCGAACCTTTAGAATTAGCTATACGTTTCTGGATTGGAGAAAACGACGCTGACTCCTTTGGCAGTGCGTTTGCCTGGGTTTTTATAAGAATGGGGTTTGTCGCCTGGGAATGCGAGTAGGTCGCCCTTATGTAAGAGGTAAGTCTGTCCAAGAACTCCAACCAATATTTGCCCCTCAGTACAAGTGAAATACTCCCTAGTTCCTTCGACATGAGGGGAGCCCGTCATGGTTGCATCAGCATCTAGAGAAATCTCATCCATTTCTGTGGCCCGAATTTTATCGGGCAAAAGCTTTCGAAGCAGAACTCCATTCTTTGATCGTCGGTCCAAAGGAATGTCCTTTGCCTTAATATGTTTGCATTCTGCCTGAGGAGAGCTTGTCAGTTCATCCAGAGAGACTTGGAGGGCTGAAGAAAGTTTTAGCAAGGTTTCGAGAGTCGGGTTTGCTTCTCCTGACTCGATCAGGGCAACGGCGGCCCTAGTCGCTCCGGCAAGTTTTGCGAGAGACTCTTGGGTGAGTCTTCGCTTTGCGCGAAGATTTATAATGTTTTGTGCCAGATTGCTTGAAGCTTTGTCTAAGAAATTAACCATATGTCAGTAAAATAACAAATATGTCATTTTGGAGTCTAGAAAAATGTAGGTTCTTACAAGGAGGTGACAAATGAAGGTCAAATTGGATCACGTAAATTTAACTGTTGAGAACTTAAAGTCGAGTATCGACTGGTACAATAAGATTTTCGGATTTGAACTGGTGGAAAAGGGAATAAGCGCTGCAGGTAAAAGTTGGGGAATCGTTGCTAACAATGATTCGATGATTTGCATGACAGAATACAAAGATCGTTCTCGGGCCGATCATCACGATCAAGATAAGGTTCACCAAATTTTTCATTTTGGCATTAGGATTTCTGACTTGGATTTGTGGCAGAAGATAGTGAAGGCATATGAACTAAGACTCTATTACGGAGGAGTGGTTAGATATCCGGATTCTCAATCTTGGTATGTTCATGACCCTGATGGGCACGAAATTGAAGTCTCCTACTCCGATCAAAAGCCACTCGTGTTTCCGGAATTGTCTAAAGGTGAAAGACACACCTCTTGAAAGTTAAAGCCGTCAAAGCTAAAGTGAAGCAAATGTCTATTATTAGACTTTGTTGTTTCGGACAGAGTCTCCATGGTATTTCGCGGAATCATGGTTTTAGGGAGTTAAGGAAAATTGGAAAATGGGGCGAATAAAAGTTTATGACGATCCAAAACAGTTTTGGAATGAAGTCTCTCCATTTTTAAAAAAAGAAGAAGCCAAGAATAATCTTTGCTTGGGGCTTTCTTATGTCTTTCAGTTAAAACAAAATGATTGTTTATATCAAAGTGCATTGTTCGATGGGGAAGTGTTGGCCGGAGCTTTCGTCATTAGCAGATTTCGCACAAATCACAATCTTCTGCCCTCTTTGGTGTCGAATGAAGAGGTCTCGCAAGAGTTGTTCACTGAATTTTTAAAAAGCAAAATTAAGATCACGGGTATTATTGGAGAAAAAGAAACAGCAAACTTTTACCGTCAACTTTTGGAGAAGCAAGGTCATACGACTAAAATACATATGGCCCAAGGATTGTACAGATGTACCAGAGTAAAAATGCCCGCAAATTCTGATGGCTTATCTATTAGAAAGGCCGAGCTGAGTGATGTCGCAAAAATCGGCGAATGGATTGAAAGTTTTCATTGTGAGGCAGCTCCCCATGAGCCACCCATTAACGGGGCGGAAGTTGCCAAAGAAAAAATTGATAACGAAATGATTTACGTTATCGAAAAAGATGGAGAGTTAGTGTCAATGGCTGCCTGGAGCCGTGATATTGAAACTTCATGTTCAGTTAACCTCGTATTCACTCCGAAACCATTTAGAAAAAAGGGTTATGCAAGTATTGCTACGGCGAAATTGACTCAACTACTATTGGACACTGGCAAACGGGAAACAAATCTTTACACAGATATGACCAACCCAACTTCCAATAAAATCTATATGAATGTGGGATATGAATTTGTCTGTGATTCAGTTCATTTTGGAGTTTTTTAGCCCGTAAGCAACTGAATGGACGAGTATAAACTATATTGGGAGACCTCAATGGCTGATCCAATCTTTGAAGATTCACGCTTAGTTGCAATATATGATTCTTTCGATGGGGAGCGGAGAGATCTTGTACATTACATAGAGCTGATCAAGGAACTGGGCAGCCGATCAGTCATTGATGTGGGCTGTGGAACGGGTTGCCTATCTACGTTGATGGCTCGGGAAGACCTTGAAGTTGTTGGAATCGATCCAGCCAAAGCCTCTCTGGACTTCGCTCGAACAAAGCCATTCTCTGATAAGGTCCGTTGGATTTGTGGTGATGTCGATGCGCTTCAAAGTTCTTTATCTGCGGATCTGGCAGTAATGACCGGCAATGTTGCACAGGTGTTCCTTTCAGATGATTCATGGCTAAGGACGCTATTTTGCCTTAGAAGTGCTTTGGCAAAACACGGGCATCTTGTTTTTGAGGTCCGAGATCCCTCGAAGAAGGCTTGGCTCAACTGGAATCGTGATGACACATTCCAAAGAATTAATGTGCCTAGAATCGGTTGGGTGCAGGGTTGGTGTGAAGTTATATCTGTTACAGATCAATTGGTTCAGTTTAAGTGGAGCTATTTGTTTGAATCTTCTAACAATCTGGTCTCCTCTCTTTCTACGTTAAGATTCAGAGAACGTATCGAGATCGAAAAGTCGCTTTGGGAATCTGGGTTTGAGGTTAAAGAAGTGCGTGATGCGCCAGACCGACCTGGGCAAGAGTTTGTATTCGTGGCTAAAGTGGCTGAGAGTGAATAAGGTCAAGATCCTAATGTGTTTTTCTTCACAGGGAGCTTTATGCATAGCCAAATTCAAAGCTTTAACCTTGGAATGCTTCGATCTGAAGTAACTCTAGAAGATCACAATCCCTTGTGGTCTAAAGCGTTTGAATTTCTTGAAGATAAACTTTCTGAAGTTTGTGGTCCTACATTTGAGTTTTATCATGTTGGCAGCACATCAGTTCCAGGTATCAGCGCAAAACCGATTCTTGATGTTCTTGGCGTTGCGCAATCTCTGGAAGCGTTGGATCAGATAAAGTCAAAAATTGAGTCTCTTGGCTTTTTTTTGGAAGGGCGAGTATGGAATTTCGGGCCGTAGATACTGCGCTCTATACGATTCTTCAGAGCGGCTTGGTCTTGTTCATTTGCACATGTTTGCCAAAGAAAGCCCGGAAGTAGAAAAGCATCTTATTTTTAGGGATTATCTTCGAGAGCATCCAAATTCCGCAAGACTCTATGATCAGACAAAAAAGACATTGAGCCAAAAATTTAGGAATGAACGGGAAAAATACACCGAGGGGAAGACGGATTTAATTCAAAGCATTCTTCGACAAGCAAAAATCTGGAAGAATGGCGGCCATCTTTTGCGAAAGGCCGAACTGGGCGATGAAGCTGAGATTGCCAATGTTCATCTCAATTCTTGGAGAGAAATATATAAAGGGCTCTTGCCTCAAGATTACTTAGATAGTCTCCCGTTGACCTTCTCGCGACGAATGAGGTGGTGGAAAAAGTCTATTGCTGAAGAAAGGGAAATTATTCAGATTATCGAGACAAACGAAGGAATCGTCGGGTTTTCCTGTTTTGGTCCAGCTCGTCGATCAGAGGATTCAGATATGGCCGAGCTTTATGCCATTTATCTTCTTGAAAGACATAAGGGCAAGGGATTTGGATTTGAGTTGCTCAGGTCAGGACTGAAATTAATGAAAGAAAGCGGATTTAAAAAAGCCTATTGTTGGGTACTTGATAAGAATCCAACAATTGAGTTTTATAAGAGAACTGGCGCTCAAAATTCAGGTGTAACTATGGACGCTGAAATCGGCGATCAGAAGGTCACTGAGCTTATGTATATCTGGAAAGATTTGGGGGAGTTTTGACAATCGAGAAATTTGAAAAAAGGGGCTCATTTCTGTGTTTGGACGGAAAAGGTAGGAGTTCGGCTCAGAAGCATTCAAATAAGAAACTTTGCTTTGTATCTACGGACAAAGAGTTTTTGACGAACCTATTGTATGAACTTGCTCAGGATGAAAATTGCTACTTTGTGAAGCTCTCTGAAAACTCTAAAGAGGGAATGTCTTTAGGTAGATGTTTTTTTCTAAATGATGAGGACGCGGGCGCTTGTTGGGCGAGGTTTAAGGCTCATCCCAAGGTGCATTGTAATATTCAAGACGATGATTTTACACAACCCTTTAGAGCTCAGGTTAAGCATTATGGTTAGTTTTGTAGGTACGGCTAAATAACGAGCTTTAGAGGCACATAGACGGGATTGACTTCTGAGTTTTCGCCTCCACCACATGATTATCGGCGTACCTTTATGAAAAAGGTGTTATTCTCGACCCATGCATTTGATCAACCTGAACGACATCAGTAAATCCTATGGGGCAAGGACCCTCTATCACTCGGTGAGCTTTGGAATTGAATCTGGTGAAAAAGTGGGTTTTATCGGACCCAACGGTGTAGGCAAATCCACTTTGGTTAAAATCATAGCTGGCGAAATTTTGCCCGATCAAGGTTCAGTCACAAAGTCTCAGGGCGCTAAAATATCTTTGCTCGAGCAAGACCCTCAATTTAGAGAGAGTGACTCGATCTTTGACGCCGTTGGCGAGAAGCTAAATGACCCACTAGAGCAAATGGCCGAAATTTATCAATGGATTTCTATGCTTGAGTTGGGGGCATTCGGTGAAGACTTTCTCGTTTCCAAATTGTCCGGAGGTTGGAGAAAGCGAGTGGCTCTTGCACGAGAATTGATTACTGGGCCTGATCTTTTGATCCTTGATGAGCCCACGAACCATTTGGACGTTTCAAGCATTCTTTGGCTCGAAGAGTTTTTATCAAGGCAGAGTTTCGCGTGCCTGGTGATCACTCATGATCGGCCATTTCTACAAAGGGTTTGCAAACGCATCATTGACCTAGACAATAGAAATCCAAATTTTATCCTTGATATCAAAGGAGACTACTTAAGTTATAGCGAGGCAAAGCAAAGCTTGCTCTCTGAAAATTCTAGACACCAGGACGTTTTAAAAAACAAACTTCATCGCGAGCGAGAATGGTTAAGTCGTGGTCCACAGGCGAGGCAGACCAAACAGAAGGCCCGGATTGAAGCAGCTGGGGAACTGGAAGAGCAATTTTCAGAAGTGAAAGCGCGAAACCTAAATCAGCGTGCGCAAATTGATTTCGGTGAAAGTGAACGACTGCCCAAGAAATTGATCGAAGCCAAGGGACTCAAGAAATCCTTTGGGAGTACAGAGCTATTTTCGGATTTCAATTTATTAATCAGGCCGCAAACCCGCCTAGGGCTCCTTGGGGACAATGGGTCGGGCAAATCCACATTGATTCAATGCCTTTTGGGAAAAATTCCCGTAGACGCAGGTGAAATCACTTTTGCTGAAAACCTTCAGGTTTCTTACTTTGAACAGGGCAAGGAAACTCTTGAGGATCACAAAACGGTCCTTCAAAACATTTGTCCTGAAGGCGATCACGTGCACTTTCAGGGTGAGTTTATTCATGTTCGAAGCTATTTAGAACGATTCCTATTTTACTCACATCACATTGATCAATTGGTCTCTAAGCTTTCTGGCGGGGAAAGGGCTCGGCTGCGTTTAGCGCAACTGATGTTGAAAAAGGCTCAGGTTCTTATACTGGATGAACCTACGAATGATCTCGATATGGAGACTCTCGAAGTTCTAGAAACCTCCTTGGAGCAGTTTCATGGTGCGATTATTTTGGTCAGTCATGATCGATACTTCATGGATTCCCTATGCAGAGAGATTCTTTCGCTACCAGAAATGGAAAGATTCTCGGGATATTTTCAGTGGGAAAATTGGAAGAAATCTCAGCCTGACTTGAAGCAGGTGGGCAAAGAGCGTCCAAGTTCTCAAGTTCAACTTACGAAGAACGCGTCAGAAAAATCTACAGTGGGGAAGACCGAGCAGAAAAAAGTTTCATTTAAAGACAAGTATGAGTTTGAAAATATGGAGGCAACAATTGCCGAACTGGAAGAGAATTTGGCCACGGCGGAAGAAAAGTCCGATTACACTCAAATGGCCGATATTCAACAAAAGCTCGATGAAAAGTTTAAGCGTTGGGCCGAGCTCGAAGAACTGATAAACAATAAATGAGTAATCGTTGGGAGCAACTCTTAGCAATTGTTCCATTTTGGAGACCAGCGCACGGTCATAGATAGGAGTGGGAAAATATAAAGGATGGGTAAAGCATCTACAGTGTTTTTATATTTGATTCTTGGAGCCCATGTGGTGCTGGGACTTTGGGGGGCATTTGGGTTCATTGAATACTTCACAGGTCTTCAAGTTATAGGCCCTCTTCAAAATCCAAATTTTCCATCTGGAACTCAGTTCATCCACTGGGTTTTGGCTACGGCCAGTGGTTTTGGATTCTTGGTGGGTTATCTTTTAAAATGGAAACATACACCTACTCTTATGGTCGTCCTTTATGCCTGCTTAACCACGCTGTGCTTTATTGAAACTTTTGATTTTATGACCAAAGAAAGTAAGTACACTTTGTTTGTCATTGAAGTTGTCGAGTATGTGGCAATTTCACTTTATCTCTTTCAGTCTCAGCGAATGAAGACTCATTTCAAAAGATAAACAGTTAAGGCTGGCGAAGTTCAGGCTCTTTGATAATTTCGTCAATTCGACCGTCCACCAAAAGGATTTCTCTCTTGGCGGTGGCGGCAAAGTCGGGGTCATGGGTGACCATGCAGATGGTTGTTCCAAGTTCCTCATTGGCCCTTTTTAAAATATTCATGACCCGCTCACCATTTTCAGTGTCCAAGTTGCCGGTGGGCTCATCGGCAAAAATGTATTTTGGATCCATAATCAATGCTCTGGCGATGGCGACTCTTTGAGTTTGCCCTCCGGACATCTGACCTGGGTACTTGTGAGCCTGATCTAAGATTCCGAACGAATCCAAAAGTTCAAGAGCTCGATTTTCTTTTTGATCCATGATTCCTAAATTTCTTGCGGGCAGCAAAACATTCTCTAAAGTCGTTAATTCAGGAAGGAGGTAATGAAACTGAAAGATAAATCCAATTTGAGTGTTTCTTAAACGGTGAACCTCATCCACTCCCATTTTGGCCACATCTTTGCCATCGATCTCCACGCGTCCATATGTGGGAAGATCCAAAGTACTGATCAGATACAGCAAAGTACTTTTTCCGCTTCCGGATTTTCCAGAGATCGAAACAAATTCTCCGGTTTCAATTTTAAAATTTAGGCCATGTAAAATTCGTTGTGGAGGCTCACCAAACTCTTTAATCAAATCAAAACTTTGAATCATGATTGCTCCCTGATGATGTCCATGGGACTCATGCGGCTGGCCGAATGGGCCGGGATATAGCTTGCCAAGAGCGATGCAACGATGGCCGCCCAAAATGCAGTGATGTAAGTGGAGGGAGCATAGCTGATAGGAAGACTTGTACTCTGACCGATGCGAAAGCCAAGATCAATGCTTCCGGCCCATGCTGACAATGCAAAACCGAGAAACATTCCAAAAATTCCGCCAGACACGCCTAAAATCAAACCTTGAAAGACCACCAGCTCCAAAATTCGTTTTGGCCCGTAGCCGATGGATCTTAAAATGGCGATCTCGCGCTTTCGTTGATTGATCATAATGCTCAGCACGTTGTACACCCCGAAGGCCGCCACGATTAAAATCGCAAACGTAATAAAGTAGCGCACGAAATCTTGCATATTGATCATTTCCATAAACATTCGGTTGGCTTCTCGCCAGTCTTCCACCTTGTCATCGGTCAGTGCTTTCCAAGATTCAGCAATCTCCGCAGATTTTTCCATGTCGACCAAAGCTACGGAAATGGCACTGACTCTTCCGGGAGTTTTATTTAAAACTTGGACATTGCTTAAGTTGGCAAAAGCCATGCTTTGATCGATCTGTTTGTTTCCAAATCGGACCACGCCAACCACCTTAAAGGGTTGAGGATCTCCTTTGCCCACGGTGAAGTTCACATACTCGCCAACTCTTAGGCTTAAGTTTCCCAACAGATCAATTCCAAGAATCACCTTGTTTGCGCCGCCTTTTAGATCTGTGAAATGGCCTTCTTTCATATAGTCTTCGATTGAGGTGATTCGCACATGTCTTTCAGGCAAGGTTCCGATGATGTTGACGGGGGAGGAAAACTTGCCCACCGTGGCTAAGGCATTCACTTCGAAGCGTGGAGAAAAATCAAAAACTTCAGGGTCGTTTTGAAGTCGATCTGCCCAACCGGGGTAGTTTTCAAGACGAGAGGTGTCTCTCTTTCCTCCGGGAGGTCTCAGCCATCGAACCATGGCTTTCTCGCCGTAAAAGCGTTCGGTGATTTCTTTGGAGTCAATTTTATTTTCAGAGCCCGAGATTAAAATGTGAGCGGTGTTGTTTAAAAGCTGATCCGAAATGTACTGACGCATGCCCAGCTGAACGCCCGAGATGCTCACAAAAAGCATCGTGCCAAAGCTGATTCCCAGAAGAATCAGCAGGCTTTGTCGCTTTCGAGCCATGAGTTGGCGCCAGGAAAGAAAGAACATCAGTTTTTGTCCTTTTTCTGAGGAATCAAAATCTCATCAGTAAGTTCAATGGAGTCATCAGTGACTTCCGCCCATCGATCGTCCACGTGTCCAATTTTAACTTTGACCTTTTTCTTTTTGCCATTTCTTCGAAGAACCACCATGCCGTTGTGAACCGCAGAATAGGGAATCAATTTAGCATCTTTGATTTTTCCAACTTCGATGGTCACGTCGGCAGTCATTTGAGGAAGTACTTTTTCCCCCAACTTTTCCACTTCAATGTGTGCAAGGAACTCTCCGTTTTTAGGAAACAGCGACGAAACTTTACCGTTAAAGACGTTTCCACGAAGGCTTTCAAACAAGATTTTGGCCGGCTGGCCTGGAACTACCCGAAGAGCACTTTCTTGTTCCAAAGACACCTCGATGTAAAGGTCCTTTACATCTTCTTCTCTAAGAACGGTCGCCTGTGGGGGAACAATCTCTCCATCATGAAAGTTAATGCTTGTGAGAGTTCCGTCAAAAGGGGCTCTAAAGGTTTGGCCTTCGTCAAAGGTGATTAAAACAGAACCTTTGGGGACCACTTCGCCTTCTTTGAAATGAACCTTCCGAATGGAGGACAAAACTCCAAGTTTCACCTCGTAGATGCGATTGGATTTTACAGTTCCTAAGCCGTAAACGGCTTCAGTCAAATCGCCAATTTTTGGAGAAACCGACTCATAGCTTTTTCGGGTCGAGTAAAAGATCAGCGAAAGTGCTAAGACAAGAAGGACGGCTCCACCGATCAGCCACTTTTTTTTCATGAATGCTCCATTGAAAATCGATCAGCTCTGATTTTTACCACCCAAGTTTGAAGTTGTGAATGAATTTTCACAGACTCTCCATGCCAGAGAAGGGTCTTTTTCACTCGTCTTTTTTATTGTGAACAGAGAAAGCGAGGTTATCTTATGGATCTGATACGAATCCTTTTGGCGATTTTTCTTCCACCCCTTGGAGTCTTCTTGCAAGTGGGCTTTGGTGGCGCATTTTGGCTGAACATTCTTTTAACCCTTTTGGGTTACATCCCCGGCATCGTCCATGCCGTCTGGATCATCGCCAAACGGTAAGGCGCAATCCCTCCAGTTGAATGTCTGTTTTCTTAGGGCTATCGTTAATGAGTCAAAATCGAGGAGGGCGAGCATGGCCAAAATTAATCCGCGCTGTATGGTTTCATCCGAGGGGTTAGAGTATGTGATTCGCAATCCTATAATAGAGGATGCCAAAGGAATTTTGGCTTTAGCAAATTCCGTTTCAAAGGAAAGTGAATTTCAGGTCAGCGAGCCCGACGAATTTAAGATGACCATTTCCGAAGAGAAAAAATGGATTGAAAGGATGAATGTGAGCGAATGGAATTTGGTTTTGGTTGCAGAGTTCCAAGGAAAGATAATTGGACTTTTGGATTTTCATTGCAACAGCAAACAAAGACGTCTTTCGCATACAGGTGGATTTGGAATATCCGTATTGAAGGAGCATCGCAATCAAAAAATTGGATCCATGTTGATCGAAACTCTTTTGGAATGGGCTCGCGGTGTCAGGCAAATTGAAAAAGTGACTCTGGCAGTGCTTGCAAGCAATGACCGAGCAATTTATTTGTACAAAAAGCTTGGCTTCCTAGAGGAAGGCCGCAGAATTAAGGCTATTAAACTGGGGCCGGACCAATATGTGGACGATATATTGATGGCTCGGTTTTTAGATTAAAATATTTATTCATTCTGACCCATAATCTGCCAGACCATCAACGTTGGTGGTAATAGCAGTGGAGATTCGCCGAGGAATGATTTGAATTTTCAATAGAAGTTTTTGAGGTCAGAGACTACAGACGGTTGAGAACGGATGTTCCACCAAGGGATTTCCGGGTTGTTGACTGGAGGGATCTCGAATCTCGGAATCTGTCTCAAATTCATTCACGTTTAAATCATTTTGAGACAATGTTGCCTGAAGATAGGGCTCTCGACCTATGTCGGTAATGCCGATAAGTCATTAATGAAGACTTACACGTTTTTACTTCTTCACATCTTTGTGGCGTCCGTTTTAATGGGCTGTACCCGTGAAGCAGAGGAGCGTGCCACTTTAAAATTTAAACTTCCTCAAGCAAATCTTTCAAACAAAGCAAATTCATTGTCGACCTCAACAGATACTTGGGGACTCGCGGATCCGACTGTCATATCAGACATCAGCTGTTATGGGATTCTCATTACAGACTCAAAATCTGAAGGAGCTTGCTACGACGAAAACGAAAATGTGGCTTTCAACTTGGGAAACATGTATGGACTTTTTGCGGCGGGAAGCGAAATTTCACTGGATGTGAATTCCGGAAATGCAAAGACCATCCGCTTGATCGGTATGGTTGGATCCAGTGCAACAGATTGTGGAAGCTCTTTGTCTGCTTTAAACCTCTCAAGCTTTTCAATGCCTCAGGTGCTGGCAGCAAAAACATTGGACCTGGCTCCAGGCTTGAATGCGATGACCATGACCGCCTCTTTGACCGGAAAAAAACTCAATCATTGTAAAACAACCACTTCTAGTTTTGGTCCATCAAGTTCAACAACCACTCCAACGACTCCTGCAACCGTGGCGATCACAACCCCGTCTTCAGGTTCTTTCGTCAATGCTTCCAATCAATCTGCGTTGACTGTGAGCGGAACTTGCTCGGGGACGGGATCCCTCGTCACTCTTTCAGGAGATGCCACGGGGTCAACTTCTTGTACGGCCGGAATTTGGACAACAACAGTAGATTTAACTTCTGCGGCTGAAGGGGCGGTCTCTCTGACGGCCAGCTACGGAGATGGAACCAATGCCGTTCAAGACTCCGTGTCTTTGGTGAAGGACAGCATGGCACCAACGGTTGCCTTCACATCACCGTCATCTGGCGCAACCATCAGCTCGGGCACGATGAGCTCTTTTTCTGTAACGGGAACTTGTTCTGAATCTGGCCAATCGATTTCAATTTCCGGAGACGCGACGGGAACAGCTGCGTGTTCCTCTTCTGTTTGGTCAACCAGTTTGGATTTTTCAGGGGCGTCCGATGGAACAGTTTCTATCAGTGCCACGCAAACCGATCTTGCGGGCAATATTTCAACATCAGCGTCCATCTCATTTAACAAATCAACTTCGGTTGCCGTATTGTCAATTTCGGATGGAGCCACTTATGATTTTGGTACGGTTGCAAATGGAGCTTCTTCAAACAAAACATTTACTGTAACTAATTCGGGTTCTGTTTCCGCCACAGCAATGGGAGGAAGTGGGCTCGCATCTCCATTTACATTTCAAGGGGGGACTTTTCCTGGAACGGGTGGAGACTGTGGTTCAACTTTGGCGGCCGCTGCGACATGCACGATCGTTGTGACTTATGCTCCGACGGCCACGGGACTTCATACGGATACGATTTCTGTAGACTACAATGATGGATCGGCGGCTCAATCTGCGACCCGGGACATTCAAGGAACGGGTGCCGCACCTGCCGTGCTGACAATTTCAGAATCCAACCCTTACAACTATGGCACCCTTGCAAGTGGAGCTTCGGCAACCATGACATTTACCGTTTCTAATACAGGTTCAGTCACGGCAACTTCAATTGCAGAGACCGGACTTGCCGCTCCATTTGCTTTTACCGGTGGGAGCTATCCAGGGACCAGCGGAACTTGCACACCGACTTTGGCTGCTGGTGCAAATTGCACCATTGACTTGAGTTATTCACCAACGGCGACGGGTGCCCATACAGACACGATAAATTTAACCTACAATGATGGTGCCGCGGCTCAATCTGTCACCCATGATGTTCAGGGAACGGGCGCAGTGCCGGCTTCATTAACCATTTCAAATGGGCCGACCTATGACTTTGGAAATGTCACTTCTCTAGGATACGAGACGGTCACTTTAACAATCACCAATTCAGGGGGAGTGGCCGCCAGTTCTCTTTCGGGAAGTGGACTTTCAGGATCTTTTTCTTTTGTTGGTGGAGGCTATCCGGGAACAGGTGGAGACTGTGGAGGATCTTTGGCCGCGGCGGCTTCTTGTGATGTGGTTGTTAAGTTTTTACCTACAGGGCTTGGGCCATTTACCGCAACTTTGAGTATGGATTATAACAATGGTGCCGCATCACAATCTGCCACTCTTGATCTTCAAGGAACGGGAATCAATGCCTTTGTTTGGGCCGCACCTGGCAATGAACAGACCTGTGGAATTACCGATTCGGGCCAGGGGATGTGCTGGGGAAGAAACGTTGAGGGGAACCTTGGCGATAGCACCACGACGGATTCTTTAACTTCTGTTGGAATTAACGGAGCTTATGTTTGGGATATGATGAGTTCCAATACAAGAACAACCTGTGGAGTGATCAATAACGGAGACGCTTATTGTTGGGGTGAGGGCACAGGGGGACAAATCGGAAATGGATCTTCTGCCAACCAGTCGGTGCCGGCCTTGGTTTCGGGATCTCACTCTTGGGTTGAGGTTTCGGTGGGGCTTCAACACGTTTGTGGATTGACAGCCGGCGGAGATATTTACTGCTGGGGAACAAATCCCAGCGGACAGCTTGGAAATAACAGTACAACAACCAGCAACGTTCCTTTGATAGTGAGTGGAGGGTTGACCTTTATTGACGTGGAGGTTGGCGGGTCGAGCTCTTGTGGAATCACAAATACAAACGCCGCCTATTGCTGGGGTCTGAATACCAATGGCCAATTAGGTGATGGAACTACAACCACTCGTTTGGTGCCAACTTTGGTAGGTGGGGCTCATTCGTGGAACGAAATTTCAGTAGGAGGTTCTCACGCCTGTGGAATCACCACCAGCGGCACCCTCTATTGTTGGGGAGCGGGGACATCGGGACAAATCGGAAACGCTCAAAGCTTTGAGCAGACGTCACCCACACAAGAATCTTTTGGGGCCACGGATTGGGACTACGTGACCTCTGGAAATCAGCACAACTGTGCTGTGAATCTTTCAGGCGACATCTATTGCTGGGGAGCGAATACTTCTGGGCAACTTGGAAATGGCACAACCACAACAAGCAACTCACCCTCTCTCATTTCGGCGACCGGTCCATTTGATAATGTTTTTTCCAGTTACAATCACACCTGCGGTGTTAAAAGTAACGGCTTGCTGACCTGCTGGGGAAATAATGCCAATGGCCAGCTTGGAACTGGTTCCACTTCAACCTATGAGTCTACTCCTTTAGATGTGAATCCATAGGTTTGTAAAATAAAAAAATATCTATCCCAAAGTTCCTCGAGAAGCCAATTTCGCACACACAATTATTTTTGATCATACACTTGGTAAAAAACACTACAGATTCTCTTTATATTAAAATCTTTCCTTTGATAGAGATTTATGCTCCTTCAAGTGTAGAAAAGCTCATTTCATGGCTTAGGAATTGGAAGAAATGGTGTAGAGTAGAGTGAAGTCGAGGGCAATGATGAGAAGTGATAATTTCAATTTGATGTATGGCTATGAATCTAAATGGATTCAAGAAGTGACGAGCCTCTTCAATAAGACCGAAATGAATCGTGACAACTCAGTGATGGTAGATCGTGCAACCCAAAATAGTCAGGTGCTTGCATCAGTCTGGAATGGCCAAAATCTTCTTGCGATTGGAAGAATGCTGACAGACTTTCAGATGTATTCGAATATTTTTGATGTGGTGGTGGATCCAGAGTTTCAAAAAAAAGGACTTGGAAGAAGAGTGATGGAGGCACTCATGGCAAAAGCTCCTGCCACTTGTTTTTACCTCACATCAACCTTTGGAAATGAACCTTTCTACTTAAATCTGGGCTATCGATATCACAAGACTGCAATGGCTCGATATCCGGAGTTTTTCGGAAAATCTTCTTATCTTGATTGGGAGAGGGAGATTGAGTAGCTTCTTTGGGGGGGCGGTGACCATGATTTGTATTCAACAAATCGAAAATTCAAGTGATTCTAAAGTTTTAGATTTTCTCAATCGATTTGAGGAAACTTCTCAGTTTTTAATCAATAATTTATCGACTTATGGTCCTCGTCTTACAGATCATCACAACAGTGGCAATTTTAAGGCTATTTTAAAGAATGAAGAAATCATCGGGGTGTTTTGTCTCAGTCTTAGGGGGAACCTTCTCATTCAAACATCCGAGCCGTTGGCATCCAAATTGATAGCCGAAGATTGCGGGAAGGAAAGCCATTTAATCAAAGGTTTGATTGGAGATTGGAATTCCGTAGCTCCGCTTTTTGAATATCTAAAAAAGAGCAATTCTGATTTTGCGCCGACCTTGATCGAAAAAGAAGTGTTATATAGGTTGGATTTGAAATCTGAACATCAAAACTTAGTGAAAGATCAACGAGTCAGATTTTTGAACGAAAATGACTTTGACCCGTGGCTAGTTCAGTCAAAGCTTTACAATGAAGAGCTGAATCTTCCGAATCCTCTTTCAGAAGATCAGATACGCCATAGTTTCAATGAGGCGGTCTTGCGTAAGATGTGGTGGGGGTTATTTGAAAACAGCCGACTTTTATCTCGAGCAGGATTGAATTCCAGTGGAAACAAGGTGGGTCAAGTGGGTGGAGTGTTTACGCCTCACGAGTACAGAAAGCAAGGTCTCGCCAAATCAACGATGCTTCATATGCTTTGCGATTGTAGGGATCATTTTGGACATTACAAAAGCATCTTATTTACTGGAGAATCTGATGTTGCAGCTCGCAAGCTTTACGAGTCCATCGGCTACAGCCACATCGGATATTTTGGGTTGATACTGAGCTAAAGTTAATTTGAATCAATTTCCAATTGGTCAAATTTCATCACACTCAATGTTGGGTGAATCGAATTTTGGTTTATGTATGGAGAGATATAAAGCTGCAGACCATAGTGGCTCATGGGGATGATCGCGCAGTCTGCATCTATAGTTTCAAAAAATTGTGACTCAAAATCTTTTTCTGACAATTGATTTTGTTCATAGGATTTGACGAGGGCGCAAATTTTACCAGAGGGATCAGGAAGTCTGATTCCTAAATTTGAGCAAAACACGACTCCAATTCCCCAAGGCTCCAACTTTTTTCCAACAGATGAGCTCCTTAATCGAATGTCAAATGAAGGATCTGACATGGACTTCCAATTCACACTATTGTTTGCAAATTGGTATTTAAATCCGCCCTCATCCAGCGCGGGTTTTAAGGAACTCCATGAATAAAATCTCGGTGATCCGTCTTCGATAGGCTCTTGCCCCTCAATGGTTAAGACCTCTTTGCCTAAATCAAGAGGTTGTAAAGTCCTCTCTTTTTGAAATTCAATTTTTTGATTGGGATAGAAGGTTTCACTTTTGATATGATTGGTGGAACTGATTCCAGCAGAAGATCTGTGCTTATCAATGAGAGATCTAAGATAGGAGCGATTCTCTTTTTTAGCAAATAGACCCGAATCCAAATTGCCAAGCAAAATTGCATTTAGATATTCTGGAAAAAGTGGGAAAGGCTCAAGGCCTTGGGGGGGCTCTATCGAGTTCAGAGCGTTGTCAACAATCCACAATTCGGAGTCCGTTATGGATTTCGGAACTTCGTGAGTGAAAATTACTTTCGATGGAAAAGTAGAAGATCTCTCAAGGTTCCAACAGGGATTTTTTTCCAGTACGTATCTTTTGCCAACTTGAACCTGGGTGACCACATATGGGCCTGAGGAGATAAAAGATTCTTTATCCCTCCAATGTCCTTCGGCAGTGAGGTTTGTCGAGGAAATGTAGCCAAAGGGAGCAAAAGAAAGAATCTCCACCAAACCACTGCGAACAGGTTCGTTAAATGTGAATGTTAGAGTTTTTTCGTTGCTCAAAATTCCATTGATTGCAAAATCTCCATTTTTAAGATTTTCGTATCCAACCAATTTATTGAAAATCGGGACCTCTCGATTTTCAGATAGGTTTTTAATTGATCGCAATAGGCTTTCTCTGAAACGACTTGGAGTTATTTGTTCACCATTTTCGCAGAACAAATTTTCACGCAGTTCAAATTGCCATTGATTTGGTGATACCCGTTCCCAACTTTTTGCTAAACGAGGCTCATATCTTCCTTGATTGGAGTGATAGACAAGATTTCCAATCAGTTGTTGAACAATGACAGCCGATTCATAGCGTTCGGCTTCAAAAAGATCCAGAGTGATGGGCGATCGAGGACCAACGATGACATAGTTCAGTTCCAAATTTTTTGGTTGTTCAGCCATATTCGAATTGTCATAAATTTTTTGGAAAGAGTCATTTTATGGGAGTTGCTCTGAAGGTCTCTTAAATGGGAACTCGGCCTGAACATGTAAATAAGTCCATGTAAGGAGGGGTGATTTTAGAATTTTTTCCCATCCGATAAGGATCTCAGCCAAAGCTCTTGATTAAATCAAAGAAGTAGATCAAATAATGCCTAGCGTTATGAATTTGACGAATAATTCAAAGGATCTACGGACGGTGAAATTCCCCATTCTATTTATCAGTAACCTATTTTGTGCAGCGCTCGCGATATCGGGGACAGCTCAGGCGGATCAAGACAAAGTCTTAAGAGTTCAAATTGGGAATTCTGGAGAAGCGCCTTATCGAGAGCATACAAGTGCGGAAGTTCTTGCTGCCTTCAATGCTGCAGTATTGGGCCAACTTATAAAGACCGATGAGAACTTCAATTTATTCCCCGGTCTTTTGCAGAAATTTGAATATGACTTTAAAGCGAAAGCATATGTTCTAACGCTTCAGCCCAATTTGAAATTTCACAATGGACGTAAAGTAACATCAAAAGACCTGGAGTTTTCATTGCTTCGAGGGTTCTTCACTAAGAGTAATACCTTTCACACCATCTACCTTAACAACATTGCCGGACTTGATAAAATTGATGCAGGAAGGACTAAATATACTTCGGGTTTGGTCTCTGGGGTCAAAATTATAGATGAGTTATCCGTAAGGGTTAAGCTTTCTCATCCTAATCCTTCGTTCCTTCACTCGCTGACCAACCCTTTCTTCTCCCTAGTTCCAAAAGAAGAAATGAATTCAAATTTTGTTAGCTGGAAGAAAATTCCCGTAGGAGCTGGGCCCTACAGGGTCCTTGGAAAGGGATTTCATGAAGGGAAAGTGAATTTAGAACTTGTGGATAAGGGCTTGGAACACGCTACATCAAAAATAGAATTTTATACAAGCGAAGCAAAAGGCATCCATTTTGATCTAGTGAGCTCCCCATCTGAGAATCAGAAGAAACAGTTGGAAGTGAAATATACTTCCAAACCTATTGCGGTTCGCGCACTATTTTTTAACAATAAAAATGAGTTGAGTCGCAATCAAGATTTTAGAAATGCGATTCAATATGCCATTGATCGAAACGAAATCACATCTTCTTTGGAAGGTTATGATGTCGTATCTGAAATTCTTCCTAGACATTTCTGGGGCCGGTCGGGCAATGGCATGAATGAGAATATAGATCTTGCAAAAAAATATGTATCTCGAATTCCGAAAAAATTGACTGAAAAGTTCTGGGAAGCGGGGATATTTGCCGGTCCTAAATTGAGTCACAAGCATAAAACAATCGTCCGCTATCTAGAAAGACAATTTGCAAGGGCAGGTCTTAAGATTAAGTTTGTCCCAACTTCAGAGAAATTTCAGTCCCTAGAATCGGCGAAAAAATTTGTATTTCGAGTGGAGGGAAGAATAGCTGACTATGTGGATCCGCTGATTATGTTCGCTTCATTCCGAGAGGGCTCTGCCTTTAAATATGGATATCCTATTGGCGATAGGAAGGTTCGTTTTGATAAGCTATATTCCAAGGCCGAAGACGCGGAGGATTTCAACAGGCGGATTGAATCAGTACGAGAGCTTTCTAAATTCGTGCAAAAAGAATCCATTGCGATAGCATTGGGTGAAGAAAGGTTTGCCGTCGGCATTGATCCGAAGCGCATAAAATCAATAGGTCAGCAGCCACAGCCATTAGCGATATTTTTGCAGAATATAGAATTGAATTAGAAGGAGTGAGTAGGTTTGCGAGATTAGTATAGGTAGAGACTCATATGAGAAGAATTTTTTTTAAAAAGGTAAATTTGCAATAGACGGCCCTTGATTAAATTCAAAATGTGCTTCAAATCAAGCGCATAATAGACATATTAAGAATAGGAATTTGAAATAAAAATGAGAGGAGATATCCAATGAAATTTTCAGTATTTTTGAGTGTCATTGCTTCTTTGGGGGTTCTTTTGAGCAAGGGCGCAAAGCTTAATTTTCAGACAAGTCCGGCTGACGAGGCCACTAAAGATCAAAAAGATTCTGCATCAGAAAAAGTCAACTTTGAAAGTGTTATTCAGAATATCGAATCTGATAAATTTGCTAAAGAGCATCAGATTTTGGTAGCTAAATCTTTCACCGTCAGTAAGTAGCGAAATAAAAGTGAATTTTTGAGAAAAGTTTTAAATCTAATGAACAGTAAGAAAAACAAAGTATTGAGATTTCAAATCGGTGTTAATGGGAGAGCGCCTTATTTGGAAGATACTAGCGGGGAGATTCTTTCCAGTTTTAATGCTGCAGTTTTAGGTCAGTTGCTAACGACGGATGAGGACTTCAATTTACAGCCAGGCCTTTTGGAAAAGTTCGATTATGAACAAAGCACAAATAGCTTTGTCTTAAGACTCAAGTCCAATTTAAAATTTCATAATGGAAGAAGTGTAAACTCTAAAGACCTGGAATTTTCATTGCTTCGAGGTTTTTTTTCGTCGAACAGTTCTTTCTACAGTGTTTATTTGAAGAATATTGAGGGTATAGATCAAATAGATCCGACTAGATCATTATTTAAGTCCGGAGCTGTTTCCGGTGTTAAAATTGTTGATGACCTGACTCTTAAGGTTCGACTCGCATTTCCGAATCCCTCCTTCCTCCATTCGTTAACGAACCCGTTTTTTTCTTTAGTGCCAAAAGAGGAAATGTCGCCTAATTTTCTAAGTTGGCGAAGCATTCCAATCGGAGCTGGCCCTTATAAGGTTGTTGGTGAGGGATTGAAAAAAGGTCTGGTTGAATTGGAACTGGTTGATAGAACACTTTCTCATGCGGCAGAGAAAGTGGAAATTTATACTTCCGAAAGGAAAGGACGGTTGTGTGATGTGGTTCTTTCAGCATCGGAAAATCAAGATCTTGATGGGTTGGAAATAAAATTCACAAAAAAACCAATCTCGGTTCGTTCACTTTTCTTTAATACCCAAAACCCTTTGAGTCGAAATCAAGAATTTCGACAAGCGATCCAAAGGGTCATTGACAGGAAGAGGATTGACGGTTTGTTAGAATCGCTTTCAGCCTCTACTGAATTGTTGCCACAGCATTTTTGGGGACGATCCGGAAATGAGATTGTTCCAGATTTGAGCCTGGCAAAGAAATTGGTTTCTCAGATTCCCGAGGATTTGCGAACAAAATCTTGGGAAGCGGCAATTTTTGCAGGTGAAAACCTTAGTCACGATCAAAGAATATTAATTGATGCTCTTGAAGACCAATTTTCTAGCGTTGGACTTAAAATTAAGATTGTTCCAAACTCTGAAAAATTTCTGTCGCAGGAATCAGCAAGGAGATTCGTGTTCCGAATGGAGGGAAGAGTAACAGATTATGTGGATCCCTTGATAATGTTCGCCTCGCTAAGGGAAGGGTCTGCATACAAATATGATCATCCCATCGGTGAAAGAAAAGAGAAATTTGAAAATCTCTTCCGAAGCGCTCAAGCAGAAATAGATTTTGATAGGCGAATCGAGTCCGTACGGAGACTGTCTAAGTATGTTCAGGAAGAAGCGATTGCCGTGGCCATTGGGGAAACTCGGATGGGGTTTTATATCAATCCTAAGACTGTGAAAAGTCTTGGCTATCAGCCTCAGCCATTGACCTTATTTATTCAGAATATTGAGCTCAAGTAGGTGATTTGATGCAGATGTGGATTTTAGGGCGAGAAGCATTTGAAAATTTCAAGAAGGCAAATAGGCAGTTAAGAGAACTGACATTAAAGACCGCGGAAGAAGAGTGTGGAAAAGAATACGATCATTATCAACCTTGGATGAGTGGTTATGGACATAGAAAGACTTTGTCTGATCTTCAAGTTGTCGATTCAAAAGACGGATTTGTATTGAATTCTAGCGACGTTGAATTTTTGGGAAAAATTTTTTCAAGTGACCAAAGCCGTTATTTTTCTCAAATTTTTCCTCAAAACGACACTTGGCGGGTGATGAACCCGCATTCGTCGGAATTTGAAAGGTACATTTCAGAAATTCGAAATTCCTACGAATTTATTCAGAAATATTCCCCTGTGACATCGATGTATCTTGCAGAATCCATTTGCCATGTAGTTCCTCTGGAGTCAGCTTCAAGTGAAAAATCTCTTAGGAGAGATGGAAGTGGATTTTCAACTCAATTGTACCGCGGTGGAATTTTTTTAAGTCTCGCTGAGCGATCTCCTGTAAGCGCTTTTGAAAATTTATTGAATCTAGTCCATGAAATGGGACATCAAATTTTAGATGTCTATTTGAACAGCGACTTTTTGATAGAAGAGGAAGACTTTCAGAAAACGATCTACTCGGTTGTTCGGCGTACAGGGCGTCCAGCGATCATGTCAATTCATGCGTTAATGGCATCTGCTCAAATGCTGCAGTTCTTGAATGAAGCCATGCCTAAGCTCAAAGAATGGGTTCCTGAGAAATATCTCACAGACCGTTACCTTCAAATGCGAGATGATGTGCAATTAGGCCTGGGTTTGATGCAGTCGATTCGATTGAGTCCACTGGGAAGGGGAATTGTGGAGGACATTTTAATGGAGTCTCACAGGGAGGCCATTTAGAATGAAATCTGTATCCTTGATTCAAGAGGCACAAAGGAGAGGTGAACAACTCTCATTTTGGATTTCCTTGATCCTTTCTGCGGTCTTTGCACTCATAAGCTGTATCTCCTTGGCATACAGCCAAATCACCGCTGTCCAGGATGATTTTTTGACCAACGAAAAAAATTTCTCATATTGGATCGAGACAGGTGATGTCTTTCAATTGGATCGCGCTCTTTCAAATTTTGTGAAAGTTCATAGTCAAGTAAAGGAAATTGAGCTTGAAAAAGAGGGATTTGAGATCGCCTCCCTGCGTTCAAAGAACTATTCTCAAAAAATTCTTTCTAAAAAAATTGTCTTCGAAAGAAAGTTAGCTGGGGCGAGGGCAAAAATCTTCTATGACATTTCTTTCAAAGAGATTCTCTACATTCCAATTCTCTTCTTTTTAATTTATCTCATCTTACGATTTTCAATTAAAAATCTAATGACTCGATTCGGTCGATCCATTTTGAATCCTTTGACGGATTTTTCTCTTTCTATTGGAGGCGCAAGCAGCTTGGAGGAAATCCAGGGACTCACACATTCAAAAGGCAAAATTTTAGAGCTGGATGCGCTTATCGAAAAGCTCTCTCTTTTGGGTTTTAGAGTTTCCGAAGCTGAGCGCAAAGCCTCAAAAGTGAAAGAGCTTGAATTTGTGAATCGTATTTCAAAACAGGTCGCCCATGACATTCGCTCGCCATTAACGGCTATCGAGGCGATTGTTAAATCTAAGGGTGGATTGGATGTTCAAAAATTGAGTTTGCTAGAAATGGCTGCGGGTCAAATCAAGGAAATTGCGGAGGACTTGTTGGGACAAAGCAGATCTCCTCTCTCAATTTCATCAGAGAGGGTAAAAAGTCAAAATTCACAATCTTTAGGAAAGGAATCATCGGACTCGATAATTTCAGCAGTGGAAAAAGTGATAGAAGCAAAAAAGTTGGAATATTCTAAGAGAAAAATTAAATTTGTTCTCTATCAATACGCTACCACTAAGTTGGGGGTTTGCTGTCAGATAGAAGAGCTTATTCGTGTTCTTTCGAACCTGATTAATAATTCTGTTGAAGCAATGCCCAATGGAGGACTTATTTCTGTGGACGTGTTGTGTGAAGCCGATGAATTCATGATTGAAGTGAGAGACACGGGGATCGGAATTTCAAGGGAACATTTGGATCAGCTCTTTCAAGAAGGAGCGACTTTTGGCAAAGAAAATGGTAATGGTTTGGGTCTCTTTAGTGCCAAAGTGCGAGTTGAAGAGTGGGGTGGAAGGCTCGCAATAAACTCCGAGCCGAACAAAGGATCTCGTGTACGAATTGCTTTGAGACCTGTCGCCTAAGACCCAAGCGCAGATTGGAGGGCGGTGGCCAGGTGGTCGGTGGTGGTGCGTAGACGGGCCGACGAGGAAAAAGGCAAGGGGGACAACATCGACACCGGCACTCCCATGGACGACCATTGGGGCAACACCTGAACCAGCTTCTTCGCCCTCAAATAAGGTTCGCAAAGAAATGTGGGGGCCAAAGCAATTCCTCCGCCGGCAACCGTCGCGGCCAACAAACTAGACATCTGATTGCTGGCAATTCGAGGGCGGATAGGAACTTGCACCGACTTCGACTTGCTCTTTAGCTTCCACCCACTGGAATTCAAAGTGCTGGATAAAGCCAAACAATCTTGAGACTCCAAATCCTCAACTTTTGAAATCCGTGGCCGTCCATCCAAATATTTGGGCGAAGCCACCAGCATCAATTTCAACTCGCCAATCTTTTTGACTTTCAATGAGCTTTCCTTCAATCGACCAATGCGAACAGCAAGGTCGTAGCCGTCGGCCACCAAATCCAAAACGTCGTCCGTGTAATTCAATTCAAATTTCAATCCGGGATGTTTGTGGCAAAGTTCTGCAATTGCCGGAGCAATAATATGGGATCCCAAATCTTCGGACGCCGTCAATTTGATCTTCCCGGTGATCAGGTTGTCATTTCCGTAAAGGGATTTCCGCGCATTCTCTATGACTTCAAGAGGCCCAACACAGGTGTCGTAAAATTCCTTACCCGCGGCGGTTAAAGTTTGGCTGCGAGTGGTTCGTACCAGCAACTGAGTTCCAGTGTCTTTCTCTAAACGAGAGAGGGCCTTGCTCACTGTGGACTTGGGAAGCCTCAACTGTTGAGCGGCCTTGGTAAAACTGCCGTTTTTAACCACTTGGACAAAGATTTGAACCAGATCAAGATCCATATTGTTTCCTATTTGAAACATTGTATTTCGTTTGATGCCACTAATCAACAGTGGGTTTTTGATCGATACTGATTTTAGAAACAGCTCGGCGAAGTGGAAAGCCGTCAAACCCAAAAAGGAGAACTTTATGAAACTGATCTTGTTAACAGCAGCCCTTCTAGCAACCTCTGCAGCCTCCGCAGAAACTTACACCATCGATACAGAAAAAAGCCACATTGACTGGAAGGCCGGAAAAAAGATCGGCAGCTTCCACAATGGAAAAATCCAGATCAAAAACGGAAAGGTCGAAACCGATAAAAAAGGCCAAGTTTCCAAAGCCGAAATCGCAGTGGATATGTCTACTATCACCAATGAAGATCTTAAAGACAGTCCTGAATACCAAACCAAATTGGTGGGCCATCTTTCCAGTGAAGATTTCTTCCATGTGGAAAAATATCCTGAGTCTACATTTAAATTGAAAAGCATCAAGTTGAAGCCCGGATCCAAAGATCAGTACCTTGTAAAGGGTGATCTTACGATGATTGGAGTGACCAAGCCTGTTGAGTTTCCTGCAGAAATCAGTGCAGATAAAAACAAATTGGAAGGTTCTGCGACTTTGACCATCGAACGTTTGAAGTGGGGTCTTAAATACGGATCTGGAAGCATTTTCAAATCGTTGACCGCAGATAAAATCATCAATGACAGCTTCGAGTTAAAATTGAACCTTGTTGCGAAAAAATAAATTTTAAACTTCGATTCTCTGGCCTTCTCCGTTAATCTTTTTGTGAGGGGGCAAGAGATGACCAATAAAGAAATCGTTCAAAGAATGTATCAGGCCTACATTGAGGGAAATCGAGAAGCCATTGAACCCTTAATCGCGTCGAATTTTAAATTCACAAGCCCCTTGGACAATGCCATTGATCGAACCACCTACTTTCAACGCTGTTGGCCCAACAGCCAATGGATCAAAGATTTTCGATTTGTCCACTTGGTAGAAAATGGAGACCAAGTCTTCGTCACCTATGAGGGAGTCACCAACGAGGGGGAAGGCTTTCGAAACACCGAGATCATCACTCTTAAAGATCACAGGGCCATTGAAGTTGAGGTTTACTTTGGCTGGAATGTGCCTCACAAGGCCAAGCCTGGGGAATTTCTAAATTCTTAGAAAAGGCCGAAAAGAGGACTCGTCACTATCTGGGATCGGTGCTAGAAAATCCCCATGATTCATTTTTCAAATGTGACCAAAAATTATGGCAATAAGGTCCTTTACAAGGGCGCGAACTTTCAACTGAATGCGGGCGAGAAGGTGGGACTTGTTGGACCCAACGGGGCGGGTAAGACCACTATCTTCCGATTAATTGTGGGTGAAGAGCGTCCCGATGACGGCCAAGTGGTCTACCCGGACAAGGTTCGCGTGGGTTACTTTTCGCAAAACCTCGAAGACATGAGCGGACGTACGGTGATTGACGAGGTCAAATCTGCAGCTGGAGATTTGATGGAAATCGAAGCTCGGCTGCCAGAGCTTGAAAAGAAAATGTGCGAGCCTTTAGATGAAGACGAAATGGCCCAAGTTCTTGAGGAATACGGTCACCTGCAAAGTGAGTTTGAGAGCAAAGGGGGATATGAACTTTCCTCGAAAGCGGCCGAAATCATCACGGGTCTTGGCTTTCCTCCAGAGTTTCACTTGCGTCCCACGGAAAGTTTCAGTGGGGGATGGAAGATGCGAATTGCATTGGCGAAAATCCTACTGATCAATCCTGATGTGCTTTTAATGGATGAACCTACGAACCATTTGGATTTGGAATCGATCATTTGGTTGGAATCTTGGATCAACCAGTATGAAGGTGCTTTGTTGATGACAAGCCATGATCGGGAATTCATGAACCGCTTAGTGACAAAGATCGTCGAGGTGGCCCATCAAACCGTGACGGTCTATGGAGGCAATTACGACTTTTATGTGCGCGAAAGCGAAGTCCGTCGCGAGCAATTGATCGCTGCAGCCAAACGTCAGGAAGAAATGCTGGCCAAGGAAGAAGAATTTATTGCGCGGTTTGCGGCTCGAGCTTCTCATGCGGCGCAAGTTCAGTCGCGGGTAAAGAAGATCGAAAAGATTGATCGCATTGAGGTTCCTCAGGAAGAACGGGCCATTCAGTTTGTCTGGCCAGAGCCACCACGAAGTGGGGACGAGGTTTTTAAATTTAAAGATCTCAAAAAGTCCTACGCTTTAGAAGATGGAAAAGAACTTCCGGTGTTTTCAAATTTAACAGGAACGGTCAAAAGGTTGGATCGAATTGCCGTGACCGGAGTCAACGGAGCCGGAAAATCCACGCTTTTAAAAATCATTACCGGGCAAATTGACCCTTCTGATGGTGAAGGGCAGCTGGGAGCCAGTGTGCTATTGGGCTATTTCAGTCAAAACTCTTTGGATCTGCTCGACAAAGACAAAACCATTTTGGAAGAGCTGCAAAGTCGCTTTCCCACTCAAAATTTAGGATATTTGCGAAACTTGCTCGGGGCTTTTAAGTTTTCAGGAGATGAAGTGGACAAAAAGATCTCGGTGCTCTCCGGAGGAGAAAAAAGTCGTGTGGTCCTCGCCACCATCTTGGCAAAGCCAGTAAACTTTTTGGTTCTGGATGAACCTACCAACCATTTGGACATTCAATCTCGAGAGGTTTTGTTGGATGCCATCAATGAATTTCCAGGAACAGTGATGATCGTAAGCCATGATCGGCACTTTTTAAGACATGTGACCAATCGTGTGTTCCATTTGGATCATCATGAACTTCATATTTACGACGGAACTTGGGATGAATATCAGCGCAAACTCGAAAGCCTAGCTCAATAAATTTTTTGCGAAGCCTCCAGCACCCATTGCAAAAAGAAATCCGAGGCTCCTCACTCCCCAAAGCAAAGTTCGCAGCCAATTGGTTGAAACCAGACGGCGCCATGCGGTCTGGTCGAATCCTTTTGCCAAGCGGTTGTGGGCGGGAACACTCACAAGAAAAGTCAGGGCCCACAAAGAACAAACTCCAATCGCATTCAGCACCCACCAGGGTTCGCCCCACCGGGAAAGCCACAGTGCTGAAACCAACTCAAGAATCATGGCGGGGCCGGCGATAGAGCCCAAGGCTTTGGTGTGTTGCCCATGAAAATTTGAAAACTCTTCGATCTTGATCTGTGCAAAGCAAGGGTAATGAATCCGCTGAATGATCAAAATCACTCCAGTCATAAAAAAGCAAGAAGCCGTTTGAATCGTTAAAGCCCACGAATCCATAGAGGAAATCATTTCTGGTGCAGTTCACAATAAGGACTGTCCTCACAGGATTTTCGCGGAAGCAGGGGGCGCACCTGTGCGAAGAGGGCGTAAAAGATTTTTAAAACCATATTAATCGGTTTAAAGCGAGCAATTGGAACCAAGAAATTGAGGCTTGGAAGCTCTTTCCAGATAGCGATAAATGCGTTCACACCCACTTTGAGTTCGCCGTCTTTTCCGCGCACATGCATGTTGCGGTGAATTTCTTGAGGATCCAGTTCTTCCTTCGTGGCATCAAAACTCATCGAGGTGATGTCGACAAATAAGAGATTTTCGCTTCCCTTCATCCCTTTGTAGTGTTCGATTTCCCTCGAGCAGAGATGGCAAAGTCCGTCATAATAAACCGTGGTCTTTAGATCAGAAGAATTTCGATTCATAACATTCACCTCTTTTAGTCTTTCCATTTGTAAGTGATTGTCACATCTTGTGAGCCACCCCGATCATCCAAGAGATTAGATCTGCCTTTGAAAGTTTTTAAACGCATGGTCTTTCGATCATAGACAACATTCAGCTCACCGGCGAACAGACGGATAAACCAACTGCTGGGCTGAATTCCGTACTTCAACTCAGAGTCTGTGGAATCGTCCTTTTGGTAGCCGGTCAAAGAATAAAAATCCATTTTGCTCAATACGCCAAATTTGAAATCCACAGGCTTTCTAGACAACTGGTCTGCATGGCTTCGAATAAAATTGTCGAAGCCTTGGCTGGCAACCATAAGTCCGCTTTTTGAAATTGATTTCTTTGCGATTTGTTTGTCATTCTTGAGTTCTTCAAAAACGATTTTTCCATCACTGTTCTCTAAGACAATCTTAGTATTGAATCTTGTGTCTTCAAAGACCGTCTTTGGAACCAATGGATCTTTCGAAAAATCAGAAGTCATGGTGGCAAAGATTTCCCCATTGGGTTTTTTATACTCAACTCGAATCAAAGAATTAGATCCAGATTTGTCTTTTTGGATCTCGTGAGTTTCCAGATAAATAACTTCTCCCTTGGAATTTCGTGCCTCTCCAAGAAGGGTGTCTCCAAAAGCCAAGGTCGGAAAAATAAACATCAAAGACAAAATTTTACTTTTCATTGGAGCCACCCTTGATAAAGACCAAGGTCACTTCGCCCAGATAAACGCCGAACTTAGACATTTTAGATTTGTTCAACATGATTTTGTCGTCCATCAGGTACATCCAGTCATCAAATTTGACATGGTAGTTGGAGTCTCCAACGGGGAGGTCCAAGGTGTACTTCCAATGAAAGGCATTCCCGGCAGACTCTCCGTGGGCTTCGCCAATCACATCACTTGCCGTGCCGGTGTATTTTCCCTCAGCGGTTTTCTTCAGGGTCCAAACTCTTTTCGACTTTGTCCCGTCAGAATACTCGAAAGATTCATCCAGAATTCCAGTGTCGCCGGTCCAAGTTCCCTTCATCAAAACTTTAAAGCGCTTAACAATCATTCCCGAGCGATCTTGAAAAAAACCATGGGCTTCGAGATTTCCATTCAAATAGTCCTCGAGAACAAGTTTCGGAGATTCGTTTTTATAATCCTTTACCGAAACGGATGAACAACCTGTCAGTAGAGCGATCGTGCTTGCCATAATTAAAAGTCCTTTCATGGTCTGAAGTCTCCAATCTTCAATTGAGTTCCTTAAGTGTAGTTTCTAAATCGCTAAAGTTCCGCAAAACGGTCAGTGAATTCTGTGGCGGGTTTCCAAGGGGAGCCTGATGACCTGCCCAATAGATATGAATATGAGTTCCAAATTTTTTCTGAATTTGACTCAGATAAGATAAGGGCTCCAACTTAGCGCCAGATTTTTTTGAAACGGTGGAGACAAGAACCACGTGAGAAGCTTCAAATCGAAGGGCAGTTTCCGAAAGATCCTGCGCCGGGGTGTGGGGGCCAAGATACAAAGACTCAAATCCATAAGAACGAATCATCAGATGGGCAAGAAGGAGGCCAATCTCATGATGGTCTCCCTCTGGAGTGGCAAGAACAAATCGCGAACGTTTGCTTTTTTCGCCTTTCGATTTGGAATTCAATTTTGTCAGATTGGAATAAATTTTTTCCTTAAGAAGCGCAGAAAGGATGTGTTCCTGTGAAGTGCTAACCCATCCGGCATGGACATTTTTCGAATGTTCCTGGAGAAGGGGCAGAAAGAAATCATGGATCAGCTGAATTCCACTTTTAAAATGCAAAGATTTGATCAGTTGTTCCAGCTCCGACCATTTTTGAAGAGACAGAAGTTCCAAACACTCCGTGACCAGTGGCGAAGGGTTGATCTTTGAATGGGACAAATTTTCTTTTTCAATCTCTTCAAAGAGAGCTTTCAGTTTATGATTTTTAAGGGATGCAAGATTGCCAATTTTAAAGCCACGCTTTGTGAGTTCACGAAGCAAGAGGGCTTTTTCCACATCCTTTTTAAGATATTCTCGCCGACCGGTGGAACTTCTTTGGGGTTCAAAGGCGGCATAGCGATTTTCCCATCCGCGCAGGGTGAACTCAGAAAGCCCGGTCAATTCGATCATCTGTCTGATGGAGTAGGTTTCCACAGGTTTCATCACTTTATTTTATAAAGAGCGCTCCGTATTGTATAGAATAATCTATACACAGATTCGGTGGGGCAGTAAGGTATTGATATTAAATTGGAAATCAGACAGGATTTAAGGCCAATTTGTTTCAATTTAAGCCGTTCCAATTTTGAATGAGAATTGGAAGATGGGGGAGACATGAAGATACAGTGCAATTGCGGGCAATTCGAAGCGGAGCTGACAAACTTTCCCAAGAATTCACCCGGTCGGCTGATGTGCTACTGCGACGATTGCCAAAAGCTTTTAAACAAAATCAACCGGGCAGATCTTTTGGACTCTTATGGTGGAACCGAAGTCATTCCCGTTTATCCGGATGAGTTTCAAATTTTAAAAGGCCAGGAGTTTCTTCGGTGCAATCGTTTAAGCAAGAATGGAATAAATCGATGGACAGCGAATTGTTGCAATTCTCCCATCGGAAACACTCGAGCCAAATTTCCTTGGTTTGGAATCTTTCACAGTGCCTTTACGGTGAAAGACAAATCTTACCTGGAAAATTTAGGACCTGTTCGCAGTCGAATCATGGGAAAGTATGCAAAGGGAAATCCGCCATTTAAGATTCCAGATAAAATTGGCGTGGGCGACGTTATGGTCGTGGCCCCATTTTTAATGAAAGGAATGCTTTTTAAAAAATACAAGAATTCTCCGTTTTTCAAAGAAGACGGTGTGACCCCAATCTCCGAACCCGTGATTTTGAGGTAGAACGGTGAAATCTAAGTGTCAAAGCCCCTTGGCATTTTTTAGCAACTGAACCAGGTCTTTGAGTTGGACGTTCGATTCCAGTGGGTGGCGAAGAGTTTTCTTCGAAACGATTTTATAGCGATTGGATCGGCCAATCTTTTCTCTTTTGACATAACCCGCGTCTTCCAAGTCTTGAATGATTCCCAAAACAGAGCGCTCGGTGATTCCAACTTTTAGCGCGATTTCTCGAACGACCAGATTTTCATTTGCTGCCAAAAGAAAATACACGTGTCCGTGGTTGCTAAAAAATGTCCAGTTGATCTCATCGTGATTCGCCACACACCCTCCCATTGACTCTAAGTTACTGAAAATGCATGAAAAAATATATCTGAAATATAATACATGAAATAAAATGCATGAATTATATTGCATGCAATGGGGTGGGCTGATAGAGTGGTTTTAAAGGAGAAACGATGGAATTCACTGGGTACTTTTTGCCGGCACTTATACTTTTTCCTATTTTAATCAATAGGTTAGCTAAACATTTCCCACGGCTCCTCTTGAGCCCAGTTTTGCTCTTAAGCCCCATCATCTTTGTCTATTTGACCGGCTTCAGTTTCTACCTTCATGAGCCCATAGAACTCACTCTCTATCAGTTCTCGACTTATTTTTCCCTGGGCGTGAGATTGGATGTTCTCTCGGGTTTGATCGCGATGACAGTTTCAACAATTGGAGCCGTAGTTGTCCGGTATTCTGTCAGATACCTAGAGGACGATCCTAAACGAATTCAATTCCAGAGGAATCTGTCATATACATTGAGTTTTGTTCTCTTCATGCTGATGTCCCCGAATTTGTTACTCTTTTTTGCAGCCTGGACGGGAACCTCTTACTTTTTACATCAGCTCCTCACACATTTTTCTCAAAGAGACGGAGCCCTTCGGGCCGCCCGCCAAAAATTCTGGGTCAGTCGCTTGGGCGATGTCTTTATTCTTTCTTCTGGTGCTGTGCTGTTCTTTGTTTTTAAAAGTTTAGAATTCCAGACACTGTTCTTGGCCGTTAAAAATCCGACCATCCTGGCAGAAAATGCATTTCTAATTAATCTTGCATCACTACTCCTCGTTTTTGGAGCGATGACGAAATCAGCTCAATTTCCATTTCACTATTGGTTGCCAAGGACGATGGAAACACCGACTCCAGTATCTGCGATCATGCACGCAGGAATTATCAATGCCGGAGGATATCTCGTCATTCGCATGAGTCCAATCTTGGCCACAACTCCGGTCGCACTTTCTGTTTTGGCACTTGTCGGTGGGTTTACTGCATTCTTTGGGACATTGGTTATGTTTGCTCAAACCAATGTGAAAAAAAGTTTAGCCTATTCCACAATTGCTCAAATGGGCTTTATGATGCTTCAATGTGGACTTGGCGCATTTTCCATAGCGACAGTACACATTGTTGGCCACGCCTTTTACAAGGCTTATGCTTTTTTAAGTTCGGGAACGGCCACAGACTTTGGAAAGTTGAATCGGTATTTCCCAAAAGTAAATTCCGAAAGCCCCTTTGGAATCGTCTTGATTCTAGGGTTATCTTCAGTTGCCTTCTTTTGGGGAACTCTCCACTACTTAAACTCGAACATATTGAATGAATCTGGAGTTGCCATTCTTCTTTTGGTTCTCGCCTTGGCCGGTTCGCAAATCATCATAAATTCTAAAAAAAACATAGACGGAGTTTCCATGGTGATCCTGATTGCTGGTCTTTATATTGGTCTTTCTGCAAGCGTTAAATTTCTACTTGGTGGAAGTGTTGCCGCGCAAGTCGCTGGAGAGGGATTGCTTCGAAATTCCACCTTTGCAATTTGCGCGTCCTTATTTGTCGGACTCTATTTCATTCAGAATAGCCTCGATAAAATTTCAGCCACTAAGATCGGAAAAAGAGTCTATGTCCGCGCATTGAAAGGAGGCTTCTAGTGATAGAGCTACTGAAGTCAGGGAAAGAGCAAGGCGGAGACGAAATTCATCAAAAGCAAAAGGAAAGAGAAAGTCAGCAAATCAGTGGAAGGACGGTCTCTTTATTGAAAAAACTAAAAGAGGTCCGTCAAAGGCTCAGTCCACTTTGGGATGTTCGCGATTATGTGGCTGTGAACCCGTTTTTCGGATTTCGTCAAAAAACTTTCCTTGAGACCGCGAGGTACATCAATGAAGTTTCAAATTTGAATCTCTATCCTAAAAAATCCTTTTTCAAAAAGAAGTACCAAAACGGCGAAATCACTCGAGAAGACTTGCAACTAGCAATTGATCAGTTCTTAGACGTTTCAGCCACAAGAGATCGCAAAAAAATCGATGTGAGTGATCTTCTGGAATTCATCCACCAGAATTCCTCAGAGAATAACCTTCAAAAAATTTTCGCAGTCAGTGATCGCTTTGATTGCGAAAATGAAAGCAAAGTGACAGAGCGAATCGCGAATGAAATTTCTCTTTGGGCCTCTGCATATTTTGACGAAACGCAAGCGGTTTGGTCCATGCCCAAAGAGGGATTGCGTTTTTATTCTTGGTGGAAATCTTTGGCTCAGTTTGACAGTGCGACATTTGAAAACGGAGTTTCTGTCAAAGAATGGGCAAGAACTCTACCAGAGGATCCGGAAAAAGCACTGGAAGAATTGACTCAGATCCTCATGGAAAAAGCAGATCTAAGTGCAGAGTCCTTGGGAGATTATTTTTATCGCCTTCTGTTTTCGATCCTTGGATGGGCTTCTTTCTTTCAACGAATCGAATTTGAGGCAGATCGCTCCGGAGATTTTACTGAACTTAATGCTAAAGGGGGATTGATCGATATTCTTGTCGTAAGAATGACCTACGATATTCTTTTCATCGATCAAATTTCAGATCGGACCCTGAAATCTAAAGTTTTGAAGCATCAAGTTGATAAGGAATTGGAATTCCAGAATGTTTGGCTTGAAGCTGCTGAAATTGCCTATCGAAATAAGATTGAAAGACTTCTGATCAGTTCTCGGTCCAATCGAAACTTTAAGAATCACTATGATGCTCAAATGGCATTTTGCATTGATGTTCGCAGTGAAGTGATGCGCAGGCATATTGAAAGTCTGGCTCCAAACATTCAAACAATCGGATTTGCAGGATTTTTTGGAATGCCCATTTCCTTTAAGGCCTTTGGTCATCACGGAGCTGATCAAAACTGCCCCGTCCTTCTCAATGCGCCGGTTCAGGTTTGTGAAGAAGCCACGAGCTGCGAAGAAGACCTTAGCCAAAAAAAGAGCGCATTTGTTGAACGAAAGAGTCATTTAAAAAGTATCCAGTACTCTGCAAATTCGGGATTTTCGTTTGCTGAAACTCTGGGCTTTGGATACGCATGGAAGATCTTAAAGTCAGGTTTAGGTTTATCCAAACCAAACATCAACTTGCGAGACATGGGTCTTTCTGTGTCGGACAAAAGGAAACTTCATTTGAATCTTATCGAGATTCCTTTGAAAACCAAAGTTAGACTGGCACACTCCGCGCTCAAAAATATGTCATTAACATCCAATTTCGCAAAATATGTATTTTTCTTTGGGCATGGAAGTGAATCAGCAAACAACCCCTACGAATCTGCATTGGATTGTGGAGCTTGCGCCGGTCACAACGGACATGCCAACGCGAAGCTTCTGGCCGCAATTTTGAATGAAAGCCAGGTTCGACAAGAACTTCGAGCAATGGGCATTGAAATTCCCAATGAAACTGTATTTCTGGCGGGTTGGCACAATACGACTAAGGACATTTTAGAATTCGATAGGATCGAGTCCCTGAGCTCGGAAGAACTTTTAGACCTCGAGAAGTATTCAAAGATCTTTGAAAAGGCAGGCGAAAACAGTCGCACGGAGCGAGCGCAGATTCTTCCAGGTGCAGCTAAAGATAATGGCCGTGAGCTTGAAGAGGAATTTCGTTTAAGGGCCAATGATTGGTCTGAACTTCGACCGGAGTGGGGTTTGGCAAGAAATGCGTGTTTCGTCGTTGGACGAAGGGAACTCACTCGAAATTTAGATCTCGAGGGGAGAGCTTTCCTTCACGATTATGACTTTGCAAAGGATTCCGATCTTTCCGTGTTGGAGTTGATCATGACGGCTCCTATGATCGTAACAAACTGGATCAACATGCAGTATTATGCCAGCACCATAAACCCCGAGAAGTTTGGGACTGGAAATAAAACTCTGAACAATGTGATGGGTGGAATAGGTTGTATTCAGGGTAACGAAAGCGATCTTTTAGGGGGCCTTTCGGAACAGTCTGTTTGGTATCAGGGTGAATATTTTCACGAGCCGCTTCGGCTTCAAGTCTTTATAGAAGCAGATTTGTTTTCCATTCAACAAATCGTCGAACGACACGAGATGGTTCGAGATTTAATCTCTAATAACTGGCTTAAAGTGATATCAATCCACCCTGAAACGGGGGAAATGAATCCCTTTCAACGCAAATTATAGATTCAATAACAGGAGGACTTATGGAGCTAGACGTAAAAGCAATTTCACAAAGGAAATATGACTTCGTTTGGAGTGATCCCATGCACACCACTTCCGTACAGGTTACTCTCCCAAACTTGGCCCAGCTCGAATGTTCCGTTTGGGGGGATTGGGGAAAGATGTATGAGTTCAGGCTCACCGAGGTGGAGTTTGTCACAATCAAATATAATTTTGAGGAAACCAATTACTCGCAAAGGATTTTACAGATTGAATCTCCAATGGCTGCAAAGGAAAGAGAAATGTTTCCCTTTTTCTTGACCATTGAAGATAGGGAAAAAGGACTGAGGTTTCAGATCTACCTGAGAAAAGATTATGAAATGGGCAAGGTAGAGGTTCTTCGTAGAGAAGATCGTGTGAAGCTCTTTGAAAGAAAGGATTCTGAAATCTTCTCTCGAATGGCTTAGGTCGTGAATTTGCATCATCCCTACAGGGGAGTACACATAGCGTTGAGTACTATGCATGGAAAAGAGCAGATTCTGGGTCCGCTTTTTCAAGAAATTTTTAATGCCAAGGTTCTGGTTCCCCAGGATATGAACACGGATATATTCGGGACTTTTTCTGGAGAAGTGCCTCGTAAAAAAGACATTAAGGATGTTTTGAGAAAAAAGGCCGACCTTGGAATGAGGATTTCCGGTCATAAATACGGAATTGCAAGTGAAGGAAGCTTTGGACCACATCCATGGATTCCCTTTGCTTCCTGCAATCAAGAATTTTTAATCTTTAAAGACCTTGAGAGGGATATTGAAGTATTTTCGACGGTCATCAGTTTGAACAGTCGAGCTGATTCGATTCAGATTCAGAAATTGAGTGAAGCTCAAGATTTTTTCCGAAAAATTGGCTTCGGATCTCAAGGTGTCATTGTGAGGCCCCCAGAGAATCTAAAAAATTGTGAAAAATATATTTTTAAAGGCCTGCGGGAATTTCGGGATGTAGAAAGTGCTTTTCTCCAGATCAAGCGAGATCTAAATGTTCAAAAGATCGTTATTGAGACCGACAATCGATGTCATATGAGTCCTCGGCGTCAAAAAGTCATATTTAATTCAGGACAACTTCTTGTTGAAACGCTATGCTCACTTTGTCCTGAGTGCGGCGTTCCTGGATTTGAGATGTTCGATTATTTAAGGGGCCTGCCTTGCTCAGAATGCGGAACAAGATCTGACAAACCCCAAAAGGAACTTTGGCGGTGTCCAAGTAAAAACTGCACTTATCAAGAAGAGCGAGGGCGATTGGACGGACTTCAAAGTCTGGACCCCTCAGAGTGTGATGAGTGCAATCCTTGAAAGTCGCGAGAAAAAGCTAAGAGAGGCCAGTATGGAAAAGTACCTCAGCGAAGTAACCCAAATATACCTTAAGTCGGGAAAGCCATTTCCTAGAGACCGTGAAAAGCACCTTCAAGAAAGGAATTTTAAGACAAAATATAAACTCTACGACCTGGATGAAAAGAAATTTTCAAAGGCGACAAAGGCAGGCTACAGCGAAAAATTTTCCAATGAGCTCGGAGAAAGCTCAGATTCTAAGTTCAGTGTGTCCGTGGCTACTGGCAGTGGGGATCTGGAGATTAAAAAGATTCAACAATAACTTGTGGGTTCAGATTTCTTGAAGGCGTCTGAGCTTACCGACATAGTTCCAGTGAAAAAAGTATCAGTATCTTTGATTCTAAATTTTAAGAGTGATTTCTTCTGTGGAAATGATAACTAAGAAATAGGAAGAGGGGGTATTCATGAAAAAATTAATGGTCGTTGGAATGTTGATCGCATCTGTTTTTGGCGTTGGTGCCAGTGCGGACATCATCAATTGCAGTTTTACCGAACCGTTTTACACAACCACTTACAGCATGGTTCAGCAAAGCCTGACGGTAAAGGACATCGAAGGCAACGTGTCGGTAATTCCAAATGTGTCCTTTCAAATTATGGGACCTGCTCATTTTGAACTTTGGGATGCCGATCGAAATGTGCTTCAGGTTTTGATGCTGAATTACAGTGGATCTGATGGAATGAGTGATAACATTTATCCTTATGACGTGAAGTCATCAGGCAAGGTCTATAACCCTGGTGCAAACGGCGGAATTGGAGGCTGTACTTCCAACTTTCTTCTCATTCCACCAAATCCTGAACCTGGGAACTAAGACTCCATAAAAGAAACTTGTTTTTTAAATCTCACACTCTGAAAATGGGTGTGAGATTTTTTTTATGAGGGGAGCAAAAGTGAAGTACTTGGGTATTTTTTTGATGTTTTTAGTTTCTTGCACACAAAAAGACGCTCCCAAAATGTCCGTTGAAGAATACGACAAAAACACTCAGCTGATACTTCAAGTCTCTGAGAAGTTTATGGACGATCCCGATGTAGAAAAGCTCCATAAAGTGATTGTGGATTTTCAATTTTCCCGTGCAGTCACTTGTGATGATGTGGACGGAGAGTGCCGCAAATACAGCAACTTCCTGCAAATGCTGATCGATGATTCTAAAAACGGTGAGTTTTCTCCCGAAGAGCGAGTCGCTCATGTCAAAGCTTTTGAAGATTTAAAAAAGTCCATCAAATCCAGTCGCGAAGTTTTGGAAAAATTAAACAACTAGCCTTCAACCAGTTTTAAAAAGGAATGGATCATTCCTTTTAGCTTTGCTGAACCGGCACTTAAATTTTGAGCTGAATCTGCGATTTCGTTGGCAGCCACAGAGTTTTTTTGTGTGGTGGATTCCATTTCATAAATCGACTTCACCATTTCGGAAATTCCCTTTTCTTGCTCCAGTGATGCTTGCTCGATGGTGACCATTTTCTCCTCCATCTGAACAGAAGTTTGGGCCAATTCGTCGAGCATTTGCTTCGTTGCAGAGATAGCTCTAGAACTCTCGACAATTCTTTCCTCAGAAGATTTCACCAAGTCATTTGCTTTACTCTGGCTTTCCTTAACGACGGAACTAACCTCTACAATGCTTTGTTCGACAATTTCAAAAATATCGGCTGCGGCGGACCCACTCATTTCTGCCAAATTTCCAATTTCTTGGGCCACAACAGCAAAACCTTTACCATGTTCTCCGGCGCGTTCAGCTTCAACAGAGGCATTGAAAGACAGCAATTTCGTTTGAAAGACGATATCGTGAATGGCCTTGGTTTTTTCCTGAATTTGAGAAATGATTTCTACAATGTTCGCAAATTTCTGATTATTTTCGCGAAGTTGATCCACAGATCCTTTCGTACTGGATTCCAATTTTTCGACAGAGGCAGCTGCCGACTGAGCGACTTCACCTCCTTCAAGAGCCTTTTTCCGATTGGATTGAGCCAAATCTTTTGCAGCGGTGACCGCGTTGATGTTTTGGCTGACCATGGATTTTAACTCCTCGGTTGAGGAAGAGGCCTCCGCCAAAAAGGAACTTTGCTCCATAACAGCACTTGCTACCGCTTCACTGAGATCGGCCAAGGCTTTGGAAGTACGTTCGACAGAATCTCCCTCTGGCGTAAGCTCCATTTTCACCAACGCTTTGAGGTCTCGGATCAGCATGCGTTTAACCAACCAGAAGGAGATCACGCCAATCATAGATCCAGCGATTACACAGCCGAGGCTAAACCAAAGCTTGAGGCCGGGAAGAAATTCCACAAAAAATCCCGCATAAATCGGAAAGATTAGGCCCATTAAAATTCCAAAGGAAAGCATGCTCAGTTGAAGGCGTCGAAGAATAGACATAGAGTCAAATTTTATTGAGTCTTTTGAGAATTGTCACATTTTGTATGTTCGGTACAATGACTGAGGTCCAGAAGGATCAATTGGGGAGTTCACCTTGGGTGTAGCCGTTTCACAGCCCGCGATATTTTTAGGTCATGGTTCCCCCATGAATGCCATCAACGAGAACGATTACACACGGGCGCTTAAGGGATGGAAGAAGCCAGAGCTTCCACCGAAGGCGATCCTGGTGATTTCAGCCCATTGGGAAACCGAAGGGACCTGGATCACGGGAATGGACCACCCGCAAACCATCCATGACTTTTTTGGATTTCCTAAAGCGCTCTTTGAGGTTCAGTGCCCAGCTCCTGGGGATGGGAAATTGGCTCAAAAAATTGCGACCGATTTGCCAGATCAAAATATCCAAGTGGATCAGGAAGCTTGGGGCTTGGATCATGGAACTTGGGCCGTCCTCTGTCACATTTATCCTGAGGCAAACATTCCGGTGCTTCAGTTGAGCTTGGACAAAAAGAAATCGCTCAAAGAGCATTATGAATTGGGAAGACAGCTCAATTATTTAAGAGATGAAGGTGTGATGATTTTAGGAAGTGGAAATATTGTTCACAACCTTAGAGCCATTGACTGGAATCTCAATGCAAAACCCCATCATTGGAATGTGGAATTTGATGAGTGGGTGGCCAAACATCTGGAAGATAAAAATTTTCAGCCCCTGGTGGAATCTCCTTTGAAGTCTGAGGCGGGTCGTTTGAGCATTCCCACTCTAGAGCACTATTTGCCTCTCTTGTATGTGATTGGGGCTGCGGACCCAAGGGATTCTTTGGACTACCTCTTTGAGGGCTACCAAAATGCGTCTATGTCCATGCGCTGTTTGAGTTTTGGATAGACATTAGAAAAGAGGATTTCATGGCGACGGTTGCAATTGGAAAAATCGGCTAGAAGCTTTTAGCGATGGCGTGCTTGCCATTGTCATTACGATTATGGTTTTGGAACTGAAAGTTCCCCATGGGGATTCCTTTGAAGTGCTTCAAAATCTTTTTCCGGTCTTTTTAAGCTATATTTTGAGTTTTGTTTACATCGCGATCTACTGGAACAACCACCATCATATGATTCACACTTGCAAATCCGTCACCGGTGGAATTTTGTGGGCAAATCTTCATTTGCTCTTTTGGCTTTCATTGGTTCCATTTTCCACGGGTTGGATGGGGGAAAATCATTTCACGTCCGTCCCAACACTTCTTTATGGATTGAATCTTCTTTTTGCGGCACTTGCTTACTTTGTTTTGCAAAGGACGATCATTCACAGTCAGGGAAAGAATTCCATTCTTAAGAAGGCCATTGGATCCGATTGGAAGGGAAGAGTCTCTCCTTTGATCTACAATGCAGCCATTGCCGCGTCCCTTTGGACCCCTATGGTGGCTCTGCTTCTTTATGCCTTGCTGGCATTGATCTGGATTGTGCCGGATCAAAGAATCGAAAAGGTTTATCGGCAATAATGTCGAATTTCCTCTAAGGAATAAAGTAAAGAAGGAATTACCAAGCAAAGATCTGCGTGATTCCAAGGACTTCTCTTGCTAGGTTCAATCCCATAGTGGGGGCCCCAGTGAGTCGCAATATCAAAGCCGTTATTTTTGGAATTTTAATGATCAGTCTTTCTTCGGCAGCCCGTGAGGGCCTGATGGAAGGCGCTTTTATCAATGAATTCACTCCCTATCATCAAGTGTTGGTTCGAGAGGCCAAGGACTTACAAGACTTCTATGTTTCTGACTACTTGGGAATGTGGGAAGACCAAGATCTAAATGTCCTTCGCCGATGGTGGGCCGTTCGTCTATGAAAAACCTCAGAGGAATTAAGGTGATTGGAGTCGTAAATTTGGTAGCAGCTCTTGTCCACCTCCTGTTTTGGGCGTTGGCCCTGTCTCAATTGGTGCCAATCCTTCAAAGTCCTATGGAGTCCGCTTTGGCAACGACCATGGGAATTGGAGTTGCTGATCTTCTTATTTCGGTGCCCTTATTGTTGATAGGATCACTGGGTTTAATGAAAGGAAGGACTCTTGGGTGGATGTCAGCACAAATGGCCCATGTTCTTTATTTTTATTCGATGACTTTTGTAAGTGTGAGGGATTTTTTGGTGGGTGAATTTTCACCGGGAACCTTTGTCTTTTTGCCCTTCATGCTCTTTGCGGTTTGGGCCACCCTCTATCTTTGGAAGAAAAGATTCTATTTTTTCACTGTGTCTTGATTTTAAGGCATTTCTTATAACAATGGACCTATGAAAATTTCGAATCCCTCGTTTTCACTGGCAAACATCATTGGAGAAACTCAAGAGCTGATTCGCCGTCAGCTTTGGGCAAAGATCATTTTATTTCTGATTTTAGGGGTGGCCACCGGATTTGTGCTGAGTCCCGAGATGGGTTGGGTCTCGTCAAAAATTTCAGGTGTGATTTCCGATTGGTTGGCCCTGCCCGGTCGGATCTTCTTGATTCTTATGCAAATGATCATTCTGCCCTTGGTTTTGACCTCTGTGATTCTTGGAGTGGTAAATTCAGAATCCATAGATTCTTTAAAAAGAATTGCCCTTCGACTTTTTCCGTATTTTGTCGCAACCACAGCCACCGCAATTGTCATCGGATTTGTAGCAGCTCAAACCATTGCTCCGGGGCACTACATGGATCGAAGTAAGTTCCAACAGACTGCGGAGACACAAGTGGAAACCTCATCCATTGATGGGATTTCTCAAAGTCGGTCTGTGACCGAATCCATCACGTCGGTCCTTCCAAAAAATCCATTGGGCTCCATGTTGGAGGGGAATCTCTTTCAAATCGTTCTATTTTCGCTTCTTATTGGAATTGCACTGTTAAGCCTTCCAAAAGATCAGGCAGAGCCCTTGGTTGTACTCTTACAGTCGGTTCAAAGACTGACCATGACCATTGTCAACTGGGCCATGTATTTGGCTCCAGTTGCAGTGTTCGGGTTGATGGCAGAACTTTTGTCACAGGTGGGGTTTGAGGCCCTCAGGGGGATCGGTGCTTATGCCTTTACCGTGGTTGTTGCACTGATTGGGATTCTTCTTTTTTATATGTTGCTTATTTTTTTTGGTGCTCGTAGAAATCCGTTTCAATTTTTAAAATCAGCCCGAGCGGTTCAACTGTTGGCGTTTTCAACCTCCAGCTCAGCAGCGGTGATGCCGCTCACGATTGAAACCGCAGAAAAGGAATTGAAGGTTTCCCCAGAAATTTCAAGATTTGTAATTCCCCTTGGGACGACCATCAACATGGATGGAACCGCGGCTTACCAGGGAGTGGCGGCCTGTTTTATCGCTCAGGTTTATGGAATGGATTTGTCGATGGGTCAGATTGCACTGATCGTGGTGTCTGCGACAGGAGCGTCCATTGGGGCTCCTGGAACTCCCGGAGTGGGAATTGCGATCTTGGCAAGTCTTCTCAAGGGCATTGGTGTTCCCAGTGAAGGAGTGCTTTTGATCATAGGAATTGATCGACTGTTAGATATGTGTCGAACGGTTGTGAACGTGACCGGCGATTTGACCGCAAGTGTGTTTTTTAATCGACTTATTGGGCCTATCGATGACTCTGATTTTTCTAAAGCTAAAAAAAATTTATAGAATACTAGGGATCGAGAAGTCCAATGACTCTCTGATTGAAATCCGAAAAAAAGATTCGATTTCCCCATCCGGTAATTCCAGTGGGGTAGTATAAGGATTTTGGAGTCATTTCTCCATTATTTGGTATATTTTTATTGTACTGTGAAGTTCCAATCCTTCTGTCAACATCTTGGCCATTTGCAGTTGGTATAGAATCGAATATACTCAACCGATGGAAGCTGAGGCTCGCAATATAAAGACGTCCGTCTTTAGAGATGTACATGCTCATGGGACTACCTATTCCATGAGTATAAAGTCCGCCACTACGACTGGTAAAGTCAGGCTGACCAATGACGACGTCTGCGGCCTGATGATTCGTGGAAGGAATTGAATTCCATACAAGAACTCGATAGTTCAAATTGTCGGCAACCAGCAGCTTTCCTTGGTAGACTTTAACATCCTCTGGTGAATAGAGAGACTGCGAATCAGTTGGGTGGGCATTTGACGAAAAGTCAGGCTGGCCAACAACCACATCTGCGGCCTGAAAATTTCCAGTAGGAAAAGAATTCCAAATAAGCACTCTATGATTTCCCTTGTCAGAAACAAACAGACGAGAGCCATCCCAAAAAACAGCGCTTGGAGAATGTAGACTTGAAGCTGAAATTCCACCGCTGTTGGCTGTCGCCGATGTAAAACTAGATTGGCCCAACACAAGGTCAGCAGGTTGGAAGTTTGTAGTTGGGATGGAGTTCCAAATCAAAACCCGATGGTTGATTTGATCCGCAAGCAGAAGTTTGCCATCTTCGGTAACTTGAATTCCCCCGGGATTGAAAAAGCTTTTTGCATCAGGTGGTGCGCTTCCGCCTCTGGGCATGCTGCCTGTGAAATCACTTTGACCTAGAACCACTTGAGGGACGGAGCCACTTTTTAAGTGAGTCTTATCCCAAATCAAAACTCGATGTAAGAGTTCATCGCTAACCGCAAAATAGCTGCTATTAGAGCTCAAGCGAGTCACTGTTCCGAAAGAAGTTGCACTTACCGCGGGAACATTTGGTGAACTGGAAGTGAAGTCAGGCTGGCCATAAACTTTTTGAAAATTTTCACTATTTGATGAGGGTAAACCATTATACATTACAATACGGTGATTGGTTTGATCGGTGATAGCTAAATTTCCATTGATATTTGAGATCGAAATTGGGACGCGAAGTTTGTTGTTGGTCGTGCCCATATTAAATGACGTTGGCAAGGTTTGAGTAAGATGAAGATTAGCGGGTTCCCCATTCCCCGTAGGGAAGGAGTTATAGATCAAGGCTCTTCGACCGCCACTATCTAGGACAGCAAGAGAGTCTGAAATGGTAGTCACATCACTTACCGACTTGAATTGGGAAAGTGATGTAGACGAAGTGCAAGATGTAAAATTCGATTTCCCCAACACCAGATCTGCTGGTGTTCCATCACCGGTTGGAATCGAGTTGTAGACTAAAACTCTGTCATTGTTGTAATCAGAAATAATAAGCTTCCCGTTATAGACGTGAATTCCTTGTGGACCGTTCAATTGAGTTGCCGAACAGCCCGCAGAGACATTTGTTTTAGACGTTTGACCGACGACCACATCTGGAGTCGTCATTGACGAGGGAATAGAATTCCAAATGCTAATTCTATTATAGCCAAATTCAGAAACAAGAAGCTTTCCGCCTGAAAATGCTACGTCCATCGGAAACTTGAGTCCACCCTGATCCTTTAGTGAAAGTGATGTCGAGAATGAGTTGAAATCAGTTTGGCCAATAACAACATCTGCAGGTTGATTGTTGGTTGTTGGCAAAGAATTCCAAATGAGTACTCTATGATTTCCCTTGTCCGCAACTGCAAGCCGAGTTCCATCCGAGGCTATGCGATAGGGATCCCTTAAGGAAGAAGAATTCGGTGGAATAACTTCTAAGGACTCCGATAAATTTTTCTGACCTAAAACGAAGTCGGGTGCTACGCCCACATCGGGAGTTTTGCCTATGAATCCTAATATTCGGTTGTTCATACTATCAACAACATAGATAAGATTTCCAACTGACAAAATATCAGCAGGATAATAGAGGCCTTTCACAAGATTTTTATTCTTATTTCGAGAAGTCTGGCCCAGCACCATTGTTTTCAAATCTGGTTGAGCAATGACTGTTGGAAAGCTTTCACATTTAACCACGTAAGGAGAAGTTGCCTCGTTGTAGCTAACATTTATACTTATGAGATTGTCTCCGCGTTTAATCGCAACATTTGATTTTGTTCCAACAAGATAAGCGTTGGTCATAGGGATTTGAGAGAAATTCGAGTCGAGACTTGGGCAGGTTCCTGAAGACGACTTAGAGGCGAAGATCCTCAAAGAATGTCTCGTCTCAGCGGAAACGTTGAGAGTTAGTTCTTGACCATTGGCGAAAACAAAGCCCTTGTACTTGGCAAAATGTACGGTTTCTCCATTGGAAAGTTCACAAGAAAACTTATTGTCCTCAATCTTACTGCTCCTCGCGGTTGCCAGAAAGCAATTTAACTCTGAAAACTCCTTAGGATCATCAAGAACTTCCGAATCTAGTGAGGAGTTTTTCTGAGCGGTTGTCTTGGGTAAGATGAGTGAGAGCGAAGTCTTGTCCTCTGCGCCACGGGTACATCCCGATAGGGAAGGCATCAAGGCAACAATAAAGAAAAGATGCAAAATGATACGTCCAAACATCTCTTTGTTATCGGTATATCTTTATGATGCCTGAAATCAAGTTCAGAAATCTTGCTTGAGGACGATTCAAATTGAGGCGATTGTCTCATATTTCTAAAATGGACCGAGACGAAGTTTGTAGACAGTTGGGAAATTACTCATCTGAGTGAGGAATAAATGATTGCATTGATTGTAGGTTCTACAGGAGCTGGAAAAACGACCTATTCTAAAAAGATTGGAGAAAGCTGGCCCGGAGTGGTCTATTCCATCGACAACTGGATGAAGAATCTTTATGGGCAAGACATGCCGAAGGATCCTCCATCAAATTGGTATTACGAAAATCAAGAATGGTACGTCGACCGCATCGAGCGCTGCCAAAATCAAATCCGGGAATTGACCCTGGAAGGGGCTTTGAAAGGATACAATGCAATTTTAGACTTGGGCTTCACTACAAAAGATCATCGAAAGTCATTTATCGATTTTTTTTCAAAGCATGGTGTTTCAACGGAGATTCACTATTTAAATATTTCGATCGAAGAACGAAAGCGTCGTGTTCAAGAAAGAAACTCCACCAAAGGGGAAACCTTTGTAATGACCGTCGACGATACTTTGTTTGATTACATGGAAAGTATTTTTGAACCACCCTCTGAAGACGAAGGCGCGGGAATTCGAACCATTGAGTGAACAGCGGCGGTGGCATTGACGATTGAAAGAAATCTATTCCTTTGTCGGATTTTTGTTAGAAAAATAAGTTTTCTGAAAAATTGTATTGAAAATTAAAAAAGAATCACCGAGTATAAATTCAAGTCTATGAAAGGAGGCGTTCAAATGATGAATACAAGAATCACCACTCGTACAAATGCGACGGGATCAGTGACTTTAAATGCGGACGTCTCTTTTGGAGCAGATCTTCACGATCTTTCCAACAGCATCTGTCCGATCAAATAGCGGATCCTCAAATAATATAAATCATTAAAATTATTAAGAAATTTCACGAAATGTGGGTTTGAATTTCGTCCTACGGATGATTTTTATTTCCACTCCTTTTTGAAATTTCATCAATCAACTCTTTTCTCAAAGGAGATTAAGTCATGGCTGCGATTGCCAGAAAACAAAATACGGAAGTGCTCGAAGTCCAATCTTTAAAAAACGACGAGCTGGAAAAACTTAAAATAAGAAGCGTTTGGGTGAAGTTATGGAGTTGGAAGACTCCGGTTCAAATGCTCAAAAATTTCGTGGTTGTCTTCTTTGGAAGAGAACCACTTCTGCGAAAAACAGCGCCAGGTCAAAGAAGTGAAGAGATTAATTCTCGCACCGAACTGGCGAGACTGGATCAGTTTGGAGGACTGAAATGGTAATGATTAAAACAAAGCAAGAAGGCGCAGACAAGAAACCGGGTCTGACAAATTCTGCATTGATAGAAAGGTACACGGACCAAGCGTCGGAGTTGCCATCTTCTTTGAGAAAAGAGTTGAACGGTAGAGGATATGTTCTTTTGTTTGCATATGCAGACTTGAATATGAATTTTCAACTTCAAGGATCATGGTTGATTCTTTTGGATCAAGGACTTGTTCTTGCCCATGCGAATCAAAATGAAGAGTGGAATCTCAAGCAGGTTCCACTCTCCGAGATCTCAAAGACCGAGGAAAGGCAGGCTTTAAGTTGCAACACTTTAAAGGTGCTTGGATCTGAAGGACAAATTCACTTTGTGGTGAGGTATTCCCATCGGCAATCCAGATGTATGGCTTTGCTTCGGACTTACCTGGAAGAAATTCTTTCGGGGAAAGAGTCCACTCAAAGACTGTCCAAGGATGCGGATGAAATCTATCGCGACCAAGTTTTGATGCCGGTCAAGGAAGCTCAGGCCTCCATTACGGGAAATCAACTGTCAGTGGTTTGGAGATTATTGGGATATTTAAAACCCTTTAAAGCTCAAGTGATTCTTGGGATGGGTGCTGCGATCCTGATGACGGGCGTGAGTTTAATACCTGCGTATTTGACGGGATATATTATAGATCAAGTCATTCAACCATTTGAAGGTGGAGTGCTCCAAAAGGAGAGCGCGCTCCGATTGATGTGGTTTGCAATTGCAGGTTTGGTTTCGACGTATCTTTTTCGAGAATTCTTCGGATGGATTCGTCTTCGAACCATGTCTGTGCTGGGTGAATATGTGGCGCGCGATTTACGGGATCAGGTCTACTCCCATTTGCACAAGCTTTCCTTGAGCTTCTTTTCAAGCAAGCAAACGGGAAGTTTGATCAGTCGGGTGGGCTCGGACACCGATCGCATTTGGGACTTCGTGGCCTTTGGTGTGGTGGAAGTGACAACTTCAATCATGATGTTGGTGGGGCTTTCCTCAGTCTTGATGTACTTGGATTGGAAGTTGGGATTGGTTGTTACCCTTCCGGTGCCGGTGCTTCTTTTTGCCATTTACTGGCATGGAGAGCACATGCAGTCCCTTTTTATCCGTGCTTGGAGGAAATGGTCTGATCTGACCGACTGTTTGTCGGACACCATTCCGGGAATTCGCGTGGTGAAGGCCTTTCACAGGCAGGATTATGAGACAGAGAAGTTTCAATCGCGAAATGCCGCGGTGGTTTCGGAGTTCACACAGATTCATCAAGCATGGACCAGCTTCTGGCCGGGACTCATGCTCTCCATTCAGGTGATTGTTATCACGGTTTGGATGATTGGTGTGCCTCGAGTGATTGAAGGCAGTCTGACCGCGGGTGTGTTTGTGAGCTTCACACTGTATTTAACGATGTTCACTCAGCCCTTGGAAATCATCGGGCAAATGGCTCGAATGATCAACCGAGCGACCAGCTCGGCCCATCGGGTGTTTGAAGTTTTAGATACAGAGCCTCAGATTACGGAAATTCAGAATCCCATTGAGATTTCCAACCTCAAGGGCTGTGTGGAGTTTAAAAATGTAAGCTTTAGTTACGATGGTGTGAGAAAGGTCATTAAAAACCTCAGCTTTTCCGTGAAGCCAGGTGAGATGATTGGATTGGTGGGGCCTTCGGGCGGAGGAAAAACCACAATCACCAATTTGATTGCCAGGTTTTTTGAAGCGAATCAGGGCCAAATTCTGATCGATGGAATCGATGTGAAGGATTTGGATCTGGGATCTTTTCGAAAGCAAATTGGCTTGGTGTTGCAAGAGCCATATCTGTTTCACGGAACGCTTTTGGAGAACATTCGCTATGCAAAGCCGGAGGCAACACTGGAAGAAGTCGTTGCGGCGGCTCGAGCCGCGAATGCACATGACTTTATCTGCAAGCTTCCCAATGCCTACGACACCATTGTGGGCGAAAGAGGGCAGACGCTTTCTGGCGGAGAACGTCAAAGAGTGTCCATTGCGAGAGCCATCTTGAGCAATCCACCCTTGTTGATTTTGGACGAGGCTACAAGTGCAGTCGATACGGAGACCGAGCGAAAAATCCAAGAAGCTTTGGATCGCCTGGTCTCGGGAAGAACTGTATTTGCAATTGCTCACCGTCTATCAACTTTGGCCACCGCAGATCGCATCTTTGTGATCAAGGAGGGCGAGTTGATTGAAGAGGGGCCGCATAAGGATCTGGTTCAGGTTCAAAAGGGTGTCTATAAAAATTTGGTGGATATGCAAAACCAGCTTGCATATCTATCGTAAAGGAGAGTGAACGATGCGTATTTATTTAGAACTGTAGTTAATTTTTTTAATTAAGGAGATTTCAAATGAGAGAAACTTTAAAATTGAAATGGAATGAGCAACGTTCGGAAATGTTTCTCATTCAAGGAGAAAATACGGAAGTTGCAGTGAAACTGCATCCGTGTTTTCCATGGAGATATCCAAGTTCTCATTTGAGCGTGAGAAATCACGAGGGTGAAGAGCTTGGCTATATCAAGGATATGGACGAACTTTCTGAAGATTCTCAAAATGCAGTGAAAAGGTCTTTGGCCGAAGCCCTGTTTAATTTTGAAATCTTGGATGTTTTGAAGGTGGAAGAGGATTTTGAATTGAGAAATTGGCTGGTGGTTACTTCTCAAGGAGAGCGAACCTTTCAAACCAAATTGACCGATTGGCCAAGAAGGCTTCCCTCAGGAAGTTATGTCATTCGGGATGTTCATGGGGACCTTTTTGTGATTCGCAATGCAGAGAGTCTCTCCAAATCGTCTCTAAAGAAAATGAAAGCCTTTATGGACAATTAATTTTCTTTAATCTTGGGAAAGCCCTCGAGTCTTAGTTAAGATTCAGAGGGCTTTCATTTTTCGGAGATCGGGGGATGGGATGAGAAAATTTTTGTCGAGTTCTTTGTTTTCGATGGCTTTTTTGAGCGCAATGAGTTTTGCGCAAGAGGTTTCCACCAATCAGACTTCAGTTTCAAAATGTCGATTTACTTTTGTTTCGGTGGATGAAATCAAAAGCGGAAAGATCTCAGAACCTGCTCTCAAAGAACTTGGACTTGCTGCCCATGGGGCGCTCAAAACCTCCTATAATTTTGCAAACAAGTTGGATCATTACACTTTGGGACTGGTGTCCTATATGTTGACCGGGGGGTCATACTCTTTAGACCAAATCGAGCCTAATGAATGGGGAAAACTAAAACTCAGTGGACGCCTGGTTTATGCAGGTTCCAAATTGTTCAGTCATCAACCGATTCGGGGTGCAAAACTGATTTTTAAGGAAGATGAGAAGACTTTGGAGCTTCATACGGGTGCGCACGGAGAGTTCCAATTTTTAATGTCTGATCTGGTTCCTTACAGTCGAGTTCGCGTCATTCCGGGATTGATTTATGAAAGTGGGCGGAAATGGGTAAAGAGTTTTAAACTTCCACTGCAAGGTCATGTGAACTCAAAGATCTGCCAAGGGGACTTTAAGCTGATGGAAACTCCCATTCGACCTATTTTGTTGATTGCCACTCCTATTGACCAAGGTCTTTGATGTCTCATTTTAGCTTAGGACCAGCGTCCAATTGTAAAGCAAGTTTTCTAGATCGATAAGATCAATCCTTAAGTTTTGACCGCCAATTTGTCGAGTTAAAACTATGGTTGAAGCAATACTTATGATTATGCTCTTGCTGGTGGCAGGATTTGTCGGAACCCGTGTGGCCAACACGGTCCGAATGCCACACAGTGTGTTTTTGGTCTTTATTGGTGTGGCTGCTGGATTGGCCATTCGGCACTTTGATCCGCACCAAGTGGCAAGTCTGGAACATTTATTTCCAGAGATCATTTTATTTGTTCTTTTGCCCCCTTTGATCTTTGAATCCGCATACAACTTTGATTTGAAAGATCTCAAAAAAGACCTTTTCCCCATCAGTTTTTATGCAGTGATTGCTCTGTGCGCATCGACGGCTATTATTGGCTTTTCCATGCACTATTTATTTCATCTTTCATTGATTCCAAGTTTGACCTTTGGAGCTTTGATCTCTGCTACCGATCCAGTTGCTGTGGTCGCCCTGTTCAAAAAAATTGGCGCCCCGAAAAGACTGAATGCTTTGATCGAAGGAGAAAGCCTTTTAAATGATGGTGCTGCCATTGTTCTTTTTCGAGTCCTTGTGGGATTTGTAGCGGTCACCACCTTTGAGTCCAGCATGATTACCGAGGGCATGCAGCAGTTTATGATTGTTGCCTTTGGGGGCGCACTGGTCGGTCTTGGGTTTTATTATGCGACGTCCTTGCTTTTAAAAATCACTTCGGACTCGTCGGCTCAATTGGGACTGACCATCGCTTCTGCCTACTCCACATTTATTGTGGCCGACCACTTTTTGCATGTCAGTGGAGTGATTGCCACCATGGTGGTTGGGTTGCTGTTGGGGCACCGAGCGCGACTTGAGTTCAATAAGGAAGCGCTTCATGGAATGCATTACATTTGGGAATTTCTTGCGCTTGCTGCAAATACCATTGTCTTTTTTGGTGTGGGTCTTAGTGTGGACCCGGTTGGACTTAAGGAAAGCTATCATTTGATTCTTCCCACATTGGGATTGGTCTATTTTGCAAGAGCCTTTGTGGTCTATGGATTTAGTCCGTTGGTCAATGTACTCCGATTGTCAGAGCCGATCTCTTTTGGATATCAGACCTTGATGATCTGGGGAGGCCTGCGTGGAGGATTGGCTTTGGCACTTGTCCTTCTACTTCCACATGATTTTCCACATCGCCAGCTTTTTCTTTCATTGGCTTCGGCTGTGGTATTGTCGTCGTTGTTTGTCAATGCATTGACCATCGAGCGAATGATGGGTTGGTTGGGGTTAAAAGAATTGTCTGACAGAGACAAACGGTCTTATCTTCAGTCCCTGAAGAAAGTGATTTCGGCTTCAATCAAACCTTTTGAAGAGGGGAAAAGCCAAGGTCTGTACTCCTCTGATATTGTTCAACATCAGCAGAACTTGCTTCAAAACTATTGGGAGCAGAAGGAATCTGGCATTCAGGGAACTTTGAAATCTTCTGAAAATCAAATTCTCGAGGAACTTCAACAAGCCCTTCTTGAAGAAAAAGCCCTTTACAATCACAATTTGGCTGAGGGATTTCTGTCGAAGAAAGCTTATATTTCTTTGACGGAATCTTTTGAAAAGCGAAATGAACTTTTAGAAGAAGAAAAGTTAGAAGTTCTTAAAGCATTTCCTTTTGGGAAGATCATGGAGTCGAAAAAATCGGGACTTTCTCTTTTTACTTCCCATTCTAAATTTTTGGCCTTGAAGTTGGAGACTTTGCTCCATTTAAAGTTGGCTCTAGAAGAATTGTCTCAAAAACCCTTTAAAGATGAAGTCAAAGATGTTTTGGCTCATTGGATGGAACGGGCAGAAAAAAGTCTTGAAAAATTTTACGGAGCCTATCCAGACGAGACGGCTTCGGTGCAAACCCAATACATCTCGGGAGCCGTCAGCTCAAAGGCAGAGTCAAAAGTGCATCATCTTGTTGAAGAGCAATTGATTTCAGCGGCGGTTGCAACGCGATTGAAGAAGGATTTTGAAACTATGCATGAATTGCAGATTGAAGAGTCTAAAAAACTTCTCAATCCTTCTATGTCTTATCTACTCAAACGGGTTCCCATTTTTGGAAAAGCGCCCAATGCTTTGATTGAAGAAATTTGTTCGAAAGTTCACAAGCAAAGCTTTCGGACGGGAGAAACCGTAGTGACTGAGGGCGAAGAGGGGCACTCTTTCTACCTTGTGACTTCAGGAATTCTAGAAGTGACCAGTCAATTTCTAGAGGAATCCCAAATGAGACCTCGACTCTATGTGGGGGATTTCTTTGGAGAGTTGTCACTTCTTTTAGGAAAACCTCGAGGTGCGACTGTCACAGCGGTGGCCGATGCACAGCTCTTAGAGCTTCATGAAAAAGACTTCCATGAAATTCTAGAGAAATACCCTGAGATCAAATCTGAAGTGATGTCCGTGGCGGAGCTTCGCCAGTCTGCGTAGTCTGGATTCAATCCAGACTAGTCAGTGAAAGTCTTTCCTTCTAAGATCAAAGGCGGAGGAAGACTTATATGAATACTTTAGATCTTATTTTTTACACGAATCCGCAATCTCGGTCTCGCATTGTTCGTTGGATGCTTGAAGAGCTTCAAGTTCCTTACCAGGTAGAACTCTTGGAGTATGGAACTTCAATGAAATCAAAAAGTTATTTGGCGGTGAATCCCATGGGAAAGGTCCCAGCGATTTCCCATAGGGGCAAGATTGTTACAGAATGTGCGGCAATCTGTGCGTATTTGGCCGATGCTTTTCCAGAACAAGCTTTGGCCCCGGATTTGAAAGATCGAGCCCAATATTATCGGTGGATGTTTTTTGCTGCGGGACCTCTCGAATCCGCAGTGACAAATGAAGCCTTGAGATTTCAGGTTCCCTCCAGGCTTGAGAGAATGGCCGGGTACGGAAACTTTGAACACACGGTAGAAACTTTGGCCCATGCTGTGAGTCGATCCAATTATGTGGCTGGTGATCGTTTTTCTGCGGCGGATGTTTATGTGGGATCTCATGTGGGTTGGGGTTTGGAATTTGGAACCCTTCCAAAACGAACAGAATTTGTTTTGTATTTTAACCGTTTAAAAGATCGACCCGCATACAAGCGTGCCAATGACTTGGATGATGAACTGACAAAACAACTTGGAAGCGGGAACGTCTGATTTAAGTGAGATTTGCCATTCCCAAAACCCTTCATTTTTTTTCGGTTGATTTCAATGCAGGAGTGACTCGTTGGAAAAAATTGCAGGAGCAGGGGATTGACGCCAAAAGGTCCGATGGTTTGCGGGCCGGAGATGCCGAGGCTTTTCTCCTGACCCGCACTTAAAAGGAATCAAATCTATTTCATGGAATGAAGGCCGATCATATTGCCTTCACTGTCTTGAACCAGTGCGATGTGTCCGTAATGTCCAATAGAGAATTTCGGCTTTACGATTTTTCCACCGAAGTCCTCAACTCGAGAAGATTCTTCCGCACAATCTTGGCAACTGAAATAGACGATGGTTCCAGAGGAAGATGGACCATAGCCCTTCATTTGAACTAAGGCTCCATTTGCGCCGTAGGTTTCCATATTCCCTGAAAAACCAACCATTTGAAGGTCTTGGACAGAATCCGGAGTTTCCATTTTATCCAATTTGATTTTAAAGACACCTTCGTAAAAAGTCTGTGCACGGTCCATGTTGTCCACATAGATCTCAAACCATCCCACGGCATTTGTTTTCATTGCATTCTCCTTTTTCTAAAGCCTAAAGTTTCAATGGGTCAAACTCAAGTTAAGTGGACATTGGCCGCTTGTGGACTTCAGCAGTTTTCATCGCTAACCCTTCAGCCTTCAAGTTGCCGAAGAACCGAACCAAATCCTCATAAATTCGATCTTTATGAGTGGCAAACATTCCATGGTAAGCATCTTCATAGAAGCGCGCTTCTGACCCTACAATTAATTTGTCCGCTTCCTTTGCAGAGGCATCTATGGGAACGGTTTTGTCTTTTCCTCCGTGGATGATCAGTGTGGGGACATTGATTTTTGCACAGTCTCTGCGAAAGTCCGTTTTTCCAAAGGCATCTACACACTGATAGGTGGCTTCAGGAGAGGCCATCAATGCAAGTTGCGAGGTGTACCTTAAAAATTCTTGGGAAACTGCTTGGTGAAGTGTGGAAACTCCATAAAAGTCTTTTGCGAACTCCGCCAGAAAGTCGGGGCGATCTTCAAGAAGCTTTTGTTTGATGTCTTCAAAAACATCTTCATCGACCCCTGTAGGGTTGTCTTTGGTCTTGAGCATAAATGGCAAGATGGATGAAATCAGAGCAATCTTTTCGATGCGTTCGGTCCCATATTTTCCAACGTATCGAGCCACTTCGCCACCACCCATTGAAAATCCCACCAAGCTGAATTTTTGCAAATCCAAAGCATTGATCAGATCATTCAAATCAGAAGCAAATTGGTCATAATTGTATCCTTCAAAAGGATGGTCTGAGCGTCCAAATCCTCGGCGATCATAACTGATCACTCGAAATCCAGAGTGCGCAAGACGCCTTGCTTGGTACTCCCACATGTCTAAATTGAGCGGCCATCCATGAATCAAAATCAAGGGGTGACCCTTTCCCCAATCGTTGTAGTAAAGGCGAACTCCATCTTTTGTTTTTAAATACATGACATACTCCTTGAGTGAGTTGAGATGTACACATTATCATTTGCGAACAAACCCTTCTCTTTGGAATCCGCAATTGCGGTGGAGTCTTTTGTGAAATATTCGAAACAATTGTTGGTTCTTTTGTCTGTGTCGGTGTGTATGAATTTTTCTTCATTTGCGGAGGAGGTTCAGGAACAGGAAGAATCTGTTCAAACGGATTCTCCTTCCAACCCGCCCACACCTTCCGCAGTTGAGAAGGCTGCGGAATCGGTGAAAAATGCAACTCAAAGTTTTTCGAATGAATTGTCCAGCACAAAATTGAGACGGGAAAGCTCGAAGTATGTTCTTTTGGCAAACTATTCGCCGATGGATCTGATCATTCCCAGTAAATATGGAGTTTCATTGGGATGGAGTCCGTCTGTCAGCAAAACTTGGGAGTTGGAATACCTGAGAGGATCTGTTTCCATTCCATTTCTGGTGAAGGACTTGGGACAAATGTCAGATGAGAGAATTTCGTTGATGGCGCGATCTTACTCTTCGCGAAACAGCTTTAATATCAGTTATGGATTGACGTATTTTGATTTTTCAATGCATTTGGGGGACCAATTGTTGAACCGGGTTTCGGGGGGAACCTATCCTTCAATGGATTTGGTTCGGCTCCAATCCCTAGGATTCAATTTGGGGATTGGAAACCGCTGGGTCTTTCGCCACAACATCACGTTGGGAGTGGATTGGCTGGCTTGGTCTCAGCCGGTGGTGATGCTCAGCGAAAAATCCGTTTTTCTGGACCACGCAACCAACTCTCAAGACCGGGATGATGTGAGCAACGCCATGGATGTGATTTCTTATTTTCCCCGGCTGACACTCTTAAAGCTTCAGTTCGGGATGGTTTTCTGACCTGGGACAAATGCCTTAAGTCCTTAAAATCTCTAGAATGTAGGTCAAATGTTTGATGATTTTTTGAAAGAATTCGACGATTCTAAGTTCACCTAATGAGTAAGGAGATCAAAAAATGAAGACCTCAAAAGCCTACGACTTGCCCCTCAGAATTTTTCATTGGGCCTTTGCCCTGCTCTTTGTCTTTTCCTTTTCCGTGGGAAAATTTGTCGACGATGATTCCTGGTTGTATGCCTACCATATGCTGTCGGGAATGACGATGGTGTTCATGGTTCTCCTGCGTATCGGATGGGGCTTTTGGGGATCTTGGACCTCAAGATTTTCGTCCTTTCAGTTGGCCCCAAAGAAGCTGATCGAATATTTCACCTCTATGTTTTCTTCAAAAACGACTCGACACTTGGGACACAATCCCGCTTCCAGTTGGGCTGCCTTGGTGATGTTTGGACTGACTCTTTTGATTGGAACAACAGGTGGATTGATGATTTTTGGCTTTGATAAACACTTCTTTAAAGAGGTTCATGAAATCTTGGCCATGGGATTTGCCATCCTTGTGGTTGGCCATATTGCTGGGGTGCTGTTTCATCAAATGAAGCACAAAGACGGAATGATGTTTAGTATGGCTACAGGGAATAAGGCCGGCGTTTCAGGAGAAGATGAAATTTCGTCCGATCACAAAGGTGTTGCAGTTGTTTTTGTGGCTGCAGTTTTGGTTTTTGGAAGTTATTTGCTGACAAACTTTGATTCCAATACCGGCAAGCTTCATGCCTTTGGCACTCAACTGCAATTGGGTGAGGATGAAGGTCATGAGCACGAGCACGAAGGAAAGAGTGAAGGATACAATGAAGGTGATCATGGTGGTGGCGAGGACTTTGATTACGACGGCGACGATTAGAAATGAATAAAAAGGAACGTCTGTTTATTTCGATAATTTTGCTTTTGATTGCTGGGTTTACCACATTTGACCTTATGACCGATCTCAAAGAAGGAGTGGCATGGTGGCATGCCGCCGTTGAGGGTGGGGTCGCCCTTGTTGCAACAATAGGGGTGTTTTTTCTTTTACGAGGAACTTTTCAACTTCAAAAGTCCTTGCAGCAAGAAAAGACACTTTCTGAAAAACTGTGGAAAGAATCTTTTCAATGGAAAGAAAATTCTAAAAGATACATTGAAGGACTCAGTCAATCGATCGAACAGCAATTGAATGAATGGAGTTTGACCCGTTCAGAAAAGGAAGTGGCATTTTTATTGATTAAGGGATTGAGTTTAAAAGAAATTGCGGAGCTTCGATCGACCTCTGAAAAGACCACCCGAACTCAAGCGACCTCCATATACTCTAAATCGGGTGTGTCAGGTCGTTCCCAATTGGCGGCATTTTTTCTTGAAGATCTACTGCTTCCGCAAAGCTCAGAGCTTTCTAACTCTCAAAAGGTTGAACTTTAACAGAATAGATTTTGGCCAATACACTGAGCAGAACATACAAACCTACGATGTAAGCCAGTTGCTTGGGATCCGCGTGAGCCTCATAGGCAAAAATCAACAAGGCTGCAATTCCGAGCAAAATCATCGCCAGAACCGTTAAAACTATGTGAGATTTGGTTTTGTCTCGAATGTGAAAGTTGGCATATGCCATTAAAAAAGACACCACAATAAATGTGATACTGCCGAACTCAACGATCATTCGGAGGCCACCCGTCAATATGAACAAATAAGAAAGGGCACACATTGCCACAACGGAAAAATGGGGAATGTGACCTTTGCTTCTTTTTGCAAGGAATGGAGGAAAGACACCATCCTTTGCAATCACTGCCATCAACCGTGAGGCGCCGAAAATCGTGCCATTGATAGCGCTTGAGGTGGCGAGCAAAGCACCAAGAATCACCACACCATATCCCCAGGGACCCAATATGTTTGAAGCCCCAGCAGCTAGGGCAAACTCTTTGTCACGAATGATAAATTCTTCGGGAATGGTATGAATGGCAGCCAATGAAAGAACCACATAGATAAGAGTGGCGCTCGCTATGGCCCAATAGATAGAGGAGGGTACGTTTTTTTCCGGATTTGAAACTTCTTCGTAAGCATGAATGACCAACTGAAAGCCTTCGTAAGCCACAAAGGTGATGGCCGCCACGGTAATCACTCCGGACAGAGAAAAATCAGCATAGAGGTTGGAAAACGTATGAGGTTCATTGCCTTTAAACAAGAAAAGTCCAGAAATGACGGCCAAGATGAGCACTTTGGTATACACCATAAAGTCTTCAACGCGTCCCATGCCGGTCACACTAAGGAGATTGATGCCACCAAACAAAACGATAATGGAGAAAGCAATATATTGAATCAAGCCAGGGGGCTTGTCGGCGAAGAAGGAAGACGTGTAAGAGGCAAAAGTAAAAGCATAGAGTGCCAAAGTGCTGATATATCCAAAAACAATCAACCATCCAATGGCAGCAATGGCGTAGGTATGGTTTGGAAATGTTTTTTTAAAGAAAGAGTAGGTAGCGCCTTCGTCTTTGTAGTACGTCGCCAATTTTGAATAGGAATAGGCTGCACAGAACGCTAAGAGCCCTCCAAGGAATATCGCAATAGGAGTTGCGCCGCCCACCATTTCTACAGAAATTCCTAAGATCGAAAATATCCCACCGCCAATCATTCCTCCCAAGGCAATGGCAATCAGTTCAATTTTTCCCAAAGGTTTGTTTTTAGCTCTAGAAATTTTCACAGGTGGTCTTCTCCCACGAATTCTCCACGAACATTTGCTTCTCCTTCATTAATTTTTTTAAAACAGAAGATGAAGTCACAAGAAAGGAGTCCCATGTCCGATTGGATTCAAATCGTAGTCTATACCTGGCTGGCAGGACTGACAATGGGTCTTGGGGGAAGCTTGGCGACAATCGAACGCATTCAGCCCCAATGGTTGGAAAAAGAATTTCGTCATGGTGTTATTGCCTTTGGAGGAGTAGCTCTCTTTTCTGCCGTCAGTTTGGTGTTGGTTCCGAAGGGAATCGAGAATCTCACAATGGCCGGAGCCACTTTGTCCTTTTTAAGTGGAGCTTTCTTTTTTGCAGACCTGTCGTGGATTGCAAATCATTCGGGTTGGTCCATTTTGAACTTGATTGCCATGCTTGCGGACTACGTTCCGGAAGCTATTGCCCTGGGGGCAACCTTGAGCACAGAAAGTCAAACTGGATATATTTTGGCATTTTTAATTGGTCTCCAAAATTTTCCCGAAGGCTTTAACGCTTATCGAGAGCAAATTCACTCCAAACGGGCAAAAGCATGGCAGGTTCTAACAGTTTTGTTTGCGCTTTCTTTGCTGGGACCGCTTGCGGGAATTTTGGGTTATTCGTTTTTGACCGGACACCCAAAGGTGCTCGGGATGATTATGCTCTTTGCCAGCTCTGGAATTCTCTACCTGGTCTTTAGGGACCTCGCGCCGCAGGCAAAGCTCAAAAACACTTGGCTTCCTCCTATGGGCGCCATACTTGGCTTTCTCTTGGGATTGATGGGACACCTGTTCTTGCTTCAGTGGAAATAAGGGGATAGGTCTCTTTCTCATGGAAATTCAAAAGCAGATTCGAAAACTTGGCGATCCTGTGAGGGCAAAGCAGGCTCAGAGATTTTTTAAAACGGGAAAGGGCGAGTATGCCGAAGGGGACATCTTCCTCGGAATTTCGGTCCCAGAAATTCGAAAATTGACGAAGCCTTTTCAAGACCTCAGTCTGACGAATTTGCAAAAGCTTACAAAATCTAAATATCACGAAGAGCGTTTGGCAGGTCTTATTTTGTTGGTTCATAAATATGAGTCGGCTCCATCTGAAAGTGAAAAAGAGCAGGTCTTTAAAACTTATGTTGGCCTTTTTCCTTACATTAACAACTGGGATTTGGTTGACGTTTCTTGCCATCGAGTTGTGGGAGCCCATTTGGAAAATCGAAGTCGAAAAAGACTTTATGCTTGGGCGAAATCTGAGGATTTATGGATTCGAAGAATTTCAATGGTGAGCACCCTTTGGTTTATTCGAAAGGGCGACTTGGAAGACGCATTTTCCATTGCCAGAATTCACTTAAATGACGAGCACGATTTGATGCACAAAGCAGTGGGCTGGATGTTGAGAGAGTGTGGAAAGAAAGATTTAAAGAAACTTGAAAATTTCTTAGACAGTTGGTCTTCAAAAATGCCTCGAACATCCCTGCGCTACTCCATAGAAAAGATGTCTGAGCGCAAAAGAAAATTTTATCTCACGAAAGATAAAAACTAAAAACAAGCAGGACGGACAAGCATCCGCCCTGCTAGACCTCAAACAAGATGCAAATGAAGTCAATCCCTCTCAGATCTATCTGCTCTTTGATTTTGAGCTTGAGATGGAGCTGATTTTTTATTTTTCTTGTTTGTCTCGGGCTGCCGATTTTCCTTAGGTGTGGAAACTCTATGGCTGTCGGTGTTTTTTGTTCGTTGGTTGGTAGGCATTGCGCCCTCCTTTCATAGGGTTGCTACAAACTTAAAACGCTTTCGCCCCGTGATCCTAAAGAAGGGGTGGAGAAAATATTTCTTTTTTCGCACAATTGAGTTTCAAGGAGTTTTTTATGAGAACTATCAATTGGGATACGGAAGTATTGATCGTTGGAGCCGGACCTACGGGTTTAACGGCCGCAATTGAATTGGCGCGCCTGGGAATTCAATTTCGAATTGTTGAAAAAAGACCTCGGAGATCCATCCATTCAAAAGCTTTAGGCATTCAAAGTGGAAGCTTTGAACAAACAATGGAGTTCAAGTTTTACGGATCTGCTGGTTGCGAAAGGTTATAAAGTTCAGGAGGCTACTCTCCATATTTACAGGGAAAAGGAAGTTCATGTTCACTTTGGGGACATATCAAGTTCATTTCCTTACATTCTGGTGCTTCCTCAAAGTGAAACGGAAAGACAGATGGAGGAATGGCTCCAAAAAAAAATTTCAGTCTCAAGTGGACAGAGAGACAGAATTTTTAGACGTGCAAGAAAGCGATCAAAAATTGAATTTTAAACTGAAAGGCCCTGAGGGTGAAATTCAACAGGGAACTTGTCGGTATTTGATTGGTGCCGGAGGAGCCCACAGCGCCGTACGTAAATCGTTGGGACTTAAATTTGAAGGTGGCGACTACAACAATGAATTCATGCTGGGTGATGTGCATGTGAAGTCACCACAGAGAATGAAAGGCCTTCATGCCTTCTTTACAAAGGAAGGAATATTGGCATTTTTCCCGTTTGATGATTCAGGAAATTTTAGAGTGATTTATGGAGATTTTAAAAATTTTGATGCCGCTAAAAAAGATCTCACGTTGGAGGAGCTTCAATTTAAAGTGGATCAGGTGGGACCCAAAGGAATTGTCTTGTCAGATCCCAGTTGGCTCAGTCGTTTTCGTATTCATCACCGCATGGCTCCTTGTTTTCAAATGGGCTCAATTTTTTTGGCCGGGGATGCTGCTCACATTCACAGTCCCATCGGTGGACAAGGAATGAACACCGGGATTCAAGACGCCCTCAGTCTGTGCTTTAAAATTTACCTTAACCTCAGAAGAGGGGCCCCATTTGAGCTGTTGAAAGGCTACGAGCAGGAGCGGCTGCCGATCGCCAAGGATGTTTTAAGGGCAACCGATTTGGCCACTCAATTTGCGTTGTCCAATTCGTTGTCCACACGAATGGTAAAAAAGTGGCTGCTGCCATTTCTTATCGAGCACACGCCACTTCAAAAGAAAATGGCCGAAACCATCTCGCAATTGGCGATTTCACGAAGAGATCAAAAGATCCGTTCTAATCTTAAGATTCAATATCCTTAGTTTTTCAAACGGGTGTGCAAAAGATCTGCAAGGGCTCGGAAAGCATCAATTTCTGTAAAAATGCCTACCAATTTGTGGTTGTCCATAACAACGGCACAGCCATATTTTTTTTCAGCCATTTCTGTGACAACTTCATCCAAAGGCGCATTGGGTGAGACAGAGTAAGGATCTGGAGAGTAAGCCTCTTCCACGGTTTCGGTTTTGGGGTCCACATCTTTAAACGTCATCACCAGATTAACGTCTCGATCAGATAAAATTCCAACCAAGGATCCGGCTTTTAAAACAGGAAGGTGGCGAATTTTCAGCTCTTGCATCAACTCTAAGGCCTTTTCGAGCGTTTGGTCATTGCCAATGGATTTCGGAACGTAGGTCATATATTTTTGAATGTTAGGAATGGCTTTCATAGATTCTCCTTTATTTAAGCCAACAAGAGCTCTGGCTTCTTGTGGAAGGTTTCGATTGTTATACTGTCAAAGACTGTGCCACATTTGAGTCAACGGAATTGAGTATTGAGGTCAATTGAGGACAGCCTGTCTCCTTCGCTGAAAATATTAATGGAAAAAGTGTCCACAATTCTGAGGCGATTTTTTGAATTCACAATGCCTCAGGAAGGATTTGAAAAAGAGTTTGAGATGGTTTTATAAAAGATCATTGGCAATTAAAAATTACCCATTTGAGGAGAGTGGAAATGAAAAATTATCCTGAACAGTACCAAGAGCTTTGCACATGGATGGAGACTTTGGGCCAAAAAATTCCGGGGCCCATGACGGGGTTTTCAAAGTTGCATGAATCTGCAATTGCGCCAGGTGCACTGGACAGCAAGGTCAAAGAGTTGATTGCACTTGCCATTGCGATCACCGTTCGCTGTGATGGCTGCATTGCTTTTCATGTTCACGATGCTTTGAGTGGGGGAGCAACTCCTGAAGAGATTGCAGAAACTGTAGGTGTGGCAGTGATGATGGGTGGCGGGCCTTCTGTGGTTTACGGAATCGAAGCCATGCAGGCTGTTCAGCAGTTTGAAGCTCAAAAATAAAGATTATTGGGCAGGGTCGTCGGCGTCTTGAAGACCTGATTGAAAGTGGCGATCCTGCAATTGATCCACCAAAAGATCCAGAAAATTCAAATGATCAAGGTGTTGGTTGAGTCCTGCCAGAACAAGAACTTGGTGTGAATTTGCACGAGAGTTTTTCAATAGAAATTTGTGGAGACTCAGTTCAGGAAAAGTTTCTTGCAGCCACTTATTTAGAATCTGCAAATTTTGATCAGAGATTTCGGTCCATCCTAAAGAAAGATTGATCCATGACGATTTGCTTTGGGGGCTGTGATTGATATTAATCGCCACAGGTTCAACGGGGCTGATATTAAACGGACGTCCCCAAAAACTATTGAAATGAACTTCTTTTCCTCGGGTTTTTCTTGTCACGTAAGCTCTGCCATCCCAATGGGTGCGCCCGATGATGCGCTTCCAGCGTTGAATGGGCTGCAGCCGGTAGATCAGTTGATCGGTTTTTTTCTCGGACTCTAAAAACGAAGGATCAAAGCCTGTTAAAATCCCAAAAATTTGATTTTGGACAAATTCAAACTCAGGTCCATTTTCTTCCAGATGGGAAAGGATGTCCTTTGACAGTTCTAGCAGCTCTTTGTGAGAGGGCGGAGATTTCAAAAGTCCCGCGCAAGGTTCCTCGCTGAAAGCACGCAAGGGAATAAAAGAAGTAAAAAGTGCGATCCAAATAAGCAATTTCATGGCGTCTACGGAGTTAGACCTGCCCTTGATTGAAGTCAAAATATATCGATTTTTAAAACGGACTTCCGCATATTTTACAGGGATATATGGCCCCTGAGGGCTCGATGAGGTAAGCTTTTTTTTTCAACGAAAGGAATTCCCGTGGAAACTCCACTTTGCCCCAAATGCCAATCGGAACACAGTTACGAAGATCGCGGGAATTTGGTTTGTGCCCTTTGTGCCCACGAATGGAATCCCAAAGAGGAAAAGGCTGTTGCTGAAGCTGCAGCTCCGGTTTTTAAGGACGCCTATGGAAACATCCTTCAAGACGGAGATACAATTACCGTCAATAAAGATCTCAAGATCAAAGGATCTTCATCGGTTGTAAAAGTGGGAACCAAAGTGAAAAACATTCGTTTGATGGATTCCGGGGACGGGCATGACATTGCCTGCAAGATTCCTGGAATTGGCGAGATCAATTTAAAATCAGAATTTGTCAAAAAAGCTTAGGAAAATTGGTCGATCAATTCTTGAGTGGTCTTCCCCACACCTTCCTCAATACGGTAATAGAGTTTAGGTTTAAAGGTATGGCGGTTTTTCAATTCGGATTGGAGGGGAATCAGCAAACCCTTCTCCATCTCTTTTTCCATCATGTATTCCGGCAGCCAACCAAAGCCAAGCTTCTGTTCAATGGCCAATTTTTTTGAGGTGAAATCATTTACAGTAAATGAAGTTTCAAATGAAATAGACTCGGTACTGAGTCCCAATTGACCATAGGTTTCTCTGACTTTGATATAAGTTTCTTTCTGAAGGTCGTTGACGGACCACTTGGCTCCTTTTTCGTGATTCAAAGCGTGATCTTTGTGAGCCACCAAATGCATTCGAATGGGAGGGAGTGAAATGGACTCTACCTGGGGCAAGGTGAAGGGCAAAATCGTAACCATGAGACTTCCCGGTTCGGACAAAAACTTAGCTTTGACCTCGTCTAAAAATGCAGCTTCGATGCGAAACTCTGTAGGCACTTTTGATTTTTGCAAAAACGAAAGGGCTTTGGCGATGGATCGAAAATCAATCACACCATCATAGAACAGCTGTAGCTTCGCTTCCCAACCCGATTGCAAATGATTGCAGGCCTCTTCCAAATCTTTTGTAGCTTTTAAGATGCGGCGACAATGCTTCAAAACAATCTCGCCTTCAGGACTCAGTTGGTTGCGGTAACCTTTGCGATCAAAAAGCTGTAGGTTCAATTGGGACTCCAAACCTTTTAAAAGGTACATGACCGCAGAATGCCCCTTACGAAGCTCTTGCGCGGCCTTTTGCAAAGTTCCCCTGCGGGCCACAGCGTCTAAGGCTTTGGCCTGGTCGATCGTTATCTCCATGAAATTACAATAAACTATGTCGAAATATCTGACAAAATATATCTAATTTCTGCGCTATATTTTGACAATTTAACCTTTTATCCTAAGGAAACAGGGCGTATGTGAAGGAGGACGGAATGAGTCAAAATCCCTTGGGGTTAAATGGAATCGAGTTCGTGGAGTTTTCAACCAATGAGCCGGAAAAGTTACACCAGCTTTTTTTGGACTTTGGATTTTCAAAAGTGGCCAAACACAAAGAGAAGAACATCGACCTTTATGGTCAAAACAACATTCATTTTCTTTTGAATTATGAAAAAGACTCCTTCGCGGACCAATTTCAAGAGTCACATGGTCCATCCATCTCCTCCATGGGATGGAGATTTAAAAATCCCGAGCAGGCTTACAAGTTGGCTCTTCAACGGGGGGCGCAGGCCTGCGAAGAAGGGGATTATCAAATTGGAAATCATAAGGTTCCTGCGATTTACGGAATTGGCGACAGCTTGATTTATTTTGTAACCAAAGACCGATTTTCTTACGAAGATTTGGGTTTCGAAAAACTTCAAGACCCCATTGTTGTTCCTGAAAAGGGATTTTTGATGATCGACCACCTGACCAACAATGTTTACAAAGGAACCATGGAAAGATGGGCGGCCTTTTATAAAGATGTTTTTGGATTCGAGGAGGTTCGCTATTTTGACATTAAAGGGCAAAAGACCGGCTTAACCTCCTATGCATTAAAATCTCCCTGTGGACTTTTCTCTATTCCGATCAATGAAGCGGATGAGGCGAAATCTCAAATCAATGAATATTTGGATGAATACAAGGGACCCGGGGTTCAGCACTTGGCCTTTTTAACTCGAGATCTGTTGAAATCCCTTCACGCCCTTGAAAACACAGGAATTCAAACCTTAGACATTGCACCAGACTATTATGCCAGTGTTTTTCAAAGAGTTCCTGAAGTGAAAGAAGACAAGTCAGAAATCGAACGCTTGAACGTGTTGGTGGATGGCGATGAAAAAGGTTACTTGCTGCAAATTTTTACGAAGAATGTGGTTGGTCCCATTTTTATTGAAATGATCCAAAGGGAAAACCATCTGTCGTTTGGAGAGGGAAACTTTCAGGCTCTTTTTGATTCGATTGAAAGAGATCAAATTCGTCGAGGAGTTTTATAATGATTCAAATTCAGCAAATCCATCATGTGGCCTACCGATGCAACGACGCAAAGGAGACCGTTGAGTTTTATAAAAAATATCTCAATATGGATTTGTTGGTTTGTATTGCAGAGGACAAGGTTCCTTCAACCAAAGAGCCGAATCCCTACATGCATGTGTTTTTAGATGCGGGCCAAGGAAACATTTTGGCTTTTTTTGAACTGACGGGCCAAGAAGAAATGGGGTTCGATCCTAAAACTCCCAGATGGGTTCAACACATTGCCTTTCAGGTGAAGGACGAGGCCGCATTGCTTGCGGCCAAAGAAGAGCTGGAGAGTCGGGGCATTGAAGTTTTGGGAGTGACCGAGCATGGAATCATTCGATCCATCTACTTCTTTGATCCCAATGGCCATCGTGTGGAGTTGACTTGTGTGACCGGCACTCCTGCACAGCTCAAGAACCTAAAGGAGATTGCTCCACAAATGCTCGAAGAATGGAGTCAGACGAAACAGCCGCCTCGACAGGCGGCTTGGCTTCATGAGGGAGAGTTTAAAAATCTCAAATAATTTGCAGCAGAAAGTTAAGATAAACTTTGAATGGCTTGTTCGAGGTTCTTTTCGGCGGCGGAGATCTCTTCAGATTTTCCCACGTCCTTTAAGAACTCAAGCATGGCTGTGGGTCTCATTGCTTCGATCTTAACTTTTCCAGACTCAACTTCTGTAACGGCGATGTTGCATGGAATGAGTAGGGCCACATCTGTGGACTGCTTGTAAGCGTTGTAAGCAAGCTTTGGGTTGCAGGCGCCAAGAATCACGCAAGGGTTCATGGTTTCACCCAACTTTTCTTTAATTTTTTGATCGAAATCGATTCGAGTGAGAATTCCAAAGCCCGCAGGCTTAAGTGCCTCTTGAAGTTTTTCACAAACTTGAGCGACATTTCCATCTACTGTTTTTGAAATTGCAAGAGAACTCATTTTAAACCTCCGAAAAAAAGAAATGGATTCAATGAACAAACATATTATATAGATAGTGAAAGTAAATCTATGAGTGACGCAGTCTTAACGCGAGGACTTGCTCACGTACCAAGGACAGTGGAATTTTTTTTCAATCGGAGCAAAGCATGAATTCAAATTTCTTATTTTACATTGGTGCTGGATTGATCGGAGCCTTTTGGCTCAGTCGATTTTTAAAAATGAAGAAAAACAGGCAGCGAGTGCCTCAGCTTTTAAACCAAGGTGCTGTCATTTTGGATGTCCGAACTCCCGCAGAGTATCGGCAGGGGAGTCATCCTAAAAGTATTAATATTCCTCTCGATGAGCTTTCGGGCCGCTTTGAAGAGTTGAGCAAGGACAAGCCTGTGATTCTTTGCTGTGCTTCCGGCGCAAGAAGTTCCCAGGCAGAATCTCTCTTGCGCGCGAAAGGATATGATCAGGTTCTGAACGTGGGTCCATGGAGAAACACTCTTACCAATTGACCTTGCCTTTGTGCTGATCCGAGACCTTTCGGCCGTGGGATTTCTTAATCATCACTGTCATACGAAGATTGATAATTAAGAATCTTAAAAGTTGCCAAGGCAAAAACGACCGCAAAAAAAGTGTACCTTTGGTGGGTCGGGGAGCTGGGTATTTCTTCGCATCATTGAGAGAACTCATCTTTTTCTCCTATTCCGGAATGATCCACCAAAGTGGAAGTGCTTTGGCCTTATAAATAAAAGCATAGTGAAGAAGCTTTTTAATCCAATGACCTGCGGATCCAATTTCGCCGGTGGTGTGTGTGAGGCTTCGGCCATATTCTGGATATTTCTTAAAGTCTTGCACAATGGGGTACATGGTCATTGAGACCGCACTTCCAATCAATGCATTGGCTCCGGCAGAGGCTACGCAGGCCGCTCCCAATTCAGACATAGACCCTTCATAGGTGGGCTGATCTGATTTGTTTTTAATCATTTGAGTGATGGAGTTTGCCACCAAACGTGCCATGACGGCCGAAGGCATTCCGGTTCGAGGTGGTGAGGGCGTAATGGGAACGCCATTCGCACTCTTTCGAGGTTTTGAAATGGGATGGGGAGGAGCGAAGGCAATTCCAATGGCAAAAATGTTCTTATATTTAGTTTGGTAAGTCTTCGGCCAATCCTCTGGACCCCACTCCTCATAAGGCTTTCCAGAGTAATCCGCATCCACCTTCATAAATCCGCCGGCATTAAACAATTCGGAACTGATGTCTTTGTTGTTCTTGTCAAAGGCCATCAAGGGCACACCTGTAAAAGGCGGTAAAAGCATGGCAAAATCAAAAGAAAGCTGATCTTTTTTGCCATCCAAAGTTTCATACTCAATAGTGCTTTCATCTACACGGTGGACGTGAGCCCCAGTGATCCAATTCACATCCCGCTCCACAAAGAGCGATTCTGCAAAAACTTTGCTGGGCGTTACGAAGCCTCCGTTTTTGAGATGAAGTCCGCCCACTCCGAAGTCCCCCAACTCGGCTTCATTGGTAAGGAACACCAACTTGGCTTTGTCGCGAACGCCTTTTTGTCTCAATTCGAATTCCAAATTGAAAATGTACTCGAAAGCGGCGCCTTCGCAGGTGCAAAGTCCATGGCCCGTTCCTACAACCAAGGTTTTCTCTTTTCCAGACTTCATTTCTTGGATCAGATTTTTAAGGGCATGGGCTGTTTCTTCGGCGTGGTCCGCGGTGCAAACAGAGTAGGTGTGACCGTTGTCCGGGCCGAGGCCTGGTGTGGCTCCAAAGTTGAGTTTCGGTCCGGTGGCGTTAATCAAGAAGTCATATTCTTCTTCAATGACGGTGCCGTCTTTGTCGAATTCTGTGGAGACCGCTTTTACATAAGGCTTTGAATGAGTCGCATCTCCCTCGGGATAGATCTCCATGGCACGAGCTTGATGAAATTGAATTCCGGCCCGCTTGTAGACTTTCTTAAGATCAAAGGTCACGTCCTTTGTGGTCATCTCGCCAACGCCCACCCATATATTAGACGGGATCCAATTCCACAGTTGATTTGGACTAATGACTGTTACTTGATGCTTTCGGGAAAGCTTTTTCCTTAAGATAAGGGCCGCTGTGTGGCCGGAAATACCCGCTCCCATAATGAGGATCTTCATGATGGCCTCCTTATTTAGACCTGATCTCAAAATTATAGGCCTCAAAAAATCCACTTGCAATTGATTTATATAACTATTAGTTTATAAATATATGTACTAATGATGCCGATAGGTAGATGAGTCCGGAAAAACAAAGGCTTAAAAGGCACGGGCAGGAAACGAGGGGGCAAGATGCCAAAAAGAAAACAAAAAAAAATGACTCAAACCAAGACGATTTATGACCTGCAGGCAGAAATATGCTCCGCTTTGGCGAATCCGGTTCGCCTCCATATATTAGACCTGCTTGCGGAAGGAGAGAAAACTTCCACGGACCTTCTGGAGGTTTTGGAAATTCCCAAAGCCAACCTTTCCCAGCATCTGTCTGTTTTGAAAGACGCGGGAATCATTCAATCTCGCAAAGAAGGCCTTTATCACTATATGAGCTTGGCGATCCCAAAGATCAAAGATGCCTGCAGTTTGGTTCGCAGCGTCCTTGCGGAAAAGATTGTCCTTGAAGAAAAGAAAAATTCTGAACTGATTCGTGAGCTCAAGGCTCAGAGGTAAAACATGAATAAAAAAGTATGGTTGAGTATAGTCTTAACATTGAGTTCCTTAAGTGCAGGTGCTCAGACCTTAAGTTTTGATGAAGTCTGGAAGGACATTCAGAAATCTTCTTTGGCCATCAAAGCTTCAAATCTACAAGTTGAAGCCATGGAGGATTCAAAAAGTAGGGCTTCTAGGCATTGGCTTCCCCGTGTTTACTTGGATGGAAGAAGCTACACCACCAATGATCCTGGAAATTCCTTTTTTGGAATTTTGTCCCAACGATCTTTGCAGCAAGCGGATTTCAGTCCAGATGCCATCAGCCACCCGGATGCAAAGAACTATATGAGAGGTGCTCTTGGAGTGGACTTTGCCCTTTTTGAAGGGGGGATGAAATCGGCCCAAGTGGACGTTTTTAAAGAATCTTTGGATGCACAAAAACTTCAAAAAAATCAGATCCAGTTGGATCAGTTTGTGGAAGTAGGGAAGTCCTATGGATCGATCTCTACTTTGGAACGGCAAAAGGAAAAGCTAAACACTCTTTCCGACCAACTTCAGAAAATGATTCGCGGCTATCAATTGGGTTCCAAATCGAATCCGGTGGGCTATTCGGGTCTTTTGGGAATGAAAGCTTTGGGCAATCGATTGAGTGCAATGTTGTCAAATTATGAAGCTCAATTGAAATCTCATTATGGAGTCCTTCGAGAATTGGGTCTTGAAAGGACCACATGGAAACCCGAGTCCATTGAGGTTCGCGAGTTCGTTCAAAGTCATTTTTCCTCTCAAAAGAGTGACGGCGATTCTTTTGGACTAAAAGCGCAAAATCATCAAGCCAAAGCTGCTGAGCACATGTCAAAGATGGAAAGAGCAAGATATCTTCCTCGCGTGGGACTGTTTGCAGAGAACTCCATGTTCCATGGGGATCGCGACACCGCCAATGCCTATACGGCAGGAGTTTATGTGCAATGGAGTCTATTTAATCCTGACGACTATGGTCGCTACGGAGAAGCGCGGTTGAAAGCCATGGCTGCAAAGGCAGGAGTGGAAGCTTTAGGGCAACAAGAAAGAGCCGCGGTCCTTTCAATGAACGAGCAAAAGGAAGCCCTGGAAAATGGACTGAAGCTTGTCAATGAGAGTGATGACCTTTTGGTGGAACAAACAAAAACCACTCAAACACTTTTTAGAAACGGATCCATCAGTGCCTTGCAAATGGTTGAGGTTCTTAATCGTCGTGTGGATTTGATCGATCAGCAAAGTCAAATGGAGCTGGGCCTACTTCAGGTTTCTGGCGAACTGCTTAAAAAAGAACAAGTGAACTTAGAGGCCAAAGTTGTGGGAGGAAAACACTATGATGCAAGATAATCAATTGGGCTTTGCCGGAAAATTGGGAAAAGCATTTGTCCATTCCAAGTTAACTCCTGTGATTGCCATTGCCAGTCTTTTGCTGGGTGTGATGGCGGTCTACCTCACTCCAAAAGAAGAAGAACCGCAAATTTCGGTTCCGATGATTGACATTCGAACTCCGGCTCCGGGTTTCACTCCAGAGGAAACCGAAAGAAAGGTGACCGAACCCATCGAACGCGCAGTCTGGGGATTGGATGGAGTGGAATATGTCTATTCTTCCAGTCAAGCTCATGGAAGCTTAGTGACTGTACGGTTTAAGGTGGGCGAACCCATGGAGCCCAGTCTTGTGAAAATTCATCACAAGCTGATGACCATTCGCCATGAGCTTCCGGAAGCTTCGCGAAACTCCATTGTGAAGTCATTCTCTATTGATGACGTTCCCTTCTTGGTTTTGACCTTTAGCTCTCCGGAGATGGACGACTTTGAACTTCGAACAGCTGTGGCTCCATTGGCGCGGGAGCTTTCGAGCACTCCTGATCTTTCAAAAGTGGAAGTGCTTGGCGGGCGAAAAAGAGCCGTTCGCGTGATCGCTGACCCTAAAAAAATGGAACGCTACGGAGTTTCTCTTCTTTCTATTGTTCAAGCCTTAAAGGCCAATGATGCCTTGGCTCCGGCGGGTAAAAACTGGAGTGACGAAGAAGTGGTCGACGTGGAAGTGGGAGGACGTCTTCACAGCGCGGACGAAGTTCAAAACTTGGCGATCGGCCAAAGAGCGGGACGAGTGGTCTTTGTCAAAGATGTTGCTGATGTTGTGGATGGGCCCGAACAATTGATTCGAAGTTCGGTTCTTGTTGAAGAAGGAAAAAAGCCAGTCAACGCGGTTTCGATTGTGTTCTCAAAACGCAAAGGGACAAATGTTGTGACCTTGGCCCGTCAAATTCTGAATCGTGCAGAGACCTTTTTAAAGGAACAGCCGGCAAAGTTAGAAATGAGCGTGGTTCGTGATTATGGATCTACTGCTTCTGACAAATCCAATGAATTGATCGAGCATTTGCTTCTTGCCACCTTTTCAGTTGCGGTACTGATTGCAATTTTTATGGGAATTCGTGCTTCATTGGTTGTTGCAATTGCAATTCCTGTGACTCTGGCACTGACCTTGGCCATCTATTATTTCATGGGGTACACACTTAACCGAGTGACTTTGTTTGCATTGATTTTTTCAATTGGGATTTTGGTGGATGATGCAATTGTCGTGGTTGAAAATATTGAACGCCATTTGAAGAAAAATTTAAAAGACAGTTTTGTGAAGGTCACTATCGATGCGGTTAGCGAAGTTGGGAACCCGACAATTCTAGCGACGTTTACTGTAATTGCGGCGATTCTTCCTATGGCTTTTGTACGGGGATTGATGGGGCCCTACATGAAACCCATTCCTGTGGGTGCAAGTTTTGCGATGATTTTGTCTTTGATTGTTGCTTTTGTGGTGACCCCTTGGGCGGCAGTGAAGCTTTTAAAGCGGCATGAGCACAAAGAAGAAGATCACAAGATCAGTCGTTTGGATCAAATTTATCAAAGAGTCATGGAGACTTTGCTCTCTACAAAGAAAGCGGCCCTTGGTTTTGGTGCATTTACCATTGTTTTGCTTCTTGCTTCTATGAGTTTGGTGGCCTTCAAAGCAGTCAAAGTGAAGATGCTTCCTTTTGACAACAAAGAGGAATTTCAAATTGTGGTGGACTATCCCTCAACCACATCTTTTGAACAGGGAAAAACCTGGTCTGTGGAGCTTGCCGAAAAAATTCTTGAGAATGAAAATGTGGAGGCCGTTCAGGTTTTTGCTGGAGAACCAGCACCATTTTCTTTTTCCGGAATGGTAAAGCATACTTTCCTTCGAGGAGCAGATTTTCAAAATGATCTGCATGTGGTTCTTTCTGAAAAGGGTCATAGAGATCTTTCCAGTCATGAAGTGATAGAAAGTTTAAGACCTCTTGTGAAAGAGTTTGGGGAGTCTCACAAAGCCATCACAAAGGTTTTGGAAATTCCACCGGGGCCTCCCGTGTTGGCGACCATGATGGCAGAGGTCTATGGTCCCAGTGCCAAAGTCAGAGATCAGGTGGCTGGAGAAATCGAGCAGATCTTTGCCAATGAACCGAGCGTTGTCGATCTTGATACAACCATGAGATTGGGACGTCCCCGTCGGTTTTATGAATATGATCAAGCCCAGGGGGGATTGTTGGGAACCAAGTCCGCCGAATTGATGGTCCTCGGTCACTTGATGTTCTCTGAAACTCCAGTGACCACCTTGGCAGCGGTGAATGCTCCTGAAGAGGTCAGTGTGGATTTGTCCTTAGAGAATTCTGTGCGATCGAGTGCAGATCCTTTTCAAGGATTGCGAGTTCCATCTTTTGAGACGGGAACCGTGGAGGCTGATAAAGTTTTGAAGGCGCCTCGTGAAATTCCAAATAAGACACTCTATCGAAAAAATCTAAAGCCAGTGTCCTATGTTATGAGTGAGCTTTCCGGAGAAGAAGAAGCGCCGGTTTATGGAATTCTAAAGTTGGCGCCTCAAATTAAGTATCCTCTTCAGACCGCAGAAGTTCCTTGGGACACAACCTCACCTGTCGTGAAATGGGATGGAGAATGGTTTATCACCTACGAGGTCTTTCGAGATTTAGGAGGTGCCTTTGCCGTGGTGATGGTGCTGATCTACATCTTGGTATTGGGATGGTTTAAAAGTTTTACGGTTCCTTTGATCATCATGGCTCCAATACCAATCAGTTTGATCGGGATTCTTCCAGGCCACGCAATTTTGGGATCCTACTTTACGGCGACGTCTATGATTGGGTTTATTGCTGGAGCTGGAATTATTGTGAGGAACTCGATCATTTTGGTGGACTTTATTGAGCATCAGTTGGCACGTGGGATGGGATTGAAACTGTCTGTCATCAGTGCCGGTGTGCTTCGATTTCGTCCCATGCTTTTAACAGCAGCTGCGGTCGTGGTCGGAAGTTCCGTGATGCTTGCAGATCCCATCTTTCAAGGGTTGGCAGTCAGTCTGATCTTTGGGGAAATTGCTGCGACCATTTTAAGTCGTTTTGCGGTGCCTATTCTTTACTACTGGTTTGTCGGAAAAACCCGTCAAGCTGTCATTCAATCTGAAAATTCTTTGAAGGAAGGAGAAATTTTATGAGCATTCAACATCAAATTCGTGCCTTTGCAGGAACCTTTGTATTAGCGAGTTTGGCTTTGGCCCATTATCATTCGGAATATTGGCTGTTCTTTACAGCCTTTGTTGGATTCAATTTGTTGCAGTCCAGCTTCACAAATTTTTGCCCCTTGGAAATGATTTTAAGAAAGCTACAGCCCGCGAAAGTAAATTGATTTTTTTCAAGTGGTTTAAAGTTTAGGGATCTGTTCCGTATACAGATCCCTGAATTTCTGAGGTTCTATGGTCTCCTCTAGTAAATACACCCATCCATGGCCTCACAAGAATTTTCCTTTCAGGAAAATCGCCTCTTGTTTCCATGAGGTCTATTCCTGTGTGTAAGTTGCTATTTCCCAAATCCATATTTCATAGAACCGGACACACTCATCCATGAGTTCTTCCAGCATTTGCCTTTCAGGCAAAGCGCATCCCGCTTGGTAGAGGTCGGTTTCTGCGCATAAGTTCTTACTTCTCAAATCCATATTTTATAGAAGCGGACACACTCATCCATGAGTTCTTCCAGCATTTGCCCTCCGGGCAAAACGCATCCTGCTTGCTGGAGGTCCTTTTCTATAAAATATGGATTTGAGAAGTAAGAACTTACACACAGCAGGATCAGCCTTTGTGGAGGTTGTGAGAGGCACACAATACTTGAAGGTTGTTCCTTCGCTGGTCGCCACCAAGTCTGACTGGAAAAATGTGATCGATTTGTAAGAACTGTCGAGATTCGCAACCTGGATATTGGCATTTGTAGTCCGCTGTCGTTAACACATCATTTCGCAGGCGCTTGGAAATTTGACGGGGATTCTTTGATTTTGGTGCACAAAACTCTTTTGTCTCAGTGGGTTTTGGAGATTTCCTCTGAATGTTTTCATAAGATTTGAGTTCTTTTTCAATCAAGTCCATCAATAGGCTTTCCGCATTGTGCTTATGAGACTTCAGTGCTTTCAATCTCTCTAATTTTTCATGCTGTTCATGGGACAGCTCCAGTCTCAAATGCACTTTGTCTAAATACTCGGTCTTTTTGATCTTTATGGTCGGTGTGGGTTTCAAAAACATGGCCTTTACTTCACGAGAAGATTTATTTTCCATAGACTTCAAAACTTTTCTTTTTTCCGCCACCGGCTTTTTTCGAAGATGCTTGAAAGCAGTGGTCACTGCAGACAGGGTCAGGCTTCCCTGATCAATTTTCTGTTTGATCTCAGGAACTTCCTTGGCCAAGCGGACACAGGCTTGTCTTTGGTAGGCAGTGGCCTCGGAGTATCCAAGTCCGCGAACCAAGTAATCGAAAAGAGAATGGTGACCCATCTCTAGATACTTTCTGCAGTTTTCCATTTCTTGAAGCTTATTTAGAATTTCAGAAGTGATTCGTTTTTCTTTCTGGCGCAGCTCTAGAAGCTCATCGTGAATTTTCATAGGTCCTCTTTCTTTTGAAAGAACATTACCATGGGTTTTTATTTTCTAATTTTACGCCTTAGTTTTGTTTTTGAGGAAGCTTTTGCAGTCGAGAACATCCGTTCTTGGAGTTCAAATTTAACGAGTACAGTAAGCCCGAGAATTGTTTTAAAGATGATCCTACAAATGATTTCAATTTAACGATTCGCTTAAACGAAATCGAAAAAAACAACGTCAAACATAGTTTCTAAAAAGATTAAGTTTCGCCGCAACGTTTAGTAGGCAACTAAAACTTGAGTGTCCGTAACCAGTGCGACTCCTGCGGAATTGAAAAAGGGTCACCCCTGACCTATTAATCAAGTTCGCAAAAATTCAACTAAAAGGAGTTTGTACTATGGTTAAGTACTCAAGGGTGACTTACGAGCAAAGATGCCAGATCTACGTATTGTTGCAAGCAAAAACCAAGGTTCTTGAAATTTCAAGGCTTGTTGGGGTTCACAAAAGTACAGTTTACAGGGAGTTGAGGCGAAATTCCTACGCGACTAAAAATCCATACTCATCAGTACGGATGTATGAGCCCAATAAAGCTCATGCGATGGCTCGACGAAGGTTTTTAGATCGTTGTCATAGAAAACTGTCAGTTACAGGTCTTGTGGAGACTCAGGTTATAAAGCTTTTGCAAAGGGGCTGGAGCCCTCAATTGATTGCCGGAAGAATAGGTCTTGAGACTCGCAAGAAGCTTTCTCATATGACGATCTATCGGTTTACGAAAAAGAACGCTTATTTAAAAAGATACTTACATCACAAAGGTCGTAGATATCCCTACCGACCGACGAGCACCAATCAAGGTCCGAAGCCTAAGTGGTGGCGCTCTGTGCACGAGAGGCCCTTGGCTTGTCAGGAGAGATCTGAGCTTGGACACTGGGAGCGAGATTTGATGTATGCAAAAGATAGAGCTCCGATATTAGTCTGTACAGATCGAAAATCGAGATATGTAACATGCTTAGAGTTGAACACTTCAGGTTCACAGGAAACGCAAGAGAAGACAGCGATTTTGCTAAAACCATTTCCTGTTCACTCAGTGACCAATGATCAAGGAAGTGAATTTAAATCCAGAAATCCCATGGGGTGCCCCGTTTACTTTTGTGATCCCAGAGCACCTAATCAAAGAGGTACGGTTGAGAACACAATAGGTGTGATGAGGCGATTTATAAAAAACTCCACAGATCTTAGTGAAGTGAACTTAGAACAAATTGAAATATGGATGAACTTGAGGCCTCGCAAGGTCCTTGACTACAAAACACCCTATGAGGTTATGTTCGAAGAATCAGTCGCACTGGTTGTGTGAAACTAAGAAACTTGAGTGTCCGTAACCCGCACGCTTCGTTTGCCACCCCTCTTTCGAGGGTCAGGTTTCGAGTGTTTTTTCAAGATCTAAAACCCATAATTCCTGACCCGACCGTCCATAGACTCACCATCGTTTTCCTTTCAGGAAAATCGCATCCTGCTCGATTGAGGTCTGTCACTATGGATTTTAGATCTTGAAAATAGACATCCATGAAACTTCTGTTCAAAAAAAATATAGGCGCCTATAAAAGTGATGCTTTTGAAATGTTTCGGGGGATTCTGCTATCAAGTTCAACGATCCACAGAATAGGATCTCCGGCAAGCAGGATGCGTTTTGCCGAAGTGCAAATGCCGGAAGAGTTCATGGATGAACGTATCCTATTCTGTGGATCGTTGAACTTGAAAGTAAGCTTCCTCGAAATCTAATGCTTGTGAGCCCATGGATGGGCGTGTTTACTTGAAGTGATTGTTAACCTGAAAAATTTGCTGTAGATGAGGAAAGAACCCATGGATGTCAGAGTCCAGCACGATTGAGGTCTACTAAAGTAAATCTTCTTCCTTCAAAGAGCTACAGAAATAAAACTAGAAAGAAACTCGACCAAATTCCACCAATCAGTCTTGAAGCATCCGGTGGTGAAAACGTTTTTCTAGGGAAAGAATAAAAATGCAAATCAAACTGGCGCCGCCAAAACTCAATACCAAGGGGAGAATGCTCTCGTGATAGTACTTCCCAAGGAAAATTCCAATGGCCACAGATATTGTGCTTTGAACAAACCCAATCAAGGCAGACCCCACTCCGGCCACATGGCCTAAGGGCTCCATGGCCAGGGCGTTTAAATTCCCGAACAAAAATCCCACCGAAAAGAAAGTCAAAATCATATAGATCATAAAAACCATCAAAGGAGGTGGAGTCGAGGGAAGGTAATTGGTTAAATAGAGTGCAAAAAGATTAGAGATCAATGCCATCCACAAAAAAGCCCCAAGAATCAAACGCCGCATACCTAAAGCCATCACCAGGCGGGAGTTGAAAAAAGAAGCCCCACCAATGGAAAGCGCTAGAATCCCAAACATCAGAGGAAAGAGCTTCTCCATATGAAAAATTCGCGAGAAAATTTCTTGAGCAGAGCCCAGGTAACCCACAAAGATTCCAAATAAAATTCCCGAAACAATCATGCAAGAAACCGTCGTAGGTTGTCGAAAAGTCTCTTTAACTCCAAAAACTAACTGCTTGGCGGTGAACCCTCTTCTTAATCCCGGCGGTAGAGTTTCATGTTGGCGAATTGCAAACCACGCCCATAAACTCAAGGCGACCACACACAAAAGAATAAAAATGGCTCTCCAATGAAAGAAATAAATCACTCCCTGACCCAGAGTGGGAGCCAATGCCGGCACCAAAATGAAAATGGTCATCACCATAGAGGTGATCTGTGCCATCGCGTTCCCTTTGTACTCATCCCGAATCAATGCCAACGAAATGATTCGAGGAGCTGCTCCTCCAAAACCTTGAAGGAATCGGCCGATGAGAAACCACTCAAAACTTTGAGTCATTCCCGCCAGAACGGAACCCATGGCAAAAATCGCAACGCCCCAATAGATGGGTGGCTTTCGGCCGAAGATGTCTGAAAGCTGACCAAAAATCAGCTGTCCAAATCCAAAACCCAAAAACAAAATGGCAATGACCATTTGCAATTGATCGGGTGTTTGAAGTCGAAAGTCTCTATGAATGGCGTTGAATGCAGGGAGCATGCTGTCAATGGACAGGGCAATCAATGATGTCATCAGCGCCATCAGAGTTACAAACTCGGGACGCGACAATTTGGTGGGCGAATTCTGAGTCAAAATTTAGGAATCTTTCACAGAGGGGATGCCACAAAATTGAATCAAATTGAGTCCAACTTCTGGATTGGGCTTTCGAACCACATCCATATTCAAGGGACGGAAATTGATTTCACAGGTCACAGCGACTATTGCAGAAAACAAGTGTCCTCCAAAACATTTAAAATCAGGCCCACCCAATACGGTATGAATGTGAAAAAACGGTTCACCCTCTAAAAATGAAAGATTTCCCTCAAGGCTTAAAAGTTCCACTTCGTCCTTAAAGAGTTTTCGATCGTAAGACTTTGAGTGCAAATGAAAGAAGCCCAACTCACAATCTTTTAAGGCTCCAATTCCACTCAAATGCCCGGACTTAAGGGATTCAGCTTTGGCGAACTTTTGGAGAGAGCCAAACAAATCTTCATCTTTATCAATGCGAATAAAATAGCGGTCTTGGTCTTTAAAATATTCCATAAAGAGGAAGTAGGGATTGGCTTGCAGATTGTCAATAAAAGCTTCCGTTAGTATTGCTTCGGTCTTAGGAAAGTGATGGTATAAGGGGCATGAAATCAAAATTGTGCTCAATCTTACCCGTGGTTTTCATTTTAATGGTGGCAATCAATCCTGTTTTGGGGACTTTTGCGGCTCATGCGCAGCCATCAAAGACGCAAGGCGCTTCGGACTCGCAAATTGAGTCTGAAGTGACGGCACGTTTGTCTTCCACCGATTGGTTTCCCAACTTGCGCGTGCAGGTCAAAAACGGCTTGGTCTTTTTAGATGGAGAGATTCCCTCGCAGGAAAAAAAGGACTGGGCAGAAAAACTCATTCTAAAAACTCCCGGAGTCATCGACATCGTAGATCGGTCGGAAACCACGTTACAGCCCCATGAAATTTTGAGTCCTGCTGCCGAAGAAACTCGAAAGCTCTTGCAACGATTTCATCGCTTGGTTCCCTATTTGGTTTCCTCCGTTTTGATCTTGATTGTTTTTGGCCTTCTTTCTTATTTCGCTCACAAGATCCTTTTGTCCGTCATTCAAAAACGCTTGAAAAGCATTCTTATGGCTCAGGCCCTGGCAAAAGTATTTGCACTTTTCTTTTTAATGATTGGCTTGTACTTGGCCCTAAAATCCAGTGGTCTTTCGGGCTTGGCCTATACGGTTCTTGGAGGTACGGGCTTTATTGGACTTGGAGTTGGTCTTGCTCTTAAAAACAGTTTGGAAAACTACGCCGCGGGAATTTTGATCAGTGTTCGAGAGACTTTTCGAAAAGGAGAGATCATTCAAATCAATGGGATTGAAGGCGTTGTCCAAGCGGTGACCTCCCGAGGGACCTCTCTGATGGACTATGAAGGGAACCATATCATCATCCCCAACTCAGAGGTTTTTAAATCCACCATAAAAAATCTGACCCGAAATCCAAATATGCGCGCGGATTTTGGAGTTGGAATTGGCTATGATGACTCTGTGGACAAAGCTCGTAAGGTGATTCGTGAAACCTTGGCGAAAATGGACACACTTATTTTGAAAGATCCAGATCCCTTGGTTACAGTAGACAATCTGGGTGCGGCCACAGTGAATTTGCGAATTTACTTTTGGTTTGACGCCATCAAATACAGCAAACTGAAAATTCAGTCGTTGGTGATTCAAAAGGTGAAAGAGGCTTTGATGGACGCTCAAATTTCTATGCCTGACGATGCCCGCGAAGTTGTCTTCACCAGTCCGCTGCATGTGGTTCAATCTGCTGAAAAGGATGTGCCGGCAAAAGCTCCTGATAAAATCAATAAAAGCGAAACTCCTTCCATGGTGGATTTTCATGGGGAGGACCTGTCCAGCGAATGGAACCAGGTTAAAAAACAGGCTCTCATGTCAGAGGCTTCAGAAAAGGGTGAAGACCTTTTGGGTCAGTGAGTGAACGATGATTGTAACAGTAGGATCTCGAAATTTTGAAATTGCAGAGTCGGAGTTTCAGTTCTCTGCAGTTCGAAGTCGCGGTCCTGGGGGCCAAAACGTAAATAAGGTCAGCTCTGCGGCCCAACTGCATTGGGCTTATTTAAGTTCGCCAGGCTTAAGTGAGTCTCAAAAAAAAATCTTAAAGACAAAGTTAAAAAATCACATCAACGTCAAAGATGAAATTTATCTTCGAAGTGATGCTTATCGTGACTTTCCAAGGAATAGAGAGGAATGCATCCAGAAGCTTCAAGAGATGATTGAAAAGGCTCTGCACAAACCGAAACCTCGGAAGAAGACGAAACCCACCAAAGCCAGCCAACGAAAAAGAGTAGAGTCCAAAAAGCGAAAGGGCCAATTGAAATCCAGTCGCGGAAAAGTCAGCTACGACGGCTAAAAAGAAGATCCCGGCTGTTTTAAAAATTCGACTTCCTCGGGAGTAGAAATCCTTCCAAGAATTTCGTTGCGATGAGGGTAGCGACCAAAGCGGTCTATAATCACTTTGTGTTTTTTCTCAAAATCCAAATTGAAGTCCAATCCAGGTCGGGAAAACAGCTTTATGGCTTCCTCATGAATTAACGAAGACTCACTGTGCATGTAGGGCATCAACAAAAAGGCCTGTTTTTGGGGAGGAAGTTCACTGAGGGCTCCACCCAAAACCGCCTCTTGGGATAAGATCAATGCCAAGCTGTCTTGTGCAAAAGATTCCGGCTTCCCGCGAAAGATGTTCCTAGAAAACTGATCCAAAACAAGGATTTCTGCCAGTCGCCCTTCTGCAGAGGTTCGCCAATTAAAAAGTTCTCCGCGAGCCGCCGCCAGCAAGGTGGGCAAAAACCTTTCGGCAATTTGGGCATCCAAATCAGGATTTTTCTCCCACCATTGTTTTGAGTTCAACTCTTGGAACCAAAAGGTTATTATAGATTTTGAAGTCATCCTCGGATTATAGCGATCTTAGTGGAAAGATCAAAACCGAAGACAGCAATTGCCTTGGGATTGTCCAATGAGCGATGATTGCTTTTATGAAAAAAGAAGATCTCCTCAAGAAACTGATCCAAAAGGTGACCGAAAATTTGGAGTCCCTCACTCAGTCGGCTTTGGATGCGAAGGCTGCAGCAACAGACGAAGAGGCAAAGCCAGAAAACAAATACGACACTCGTGCGTTGGAGTCCTCCTACTTGGCAGAAGCCCAATCGGTTCGGGTGGGGGAGCTCAAAAGGGCTCTTCATGGGCTTCAAAACTTTCAGATGAAAAATTTTGAATCCATCCAGAAGATTGAAGTTGGAGCACTGATCGAAGTGGATGTGGAGGATCTTGGAACAAGGCGGTGGTTTTTTCTGCCCTTTGCTGGAGGCGAGAAAGTCGAAAATGTATTCGTCGTCACTCCCGAAGCTCCTTTGGGGAAAAAGCTTCTGGGGCTTTCGGTAGGAGACGTTTTTGATCACAATCTTCAAGGTCAAATGAGAGAGTGTGAGATCACGAAAGTGCTCTAGTGCGGGCTCTTTCCAACGCCAATTGAACCGTCTTTGCCAAAATCTCGTCTGTGGGTTCGTGGGCAGCCTCAGGAAAGCTCGAAAAAGTTCCTTGATGTGACTTTGGCAATTTCTCGAAACATTCTCGAGCGACTTGAGGATCTACAGTTTCGTCAAGATCGCCGTGGAGTCCATCCACGATCAGCTTGGAATTCCATTTTGGATTATTGATCTTAAACTGACTGCCCACTCCAATAAGGTGATCCACGCAATCTAAAGACTCGGCCATGTGTCCAGCCGCATAACCACCCTGGGAGTAACCAATCAAAGTGCAAGGCGTTTTCTCATAGCCCAAGTGGACCACGAGGTTTCGAAGGTAATCTTTGCAAACTTCGTAATCGATAAAATACGTCTTTTTATCCATGTCAAAAAAATACCAGGAGTAACCCACGTAATGTCCCCAAGATTTTTTTACGGGAATGGGAAAGGGACCATTGGGAGCAAGCACGGTGCATTCTTCTGGAAAAAGACTTCCAAACCAGGACATCATTTTTTTTCCGGTGTAAAGATAACCATGGCACAAGATGTAGATGCGGTTTGAGTCAGAACCTTTTCTGAGGTGGTAGCTCAATCTGGTGAGGCTTGGCTGAAAGAACTCTTGTTCAGGCTCTAAATCTGAAGGCTTTGTCACGTGAACCTCCTCCATTGAACGCAGGGTTAAAAGATGACCATAAATCCATTCAGTGATAATTTCATTTTTTAAATTCTCTTTCGAGGAAGGACTTGAAATGTCTGAGCCTATCCAATTGTATTCTTTGGCAACTCCCAACGGACAGAAAGTTTCCATTGCTTTGGAAGAAATGGAGCTTCCCTATGTGGCTCATCGAATTGACATTATGAAAGGTGAGCAATTTGCACCGTCATTTAAAAAAATCAATCCCAACTCGAAAATTCCAGCGATCATAGATCCAAAGGCCGACGGCGGCGAAGATTTTTGCATTTTTGAATCTGGAGCCATTTTAACCTACTTGGCGGATAAGTCCGGAAAATTCCTTTCTGATGATCCTTTTGTTCGCAACAGGACTTTGCAGTGGCTCTATTTTCAAGTGGGAGGAGTGGGCCCAATGTTTGGGCAATTTGGTCATTTTTATAAGTATGCTAAAGAAAAGTGCAAGGATCCTTATCCTTTAGAAAGGTACACCAAGGAAACCCAACGTCTTTTGGGTGTGATTGACGACCGACTCTCAGAAAATTCTTACCTGGCGGGCGAAGAGTTGAGCATTGCGGATTTTGCGACCTTTCCGTGGGTGGTTTGTTTGGATGTTCACTATCAGGCAGAAGATCACCTCAAACTGAATCAGTTTAAAAATGTGCAAAATTGGGTCGCAAAACTCAAAAGTCGTCCCGCCTTGCAGCGGGGCCTTGAAGTCTGCCCCATCTAGAGCAGGAGCGGATCTTAAGGCTTTCATGAAAAAGAATCGCTTCAGGCTCTTGGTCTAAAAATTTACACATTTTCGAAAACTCTCTTCCAATAAAAAAAGTCCCATTTCCCCTATTCTGAGAGTGGACATTACGGTCACTGCGAAGGGAGGCACATGGAGTCCATATTTCAAGTTTTAAAGAAAGATCACGACCTCCAAAGAGAGATTCTAAATGACCTTGTTGATGAAAATTTAAGTGCCGCACGTAGAGACGAACTTTACGAAAGGCTGCGTTTTGAAATCAAGCGCCATTCGAAGTTCGAAGAAAAATATTTTTATAGAGTTCTTATGAAGGATGAGCGCACACGAAATCATGTTCGGCAGTGTGTATCGGATCATCATGTGATGACTGAGATCCTCGAGGACTTGGACTCTCTTTCGCGAGAATCTAATGGTTGGCGAATGAAAGTCAAAACACTGCGAGACATTTTTAGTCATCATTTGGACCGGGAGGAAAAATCGCTCTTTGAAAAAGCGAAAGAGGTTTTGGATCCCGCACAGATGTCACAAATGGCAAATCGATTTCGATTTGGTTCACCCAATGAAATTGAGTTGTTCGGTCTCGCGTCCTTCAACATTTTTGGAAAATAGATTTTAAAGAAAGGAGCTCATCATGAGTCAAAAGAATTATTTGGAAGAAAATAAACGAAAGCAAGAAGCCATCAAAAGAGAAAACGAATTTTTAAAAAAAGAAGTGATGGACAAGGGCGTGGACCGAGTTTCAACCGCTCAAAATATCCAATCCAATATGGAGAGATTGGTTGAGGATGGAGATTCAAAGTAAATCTCTAAATCCAAGAAATTTGAAAACTGGGATGGGGTTCTTTTTCTAGAAAACGAATCAATGCGCCTCTCTCAAGGAGGACTTCCCTAACGATACTTAACCCAAGCCCAAGATTTTTTTCTCTGGAGGAGAATTTTGTGTCGAACAATTGACTCCAATAAGCTTCGGGTATCGGCGGGCCCGAGTCTGAAAAGAGAAGATTGATCTGGTCTTTATTTTTTGAAACTTTCACGAAGATCTTTCGGTCTCCATCAAATTGTTCAAGTGCATTGATCGAATTTTGAACAAGATTGCCAAAGACGACGATGCCTTCCGAATGGGACAACCGCACAGCCAAATCTTCAGGACACTGAATTTGAAATTGAATGCGATTTCGAGTCATTGAGAAGTGGTAAATCTCGAAAACCAGATTTAAAATTTTTAACAAATTGATATTTTGATTCGGATCGTAGGCTTTGTTGTCCAACTTCATTCGGTTGGTATAATGGCAAATCAACTCTGACATTCCATCTGTGATTTTTTCTGTCTTTGAATTTCGAAGGTTTGCAGGGATCTGATTTTTCAGTTCTAAAATCAACGATTTTAAATCATGGCGCAATTGTTGGGCGATTCTTCCCGCTTCGGAAAGGCGGGCCAATCGGGACACTTCATCCGAGAGATTTTGAATTTTATACCAATGCTCAGAGAACAAATAAATTTGAAAGCGATAACTTTCAAAGACAAAGCCCAGGTATCCCAAGGGAACCAAAAAGGAAAAGGTTGTCGAGCCGGTGCCCATCAAGTTGTCATTAAAAACAGTGGTCAACGTGGTCAAGATTCCCAAGGTCAATAAAGGCTCTTTCCTTCGCTCTTTGTACAGTCGCTGAAGAAAATAAAGGTTTCCACAAAGAGCAAATGATCCAGAAGCGGCAAGGATCAGTCCGCCTTGAGGCTTTAGATTCCGCATTCCAAAAAAGGAAGCCATTTTCGGATTGGGATGAATCTGAGGGGTCAGCTCATAGAGCAGAGATACATTATCCAACAGAAGGGGCAGAAAGTAGATGAAGGTTCCAAAGAAAAAAAAGAACAGGATGACAGATGTGAAGAACCTGGTGATTCGATTTTCCCAGTTCAATATTTTTGAGATCGTTTTGAAGTAGAGATAAACAGATCCAGACCCACAGAGAAAGGCCACAGGCATTCCCATTTTGAGTTTCCACGCCGAAGGCTCACCGGTGCTGACCCATAATGCAATGTAACAATAAAATGCGTTGAGCAGAGAAAGGATGGCATTGGTTAAGGCGAGGGGAATGCGTGACTTGAACCAAATTCCCAAGGCAAAAGCAAAAAACAGAAGGTAGATTCCACTCACTGTGGTTGTGAATATGGCCCAAATATCCATTGGCTTGATTCTTTAATTGTTCCTTAGTTTAAAATTCGGTAGCTTCATTGTTATGGATAAAATCTTATTTGTTGATGATAACCTTCAATATGTTTCAGATTTTGCGCAGCGCCACCGGGTGGCTTTTGATGTCCATGGCATCAACGCATCGAAACTCTTAAAAGGTCAACACCAAGTCAGCTTTGACAGCTATGATGCCATTTTGGTGGACCTTTTGATGCCAGAGATTGATGGTTTGAGTCTTTGGAAAGATCTCAGAGAAAACTCAAAAGATGTGCCCCTTGGCTTTTTGATCTCTGTCAATTACGAGCCTAAGTACAGAGAGATGGCGTTCAAGCTGGGGATGGAAGATTATCTTCACAAAGAAATGTCTGACGAAGAAATTTACTTGAGAATTCGAAATCGCATTCAGTCTCGTCGAGAAGCAAAGAGTGGTCATGGATCGCCCCGCCAGTTCAAAAACATGGAATTTTCACCCAATGATTTTACCTGCACCATTGAGGGCGAACGTATTGGATTGACCAAGACGGAATTTCGAATTTTGCAAGAGGTGCTTTGTTCCCCAGGGGGAAGAATCCATCGAGCCGAGCTGATGGAAAAAGTGTGGTCCAATCGCTCCGTTGTAAAACAGACTTTGAATACCCACGTATTTAATATCAATGGAAAATTAATTTTGTGGAAAGACCAACTGATTGTAGATAAATCTGAATTTGTATGTACCAAACCCAGAACTCAAAAAACTCATTACATGAGTTAAGAAAGGAAGTTCCCATGAAATTCATCCAAATTTTTGTTCTATTGGCGAGTGTTGTCGCTTTTAGTTCTCCTGCCTTTTCAAAAGGTAAAGAAATGAAAGCACCCACAAAAGAACAGCGTGCTCAAATGGCGACCAACATGGAGAACATGGCAAAATGTCTTCGTTCTGACAAAGACATGAAAGACTGTCGCAAAGAAATGATGGACAATTGTAAGGCTCATCCGGATCAGTGTCCGATGATGAAGAAGATGCACAAGCATCATATGAAGATGAAAAACATGAAAGACGATTCGGGCGAAGAATAGGTGATTTGTGATTCATAAATTTTTTGCAACCAAATCTTTCGGGACCTGTGGAGACACAGGTCTTCTTTTCGTCCGACTCGTAATGGGTCTGGCTTTTATCTTTCATGGATGGGGAAAGATTCAAAATCCGATGGGATGGATGGGACCTGAAGCTACGGTTCCTGGATTCTTTCAACTTTTAGCCGCAGTCTCTGAATTTGGGGGCGGAATCGCTCTTATTCTAGGACTTTTGACGGCACTTGCTTCATTGGGTCTCGCTTTCACCATGGCCTTTGCGGTTTACTTGCATGCAATGGTTATTGGGGATCCTTTTGTAAGTACAGGTGGTGGCTCCTATGAATTGGCCAGTTTGTATTTGGCACTTTCTCTGATGTTTATTTTTATGGGTCCCGGAGGATTTTCCGTGGATCGCAAGATTTTTAAAGCTTGAAAAAAGTTAAGGTTCAAGTAAAGCCCAACTCCAAACATGAATCTGTGGAGTTGGGTCCTTCCGGCGAATATCTGGTTCGTGTCAATGCTCCACCGGTTGAGGGGAAGGCCAATGAAAGGGTTCAAGCCCTTTTGGCCAAACACTTCGGGGTTGCCAAATCCCGAGTGAGATTAAAAACAGGTGGAAAAAGCAAACTAAAAATTTTTGAAATAGACTTGGAATAAAAAAAGGAGCTCGAAAGCTCCTTTTTTTAGATTTCTTAGAAGTGCCAGAATTAGTTTCTGTGGAAAGCTGTGCACTCGATAGTGATTTCGCCCATGGGACCAGGAGCCACTTGCTTCAACATTCCAGACATTGGAACAACAAGTGGGTTTGCCCAAATGTTGATGTCTTCAGATTTTCCTTGCTCACGAGCAACAACGTGCATGCTGTCGAAGGTTCCAGCAGGAACTGTCACCTGCTCTTGGTTGGTAGAGATCACTTCAATGTTTTGATCAGGTACTTGTTCTTCTTTTCCGTTTACGATCATTTTTTTGATGGCGCCAGTTTCAGCGTCGATCAAGGTTTTGATTTCTTGCTTTCCAGCAAAACCAAGATCCACATTTTGGTGCATCCAGATGCCATCAGCGCCAACTGAAGCAACAACCATTTCCATGGTTCCTTGGATAAAGCCCATGTTCACGTTGTAGTTTGCAGAATCTCCAACTTGCCAAGTGAGTCTTTCAACACCCACAGACGATTGAAGCGCTTGAAGTTGAATGTTGGAAACAACATCAACAATTGAAGAGCTGGCAGCAGCATTTACTGAGAACGCGAGTACGAGTCCCGCAAAGATAGACTTAAGCATAATTCCTCCTTGAAATATTGACTAAGTCTCATCAGATCACTTTTTGTTTCAGTGTCAAGCGGGATCGTTTTGTTGGAAGGGGAGCTTTAGGCTGCGATTTTTTGACTTCCAGTGGGTGCCGGTTGAAGAATGCCACGCTCTTTAAGGATTTTTTCGCAATCCTTCCAAAACTTTTCTTTGAGCAAAGATTCTTTGTTCGTCATTCGCACTTTTGGAAAGGATTGATTTTCGAAGTGTTCCGCAAAGTCTTCGGCAGTGCAGGTTTTCGCAACTTTTAGAAGGAGTGAGCAGTGGGCCTCTGAAAACAGATTTTGATCGATTAAGGTCTTTCGAATTCCCTTTTCGGGGGTGTGTGCCAAAAATTCATGAAGTCCAACCAGATCATATTGAGACATTTAAACTCCTTTGAAAATAACAGCGTACCTTGAACTTTTCGGAGCTCAGTGGCAGGACTTTAGTCGTATTTCGAATTTAAATTTCCATAGGGAGATGGCCGATGTATTCTTTGCGAATGAATAGAAAACAATACAAGTGGCTTTTACTTTTTGCTCTTATTTTAACTCCATTTTTTGTGGGGTTTGGCTATTACGCGACTTCTCCAAATTTTGAAACGCAATCTTCTCAGAATGAGGCGACCGATGCCGTTGCCGAGAAGCCTGTTATCGAAGAGGTCTATCCTAACAAGGTAAAGCCTGGTTCCAGTCTGTACACCACACTTACAGAGCTTGGAGTGGATGGTGTGACCATCTCTCAGTTGGTGGAAGCTGCAAAACCTCTTTCAGATTTGTCGCGCTTGCGCCCAGGAGTGGCCTTTCAGCTGCAATTTTCCGAAGGTGAAAATCCATCCCTTGAACAAATCAAGTTCAAGTTCAGTTCTTTAGACATTTTAAAGCTTTCAAAATCAGAAGCCGGTGAATGGAAAGCCACTCAAGTGGACGTTCCTGTGGAAACCGTGGTTGCCACTTATAAAGGAATGGTTTCTTCTAGTCTTTGGGAGTCCGCCATCGAAGCAGATATGGATCCCAATTTGACCGCGGACCTCGCCGAAATCTTTGCATGGCAAATTGATTTTGCCCGTGAAGTTCGAGTCAACGATAGATGGCGCCTTTCGGTGGAACGCCGAATGGTTCATGGAAAACCCGTTGGCTGGGGAAAAATTCTTGCAGCCGAGTACGTTAATGCGGGTGAAACTTACCGTGCGGTTCTCTTTCAGGAGAATGGCGAAGACATTGGTTACTTTGCTCCAGATGGAAGTTCCTTGAAGCGCATTTTCTTAAAAAGTCCCATCAAATATGGACGAATCTCTTCAAGGTTTAGCCGACGAAGATTTCATCCCATTTTAAAGGTCAATCGTCCGCATCTTGGAGTGGACTACGCTGCAGCTCGCGGAACACCGGTTCGCGCCGTCGGAGATGGAGAAATCACTTATGCCGCTCGACGTGGCGGCGGTGGAAACACCGTGATGATTCGACACAATTCCGTTTACAAAACCGCCTACAAACATTTGAGTGGTTTTGGAAAAGGCATTCGTCGCGGAAAGAAAGTGAAGCAAGGTCAAATTATCGGCTATGTGGGTTCCACGGGTCTTTCCACAGGGCCTCATCTGCATTTTGAATTTTACAGATCGGGACGGTTTGTAGATCCTTTGGGGCAAACTTTTCCTTCAGCAGATCCAGTGCCTGCAGGAAAAATGGCACTGTTTAAAAGTCAGTTGCCTCAGATGGTGGCCTCACTTCCTCAATGGCCAGACATGAGTCTTTCCATGAGAGAGCCTCGCGAAGAGGAAAAGTCTAAAGGTCTTTAGAGAGTTTATTGTATTTTTTGTTGCTGCCGCGACTCAGATCTACTGGGTATTTTTTCCCATTCTCATCAATCTTTTTTAAAAGCGCGGCTTTCAAGTCCACATCAAATCTTTGAGAAAATCTCAAAATAAAAAAGAAACAATCTGCCAACTCGGATTCAACCTGGGATCTTTCTTTTGGTTCTTTAAGAAGTTCCAAAGATTCCTTTTCGGATTGAAATCGAAAATGCTCTAAAAGTTCCGCGGCTTCTGTAATCAATCCAATGGCAAGATCTTTGGGACCGTGAAAGGGATCCCAATCACGGTCTTCGCAGAATTTCTGAACCTGAATTTTTAAATCTTCCAGATCAGAGTTTTTCATAGAGTTTAAAAACTTCACTCAAAGGTTTTCGAGAATTGGGTGTTTCCATGGATTGCAAATCCTCAGGCAGTGCTTTTGGATCTCCGGCTTTGCCAATGGCGAAGGCCATAATCACAGATTCCTCTTTTTTATCGATTTTCAAAAAGCTTTCAACTTTGTCATGAACGATACCACCCATGCCATGGGTGTACAGATCCATCATGCGCGCTTGGAGGGTGAAAGACATCCACGCGGCCCCACAGTCAAATTTGAAAACCACATTCTCGGCATGATTTTTTGAAAAATATTTTTTTCCAGAGAGGTATCCTAATACCGGTGCCGTTTTTGCCCAAGCCTGGTTTGCTTCAACCAGCCCATCTAGAAAAGTGTCGTAGGCGGGAGTTCCCTTTTTTGCCAGATGTAAGGTCCAAGGTTGCTCGTTAAAGCTGGAGGGTGCCCATCGAGCAGCTTCCATTAGAATTTTGAGGTCGTTATCTGAAATTTCATAATGAGGATCAAAAGAGCGAGGAGACCATCGCTCCACAAAAAGAGAATGAACGTCGGTTTCAGGTTGTCTTGAAATCATTTTTCCTCCTTTTTAAAAAACAAAAGAGGGTCATTGGACCCTCTTTTGTTTGAACTTTCAATTCGACAAATCGAAAAGACTATTCTGTTGCGTCGTCAGCAGCGTCTTCTACTGCATCGCCAGCATCTTCAACAGTGTCTGCAGCTTTGTCAGCAGCGTCTTCCATTGAATCATGAGCGTCGTCCATCACTTCTTCAGTTTTGTCGCCCATGTTTTCAACTGCGTCGTCAGAATCGTTTTCTTTGCAAGCAGTCAAAGAAAGTGCAGATGCGAACAATGCAGAAAGGGCTAAAATTTTAAAGAGTTTCATATCTTCTCCTTTAGAACATTTGGTGGTTGTTTACTCTTTCCTCGATCCGAACTGATCTCTTAACTTAGACAATAGTGCAAGTGGAATTGTGAAGCCCTCGCAGGATGGCAGGGGCGCCTTTGGCAGTTTGAAAAAGAGTAAAATCGGAAAGAGTGAAAAAAAATAAGTAAAATCAATTATTTACGTGAACGCGCCCATTCCTTGAGTTTTCTTCGAAATTCCATTTTGGCGAATATGAAGAAATCTAAACATGGGGAAAACCCTTGTTTCAAGAATCCCACAGCAACTTTTCATACCCTCTAGGAGTTTTAAACCACAACCGAAAGGGGATTTTCATGAAAAATTCAATCACAGGCAAAAGAGTCGCAATTTTGGTCGACAATGGCTTTGAGCATTCCGAATTTATGGAGCCTATGAAGGCCATCAAAGAGGCCGGGGGAGAAGCGGTCATTGTTTCGCCCAAAGAAAAAGTAAAATCTTGGAAGTCGGGAAATTGGGGCGAGGAGTTTACAGTAGATCTTCAATTGAAAGAAGCTAAGGCGGAGGATTTTGACGGTCTGGTGCTTCCCGGTGGAGTGATCAATCCGGATCTTTTAAGAATCAATGAAGACGCTTTAGAATTTGTGCGAGGCTTTTTTGGTGAGGAAGCGCAAAAGCCGGTGGCTGCCATTTGCCACGGCCCATGGACATTGATCAACGCAGGTCTGGTGAAAGATCGAAAAATGACTTCTTATGAATCCATCAAAATGGATTTGATGAATGCCGGTGCCAAATGGGTGGATGAAAAAGTGGTCGTGGACAAAGGGTTGATTACCAGTCGCAACCCGGATGATCTTCCAGCTTTTTGTTCCAAAGTGATCGAAGAGATTCGCGAAGGACGTCATCGCGTGGAAACTCACAAAACCAAAGAGATTCCGGCAAACGCTCATCCCAAATCTTAAAAGATTAAATCCAAATCAAGGGTCACTCCCACGTGACCCTTGAAATTGTCCAGCTTACTGAAACGCGAATAGGGGTTCAAAGAGTAGTGAATGATCTTTCGGTAGGGCTGATGACTAAATCCAAAAGAAACCGTCATATCTTCTAAGTGAAAAGATTCTCGATTGGTGGAGTAAAAAGAAACTGCGGGTCCCATTTGTGAGTTCTTGGTCACCGCGGTTCCAACCGAAAAACCGTGGGTTGTCGTAAAGAGATTTTTTGCATCTTGATATTGTTCCTCAGAAAAAAGATTGATGCTGTAGCGAGTGTCTGTGGAAAGTTCCATGTTGATCGAAACAAACTGACCAGTTCCTTGTTCGGAATCCGCAAAGAGTTCCAACTTAGGTCTCAGTCGATAGGGCTTTGCATCTGCGGTGCTTTCAAACATCAAAGAGTACCGGGTTTGCAATGGATCTTTCAGTTCCAATCGAGGGCGAAATGTGGTGCGAATCCGTCCCAATTCCTGAAGGAGGGCAAGTCCCGCTCCATAGTTTCTTTGACGAGGTTGTGTTCTTTGTTGTGTGCTTCTAACTCCTCGAGATTCTTCCACTTCATCATAGCTGGTAAAGGTCAGCGCCCACTTTTCTTCCATATTCGGAAGGCGCAGATCCAAATTGAAGTTGAAGGAAGAGTCTGTATTTCCCCCCTCCTCATAGCGAGTAAAGTAGTTGATTTTCACTGCGGTCTTATTTTTTTTATCCGTAAAACGTTTGTCCGAAAGATAAACGTCCAATTTGTCGGCCCAATGGTCCAATTTTTCAGAAAGATAACGATTAAAATCTATCAGATTAGATTCGACAGAATCCGGGGTTTCAGCGCTTTCTTTGTCATCGTCGGCATAACTCAGCGGCGTAGCCAATTGAAAAACAAAAAGCATGCTGAAGGCATAAATAAAAAAAAGATTTCTATGCTTCCATAGAAATCTACCTGACTTCGTCATATGTCTTGATTTAACCTTTTTGAATCATGAAAAGAAAGTTGATTCTGTTTTCATTGCTACTAATTGGTTTCGAAGGTCGAGGTCACACTCCAAATCGCGGAGCCATTCATGCGAGTTTCGGTCCAGTGCTTTTTCGCAGTCATAACATTTCTACCCGAGAACCAGATCGAACCACCAATGTGGGATTCTCACTGGTTGCAGAAGGAGACGTGGACTACAACGGTGGTCTTGAAATTGGCTTCAGTTATTTGAGGCAACCCTACACCTTAAGAGATGGCTTAAAGGTAAATATCGAGGAGACTAAAAGAATTTACGCAACCATTGGGTATCGCCATTGGATTGATTCTTATCATTCTTTGGGACTTTTGTTTTTTTCTTCTTATTCCATGGGGGATCCTCAGGTCATTCATACCGATTATCCAATGACCGACCGCCCGGACAGCTCGGCGCAAGACATTGCAGAGTATGGGTTTGATTTTTCGGCTCAAAGAGAAATTCCCTTACGAGGGCGTTGGTCTTTTGTTTTTGATGGCAGGTATTCGCTCTCGCTAACTTCTAAAAAGCGAGAGGACTCCAATTTTTACGGTGTGTTTTTTGCCGTAAAATATCTTTTTCAAAACAAAAGCAAAGGGATTGAGCCTCCACAGTCTTTGGCAGAAATCGAATTGTGAACATTTTTAAATACTTTTGAAAAGTTCTGATCAAGCGATGAACTTGATCTTGGTCTATTCTGTTTTTGTAAGCTGATTCAAATTCACTACATCAAAACAGAAAGGAATTTTTCTATGAATACTTCTAACGGACAAACCACCGTCGATGGGTTGAGCAGAACGGCTAAGAATAAGGCAATGCAAGCGAAGAACGCGGTTCAAGATATGGAAAGCCGAATGGCCGACACCGCAGGCGAAATTTCTCAAAATCTCGCGGAACGTGTGCAAATGCTCTCGGAACAACTTCAGCAGGTTTCGACCCAAGTTAAACATCAAGCCATTGCGGCCAAAGACAAAACTTCTGAAACTGTTTCCAAGCATCCCTTTTATTCCATTGGAGCTGCAACTTTGTTGGGGTTGGGAATTGGAATGTTGATGGGGCGACGAAAATCATAAAGGAGTAGGCCCATGAAGACATTGATGTTGCTGGTGGGCACTGTGCTCACCCAAAATCTGGTCAACCGATTGATCCATGACACCGCAGAGCCTGTGGCGAAAGAGGCTTTTCGAAGCAGCTTAAAGTACAGCTCTCGGGTCTTTGTATTTTGCTTGATTGGTGGGTTGACCTTCACCGCGGGATTGGTGCTTGGATCCGTTCAAATTGCGAATCAAATTTCAGAGGTGGGAGCTTTTCAATTCACTCCACTTTTTGGAATGAGTTTAGGTCTTCTCATATTAGGAGCGGTCCTGACCTACTTGGGAGCCTTTTCAAAGGTGTTTTTGCCGAGACCAAAAATCTCTCGCACGCAGCAGGGAACCATGGAAGTGGAAATGGTATTTTTGAGAATCGCGGATGCCCTACTCAGCCGAGTGGAGCAAGCCATTCGGCCCGCGCCTCAAAGCCTTCGCTCCACTCCAAAGCCACGTACCACCGAACACGACAATTATTATTCACCGTCTCAACCGGTGGAAGAGTCTCCTCACTCCTCTTCCACAGTTCATTGACGAGACCGCGCCCTGGACAGGCTTACACATCTATCCAGGGCGCAGCCTTACTTTTTTTGAGTTCTTAAATTTTTAAAAAAATCTTTCAATAAAGAGGAAGACTCTTCTTCCAGAAGTCCATATTCAACAACACACTGATGGTTGAGTCGGGAATCTTCCAGCACTTGATACAAGGATCTGGTGGCGCCCGCTTTCGGGTCTGTGGCGGCAATCACCACGCGATGGACTCGAGCGTGAATGAGTGCGCCCGCACACATCAAACAGGGTTCAAGGGTGACGTAAAGGGTGGTGTTTGTAAGTCGCCAGGATTCTTCTTTCTCAGAAGCCTGTTTCAGTGCAAGGACTTCTGCGTGTGCTGTTGGATCCTGACGTTGCTCTCTTAGATTGTGGGCCTCTCCCAGAATCAGTGCTTCTGGGGATGGCGGGATTTCATCCAAGCTTTGACGGACCAAAACTGCGCCCACAGGGACTTCTTCGGCGGCGGCGGCGGTTTTTGCCAGCTCAATAGCGCGCCGCATATAACGGTGGTCTTCGGGGGAAAATCCAGAGTCCATGTCTTTTTTCAGCTTTTTGTCCATAGGATTTGAGTTTTTAGACGCTATTTGCTATGCCTACAAGACTTAAAAATGGAAGGCAGGTGAGACATTCATGGCATTTATCAGAGTTCGAGATAACGAAGCTTTTGAACAGGCCTTCCGTCGTTTCAAAAAATCTTGCGAAAAATCAGGTGTTCTTTCTGAGGTTAAAAAGCGTGAGCATTTTGAAAAGCCCAGTGTCAGAAAGAAGAAAAAATCAATTGCCGCTCGTAAGCGCGCAAACAAGAAAACTCGTAAATATTAATCGTTCGAAAAAAGAGGTCTAAAGATGTCTTTGCGTGAGCAAGTAATGGGAGACATGAAAGCGGCCATGAAAGCAAAAGAGGCGGATCGGCTCAGCGCGATCCGCATGCTTCAAGCGGCTTTGAAGAACAAAGAAATTGAACTTCGTCCCAACGATATGACTGAACAGGACGCCCTTGGGGTGGTTCGAAAGTTGGTTAAGCAGCGCAAGGACTCCATCGAAGAGTACCAAAAGGCTCAACGACAAGACCTCGTTGACAAAGAGAGCTTCGAGCTGACTGTGCTCGAAGCCTATTTGCCCGCTCAGATGACCAAAGAGCAGGTGGAAAAAATTGTAAATGAAGTGATTCAAGATCTCGGCGCCACAGAAATGAAGCAAATGGGCGGCGTGGTTAAAGAAGTTCAAGCTCGTACAGCGGGCTCAGCAGATGGAAAAACAATCAGCGAAATCGTCAAGAGTCGTCTTCAATCGTAGCTGAATTTTTGACCTGTAATTTATGAAGGATGGGTTCGTTCATGAAATTCAGCGAAGAATTTATTGATCGAGTTCGTGAAGCCTCTGATCTGGTCGAAATCGTCTCTCAACATGTAAATCTCAAAAAATCAGGATCGGGCTATCAAGGGCTCTGTCCTTTTCATGGTGAAAAAACGCCCTCCTTCTCGGTTTCCGATGTGAAACAGGTTTATCACTGCTTTGGTTGTAAGGCCTCGGGCAACGTTTTTAAATTTGTTCAAGATTATCAGGGCCTCACCTTTCCAGAAACCATTGAGTATTTGGCCCAAAGGGCTGGAATTCCTCTGCCTGTGGAAGAAGAAAAATGGCAGCAGGGCTCGGATCAGCGGGAAGAAAAAAAGCTTCTTTACCGCATCAATCACTATGCGTCCGAGTGGTTTCATCATCGTCTTTTAAAATTGGAAAAAAGCCATCCCGTATGGACCTATCTTGAAAAGCGCGGGCTCACCGAACAGGATGCAAAAAATTATAAGTTGGGTTGGACTTCGGCCAATTGGTCCGACCTCAGTGAATCTTTGGTTCGAAAGAATGCGCCCATCGATTTGGCGGAAAAGCTGGGGTTGATTAAAAAACGCAACAAAGGCTCGGGTCATTTTGATCTGTTTCGATCTCGATTGATGTTTCCCATCTACTCACCCACAGAAAAGTGCTTGGGGTTTGGTGGCCGGGTGCTTGGAGACGAGCACCCCAAATATTTGAACTCTCCGGACTCCGATGTGTTTCATAAGGGACAAGTATTTTACGGGCTCAATTGGTCAGCGAAACACATTCGCAGCCAGGACTTGGCCATTGTGGTTGAAGGCTATATGGATTGGATCGCTTTGGATAAGGCGGGGATTTCCAACGTGGTGGCCACTTTGGGGACGGCGCTGACTGAAAAACATGCCCGTTTGATCCGTCGGTACACTTCCAACGTTTTGGTGCTCTTTGATGGAGACTCTGCAGGTCAAAGTGCTGCGGAACGAAGTCTTCCCATTCTTTTAAGGGGCGGACTGTTTGTGAAAGGGCTATTTCTGCCTGAAGGAATGGATCCCGATGACTTTTTGAAAAAAGAAGGTGTAAAGGCTTTGAATCAGAAAATTCAAACGGCGCCGGATCTTTTTAGCCTGCTGGTGGAGGCCGAGGTTCGCAAAATGGGCTCTAACCCTTCGGACAAGACCAAAACCATCGAAAAGATGGCTCCTTTGTTGGATGCGGTTTCCAACCCCAGCTTGAAGGAACTCTACTTGGAAAGCTTGGCGAACATGCTCAATGTGGACAAGTCTGTGATTCCTGTGAACAGAGGTTCTGCGGGCTCTTCATTTGGGGGTTCGAGTCACTTTGCTGGTGGGCGCGGAAGAGGGCCGTCACGTGGATCAAGAGGTCCACATCCTTCAGAAAGATCTAGAGTTCAAGAAAGTGCGCCAGCTCCTGCAAATTCACGGCCAGAAAATCAATCCTTCAATCTCAAAGGAGCTTCTCGTTTAGAAATCGAACTTTTAAACGTTTCTCTGCTTAAGAGTGTCTATCTTGAGGAAGTGCTGAATTCCTCAGTGCTCGAGTACATGGAATCCGAGGGGGTAAAAAAGGTGTTCGAAGAGCTGGAGCGCCTCTATAGACAAGACCCAAGCCGGTTTGATACTCTGCCTTCTTTACTGTCTTCCAAAGTGGACCCAGGAGAAGCCGTGACACTTCATTTAACGTCGCCTTTTCAGTCATTGACAGAGGAGTCTGCTAGGAAGCTAATACAGGATTGTATAAAAAGGTTACACGAAAAATTTTTAAGATCGCAGTCTCGTGCGCTCATGAACAATTTAAAAGGTTCCCAAGGCTTGGATCAGAAAAATAAGCTGGAACAAATAATGAATATTCAACGCGACAGACGAGAGATCAAAAAAGATCAAAAAACGAAAGACCAATCATCTTCTATTCAGGAGCCGAATGCGAATGAGTGACACAACCACGCCTCAAGACGGGGATCAGGAAAAAGAATTGTCTGTAAAAGAACAGCAAAATCTGATCAAAGAGGAAATTTTAAAATTCCTTAAAATGGCGAAAGACCAAGAAAGTCTTTCGATCGAAGAGATCAATGAACTTCTGCCTCCACAAATTTTGGATCCAGGAGTTTTGGATGCCTTCATGCAAGCTCTTGAGGTTGCCGGTGTCACCCTGACGGATGATTCTGAAAATCAAAAGGGCGAAGAAGATGAGGACCGCTTTTTCTTGGCGGATCCCGATTCTGAAGAAGATGAAAAAGACGAGGACGCCGGTGATGCGGACTCCAAGAGCAACGACCCCGTTCGCTTGTACCTTCGGAAAATGGGAAGCGTTTCGCTTTTGACCCGTGAAGGTGAAGTTGAGATTGCCCGTCGAATTGAAGCCGGTGAGCGAGAGATCGTTCGCGCGATTTTGCTATCTCCCATCGGAACCAACGAGATCATTGAGCTTGGGAAGCGTTTGGATGAGGGCCGAGTCAAAGTAAAAGCGATCTTTAGAGGTCTTGAAGACGAAGAGACTCAATACGATGAGCAGGAATACGTTGAGAAAATTCATGAGTTGATTGGTCACGTAAAGAATTACCAAAAGAAAGCTCAAAAGTACTTTGAAGCTATGAGAAAAGCGCCTCACGCCTCTGAAGAAGAGCGTACTGCGGCTGCAAAAATCAAAGAATTGAACTCAGAGTTGATGACCACTTTCGAATCCATCAACTTTAACCGAAAGACCATCAACCGCATTGTGATCAAGTTTAAGAACTTGGTGGCTCGAAGCACGGTTCTTCGTAAACGGGTTCGTATTGCTGTTGAAAAGACCTTCTCTAAAAACTTAGAGGCTTTGGCTCAAAGAGCGAAGGTCATGGAAAGCAGTGATGAAGAAGTGAAGAAGATGACTCGCGAAACCGGTTTGACTTACAACCAGTTCCGCAATCACTTTTTGACCGCTGCAGATGCACAGGCCCGTTTGGATCGCATGGAAAAAGAAACTCAAATGAACTTTGAGTGGATTCGTGACACATACACAGCCATCTGGAAAGGGGAGCGTGAAGCCGACAAAGCGAAGTCTGAGTTGGTGGAAGCAAACTTGCGTTTGGTTGTATCGATTGCGAAAAAATACACCAACCGTGGTCTTCAATTCTTGGATTTGATTCAAGAAGGAAACATCGGTTTGATGAAGGCGGTTGATAAGTTTGAATACCGAAGAGGTTACAAATTTTCGACTTACGCCACGTGGTGGATTCGTCAGGCGATCACTCGCGCCATTGCGGATCAGGCCCGAACCATCCGTATTCCAGTTCACATGATTGAAACCATCAACAAGTTGGTTCGAACTTCTCGTCAATTGGTTCAAGAGCTTGGCCGTGAGCCCAATCCTGAAGAGATTGCAGTGAAGATGGATATGCCTGTGGACAAAGTTCGCAAGGTCTTGAAAATCGCGAAAGAGCCAATTTCTTTGGAAACACCTGTGGGTGAAGAAGAAGATTCGCACTTGGGAGATTTCATTGAAGACAAAAAAGTCATCAATCCTGGTGAAGCCATTGTGAACCTAAACCTTGCTGAACAAACTCGTCGCGTGCTTTCAACTTTGACCGCACGAGAAGAAAAAGTTCTTCGCATGCGTTTTGGTATCGGTGAAGAAAGTGACCACACTCTTGAAGAGGTGGGGCAAGACTTCAATGTGACTCGTGAACGTATTCGTCAGATTGAAGCCAAAGCACTACGAAAGCTTCGACACCCCAGCCGGTCTGGAAAACTCAAAGCTTTCATCGACAGTTAAAAAGGTGCCATGCACTTTCTGGTAGCGCACTTGCGTTACCAGAATCTCAGGGGGGCTTAGCTTAGTTGGTTAAAGCACGGTGCTCATAACACTGGGATCGGGGGTTCGAGTCCCTCAGCCCCTACCAA
>DKGG01000053.1 GCA_002453155.1 Bdellovibrionaceae bacterium UBA6776
GCGACCCTACGGACGTGAATTCCAACTGCGAACTGGCGCCTACTCCGCCTCAAAGGAGTTGCGATTTGGAGGGTTATCGTTCAAAGCTCCCAACGACAGGGACACCCAAAGCATCCGCCATCGTAGACTATTCTTATTGCCTGTTCTATGGCAGAGACCCTGAGCCGTTAGGACGAGGATACTGGAAAGCGATGATCGCTCGAGGGGGTGAGAGTGGTGTGTCAACAGCAGATCTCATCAACACTTTTTACAGTTCTGGGGAGTTTTCTGCCAATGTGGACCATCTTTCGGATGAGGCCTATGTGGACTATCTTTATCAAAATTTGTTTCAAAGAAGTGCGGATGACGGCGGGCGAACCTATTGGGCAAATCAGGTGAAAGCCAATGGTCGCAAAGCCGTATTTGATACTTTTATTCAATCTCCTGAGTTTGCGGGTCCATTGAATGTGGAAAAAGCAAAAGACAGTCTCGCCCCGGAGGTAAAATTTTTGTATCAGCGAATCCTCAAACGGAACCCTGTTCTTTTAACTAGCGATGAAGGTGTTGGTTTTTGGATTGCTTTAAGGACAATTAAAAAATTTGGATCAGGTTATACAATACAGAGAATGGCCATCGATTTTTCAAATCAGGAGGAGTTTCGAACTCTCTTCATTCCTACGGGAAGCCTTACCCCCTCTCAAGCTGTGAAACTGGCCTATAAGTTCTATCTTCAGCGGCCAGCAGATCAAGAGGGATTTAGCTTTTGGTTGAATCACCTGAATAAGAAATCAGGATCAAAACCCTTGCTTACACCTTTGGATTTTGTGAAAGGTTTGGCACAAGAATTTATTCTTTCTTCAGAATTCAAAGACCGTCATCCTTGGTACTTGCCGACTCAGGCGATCGAGGAATGAGGTTATTAAAAGGTGGATGAGATGAAGTATTTAAAGGATCAACAAGGCTTTTCGCTCGTACAATCTATGATTGCGGTGGGCATTTTAGCAGTGATCGGTTTGGCCATGACGAACTTGGTTGTGTCTGTATTTTCACGACAAGTGGTTATTGAGAAACGCTCCGCCACATTCGCAAACACGGAGCTTTTGAAGATTGCGCTTGCGAAACCGGATATCTGCAGGGAAAATTTACAGTCTTTTGCGATCAATTTAAATTCTCCAGAATCGACCAAAGACTTCGAAATAGAAAATGTTTTTGGTTTGGATGAGAATGGTGGCTTAAATGGTAAGCCCCTCTTTTCGGTCCATGAAGGAAGTCGAGACCTGCGGGCGGTCAGGCTGAGTAACATTCGAAGATTGTGCCCCGTCAGTCGAGAGTTCGTGGCCGAAGTGCAAATGATCACCTCAATTGGTTCTCAGGAGCGTGTTCAAAGCTTTACTATCTACTTGGTCACAGACACCTCTGGCAGAGTATCGCGGTGTTCGACGGTCGCGAACAACGTCGCGGACGCACTTTGTATATAAAGTTCTTTCGATCGCAATAAAGGTTTTGAAGTTGTTGCTCCAGAGTCGAGTGCGAAATAGACCCGACCTCTCTCCTTAAGCTTGCAAGTAAGAGTAAAATCAAATACTTAATTCCCTTATGCCTGAACTACCCGAAGTGGAATCCGTAAAAAGAACCTTAGCAAAAAAACTCCCCAAAGGGGCTCGATGGACAGAAGTGAAATTGCTTCGCAAGAACTTGCGTGTGCCCTTTCCGAAGGACCTGGAGAAAGAGCTTTTGGGAACAGAGGTGGAAGGTCTTGAGCGGCGCGGAAAATTCCTGATTTTCAAAAGATCCACCAAAGATCTTTTGAGTCACTTGGGAATGAGTGGAACCTGGCGTGTGCTAAAAGCCGAGGAACCTTTAAAAAAGCACGATCATTTGGTGTTCGGTTTCGATCATGGAATTCGCTTTGTTTACAATGACCCCCGTCGGTTTGGATTGGTGGATTGGGGAGGGGCCGATTCTCCGTGGCTCAAAAATTTGGGGCCCGAGCCGCTGACAAAAAAATTCAATCCAGAGTATCTTTACGCCCTCAGCAGAGGAAAAAAGCTTCCCGTCAAAAGTTTTTTAATGAATGCGAAAGTGGTTGTGGGTGTGGGGAACATCTACGCCTCTGAAATTTTGTTTTATGCAGGTGTGAAGCCTCACCGAAAAACTCATTCACTGACAAAGCTTGAAGTTTCAAAGATTGTTGAAGAAACCAAGAGAGTCTTGAAGGTGGCCATTCAATCCAAAGGTTCCACCTTGAAGGATTACAAAATGGTCAATGGAAAGTCGGGAAGCTTTCAAAACTCTTTTCGCGTTTACTCCAAAGACGGAAAACCCTGTCAAAGTTGCGGTGCTAAAATTCGTTCGCAAGTTTTGTCTCAACGTTCAACCTACTGGTGCCCTAAATGCCAAAAATAGATTTGAAAAACAGAACACACCTTTTGGTGATGATGTCCTACATGAGCCTTCTTATTTTAGGATTGATGGACAACATTCGTGGCCCCTTTTATCCGGATCTCCTCTCGGACTTGAGTCTTTCTGCCACTAAGGGATCCCTGTTCTTTGCGGTGGCTTCCTTTGCCGCTCTGGGAGGAAATTTTTTAGGTTCTTTTTTGCTCGGTAAAGTGACTGCTCACGGATTGATGAATTTTTCAGTCATGGGATTGGGAGTTGGATTTTATGCCATTGGGTGGTCCGAGGGCTTTCAAGCGCTGATTGGATCTTGCATCCTATTTGGGGTTCATTTTGGACTTTTGAATGTGGCTCAAAATGTGGTGGTTCAAAAAAATGCGCCATTGATGTATAGGCGCCGAATTTTTAATGGCCTTCATGCCATGTATGGACTGGCTGCATTGATGGCCCCGCTCTTGGCTTCGGGATTTATTGAAGTGGGTTGGAATTGGAAGAAAAGTTTTATGGCCGTAGGATTGATTTCGGCCTTAATGGGCTTTAGTTTTTTGATTTTTGGATTTTCTTGGAAAGAAGAAAAACTCCAATCAGAGGAGCACGCAGATAACCAACAGCCACTTCATTGGAAGCCGGCACTTTTACTGGCAACGGCTTTGGCGGTTTACATTATGGGCGAGCTTTCACTTTCCACACGTTATCCACTTTGGGTTCGAGAAAGCTTGGGTTTATCGGCTCAATCAGCAAATTTTTATTTGGCCCTCTTTTGTGGGGGACTTTTTTTAGGACGTCTCCTTTTTACGTTTGTTCATTTCCACAGTCTTTCTAACAAAGTCATTTTGGCCTTGAGTGCGGGGCTCGGAATGGTGGCTTATGCTTTGGGTCTTTTGGTGCATCCGGTGATGGCGGGTTTTGCTGGATTCTTTATGGGGCCTTTTTTTCCCGTGGCTCTGGATGAAATGTCTCATCGGTTTGGAATCCATGCCTCGCGGGTGATCGGGTGGAGCATCACCTTGGGATCTGTTTTGGTGGTGACCATGCACTTTGTATTGGGTGTTTTGACAGATCACTATGGCATCGAAAGATCTTTGTGGATGGGACCCAGTGCCTTGCTTGGGGCGGTGATCTTGATTCTACTTTTTCCAAAGGGGTCGGATCCTCTTCAAAGAGATTGAACTCTTTTGGATTTCGGGAGGAATTGTGTTTGAAAATTTAAAGAAGTTCTTGGTTTTTCCTCTTTTTGTTTTAGGCCTTTACACTCTCACCCGAATTCTATTTTTTGAAATGAACCCCCATCTTTTTACAGAGGTCTCGGGCTCGCAAATTTTTTGGTCCTTTTTGTATGGTCTTCGGTTTGATTTGTCGGCTCTTTTTATGAACAACGGTTTGCTCCTGCTGTTTGTGGTTTGCGCTTCCATGGAAAAAAAGTGGCAACAGGTGTTGGCTCGCTGGTACTTCACACTGACCAACAGTTTTTTTCTAGGTCTGAATGTCATGGATTCGGAATTTTACAAGTTCAATGGAAAACGCTTTGGAAGGGATTATTTGGACAACACCGAGGATCTTCAAAGGCATTCCTTGAGTGCCATCTTGACCTACTGGTGGCTGTTTTCGATCTTTCTCGCTGTGAGCCTTATTTGTTATTTTGCCTTTCCGAAACTTCTGAGAGCGACTCTTTCCAAGTCCTCTGGGGGATTTTTCAACTCGCTGAAGGGGAGGGTGGTTGGTTCCCTGATTGTCGTTGCGATGACAGTCATTGCGGTTCGTGGAGGCTTGCAATTCAAGCCCATCACTTTGGTGACGGCCTATGCTCAAGGTTCTCAGTCTTTGGGCGCACTTGTGTTGAATACGCCCTTTGTTTTCTTCAAAGGTCATAAGTCCCATTTGCAGTCCGCACCGGTTTTTATTTCGGACCGTGAAGAAATGTTTCAGATTGTAGAGCGCTTTCGAAAGGACTCTGTCCCGTTTCCACCAGTTTCCGGAATTGAGAACGTGGTGGTGATGGTGATCGAAAGTTTAAGTTTAGAATACACGGGCTTGGTTCCTGGACAAATCAGCTACACTCCCTTTTTGGATCAGTTGGCACAGCACTCCATTGTGTTCACTCAAAACTATGCAAATGGACGCCGCTCCATTGAAGCCATGCCCTCGATTTTTTGTGGCCTTCCCTCTTTGGTGGAAACTCCCATCATCACTTCGTCTTTGAGTCAGAATGAACTTCACTGTTTGCCAGAGGTTTTGGACAAGCAAGGCTACAGTACAGCTTTTTTTCATGGCGCTCACAATGGCTCCTTTCATATGGATGCCTTTGCAGCAAAGGCGGGGTTTCAGCGCTTTGTGGGTTTTGATGAGTTCCCGAATGCTTCGGAAAATGAAGACGGTCACTGGGGCATTTTGGATGAGCCCATGCTTTTGTACATGGCTTCAGAGCTTGGGAAGATGAAAAAACCTTTTTTTGCAGGTGTTTTTACTTTGAGTTCTCACCATCCTTATTTCATTCCTGAAAATTTGCGGGATCAGTTCAAAGAGGGGCCTTTAGAAATTCACAAGAGCATGGGATACGCGGATTACTCCCTTCGCCAATTTTTTGCGAAGGCACAAAAGGAAGATTGGTTTTCGAAAACTTTATTTGTTATTACAGGGGATCACACTCAAAAGAACTTTGAGAAAAAGTATCAAATCTTTACGGGCAACTACCGCGTACCCTTGTTCTTTTATTCCGAGAACTCGAATTTCAAAGAACGCTTTTTGAAACATAAAAATTCTTTGGAAGCCAAAGTGACTCAAGGGGCGGATGTTTCAAAAACGGTGTTGCAAGTTCTGGGAGTGGATCCAAAGGTCAGATGGCCGCTTTTTTCGGGGAATGCTTTGGATCCTAAGGAGTCCGGATTGGCAGTAAACTTTGATGGGTTTCAGTACTGGCTTCGCGCGGGCGACCAAGTCGTGGCCGTGGATCGCTCGGGCAAGTTGACTCAAGATTTGATTGTGGACTCAAAGGGCTTTGAAGCCCAAAGATCTTCGATTGATCCGAATGAAAAGGTGCGAGTTTTGGAATCTTTAGTGAGCTTTTTCAATCAATCCATGCGTCAAAATTCTGTCTACAAAGTGCGAGAGGGTCAAAAATCCAACCCGCCACCGTCAGTAAACCAATTTTGATTTCAATGCATTTTGTGATCTTTGCTTCGGGCCATGACTTTGCACTTGGGACAAGTGGCCTCTTCGCGAAGAGTGTAGTTTTCTAGGTAACTTACCGCTTTTATTTCAAGTATCGAATTACATAGAGGGCAGGTGTTTTGGTTGCGAATAAAGGTTTCGTACAGCTTCTTTTCCACATCATTTGACGGCATTCGAATTTTCATAATTCCTCTTTGTCTCGATTCCCGTGGATCTTGCAACCCACGTCGGTGTCTTTGTTCAGAAGAATTGCAAAGCCTGCGCCAGGTGGATTAAGGTCAAGGAATAGGGCATTGAAGGGGGAGCGATGAAAAAGATTTTTGTTTCTGCAGTGTTGATGTTGGCGTTTCATAATCCGGGTTTTGGCGGCGAACTTTATGGCATTGAATTTCCCGATCAAATTCAATTTGAGGGTCAAAAGTTGCCTCTTCATGGAATGGGTCTTCGGTCTGTTCAAAGATTTGGATTCAAGGTCAAAGTGTATGTGATCGGACTTTATCTTCCAGAAGTTTTAAAGGCAGATTTGAAATCTAAGGACAAGGCCGTGAAAGGCAAAGAATCCAAAGAGGCTAAGAAGTCTGGTGAGAAATCCGGCGTTTTTAGTGAGAATTCCTACCCGAAGGTTTTTCGTATGGTTTTTAAACGGGGAGTGGATTCCGAAGACATCGAAAAAGGTTGGAAAGAAAGCTTTAAAAAGAACTGCGCTCCAGATTGTGAGGCAGAAGAAGCCAAGCTTAAAAAGTTTAATGGGATGATGTCGGACATGAGATCGGATCAGAGCATTGAGGTCGTGGTCTATAAAGACAAAGTTCATGTGGACGTGAAAGGAAGAAAGCCGGCCAAAGGTTCCATCGAAGGAGAGCGTTTCGCTCGCATCATCGAAAACATTTGGCTCGGCCCCTATCCGCCCAATCAAGAGTTGAAGGACGGACTTCTTGGTAAATAATATTTTTTGAATTCTATCGGCCGCGCTGCCAGTTGAGATTGGGATCTTTGCTTTTGACGCTAGATCTTTTTGAACTTCGTTTGCTGGATTTCTTTTTCTTTCCAGATCCTTTGATGGATCCACCACATTTGTTTAGGGGACGAACTTTTCGCTTTTCATAGTGAAGGTGAGGACCTGTAGAGCGGCCCGTGTTTCCTGAAAGTCCAACCAACTTTCCAGCGGACACGCTTTGCCCACAGCTTACTGAAATGCGACTCAAATGGGCGTATCTTGTTATGTATCCATTGGAGTGGACCAATTCCACAATCAAACCGTAGGAAGAGCTTCGGTAAGCGGAGCTGACTTTTCCGGCTGCCGTGGCTTTTACGGGAGTTCCTACGCGAACTCCATAATCGGTCCCGTAGTGCATCCGACCACGACGCATTCCCACACGGCTGGTGATTTTTCCTTTAACCGGTTGAATGCTTCCGCCGGCAACTTCTTGCGACATCAGCTGTTCGATGCGAGTGGCTTTTTCGCCGTCCGCCACACTTGAAGAGGTCAAGCCTTCCGCCAATTCCTGTTCTTCCACAAAATAGGTGGTCTGGGTTCCGTCTCTTTTGAGAACAGAAATTTCGATCATGGATTCGCTTTCTTCCAAGTCGTTAACAATTTTTTGAACCAAAGCCAATTGATCCCCTTGATCCAATTGAACCTCCACCTGTTCTGGAAGGTTCACACCATTTCCTAAGGCCGAAAAGGCTTGAAAGCTGGCGCTTTCCGAAAGGTCAGAGAATCGAATCGATTCCTCCAGATTCAAAGCTGTTTCTTGGTCGGTTCCCGCCAAGGGACTGATCGACGCAAAACTCATTGCCGGAATCATAAGGCTGCTTGCAAAAAGTGCAGTCAGGGTTTTCTTTCTAAGTTGGCTTTTGAACATTTTTTTCCTCCGTAGGGGTTAATGAATTTTCTTTTCGATTGAAATAAAAACCGTGCCCACATCCTTTTTTGTGTAGGCGTTTGTGGGGTGATTCACCAAATCTTCCCAGGTCAGTTTTTTCAGAAAGATCTGATAGCCGTTGTTCAATTCCCAAAGGCGGGTGTGATTCTCGTTGAGAGAGACAGCCTGTGAGGGAAGGTTTTCTTGGGAAAGAAGAGTTTCGATCCGCTGGCGAGTGTGCACAAAACTCTCTTGGGTTTCAAAGGAAATGGATGCGACAAACAATTTTCCATGGTCGGTCTCATAATGGGCACTGAAGTACCGAGTCCCTAGGAGGGGTCTTTTTGTCCGAATGTTTAAAATTTTAGCATCCTCACCGGCACTGTGATCGGAATAGATCACGGGTTTTTGTTTGGTCTGAATCAAATACTGAATAAGATCGTTTAAGTGAGCATCAGGCCGGCCAAAAAGAATCAGGGCCTGAAGCATCTGCGAAAGTGAATCTTTTGAATTTTGCGGATCTCCCAAAGAGACCAATTTCTTAACCGGATCACCAGAGTTTACGGACTCATTGTTTCCCAAAGGAATTTGGTTTTGAACCTCTTTGTTTTTTGGAGGGCATCCCACCAGGGGTAAGGTCAAAAGAGTGAGGGGAATTAGGGGAGTTTTTGATTTATTCAAACTCATCCCCCGTGGCTTTCGTGGTCATGGATGTCCCGTTCAATGGCCACTCGAATGTTACCCACGTCCTTTTTCGTGTAAGCATTGAAGGGATCATTCATCATGTCTTCCCAAGTGAGTTCTTTTAGCCAAATCACATAGCCATCTTTTTTGAACAAAATCATTTTAGGATCGGTATTGGGAATTCGCTTTCCCACAGAAAGAGTCTTCAGAACCAGCGTCATGCCTTTGGACAATGCATTGGGACCTTTTGGAATTTCAAAAGACAGGTGTTGAAGTTCTTGGCTTTCGTCTCCGTCGAATTGACCATGGATGTAGCGAACTCCAGGAAGCGTGTTCTTGGTTCGAACAATGGAGAGATCCTCAATCAGGTCTTGGCGGTCCCTAGCAATGGTGGGTTTGAGCCCAAGTTTTAAAAGCTCACGTGCAAAATCTTTTTCGTTTTTTAGGGTTCCCGCAAACTCTGCAAAAAATTGAGTCATTTGAACCAGGGATTCTTCTTCAGGAGTTAAGGGAAGGGATTGCATTTTTCCATTGGGGGACTGAGTCACAAGGGAAGCTTTTTTTCCCGATCTCACGATTTTTGTTTGTGGTTTTGCCAAAGCGGACAATGGAGCTTGAGAAACTTGCGAAGACACAGTGGACTTATTTTCTTTAGAGTCTCTTTTCGAAGTGGTGTCTGAGTTCTTGCTCTTAAAAAAACCAAACAATAAAGTGATTGCGATTGCAACACCAAGAATGCCTAAAAGGGATTTGTGGTTTTTCATTCACTACCTTCCGAAAGTCGCTTTTTCGAGTTTTTTCATAAATTGAGTGCGATCAAAAAGATGAGTGGACCTTTGAGAGTTTCTGCCGCGAATCCGTTTGCCACTTCCAAGAATTCCACGTTTTACGCTGTTATTTTTGGGAAGATAATTTTCAAAATGGAGCATTGGAGGTACTGATCCCACACCCACCCATTTGATGTAGCCCAAATATTGTCCTGTTTTTACCGTTTTGCTCTTATAAAGAGTGCCCGGATAAATCTCTCCATAGCGAGAGACGATGTTGTCTGTGTGATGAACCACAATGTAGGAGGTGCCCTGATAAAAGTAAGTGGCGCCGCGAATGACCTTTCCGTCTTTCATGGCCCGGAATGGACCACCATAATAATTTTTTGAATAGGTATTGCTCGGACGGGCGAGACCTTTGGGTTGATAAAGATCTGTCGCTGCATGAGCTCTTCGGCCTCCACTTCGACTGGCGCCATAGACGCCCCAGTTTCCTCGGTATCCCCCATATCTAGACATGGATGTTAAAGTCATTGGGCGGCTTCCACTTGGAATGTAGGAATATCCAGTGGAAGTAGTTGTGGGAAAAATGTATCCATTGCTGATATTTCCGCCGGAGGCAATTGCCGATTCACATTTTTTTGAAGTCAAAAAGTCCTTGGCAACCAAGCGGTCATAATCAGATTCCGTTTTCACTTGAATGTACAAATAACCATTGGGGGTGGGCTTTTCCTTCAAAGTGTTGTCCGTAATTGTGACCTTTTCTCCTGAATCCAAAGAGTAGCGCTGACTTTGTTTGTTGAACTCCAAATCATAGACACTCAGAGATCCACCGGACTCAGTACAAACCGTCAGAGTTTGGCCCACCTTCAGGTGTTTGGATTTGCGAACCACTTTTCCTGTTTTTGCGTCCTGAGTGTCTTCGGTTTCATTGTCTTTCAATTCAGAGTTGTCGGTTGCGGGTTTTTCATCTTCATAGCTTTCACAGGAAGATGCCGGTTTTACAAAAGAGGAGGCCACATATCCGTCTTTTCCATCGGGCTCTTGAATGTGAATTACCTCATAGGTTTCTTTTCCCAAAGTGACTTTTTCACTTTCGAAATCTTGAAAGATCTTAACTGCAGTTCCGTTTGGAAGAGAGAACAAAACCTTTTGAAAGCTTTCGTCTCTGACATTCAAAGAATCATTGGCCGACTTTAAGCAGACCACATTCTCAAAATTTCCATTTACAGCTTCCACTTCTTCCACCCCAGTGACTTCATCCTCTCCCTCATCTTTTTCAGATTCATCTGGTTTGGGAGCTTCTAGTTTTTCTGGAGTTTCGCTCTCCTCAATTTTTTGGTCTTCCTTCACGTCACTTTCTTCAGTGTCATTGGTCTGCGGATCAGTTGGTGGGGCGGGGGGCACATCGTTGCTTGGTGGAAGAATTTCGGGAGTGCCCTTCAACTCAGGAGAAGGTTCCGTTTCTTGAGGAGTTTCAGAGCTTTTAGGCTTTGCCGTTGGAGCCGTTTCAATTTTTGAAAGAGAGCCAGAGACACCTAAAAATTCTGCAATGGCACTTAAAACGCTATTGTTCTCATTTTGCAAGAGTGGGTCGATATAGTCTTCTTGAGGCATCCAAACCACAAGGTTGTGAAAATCCTCCAAGTGAGGAATTAAAACTCTCTGAAAGCAATTGCTACCCTGACAGATCTTCAAGTTTAAATCGACAATTTGAATTCCTTTAGGAATTTCAACAAGACCATTGAAGTCCGCACTGACAGAGAACCCAAGGCTCTCTTTTCGAGTGAAGGTTCTTGCGGAAATGGCATTGACCTGATCTGCCGGAATCCACTCTTCTTTTTGAATGCGCTCGATTTTTTCTGGGTCTGTTTGTGCTTTAAGATGAAGATTTCGAACTTTCACTTTGCAATTGGATTTTTGATCACAGGAGGTTTCAGTGATCACACCCAGTCGGCGTGATTTCTCTGTTTTTTCGGATGCATCAGCCCCTCTCGCGATATCGAGCGAAAATTTTCGAGCTTGGATCAAAATCTTTGGGTTCACTCCAATTTGAGAGATGGGAAGGGGAGAGTAGTTTTTCTGAACAAGATGTAAGAGTTCTGTGGCATTTTTCAAATGCACTCGCTTTGATTCCGAAAAATCTTTTGCAGCTTGAATTAATTTTTCATTGGGGTTTGCGGCTTTGATCTGTGGTTTAAAAATGGAGTGAGTGTCGATCCAGCCAATCCATTGTTGGCTCAATCCATCGCCGATCTTTTGAACCATAAAGACCTTGGCTCTTTTGTTAAGAGCCATAAAGCGTCCGCGTCCATCCACAAACAGGTAAAAGAACTCTTTGGTTAGGCTTCCTTCTTCAGTGAATTCGGCGATTTTTTGATCTCCGGTGGGTGAGTTCCAAAGAGGGGCACCTTTTCGAGCCGCATATTTTTGTTCAGAAACCAACAGGTGGCCGTCATAAAGACGGACGTTGGATCCATCCACAAAGTAGGTTTTGTTTTCAAAGCTAAATTTTTGTCGACCGTTCTCAGCTTTGTCTAAGCACGTGACTTGGAGATTTTCTTCTAAACTTTGGGGGAGAGGCTTTGATGAAGTGGAGCTGTCGTAGACACTTGCGCCCTTTTCCAAGACGCAGTCCAGGGCATTGGAGGCCAGAGTCGGAGCTGTGGCTATGAGAAGGCCCATGTGAATCGCAAAATTTGTCGCTTTTTTCCATGACGGTTTTGAGGACACTTTTACTCCTTCTTCGAGACGTTCAACATTTTGGATTTAAAAGGAGCAAGCGATGTGCCCGTGATTTAGGGGCTCTTTTGGAACTGAGGGGAGGGAGAGGCGTTTAAATCTTGACCACCACCGAGATTTGTCACCCCCATTGGTTCCCTCTCCGGTTTTTATTGTGGGG
>DKGG01000037.1:0-31122 GCA_002453155.1 Bdellovibrionaceae bacterium UBA6776
ATAATCAAAAAGAGAATTGTATCCCATTGCCAAATATTGCCGACTGTCCTCCATTTCTTGCAGCTTGTTCAGGATTTCTGAAGTGATTCGTTTTTCTTTCTGGCGGAGTTCAAGAAGTTCATTGTGAATTTTCATGCATCCTCTTTCTGTTGAAAGAACATTACCATGGGTTTTGATTTTCAGATTTTACCTCTGAGGATTGCTTCTAAAAGAGTTTTAATTGTCGGGAATGTCCGTTGATGAATTTTAAAAAAAATGAGTGCAGTGACGCCGAGAATAGCTTGAATGATGATTCTGCAAATGATTTCAATATAACGATTCACTTGAAAGAAATCGAAAAAACAACGTCAAATAAAATTTCTAAAAAATAAAAATCCTGCCGCAACGTTTAGTAGACATTAGAAACTTGAATGTCCCTAGCCCGTGCGACTTCTGCAGAATTGAGAAGATGGGTATGATTATTTATTTCCCAAATTCCAAATTTCATAGATATGGACCTCCAGCAAGCAGGATGCGTTTTGCCCAAAGGGCAAATGCTGGAAGAGTTCATGGATGAGCGCGTCCGGTTCTATGAAATATGGAATTGGGAATAAGAATTCATACGTGAAAACAGACCTCAAGGAAACAGGAGGTGGTTTGTCCGAAGGGCAAAGACTTGTGAGCCCATGGATGGGCGCGTGGGATTGAAGGTATTTTTAAAATTGGAGAGAGACGGGTTTCCAGTGCAATAGACCTCCCGCTAGCAGGATGCGTTTTGCCCAAAGGGCAAATGCTGGAAGAGTTCATGGATGAACGTGTCCGGTTCTATGAAATTTGGGATTTGGAAAATAGGAACTTATACACAGGAAAAGACCTCAAGGAAGCAGGATGTGATTTTCCCGAAGGGCAAAGACTTGTGAGCCCATGGATGGAAGCGTCTGGATTTACAAATTTCAAATCCCAGGATAAAGAATTGATAAAATTGAGGGACCTCCATTAAACATGAAGTGGTTTGTCCGTAGGACAAATAATGGAAGAGCCCATGGATGGAAGCGTCTGGATTTATAAATTTCAAATCCCAGGATAAGGAATTGAAAAATAGAAGAGCTATCAGAAAGCAGAAAGCATATCGCGGAAGAAAAAACTAAGGGATCAAGACGATCTAAAACTCAACAAACCGAAGTGTCTTCAAAAATTGAATTCCGCCAGGAGGAGCGTGAACGGAATAAAAAATTTGCGGTCTTAAAGCTTCCGCCCGACCAAAGAATGCAAAACCTTAATGGCAGTCTCGCGGTGTGCTTGAGGCACACCAAAGGTCACACTCAATGCCTGTGACAAAATCTTATGGGCTTTCACGCCATTTTCATGGAGCATGTGAATCAAATCGAAAATTTTCTCTGAACGGTAAAGTCCCGAGCAAGTGACGGTCACTGTCGATTGAGTCTCGCCCAAAGATCGAATCTTCAATTCCTCTTCCAAAGATTTTCGAAGGCTTTGCAAAGTCAATGCATCTCCGGTCACCATCAATCGAATTTTTCCATTGTCAAAATTGGACGCCAGAATTTGCGGATAAGAAATTTTAAACTGACTCAAGTGAGTTTTGAAAACGTTAAATCCTTCATTCAAATGTGCGCAATCAATTTCAAGATGGTCAACCTCTGCATGAGAATTGATTGAGATCACTTCACTGGTTTCCATACTGTCACTCCTTAATTGGTGAACCACTTCGGTGGCAATCTGAAAGTCTTCCCACCGTTTGATCACAACGGGCACTTGAGTCCTTTGCGCCAACTCCACACAGCGGTACTGAAGAACTTTCGCACCCCAAAAACAAATGTCAGACAAAGCCTCATAACTGAGGCGTTCAATTCCTTGGGCTTCGGGAATCATCTTAGGATCACTGGAGCAAACCCCCGAAACCTCTTTGATGATTTCGCACCTTTTCGCCTTGAGTTTCGCGGCCATGGCCACGGCAGTGGTGTCGGTTCCTCCGCGCCCCAAAGTTGTAATTTCTTTGGATTCGGGATTCACTCCCTGAAATCCAGCGAGCACCACCACTTTGTTTTTAGAAAGCTCTTCTTCCACGCGAATGGGGCGGACATCCATAATGCGAGCGTTGCTGTAAGAATGATCGGTCATCACGCCGGCTTGGCTTCCGGTAAAACTGATGGAGGAAAGTCCCAAGTCCGTCAGCGCCATGCTCATCAACGACATGCTGATGCGCTCTCCAGCAGTCAGAAGCATGTCCAATTCTCGTTGATTGGGGTGATGACTGACCTCATGGGCCAGCTTGGTCAGTTCGTCAGTGGTGGGCCCCATGGCGGAAACCACCACAACCAATCGATTCCCTTGATCCACCAAAGAGCGTACATGTTCGGCCGCGCGCTTGATCTTTTCAGGCGTTGCCAAACAAACACCGCCATATTTTTGAACCAAAATGGATTTGTCGGAAGGTTTCGTAGGGGTCACAGTTGCGCTCTTAAATAGTTTGTCACTCGGGGAGAAAAGCCCTTAGGAATGCGGATGCGATGGCTGCGAATAAAGCTAGGCACAAAACCTTTAAGAAGTTCTGGGTTCAGTTTGGAAAGTCGATCGTGATCAATGTCCAAATAAGAGGCCAAGTTCATCAAATCCGTTCCTCCGGGAACAAAAAAGTAATCGTAACTGTAGGGATCTTTGGGAGAGAGATCTTTAAAGCCATAGAGTTTTGGGGCCTTTGAAATCATCATCGCCGCAAGCAGTTTTGGAATATACTCTTTTGTTTCTTTTGGAAAGTCTGATTTTTGAGAAAGCACCCAATAATTTTTGGTGCCGTGCTTTTTGATCAATCGTCCCAAGCGGCCTTCGCCCATGTTGTAGGCGGCCGCCGTCAAATACCAGGAGCCAAAAATTTTATACAGATCACCAAGGTAGCGGGCAGCGGCCACGGTGCTTTTTTGATGGTCTCTGCGCTCGTCAATCCACCAGTCAATTTTGAGGCCATAGCGCTTTCCCGTCGACTTGATGAACTGCCAATACCCCACTGCAGATGCCGTACTGGTGGCATGTGCGGAAAAGCCGCTTTCAATCATAGCCACATAGGCCAGATCCTGGGGAAGCTTTCTTTCCGCCAAAGTGTTTTTCATCAAAGGCAAATAGGCATTGGAACGTTCCAACCACTTTCGAAACCATTTGTGTCCAGAACCTTGAAAGTGTCGAATCCAAAACTTTACTTTGCTGTTGTAGGTGACGGGAATGTCAAAAAAGGGCCGGCGATCCACGGGTGAATAGAGTGTTTTTGTTGGAGTGCGAACTCTATTTTTAGGAACCACGATGGTTTTTTTGGAAAGACGAGGGGCCACTTTTTTCAAAGGAATCGGTTCAATTTTTACCGACGTGGCCGCATGAGCAAAAAGTCCATGTGTTGAAAATGCAAGAACCACTGAAAACGAGAGAGCCTTTCGCAGTGGCCCTTTCGGGCGAGCGCCCCGAAGAGGTCCCATTGATTTTTGATTTGTAAGCCCCATCTCAATCATTGTTTTAAGTATGTCTTAAAGAATCGCCGCGGTCGAGTCTTGTAAAAACCGTCAGGATCGACCGCAAATCCAGCCAAATTGGTGACAGGACCTAGGCCTATGGAAGGAATTGGGAAAAATTCTATCGGCACTACAGCAATTTTTCTGAAGTTTTTCTCGACCACTTTCGAGTCCAGTTTTCGTGGCATGTCACTTGCTTCGTATACAGGTGGAGAGGGGAAATCGGATTGAGCAGTAAAGGAATTTACACCGCAGTCAGTGGAGCCATCGCACAAAGTTCAAGGTTGGACACCATTGCCAACAACATTGCGAACTCCAACTCCACAGGATTTAAAAAAGACCGTCAGGTCTTTAGTGAGTACCTGTCTTCTTATGAAAAAGAGCAACAACTGATGAAAGTTCCTCGAGTTCCGGCTTCTGTGGAAAGCTTTTATGACATGCAGGGCGGAGACAAAGCTTATGTCAATCCAGCAGGGACCTATACAGATCACTCTCAAGGTTTGATGAAATCCACAGGACGAAATTTAGATTTTGGAATTGAGGGCAAGGGCTTCTTTGAAGTTTTGACTCCTCAGGGAGTGCGTTGGACGCGAAATGGATCTTTTACAATCAATGGTGAAGGTCAATTGGTGACTCATGCCGGATACCCCGTCTTGGTTCAGGGCAATCAGCCTCCTGAACAGCGCGTGGTTCAAGTGGGAAATCAAAAAATGACGGTTTCAAAGCAGTCGGACATCTATATTGGTGGAGCTCCTGTGGGTCGGCTTGCGTTGATGGATTTTCCGGACCCCACTCAAATTCGAAAAGAAGGCGCAGGTCTTTTTCAGAGAAATTCAGAAGAAGTGCTTCCGGTTCCTGTAAATGACTCGGTTCGTGTTCATCAAGGATTTGTTGAAGGAAGCAACGTGAACGTCGTTGAAGAAATGACAGATATGATTATGGCTCAAAGGGTTTTTGAAGCCACTCAACAGGCGATCAAAGCCTTTGATCACATGGATGACAAACTTATCAATGGAGTAGGACGATGATTCGATCACTCAATACCGCCGCCTCGGGGATGAAGGCGCAACAAACGTCCATGGACGTGATTGCCAACAACATTGCCAACGCTTCGACCACAGGTTTTAAAAAGTCTCGAGCGGAATTTGAAGATTTGATGTATCAAACAGAACAAGAGCCAGGAACTGCCACGGGCTTAAATTCCATCACACCGACGGGCGTTCAAGTGGGGCACGGAACTCGAGTGACGGGCGTCGACAAGAACTTTGATCAAGGTTCCTCCAAGGTAACCAACGGTGCATTTGATTTAGAAATCCAAGGCGCTGGATTCTTTCCGGTTCAACATGCCAATGGCCAAATTGCTTACACAAGAGATGGATCCTTTAAAAAGGGTCCAGATGGACGTCTTCAAGATCGAAATGGAAATGTACTTCAGCCCGAAATTTCAATTCCTCCAAACGCGACAGGAGTGGAAGTATCCGCGGATGGCCAGGTCAATGTCGTGATTGAAAATGGAACTCAGCCACAGAACGTGGGCCAAATTCAGTTGGTGAATTTCGTGAACCCAGCGGGGCTTCGAGCGATTGGTGGAAATCTATTCATGCCAACCGCAGGAAGTGGAGTTCCTCAGCAGGCGGCTCCTGGACAGAGTGGAATGGGAACCTTGGCTCAAGGTCAATTGGAAGCGAGCAATGTGAATATCGTGGATGAAATGGTCAATATGATCACAACACAAAGATCTTATGAGACCAACTCCAAGGTGATTCAAGCTTCCGACCAAATGTTACAAGCGGTCAGCAACTTGAGGTGATTTTTGAAACGTTGGATGTTGAGTTTTCTTTTTATTGCGCAAACCAGCTTTGGAGTTCAACTCATTGAACTTCAAAGTGAAGTGCAAGCTCCGCCCAATTCTAGTTTGAGTTTGTGGGATTTGGTTGAGCCTGCCAGCGCAAAAAATGCCAACGACATTCAAAGTAAATTGGTGGGGCAATCTTTGATGGTGGTGCCCGCCTTAGGAGAAAGAACCGAGTTGTCTTTTCAATCCATTGCAGATCATTTGAAATTGGCGCTCTCTTCCACAGACCGTTTGATATATAAGTTTTCAATTCCAAGACGAGTGACCATTCAGTCTCAATCGCCAAAATTGACCAAAGAAGTGGTCTCTGAAATTTTAAAACGCGAGTGGCAAGCCCTGTGCGACAAGTGTCAGATCGAAATTTTGGATGTGACACTTCCCATCGGTGAATTTGCCAAATGGCAAATGGATGTGCCAAAGACTTTGCCGCGAGGAAGTTTCAACCTTCCTTTGATTTCTTATGATCCTACTGGAAAAGAATCTCGGTTTTGGGTTCAAGGTCGTTTAGACATCCTAAAAGAAGTTCCCATCGCACAGCGTGCACTTTACGTGGGCGAGCGCGTTCGGGAAGAGGACTTCAAATACAGCTTGCGCTCGATCACTCACGCGACAGACGGGGCTCCTTCAAAAGAATTCTTGGTGGGTGGAATGGTAAAGACACCTGTGGCCGCCAACCAAGTGATTTGGAGTCAAAACCTTCTTCGTGAAAAGGCCTTGAAGAAAGGTGACATGGTTCGAGTGATCACCCAAGGGAAAATGTGGGAGCTCAGTGCACCGGCCATTGCCGAGCAAGATGGCGAAGTGGGTGATACGGTGACCTTAAAAAATCTCAGCTCCCAGAAGAAGTTGACGGGTTTGGTTGTGGGAAAAGGTGAGGTGGAAATCAAATGAGAAAAATTATTTTTTCTCTCAGTTTTATTTCTTTGATGAGTGTTCAGACGGGATGCTCTAGTTTCAATCGCAAACTGAAGGCACTTGTGGGTGGAGGTTCTCCGGCGCCTCAAGCCGTGGTCAAAAAGCCTGAGCCCATTAAATATTCGCAGACTGCGAATCTGCCGCCCACTGTAAAGAGAAAATATAAAAGAGCCACTCGAGAGACTTTGCAAAACGAATCCGTGCTGGGTGAAAAATCAGGTTCACTTTGGGTGATGGAGGGGCAAGGGGCTTATCTTTTTTCTCAAAACATCATGCGAATGATTGGAGATCCCTTGGCGGTGGAGCTTGAAGGAGATCCAAAAGCTCAGTTGGAAGCGAAGGTGGATGTGATTCGCGATCTTTTGACGAAAATTGAAGAGCGTCAAAAAGCCAGGTTGAGACGTCCAGCGGCGGCAGCTCCCGGTGCGGAAAAAGATCCAGCACAGGGTGCAGAAGGTGAAGGCGGAAAGGCCGCTGAACCTCCAAAGCCAGCAGCAACCGCTGCGAACACGGCGTCTCCAGAAAGCGAAGAGTTTAAAATTAAGAATGTTCCCACTCGCATTGTGGAAAGAACAGTGGATGGAAATTACCGGGTGAAAGGCGACCAACCTTTCTTGATCAAAGGGCGTGAGTACAAAGTGATTGTGACCGGAATTGTGCGTGCGGAAGATTTTAATGACGAAGGCATTGCCTCTTCGAAATTGTTGGATCCTAAGTTTGATATTGTCAGCGTGAAGCGTTCGGATCGGGAGACCTTATGAAGAAGATGTTTGCACCGAAACCTTCTTTGATTTTTGTCAGTTTTCTTCTGGTTCTTATTGCCGTGGCAGAACCCAGTGAGGCAGCACGATTGAAAGACGTGGCCAACATTCGTGGGGTGCGCTCCAACCAATTGGTAGGCTATGGAATTGTTGTGGGTCTTGCGGGCACCGGTGATTCCAAATCGGAGTACACCAACAAAAGCATTGAACGCATGCTGGATCGTTTGGGCATGAAAGTGTCTGGTGGAGACACCTCCAGTAAAAATGTGGCCGCAGTGATTATTACGGCAAATCTTCCGGCATTTGCGCGCTCGGGCAATAAAATTGATGTCACAGTGAGTTCATTGGGGGATGCAAAAAGTCTTCGTGGGGGAACCTTGATTCAAACCCCACTCAGGGCTGCGGATCAACAGATCTATGCGGTCGCACAGGGCCATGTCCTTGTTGGGCAAGGATCCGGAGTGCATGAAGCCGTGGCACGCGTTCCTGATGGAGCTTTGATTGAACGGGACCTCGGTCAAGACTTTGCCAGCCGGAAGATGTTTCGACTCACGTTACAAAATCCGGACTTCACCACAGCCTCAAGAGTGGTCACAATTATAAATAGGGAACTTTCTGGAAAATATGCATCCGCACTCGATGCGGGAACAATCGATGTGGTTTCACCACCTGAGTACGAAGGAAAGGGTGTGGAGTTGCTCGCGACCATTGAACGATTGGAGATCAATCCGGATGTGGCGGCACGAGTGGTTGTGAATGAAAAAACGGGAACGGTTGTCATTGGTCACCAGGTGAAAGTTTCAGAGGTGGCGCTCAGTCATGGCGATCTTTCGCTGAAGGTGGAAGGTGCTGAGTCGGGCAAGAATGACAAAGGTGAACGTTTGGTTCACTTAAAAGAGTCTGCCAATGTGGGAGACCTTGTGGATGCAATGAACAAACTTGGAGTTTCTCCAAAGGACTTGATCGCAATTCTTCAAAGCATCAAGGCCGCAGGAGCGCTTCATGGAGAACTGGAGATTTTATAATTTTTTTGAGTGAGTGACATGGATGTTGCTTATTCTGTGGGGGGTCGGTGAGTTAGAGTCAGAGGACTAGAACGGTTCAAAAGGTTTATGTGTTTCGCGCAGGAAACATGAAAAATCAGTGCTCGCCAAGGATTGGCTTGTGCCGAGTGGATCTAAAAAGTGCAGGATGCACGCTTTCTGACTCATCTTCCCCTTTTTTTCTTTCTTCCGGGAGTTTCCCTATGAAAATCAATCGCTTTTTTCAAGCTCATCCGCCCACTCCAAGTCAGCAAAAAGAAATTTTGGATCAAAAAATGCGAGGGGCCGCCAAGGACTACGAAAAGTATTTTTTGGATCAAATGGTCAAGGCCATGCGAAAAACGGTTCCCGATGAAAAGGGACTGATTCAAAAGAATTTTGCAGAGAAACTTTACAGTGAAAATTTAGATCAAGAGTATGTAAAAAATTGGTCGGAAGCGGGTGGTGTGGGTCTGAGCGACTTGATCTATCAGCAGCTGAAAGAGCAGGTCGAGGCCCTAAGTGGAGGTCCTGCTCAAGCCCTGCCCAAAGAAGGGCCTATGCCCTTGAAATCAGAAGGAAATAAGCTTAGAGCAATTCAGGCCTATAAGAAAGTCGGTCGAGAAAATCTGGACGAATGAATTTTTGTCTCTATATGATACACTAAGAAGGACACTTTAGGAAAAGCTCTGAAACACAGAGACTTGGAGGAAATATGAAAGTTGGAAACAAGGTCAACCCATCGGTACAAAATCTCAATACAAACACGACGGACAAGTTGAACCTGAAATCCAAAAAAGAACCGATGTCTCACGCAGAAAAGATGGGACACCTAAAGTCTTCTTCTCACGTAGATGTTTCGGAACGTGCGCAAATGATGAATAAGGCCAAGCAAATCGCCAGTCAGGATTCCATTGATGAAGCCAAGGTGGCTCGTCTGCAAAAACTGATTGATGAAGGCCGTTACAATGTGGATGCATCAGCAATCGCAGATCGACTTGTTGATGATCATCTATCGACAATGGAGTAGGTCATGACTTTGGATCCGTTGATTCAAAATCTAGATGAACAGGTAAAGGTTTATCGTCACCTTTTAGATGTTGTACGCAAAGAAAAAGACATTCTTATTTCTGCGAACTTGGATGATTTGAACGAAAACAATCGCTCTAAAGAGGCGATGTTGATTCGCATTCGTTCGCTGGAGAATTCTCGCATTGAATTGGCAAAACAATTGGGAGCATCTTTGGGAATGGAATCTCAAAGCCCACGATTGTTGGACATTGCTCTTCGGCTGGAAGCCAAAGATGCCGATCGCTTGAGAAGCATTCACTCGGTTTTAGATTTGCTCTTGAAAAGAGTTCAAGAGCACAATCGAAAAAACGAAGTTTTGGTTCAATCTGCTTTGGCCAATGTCACCGGAGCAATGAACAATCTCAAGAATGTTTTGGAAGACAAAAAGACGTACGAGCGCAAAGGGGAAAAGGCCAAGCCCGCAAACATTTCGGGTCAATTGGTCAGCCGCGAAGCTTAGTTGTTTCTCTAGGATGGAGAGGCAAGTGAAAGGAAGGCAGGATGTCACGCATATGGTCCATGATGGACGTTGGAAAGCGAAGTCTGATGAATTCTCAGACCTCGCTCCAAACTGTGGCACACAACATTGCCAACAAATCCACTGAAGGTTATTCCCGTCAAAGAGTAGAACTTCAAACCAATGAACCTGTTGGGGAAGGCCGCCTCCGCATTGGAATGGGCGCGCGTGCTGGTATGATCACTCGCACCAACAACCAATTTCTCGAAAAACAGTTGGAAAAAGAGGGCAGTTCCCTGGGTTATTTGAATGGCCGGGCCGACAGTCTTTCTCGGGTCGAGGAAGTCTACAACGAGCAGGTCAACAAAGGGCTCAACCAATTCATGGGGGAATTTTTTAACTCCTTTAGAGAACTTTCCAACAACCCTGAAAGTTTGGCCTCACGAACTCTTGTCAGGGAGTCTGCTGATTTTTTGGCCAAGGATTTCCAGCGGGTGAATCAGCAATTGACCAGCATTCAAGAGGATTCAGATTTTCGCATCGCCACTCGGGTGGAAGAAGTGAATCAGTTGACCACAGAGATCGCGTCCCTCAATGAAAAGATCACCTTGGTTGAAATGGCGGGAACTCCGGCCAATGACGAACGGGATCGCCGCGATCTTTTGCTTAAAAATTTGGGCGAGAAGATCAATATCAGATATTCGGAAAATAAAAACGGTCAGGTTTCTGTAACAGCAGGCAGTACTGCGGTTTTGGTTTCTGGAACCACTGCTTCTACTCTGACCACTGGAATGGAGCCGAACAAGAACCTGCAAATCTACTACAAATCCACGGAGAACTCTTCGGCGGTTAATGTGACTGAACAGATTAAGGGTGGTGAAGTGGGCGGATTGTTGGATGTACGGGATGGCACCATTGAAAGGTTGAAGAACAATTTGGATGAATTGGCTTTTCAATTGACCACGGAAGTGAACAAAGCCCATGTGGAAGGTTTTAACCGTTATAACAAAAAAGGCGTATTGTTTTTCAATCAGCCTCAAGAAATCAAAGGTGCGGCCGCGAACATGTCTTTAAATCAGAACGTGAAGACGGATGTGGGGAACATCGCAGCTGCAGGACAGCCGTTTGCTCCGGGAGACAACCAAATTGCTAACATTTTATCCTCACTCCAGTACAAAAATGTTTTTGAAGATGGAACCGCCTCTTTTGATGATTTTTATGGGGGCACCGTTGGTCAAATTGGTGTGGAAACTCAACGGGCGAAGTCTGCTCACGAAGCTCAAGATGGAATCACCAAGCAGTTAAAGAACATTCGCGAAAGCATCAGTGGTGTCAGTTTAGATGAAGAAACCACAAAGATGATTGAGTTTCAGAAAAACTTCGATGCATCGGCGAGGTTGATTCGTACTGCGGATGAAATGATGGACACAGTTTTAAACTTGAAACGGATGTAGGTGTTTTTGAATGAGAATTGCAGATAAAATGGCTTATGATCAAGTGATCACCAATGTCGGCAAAAACCGTCGACAAATGGCCGACCTGCAAAATCAAGCCGCCACTCAAAAACGTGTGACCAAACCTTCGGATGATCCCTTAGCTGCAAGTCGAGTGCTAGGAGAGCGTGTGGATTTGGTGGGCAAAAAGCAATTCACCAAAAGTTTAAACTACGCCAAGTCTTTTTTGGAATTTACCGATCAATCTTTGAGTGAACTTTCCGAAGTTTTTATGCGCGCCAAAGAGTTGGCTCTTTCTCAATCCAACGATGCCAGTGCAAACGAAGAATCTCGGCGCGTGGTGGCCACCGAAATTGAACAGCTTTTTTCCCAAATGGTTCAAATCGGAAACCGCAAAATGGGAGATCGATTTATTTTTGGAGGCTACAAAACCACCTCTTCTCCGTTCACTCACCAAGGGGATTACCGCGGAGATGATGGGGAGCTTTTGATCCATGTGGATAAGGACTCCTTTTTGTCCATGAACCTTCCAGGAAGTCGTGTGTTTATGGGAGAAGGATTTGGGGGCGATGGAATCAGCATGCCGACCAAAGACCAGCCGCGAACCATCGAGGATTTTTTGGCCGGTCAGGTCAACCAAACCGTCGATCAGCTCTCTGTGGATCCTGAAAACCCAGAATCTGCACCCCCAATGGAAGGGAAGCCTGAACTTGGTGGTCCCGAAGTGCGTGGGCCGGCAAGTCTTGAAAATCCAGAAGGCAATGAATTGGATCCTATGACTCCAGAAAATTTGTCTGAGGTTCAGAAGTCCGCTCATACAACGGTCAATCTGTTCAATGTGATGAAGGATTTAGAAATTTCCTTAAGAGCCAATGACAAAGAAGGTGTTCAAGAATCTCTCAATGAGTTGGACAAAGCTCTTTCCCAAGTGGTGTTGGCCCGCTCCCAAGTGGGATCTCGCTCGATGGTGATTGAAAACTATTCACAGACTTTGGAAAAATCCAAAGTGGATAACCAAATTGCAATTTCTGAATTGGAAGATGCGGATGTGTTTCAAACCGTCAGCGACATCAACAAGACAGAAAGCACCTTACAGGCCACACTTCAAACGTCCGGAAAACTGGTGGAAAAGAGTCTCCTCGACTTTCTCCGCTAGCTTGACAATCTTTAGTCTTAGGGCTAGCTAAAGTATCCCATGATTTGTTCCGTAGAGAGTGGTGCAAGTTATACGTCTATTAATTGATTCTTTGACTAGGATGTTGAAGGAGTTCTTATGCTGGTCCTTACAAGAAAACTCGGAGAAAGTATCGCCATTGACGATCACATCAAGATCCGAGTGGTTCAGATCAAAGGAAAACAGGTGCGTTTAGGTATTGAAGCTCCTCGAGACACCAAAATCCACCGTGAAGAAGTCTATTTGGCCATTCAAAACCAAAACCAAGAGTCTGCATCGACCTCTTCGGACAGCACAAAAGCCGTTGCTGAACTTTTAAAAAACAAAAACAAAGCCGCCCAATAAGACGGCTTTTTCCTTTTATATCACTATCTTAACGTTTTGAGTCATTCCCTCCGGATTAACCGGATTTTAAGTCTTGTGCTGTCTAGTCTTTGGAGGCATTCTTTTAAAGTAAGGGGAGGGGCTTTATGACTATTCAGACCACACGGTTTGGATCCGTTGAGTTGACATCCGACGACATGATTTTTTTTCCAGAAGGTCTGTTGGGTTTTAACGAGCTAAGACGGTTTGTTCTTTTGGACGATCCAACGGATGAAATTTTCGCCTGGCTGCAAAGTTGTGAAGAGCCGGGAGTGGCATTCCCTCTTCTTGAGCCAGAATTGTTTATGGCCAATTACACCATTCACCTGACCAAATATGATTTGGAAGCCTTAAAATTAGCCAGTTCTGAAGGCACTCGCTGTTTTTCAATCATTACGATTCCAAATGATCCCACGCAAATGACGGCAAACTTGAAAGCTCCCATTGTGATCAATTTGAAAGAGCGTTTGGCCCGTCAGTGTGTGCTTCAAGAGAACTCTTTAAATATTCGAGAGCCGATTTTCACAAAGCTTCAGCAGCGCGTGGTTCAAAATCCTCAGATCTCAATCAAGAGCCAAACCATCGAGCATGGGATTGCCATTCGCCTTCCTTCTCCCGAACTTTAAAACTTCTTAAAGTTTACATAGGAATGAAATTGCATCGAAATCTTCAATCAGTCCTCACCTGCGGCTGCGGAGCTCGATTTCGATGCAAATTCATTCCCACTTAAACTTCAATTTCGTTTTCAAAAGCAAAATTAATTACGGCATTGAGCGAATTGGACTAAGAGTTGTAAGTCAGTTCTTGATAGAGAGTTTTGCCGATGGCAAACATTCCCGGCGCAACGATGATGCCGGGAATGCCAAACCAAAAACTCATCAACACAATGAAAAAAAGCAAAGGTGCTTCCGCAAGCTTCACTCGTTCTTTCATAATGATCGGCAAGATCAAATTGCCTTCAATTTGTTGAGTGATAAAGAAAACCAACAGGACCCAAAGCACCAAATCGGGTTGTTCCGCTCCCGTGACAAAAGTGGCAAAGATCAATGTGATCAAAACTCCAAAATAGGGAATGACCGCTAAAAGCGCTGTCATCAATCCAAACAGCGCCCAATAGGTGGCCCCAATCAACCAAAGTCCAAAAGCTGTGATGATGCCCACCAAAGCCATATCAATCAATTGTGCCGAAAACCAAGCGCGAAGCACCTTCGCTGACTTTAAGCTTAAATCCTGAACACGACCCTGATGTTTTTTAGAAAACAAATTTAGCCAGCCCTTAAAATATTCTTCCGCGTGAATGGCAGTGTAAAGGGCGATAAAAAAGGCCAACACAAAACCGGTCAGTGCATTGATTCCAGATCCCAAGCCATGTATCAACCGGGACACACCGGCCTTGGCACTTTCTCCAAAGGACAAGTCATTCAGTCGTTCCTGCAAAAGGGGATAGTTGTGAGTCAAATTTCTCCACGAATTTTCCGCCCGCGAGAGGAGCGACGGAAGTTGCTCTTGCAGATTTTGAATTTGATCGGCCATCAAAGATCCGGCCGCATAAAACATTCCAGAAAAGACGAGCACCAGAAGAAAAATTAAAATCAATGCGCCAAGGGCTCTTGGGATTTTTGCTTTTTTTCTTAAAAAATTCAAAAAAGGCGAAGCGAGGCAACCTAAACCCAAGCCCGTCATTCCCGCTAATATGAGAGTGCGAGAATAAAAGAGCAGGACCAATAGCGCCAACGCACAACCAAAGAGAAGAGATTTTAAAAACGTAGACTTCAGTTCGGAATTTGCCATGACCTTTGTGGTATCGAGCGAGGGAAGGGCCGTCAATCGCTAAAAGCTAGACCAACGGACACTTACGGGGAGGGTTCCACCTGCCGATAAAGTTTGTAGGTTCGATCGCCCCCAAGGAGGGAAGGCATGTTATGGAAGATGTGGGTTGCATTTGCGACTCTCTTTTTAAGTCAATGGGTCATGGCAAAAGGACCCGATTACTCCATCTTTGAAGTGCGTCGCCAATTGGCTCTCTCTAATGACGAAAAAACAGAAAAAGATTTTTATATTTACGCCGGAAAAGCAGAAGGCATCCGTGAAGGTGCAGTTTATGATGTGGTTCGTAGAGTTCCTCTTTATGATGGATTTCAAAACCGCTCTCTTGGAGAGGTCAGCATCAAAGTCGCTCAGGTGAAAGTGATTTTTGTAGATCAGAACGTCAGCATTGCTCGACATTTTCGGGATTTTTCAAGAGCAGCTCTTCCTGTGTTGCGCGACAACTACATTCTTCTGGGGGATGTGATTGATCCGGATTCAGCGAAGAACAATGCGGGAAGTTACACCCCAATTTATTCCACTCAAGATACGGCTTCCAATGAGCCTCAGCAGGAGGATCCCAATGCCGTGAAATTGGTGATCAACTCCATTGACCTCACAGACCAAGCTTATAGCCGGTAAATTTGAAAAAAAATTCCTAACTCCATGATTCTTAAAAGAATTGTCTGACGGGCCCCTAGGGCTGTGCTAGATCCAAATCCATGTACACAATAGCGATTTTAAAAAATGTTTCCATCCTTGCGGAAGATTGGCTCTCTTCGTTTGTTTTTGAAAATGGCGCATTGGGAATGAGCGAAAATTTGAAATATGAACCCAAGCCGGGGACGGATGAAGTTCAGTCTTTGATTGCCGAGACCAGAGACCTTCAAGTTTATTTTGAAGAACTTCCCTCGCCTCAATTTATGGAAGCCATCCAGTTGCGATTTCCGGAAATTCAAATTCAGTGGGAAAACAAAGAGAATGAAGATTGGATGGAAGGTTGGAAAAAACATTTTAAATCTTTTGAGCTGGTAGAGGGACATTATGTGGTGCCTTCGTGGTTGGAAGCACCCAAAGAAGCAAAAAAAGTTTTGTCCATTGATCCAGGCATGGCCTTTGGGACGGGAACTCATGAAACCACAGCTTTGATGGCGAAGGCGCTTTATCAAAACATTTCCAACCCCAAAGGAAAAACTCTTTTGGATGTGGGAACGGGCACCGGAATCTTGGCCATCCTTGGCGCCTATATGGGTTTTGAAAAAATTCGCGCCACGGACACGGATGTCGAATCCCAACGGGTCGCCAATGAAAATTTTGAGTTGAACCAGGTTTCGGTTCTTATGAATCATGAGCAGATCGAAGAGATCCATGAAACCTATGATGTGGTTTTGGCAAACATCATCGAAGGGGTTTTATCTTTGATTCAAAAAGAACTTTTTAAAAAAGTGAACCCACAGGGAGTTTTGTTTTTGTCTGGAATTTTGGCCGACAACAAAGAAGAATTTTTAAAAGAGTTTCAGTTGCCTTCAGGGGCTCAGTGGTTTTTTGAAAAACAAGAGGGCGAGTGGTTGTGCTTGGGGGCGAAATGGCCTTGAGGCGATTTTGGATCGAGAAAGAGGAAATGGGTGGCGATGAGTTCGTCATTTCCGGAGATCTTTTTCACCACTTGATTGACGTGTGCCGTTTGAAAGAAGGCTACGCGTTTGAACTTCTGCCGGGCGATGGTTCTGCGTATTTGGTTGAGATCACAAAAATTGAAAAGAAATCTCTGTTGGTACTTCGTAAGGGAGAGAGAGCCTTGCCTCCTCTTCCGAAGCCTCACATTCACTTGCTGGTTTCCTTGCCTCGCCTTCCCAAAATGGATTTTATTTTGGAAAAGTCCGTGGAGTTGGGGGTGAAAACTTTGACTCCCTTTGTGTCGGACTTCAGTTTTTTAAGAAAGCTCAGTGACATCTCTGAAAATCGAAAGGCCCGTTGGGAAAAGGTGGTCAAAGGGGCCACGCGCCAATGTGGTCGTGGAGATTTGATGGAGGTGGCGGAAGTCACTTCTCTAAAGAGCCTTTTGAAGGATTTTAACCAGAATCCTGCTCGAGTGGGTCTATTTCCTTTTGAAGGGGAAGGGGCGATGACCTTTAAAGAAGCCCTTCGCTCGGCTAAGGTCGGGGAATCGGAAGAGGTTTGCGTGTTTATTGGAAGTGAGGGAGGCTTTTCTGAGGAAGAAGTGAAGGCCTTCAGAGCCCATCAGATGGCTCCGCTGACCTTAGGAGACCAAGTTTTGAGGGTGGAAACGGCTTGCGTGGCTGTGGCCGCCATTTTAAAGTATGAGCTCAGCCTGTAGGCAAAATGTCCGGGGGAGATGCGGCATGGATCCATTTGATGAATTTGAATTTAAACCTTTAACAGAAGGTTTGGGATTTCATAAAAAACAGAAGTCTCTCAAAGATTCCGTGAAAGAAAGCGAATTGGAGTTGGGAGCAAAGCCCTCTCTTCCGACTTCGGCACCCATGGAGTTGGAGGCGGCCATGTCCTCAGCAAACAAGCCCACAGATGTTCCACCTAAAAAGTTGACCTTTGAAGACATTGTGACGTCCTTGGAAAGTGCACCTCTTGAAGTGCCAACCACTCCAGAAAGAGAAACCTACACCAGCACCACGCGCCAGGAAAAAGTGGAATTTTCTTCTCCACTTCCGCGCAATAAGAAACCCGAATTTCAATTGATGGATGTGGAAATTGAGCCCGTGGTTCGTTCGCCCTTTCCAACTCCTCAAACTTACAACCGACCGTCAGAAGTTAAAAAGACTCCACACAAAGACCAGTTGGCTTCTGTGGGCACTCGTAGAGGAGCCGCAGATTCTCCTCGGACGCGATTGAAAGTATCCCCAGGAAGTTTGTCGGCAGCCATTTTGGATTTGATCGTGGTTGTGGCACTGGGATTGATTTTTACAACAGCGCTGCTCACCGTAACAGGCGTTCAACTTCAGACCTTGATCAGTTCGACGAATACGGATTTGATGACTCAAATCAGTGTGGGCATTTTGTTGGTCTCGGTGATGCAAATTTATTTTATCATTTCGCGAGCCTTTTGCGGAAAGACTCTGGGAGAGTGGACCTTTGATCTTCAGTTGGGAAGAGACGAGGATTTCAAAAGTGAAAACTATCCTTTGAGAGTGATTCTTCGCAGTCTGGTCGTAACTTTCACCGGTGTGATCGTGATTCCTGTTTTGTCTTTTGTTTTTCGCAGAGACTTGGCAGGTAAAATTACCGGTCTGAACTTGTATTCTCAAAATTACTAATGCCTCTGTGGACACAAGAAGAGGTCAGCTCTTCTTTAGATCAAATTCGCAAAAATAAAAAAGTGGTCTTCACAAACGGCTGCTTTGACATTCTTCATGTGGGTCATTTGCGTTACCTTCAGGACGCTCGCGCCTTGGGGGACTTCCTGATTGTGGGATTGAACTCCGATGCCAGTGTGAAAAGATTGAAAGGCTCTCAGCGTCCCATTCAGAACGAAAAAGACCGCGCCGAAATTCTATTGGGACTTTCCTGTGTCGATGCCGTTGTGATTTTTGATGAAGACACACCTCTTGAATTGATTCAGAAGGTGCGCCCCGAAGTGTTGGTCAAAGGGGGCGATTGGAAGGTGGACCAGATTGTGGGTTCCGACTTTGTCTTGTCCCAAGGTGGAGAGGTTCATTCCCTTCCCTTTCATCAGGGCCGCAGCACCACCTCCATCGTCGAAAAAATCCTAAATTCTTAAATTGCTCTTCCTGCTTTTTTCAAAGCCCCTTTTTCTATAGATGCCGACACGCCCATCCATGGGCTCTACCCGCATTTGCCCTTCGGGCAAACCACATCACGTTTGCGGGAGGTCTTATCTATAGAAAAAGGGGCTTTGAAAAAAGCAGAAGGTGCAACCAGTGGGGCGTGTCGGCATCTATAGAACAAAGGATTGGGAAATTGGATTCCGTGGAAAGGAAGATAAAGAAGGGGCTTTGAAAAAAGAAGAAGGTGCAATCCGTGGGGCGTGTCGGCATCTATAGAACTAAGGATGTAGAAATTGGATTCCGTGGAAAGGAAGATAAAGAAGGGGCTTTGAAGAAAGAAGAAAGTGCAATCCGTGGGGCATGTCTGTCTCTGTGGAACAAGGGGTTTGGGAAGCTAGAAGCGCAAACCCGCTTTGACGGTGTAAACAGAGTCGTCGTAGCGATTGATTTCGCCTGCAACGAAAAGAGTTTTCCACTCCAGACTGGCTCCCACAACGGTGTGAAAGCGTTGGACGGTGACCGAGGAGGTGTTGGTTTGCAAATCCAAGTTGGGATTTGAAGTGGGTACGGTTCCGTCTCCAGTATCGCCTCCAATAAAAAGGCCTTCACTGCGAATTTGTCCGCCGCCGCAATAAACAGAAATGTCATCCACATTGATTCCCACCAAAAGATCCAAGCCGACATTTTTTGCAGAGAACTGATTGCGAAAATTGACTCGGTTTCCAGAGGCTAAAATCAGAATGTGTATGGGGAGCAATTCAGCCTCATAAAAAGTCCATCGCAAACTGCCGCCATAATCGCTCACTCCTCCGGCGCCAAACAAAGGAGCAAAAGAGAAAAACACATCCACGTTGCCGTAAAGACCTTTGCCCACGGTGAGCTTTCCATAACTGAATTCTTGTTCCTCAGATCGGGCGGTGTTCGCGCATCCTGAGGATCCCGGATCGCAGCCTAAGCGAGTCAATTGATCGATGTTGATAAAACTCAAATCGTATCCGATTTCGAAACCGGAGTATCCCCCAAGAGGGTAAGGATTGGTGGCCATTTTCATCGATGTGCCCAACCCTAAAATCTTTGTGACATCTTCTTGGTCGCTGATGGAGAGACCTTTAGGAATCGAAAGCCCAAAGGCTGGAAGGGAAAGTGCGCAAAATAAGATCAAAGCTAGAAATCTCAAAGTGCTTTCAGTCTAAGATTTCCAACTTCGATCGTCTAGCGCTTAAATTCCGTCGTTGCTTGCAACGGTGTGAACATTCAGACGTTGTTCCAGATGGGCCAAAGTTTTATTGGCTTCGGAGGCCACGTTTCCACCCATTTGGGTCAAATTTGTCAGCAATTGAATAAAGGGCGAGAAGACAGAGGCGTAGTTCACGGAAAGAGTGGTGGGCTCAGAGGAGCTCTCAATGGCTGTCTTTGCTTGATTCACCGCTGATTTGAGCAACACGGTTGCGGCAACAAGGACGTTTTCCTCTTTCACATTGGTCATCACTTGCGAAAGAATGTTGGTGCCTTTCATGGTTCCATAATCTGCTTTTAAGATGCGGTCGGCTCTTTCCCAAACTCCAGTGGTGCGGTCCAAATCTAAGAACGCCACAAGCATCTTGAAAGATGAAACAGAAGGGTAAAGATCGATCAAAGTCAGTCCTTGGTCTTTCATTTCGACGCGAGGATCATCAAGGAAGGCTTGAATCATGCGATCAAGAGTGGCCTTTGAGACTTCTCCGCTTTCATGAGCGTTGATAAATTTTTGCAACTCGGTCTTGCTGGGGAACTGAAGAAGAACGCGAGCCCACTCCTCAAAAGAGCGTTGATTTTTTTGATCTTCGGTTTCTTTTTTGATTCCTTTAGGAGGAGCTTCACCCAACAGGATGACGTCTCCTGAAGCGCTTGTGGAGTCTGTGCTGGAAGTTTTGCGATCTTTCATTTGTTTTTTCAATTGAGCTTGGCGGGCTTCTTCCAATTGTTTTTGGTAAGCACGCTCTTCTTTGCGAGCCATGTACTCTTCCAACTGATCGTCAGTGAGTTTTCTGCGCTTTACCCAACGGCCACGGTTGTAGTCGTAAACGTATTCGTATTTGGAGTTCTTTGTTTTTTTCTTCGCCTTTTCGGACTTTTTTAATTTTTCGGGGCGTTTGACGGCTCCAGATTCATGCTCTTCCAAACCATATTCTTTTTGATAGTTCGAGATAGCGGCCTTCAAGTCGAATTTCATTCCGCGGGGAGCGCGAACTTTTGGAAGAGCTGCGGGTTTGGCTTGAGCCAATTTTTGCTTTTGAAGGGGTTTTGCACTTTCTCGGTAAATTGAAAAAATGCGTGCGGCTTTTGAAAGCTCTTGGTCTTCCAAGCCCTCGGTGTTTACGGGCATGCGTCTCAAGCCTTCGAAAATAAATCCAACGGCCAAGATCAGTACCAGTGCCAAAATTTTATAATCTTTCTTCCAGTTCCTCATAAAAATATCCTTCCCCTTGCCAAATACAGAGGCGAAGTTCGTGCCGGGGGCCAGAAATCGACATAAGACACTGGAATGATTCATGTTTTTTGAGGATTGAGGGGTTTTAGCCGTGGACTCGATATGTTAAGTGTTTAGACAGTGTTGCTCTGAAGTGGCAAAAAAATTAAAGTTTTCAAGGACTTAAATGGTTTTACGAGGTGGGCTCAGGAATGGACAAAAATCGTCTTTTGAAAGAGGCCAAAGCCGGCAAAATCTCGAGTTTTGCCAAGCTTTTGACCTGGGGGGAATCCGCTCCTACAGCGGAAATCTACGGTTTGGAGGGATTTTTAAACCCTCCCCAAATGGCCTTTCGATTTGGAGTGACCGGACCTCCGGGGGCGGGCAAATCCACTTTGGTGTCTGCCCTCATTGGCCGACTTCGGGCCCTGAATCTGAAGGTGGGAGTTTTGGCAGTGGATCCGTCCAGTCCCTTTACGGGAGGGGCGATTTTGGGGGATCGCATTCGCTATCAGGAACATTTTCTAGATGAGCAGGTTTTTATTCGGTCCCTGGGTACGCGGGGCAGTCTTGGAGGCTTGAGTGCCTCTGCTCATCGACTTTTGCGGCTTTTTGACCTGTGCGGATTTGATGTGGTTTTGGTGGAGACGGTCGGAGTGGGGCAGACCGAATTGGACATTTTGCATGTGGCAGACGAAGTGGGTGTGGTGTTGGTGCCGGAATCGGGCGACTCCATTCAAGCCATGAAAGCGGGCCTGATGGAAGTGGCGGATGTATTTATGGTGAACAAATCCGACCGGCCTGGCGCTCAGGCCATGGCCAATGACATTCGAAGTTCCTTTTTTGGAGAGTTGGATGGCGAAGAGCCACCTCAGGTCTATTTGACTCAAGGTCAAAAGGGCGAAGGACTGGATGAAGTTGTGGCTCACCTCAAGGAGAAGGTGGATTCGAAAGATTTCTATTCCAGAAGATCCCGGCCAGAGCGGCTGAGACATGAAGCGCAGATGATTCTGCGTTCTCAATTTGAGAAGGGTCTTGAGACACAATTGGGCGCTCTTGAGACTCCAGAAGATCTAAAAAATCTGATTGAAAACGGATAGTTGACGCACAAAGGTAAAAAAGTTCTCAAGTTATTCTGCAACGCGTCGAAAAGCCCAGTATCTGCTGAAATGATGGTCTGTGGGCCCTTTTTTTTGAAAAGAGGTGCTCTATGTTACGTGTGGCATCGCTGAACCCGTCTTTGATGGCTCAGCGCTATTTAAATTTGTCTTCCCGAGATGTGGAGTCTGCGTTTGCAGCTCTGGCCTCGGGCTCTCGATTTTCTAAACCCGGAAATGATGCCGCTGGTTTTGCAATTTCGGAATCCCTTCGCGGACAGGTGGCGGGAACCCGGCAAGCGGGGCGAAATGCTCAAGCCGCAATGGCCATGGTTCAGACCGCTGAGGGCGGACTGAATGAACAAAATAACATTTTGATTCGAATGCGAGAGCTGGCGGTGCAAGCGGCTTCGGACACTTATGGCGAAAATGAACGGGAGTTTATGGACACCGAATTTCAACAGCTCGCCCAAGAATTTGATCGCATTGCGAAGACCACGGTTTACGGTCAGAAGAACCTTTTGACAGGTTCGGGAGAAAGTTTTGATTTTCAGGTGGGCGCTTTTAAAGGAGAAGAAAACGTCATTCGATTTTCGTTGGATTCGAACACCACGTCTTCAAATTTGGAACTGGACGGTTTGTCTGTGGCCGATGATGGAGATGCGGAAGATGCACTGGCTTCCATTGATGAGGGTATCAGTGGACTGGGAAAAGCCCGTGCGGATTTTGGTGCGATCCAATCTCGTTTGCAACACGCCATTGATCACTTGGCGGTTCAAGGAGACAACTTGGACATGGCTCGTTCCTACATTGCAGATGCGGACATTGGCGAGCAGGTTTCAAAACTGGCCAACGCCCAAATCCGCCAAGATGCAGGCGTTGCCGTTTTGGCCCAAGCCAACAACAACCCCAAAGCCGCCCTCCGCCTTATCGGCTAAAAGGTACCTGCTTCCCTTTCCGATAAGCGGCGAGTCAAAACGGGTGTCTCGCTTGTGGCTCAGGTCTTTGATTTACGGATCAGATCAAATGACTCTCTAAAATATTTGGTTTTCGAGTGACAGGATCCCTTCTCAATTTGAACTGGGGCTTTCGAAGTGCTCCACGAAAGGACTCCAAATTTTCTTCGAGAATTTCAGAGTTGATCCAATCCAAGGTTTCTTCAACTTTTCCATCGAAGAGCAAATAATCATACTCCACAGGCACAATTAACTTTTGCAAACCAAGAATGCCTGAAAGTGTGCTGTACTTATAATCTTCCGCTCTAGAAACAAGACCTGCTCTTAGAGGATTTTGATAGACATACTTGTAACAGTTCAAAAAGTTGTGAGTGTGAAGAAGCTGGCTTTTAAAGAAGGGGCCCGAAAAATTTCGGTTGATCCGATTTCCAAAGCGATTCAAATCACGACTGACTTCTCGATGAAAATACATCATGGCATCACTTAGATTTTTTTCAGGCGTAGAGAGCATCATATGATAGTGATTGTTCATAAGTACAAAGTTGTGAATTTGAAGATGAAAAGCGTGCTTAGTCAGATAGAGCCAACGCTCAAAAATCACCCAGACCTCATCCATTGAAAGTTGATGCCACTCTTGGTTGATATTTCTGAGCGTGACATGAAAAGGACCATTGCAGATTGTGGAAATGTGTTTTCTTGGCATTTCTTTTAGAGGTGCAATTGAAGAGCGCAAGTGAAAGAGCGGCTCAATTGATTTGAGGTCATTGACCAACCGCATATCGGAAAGGGAAGCAGGTACCTTTTAGCGGGCGGCCAGGTGGATTTGAGGACATTGACTGACTGCATCTCGGAAAAGGAAGCAGGTACCTTTTAGCAGGGCAGTGAGTTGGCCGGCGCGGACGAGTTGGTCTCGGTGGGATTGAATGCGTTTTGAGGTCCACAACCGCATGCATTCTTTGCGGTCCATGGTTCCCAGTTCAGAATTCACTTTGACAGTTTCTTTGTAGGCATGTTTTTTCGGCATTGCGATGGTAGACGTGTAGAAGTGCTGTTTGATCGCAGCCATCTCCTTGTTCAATTGAGCTGGAAATTTTACGGCCTTAATTGCAGCCTTCAATGCAGCCTTGTAAGCCTTCAATGCAGCTGGGTTTTTGCCAGCCTTTTTGTCTTTCGGGTTTGCTGGGCAAAAGGCATTTTCTCCCGCAGGATCCCCTTTATTCCAAAGAGAAAAGGCATAGGGTTTTAAAACCACTGGACCAAATTCTCCACCGACATTTTCAAATTTTGCCTCATAAAATTCATTGGCCTTTGCCCGAGAAAGTTTCGCACTTTTTCCTGATTGTTTGGCGGCCAATTGCAAGAACCCGGCGGCATAAGTGACGCGGTTTAGAACCACTTTGGAAACCGCATTCAAGTAAACGGATCCGTGTCGGTTGCAAGAAGCCATTTCTCCGTAAACCGTTCTGGAGAGCAAATCGATCGCAACCAAATCGTCCTCTGAAATGTTTGGAACCTTCTGTTTTTTTTACATTGGGAACCACTTTTTTCACATAGTCGCCAGCCCCAGAGAGTCCTTTGAAGCATTTGCCCACGTGGTCCAAAAGTGTGTCTGCAAGGTCATCCACACTCTTGTTGGCAATTTCGTTTCCGCTTTCAATCAGCTTTTTGATTTCATCATTAGAGTCTTCGCAATCTTTAGCATCTTTTTCTGAGCCCCGAAAAACGTCTTTGGGAATGCTGGCTGCACTAAAATCGGGCGTGGTGTCAGAGGAATTGATCCAAACTGGCTTGCCTCCGTCCGGTCGTACCAAAAGATAATTTTGATACTCTTCTTCGCCGTCCTCACCTTTGACCTTCACGAACTTTGCATCAATGACTTCTAACCGAGTGTTTGAGGGAACATCTGTTCCCTTACAATTTGAACCGGAGCATTTTGCAGGATCAACGTTCAAGCCACGGACTGGTTTTCCAGACTCCGCGCCGGCTGTGATCAAAGATTCTTTGAGGAAGTGAGGTTTGTTGCGCGCTCCAGTCCAAGCGCCTCGTGCTTGAATGTCCTCTTCATCCAACAGCACCTCACCAGAGTCGGTTTCGGAAACATAATAGTTTTTGTCCCCGATTCTTTTTGTCGATAATTTGAAGCGACCATCGTCGGTCCGAAGGCGAACCAAAGTGTTGTTCACTTGACCTTTATCCTCAAGTTCCACACCTTCCGCATTGATTCCGGTTTCCTGCCATACTGTCGTGCCGTCCGTCGTTTCCTGGGTTTCAGGAGCATCCAAATAGATCAAGGCCTGCCCTGCTCGAGCGGAGAAGCTAAAGAAAATGAAGCTGATCAACAGCGATGGAATCAACGTTGGAATATTCATGTGTTCTCATGAAGTTATCGACGAAATGGAATTAAGATTGAAGGCAGAGACGCTTCAAATTGAGAGGTACACGGCTTTCTAGATTTTGATCCTAAGACTTAGGTCTGTCGATCTAGAATCACTCTTCCAGAATCAACTTGTTGGAGATTTCATCGGGATTGTTGTCCAGGGCAGGAATATGCTCTTCAAGAACATTCGCGCAATAATCAATGGCCATTTCAAAACCAAGAGCAGCATCTTTCTTACGAATTCCAGACAGCAAGAGTTGGATGGCTTCATTCCATTTTTCCGGAAGGATTTCTGCAGCGACACCTCGGTCGGTAAGAATAACTGCTCGACGCTCCATCAAAGAAACAAAAATCAAGACTCCTGTCCCACTTTTAGTTTCACCAATTTGTTTTTGATGAAATTCGAAATAGGCACGGTGAAAAACATCGGCCTCTTGATCCAATTGCGGAATGAGCCCTCTTTGAACCCAGGGAAAGCGACTGAGATAAACCGCCAACGGCAAAGAAAAAGCAATCCATCCATAAAACCAAAGGTGGGAAAATGGATTCACGGCCAAAGCGCCGAAGAGAGCCAACAGTAGAAAAATTTGGAAAGGCAAAAATCCTTTTGTGCTGGAAGAGCGAACGATCATGGGGACAATTTCGGCTTGAGTTTTTCTCTCGGCCAGTTCCACCGCGGACTCGATTCTTTTTAAGCCCTCAGCATTTACAAAGGAAGTGAGCCACGTGGGCAAATTCTTATTACCAGCCACCGGATGATCCTCCTCCTGAAAAGCCTCCGCCGCCGCCACCCCAGCCGCCGCTTCCTCCTCCGAATCCGCCACCACCGCGTCCGCTCCAACCGCCATGATGGCGTCCATCGCCAGCAAGGAGGAATCCAAGGAGAAACATGCGGGTGTCACGACCGCCAAAGATAAAGAGTAAGACCACCAAAATCACAGGTGCCAATTGAACCAGAAGAACCCATAGTGGATGCTTCTTCTTTTTAGGAGATAATGGTTGAAGGGGTGGTTTATCGCCTGCGTGTGGAACTAAAATGGCTTCAATGGTACCAACTGCGGCAATCAAACCTTTGCCGTAATCTCCATGCCGGAAGGCGGGAAGCATTTTTTGTTGAATGATTTGATGGGCTACCAAATCAGGAAGATCACCTTCTAAACCTTGGCCCACTTCAATGCGTGTCTTGCGCTCATTGGGCGCCACCAAAATCAAAAGCCCCTTATCCGTTTCTGCTTTTCCCAACTTCCAAACATCGGTGGTGTCGATGCTTACTTGTTCGATGGGTTCTCCATTGAGACTTTTTAAGGTGAGAATTTGAATCTGAATGTCGTTGGTACGGTAGAGCTCGCGGATCTGACGATCCAAATACTCTTTGTCAGAGGCGTCAATGATCTGAGCCTCATCCATAACCGGGCCGGTGAGGCGGGGGGGTTCAAAGGCATAAGAACCACTTCCCAAAGTTGTTAAGCCCAGTGCAAAGAAAATTCCGGCAAAAGAAAGGCGGTTCAAAAAAAACAAACCTAGAATTCCACCTTAGGAGCCTGTTCCACTTTTTCTTTTTCCTCAGGGCTCACATCCCACTGAGGCATTTTTTCGAAATGGAAAAAGAGAGAGTTTGTCCAGCTGGTGGGAACCACAGTGACCAAATCATTGAACTGGCGAACAGTTTCGATGTAGCGCTGTCTTGCCACTGTGATTCGGTTTTCCGTTCCTTCCAATTGAGCTTGAAGGTTTTGAAAGTTTTGATCCGCTTTCAAGTTGGGATAGTTTTCTCGAAGAAGCAAAAGACGTCCCAAAGCTTGAGACAGTTGCCCTTGAGCTTGAGAGAACTTTTGAATTTGATCTGGAGTGGCCTTGCTGGGATCAATGGAAATTTGAGTGGCTTTTGAGCGCGCTTCCACAACACCTTCTAAGGTTTCACGTTCATGGCTGGCATAACCTTTTACGGTAGATACCAAGTTGGGAATCAAGTCCGCACGGCGCTTGTATTGGTTGGACACTTCTGAAAGAGCTGCTTCCACTTTGTTTTTGGATTGCGGAATCGATTGAATTCCACATCCGGAAAGTGCAAAGGCCAAAGAGCCCAGGCCTAGAACAGTTGCTAAAGATTTTAAAAATTTGAAGTTCACAAAGATTCTCCTCGTTGGTTGGTAGAGACCATATGAGAAAATGGAGCAAATGTCACTTATTGATGGAGCTTTCTTCCTGAGCGTCTGGAAGCCTCCGGGAGGGAATGACGCGGGTTTTAGAAAGAAACACCAAAAGGCGAAAGCTCGTATGGCCTCAGAAAGAAGGGTGAAGTTTGGCTTGAATTCCAAGTGTCCGTCCTCCAAGAAGTGTGGTGGAATCATTTTTTTGCGGTTGAAGGAAGGAATGGAATGAAAAAAGTTCGAGCTTCAAAGATTTTTTTGGCAATTGTATTGATTCTTCTGGTGATCGCATTTTTTAGTTCCGGCGGGGCAGAATATCTGAGCTTTTCCTCGGCCAAGGAGCATTTGCAAAAGGTTCGAGACCTTTACCATCAACAGCCCTATTTGATTTCGGCCATTTATTTTGGAGTTTACATCTTGGTGACGGCATTGAGTCTGCCGGGCGCTGCGGTGATGACTCTTTTTGGGGGAGCCGTCTTTGGACTTGTGTGGGGAACGCTTTTGGTTTCATTTGCTTCGACCCTTGGAGCAACTCTGGCATTTTTAATTGCTCGGTTTTTTCTTTATGACTTTATCAAGTCCAAATTTCGTTCGCGCTATGAAGCTCTTCAGAGGGAGTTTCAAAAAAATGGTGGTTTTTTTGTTTTTTCCATTCGGTTGGTTCCATTGATTCCTTTTTTTGTAGCCAATTTGGTTTTTGGTCTGACTCCCGTGCGCCTCAGCTCTTTTTACATCTTCAGTCAGATTGGAATGCTTCCGGGAACCTTAGTTTACGTCAATGCGGGTAAGCAACTGGGGGAACTTGAGAGTCTATCGGGAATTCTTACGCCGGGTTTGATTTTTTCCTTTTTAATTTTGGCAATGTTTCCTTGGATCTCGAAGGCTTTGCTTTCTTGGTTGAAAGCTCGAAAGGTGTATTCTCGGTTTCAACGCCCCAAACATTTTGATTTTCACACGGTGGTTCTTGGAGGAGGGTCCGCAGGCCTTGTGGCCTCCAGCTTGACGGCCAGTCTTCGTGGAAAAGTGGCGTTGATCGAGAAAGGAAAGATGGGCGGGGACTGTTTGAACACGGGATGTGTTCCCAGCAAAACTTTGATTCGATCGGCCAAGTGGGCTCACCATGCAAAGGAAGGTTCCAAGTTTGGTTTTGAGAATGTTCAATTTGAGTTGGATTTTCCTAAAGTCATGGAGAGGATTCGCTCTGTCATTCGGGCCATTGAGCCCCATGACTCGGTAGAGCGCTATGAATCTTTAGGTGTAAGGTGTTTTCAGGGTAGTGCTTATGTACGTTCCCCTTTCGAGGTGGAAGTGAATGGCAAGGTTTTAAAAACAAAACACATTGTCATTGCAACCGGAGCACATCCGCGCAGAATTTCTTTTCCAGGTATCGATGAAGTTTCGGTTTTGGACTCAGACAGCCTTTGGGATTTAAAAGAACTCCCAAAGAAATTGCTGGTTCTTGGTGGCGGCGCAATTGGTTGTGAATTGGCTCAAAGTTTTGCGCGCTTAGGATCTGAAGTGACATTGTTGGAAGCGGGTCCCCAACTCTTGCGACATGAAGACGACGAGGCCATTCAACTGGTGACAGATTCTTTGAAGAGAGATGGGGTTCAAATTGAAACACTCACTCATGCAAAGTCTTTTGAAAAGAAAGAGGGGCGGTTCCTTTGTCATGGGGAAACCTCAAAGGGCGAAAGCAAAATCTATGACTTTGATTATGTCTTGATGGCCCTAGGGCGAGTGGCAAATGTGAAAGGATTTGGTTTGGAGGAGTTGGGCCTGGAGATTCGCGAAAATGGAACGCTTTGGGCCAATGAGTATCTGCAAACCAACATTCCAAACATCTGGACCTGTGGTGATGTGACCGGTCCTTATCAATTTACTCATATGGCAGGACAGCAGGGAAGCATTGCAGGTTTAAATGCCTATGCGTCTCCTTTTAAGAAATTCAAATGGAACACACAGAAGATTCCTTGGGTCACTTACACCGATCCGGAGGTGGCTCACTTTGGAGACACGTCCAAGGATCTTCAGAAAAAGGACATTCAGTTTGAAGAGTACAAATTTTCATTGAAGCAATCCGACCGCGCCTTGGCGGAAGGGGGAACCGACGGTTTCGTAAAGGTTTGGGTGGCGAAGGGGACGGATCGAGTCCTTGGGGTCACGATTGTGGGCGAACATGGAGGCGAAATGCTTTCGGAGTTTTCCGTGGCGGTAAAGGCCCGAAAAGGTTTGAACCACATTTTGTCTGTGATTCATCCCTATCCCACGTTGACCGAAGCCAACAAGTCGGTGGCCTTGCAATGGCGAAAGGCGAACACTCCTGAGTGGGTGTTGAACCTCTTGGGAAAGCTTCGTGGTTGAGTGATAGATAGAGAGTGTGTTTCGGATGGAATTTGATTTCTCCCGCGTAAACGCATCGCATTAATTCTTTTGTATCCAAAGCAGTGACGCCTTAAAACCTGCTATGGGACGTCGTGTTATCGACGCGGACAAAGGTCGAGAGCCCGTTCTTTTTAAAATTTTTGAAAAAAAATTTATTTTTTTTATTCAGTGATTCTCACGACAAGATGCGCCGCGTATTAAAAACCCTAGACCTAAGCCTAAAGTCTCCTGGACCAAAGCCGAGAAGATGCATGAACACGTTGGAGCACCTCGATAGGTGAGCATCATTTCAGCAGATGTTGTTTGCCCTTCCTGACTCCCGGACCGAGAGGACAGTCACCCTCTCGGCCGCGGAGGCCTCCAATGAAAACAAACAAAAACAAATGCACCGGAGTTGTGCGAACTTTTTCACGTCGTTAGCCGGACGCTGGCTGTGGGCGGGTGTGGAGAGGTTGAAGTTAAGGATGGCTGCAACACAAGGAGGCCATAATGGGCTTAAGAATCAATACAAATGTTGCGTCAATTGGTGCGCAACGAGTGCTTACAAAGCAGCAACAAAGAATGGAGCATGCGCAAGCAGCTCTCGCTTCAGGATCGCGAATCGTAAAAGCAGCGGACGATGCTGCCGGACTTGCGGTTTCTGAGAATATTAGAGGTCAGTTGGTAGGTATTAAAGCAGCCAGAAACAATGCCTTCAACGCTCAAAGTTTGATCCAGGTTTCTGAAGGTGGATTGAACGAAATCAATAATATTTTAATTCGATTGAGAGAACTGGGAGTGCAAGCCGCTTCGGATACAGTATCTGATGTGGAAAGAGAGTTCTTGGACCAAGAAGCTCAACAGTTGATCTCTGAATCTGATCGTATTGCGAAATCAACAAAGTTCGGTAACAAGGCCCTTTTAGATGGAACCGGTGAAGAACTTGAATACCACGTTGGACCTTTTTCTGACGAAGAAACCAACGTCATTCGATACAACATTACTGCGGATGCGACGGCTGGAACTCTTGGAATCAACAGTCTGACTTTGGCTGACAAAGGCGGATCTAGAGACACACTTGAGGCCGTGGATGAAGCCCTCTTGCAGATTGGTAAGATGCGTGCGGATTTTGGTGCGGTACAAAGTCGTCTTCAAATGACAACCAGTAACTTGGACATTCAGTATGAAAACCTTTCTGCAGCGAAGTCACGTATTTCTGATACAGACGTGGCTTACGAATCTGCAGAGATGACATCTGCAAATATTCTTCAACAAGCTTCAGTTGCGGTCTTGGCACAAGCCAACCAAAACGGAGCCGCTGCTCTAAGACTCTTGTCATAGAGAAAAAGTTGGAAAGACCCCCTTATGATAGAGGAGGGGGTCTTCTCCTTAAGTTTAAAGAATCGGGATATTAGGTTTTGAAAAGGGAGTTTTTAAGATTTGAAAGGCTTTGTGTGAATTGACCACAGAAGGCCTTTGAAATGTTGAAAGCGACTTTGGGGCCGACGCCCACAGACCAATCGGCCCTTAAGCCCACGCCTTGGGAACCCTCCCAAGGCGTTTTTTTTTGCCAAAAGGTACCTGCTTCCTTTT
>DKGG01000037.1:31498-31828 GCA_002453155.1 Bdellovibrionaceae bacterium UBA6776
AGCAGGTACCTTTTGGCGAGATCCTCACTGTAAAAACTTGAATTCCGGTCAACTTTCCAGTTCTGCGCGGATCACAGCGGCCACTTTATCATTTTGAAGCAGTTTAAAGAGCTGGAGCACTTCGAGAGGTGGACTTTGCTTTTCGATTTCTTGAATCATCTGATGGACCCGAACCTGTTGGTTGGAAGCTCCATATTCTAAAATTTTAAGGAAGCTTTCTTTTAAAAGGGGATCTTCTTTAAGGACTTTGATGACATAGGCCAGGTCTTCAATGTTTTTCATCTTTTCATTTCTACCTATATATGTGCAAAAAAGTACCTGCTTCCTTTT
>DKGG01000031.1:0-27951 GCA_002453155.1 Bdellovibrionaceae bacterium UBA6776
GAGCCATTCTTAGCGCGTAAAGCCCCCGAGGTTTCACTGATTCAAAAGCTTCATTTGCGAAAATACGGACGGACGGTAGGACTCGACAAGGTCTTTCTCAGAAACAAGATCAACCGCATCAGGGCATCAGGGAAGGAGGACTCTTCGATGTCTTCCTTGATTTTAGAGATCAAAATTTGCGGCACTTCTTTCTCTGATTTAAATATTAAATCCACATCGGAATAAGGATGGTGAGTTCCTTGGGATCGAGATCCAAAAATGTAAACCTTAGCACCCTCTCTCCACAAAGGTTTTAAAACCAAATTTTGCAGAATCTGAAAATGCTCACTGGAAATTCGACACTTCATGAAAGGGATTTCAAGCGATCCAAAAGATGATTCGCTTCGCCTCTAAATTTTTGAATTTGGAAAAAGACCTTTTTTGCCACATCTTCATCATAGGAATGGCTGGAGTTATCTCGCACTTCAATAAAATCCAACCAAATCTCTGCAGACTCAATCAAGTCGGATCGAGCCATCTCTCGGATCGCCGGTTTGGCAAACTTGGTCTGAGATCCAAGGAGCTTCATCGAAGTTTTCCACGACAACTCTATGCAGTATTCAAACCTTTGAATACAAGCATCTCGGGCGATTTTAAACTTGCACTCATCTGATTGAACTTGATTTGCAAAATCCAAAGCTTCACCCAAGGTCTTTAAGGCCTTTTCAAACTCAGCCGTGGTCAATAAAGACATGGTTCACCCCTTTGGTGAAGCTTAATGGACAACACCCCTTTGCCTTCCAAAAGAAATCTCACTTCGTCAAATCCCTCTAAAACTCACAAAGAGAAACGAGGTCAGCGAGGCACCAAGGGTTGAGCGAGTGTCGCGGGTTCAAGCCCCGTCGATCGCCCCAATTCCTATCCACTTCGTCATTTGAAAACTCCACTTCAACTCGGGTTCGGTCACGTACCATTTGTACGCTCCCTTCACCTCTCGTTTCGTGGATTTTCAACTGACTCGTGTCTAGGAATTTGGGCTCTCGTTTCTCTTTGTGAGTCATGTTTGACGGTCCTAGATTCATTCTGACAAAGTATAAGTGTTCATTCATCGAGTATTTAAATTTAGGGAGCATCTATCTCTCTTATGACTGTAACGGAAATTGAAAAGGCCCTGAAAACACTGACGGAGGCATTGGAGTTTGCATCTCAGGCCCAATGGGATGAATACAAATTTAAAATTGCTCGTGATGCCTGTATCCAAAGATTTAAATATTGCATAGAGCTTTCATGGAAAACATCTATGAAAATGTTAGGATCTCAGACCAGGTTTGCTAAACCGGCGATTCGAGAAATGGCACGGTCGGATTTGCTTTACCGATGCAAAGAACTTCTCTCCGTGAAGATTGTATTGGAGAAATTGGCAGAGATCAGAAAGATCGAAGAATTTTTGATGCTGTTGATCCAGATCGCTTACGGGAATCGGCTATGATCTCATCTAAAACTTAATTCATCTCATGTTTAGTCCATGGTTCGTTGGCTCCGATTTCAATGAGTTTGATGGTCTGGTGTTCCAAAGAACAACCAGACCATCAGGATGAAAAGACTAGTTTGAAGAAACTCTGGTTGAAGGAGGAGAGTAGGGCAGTGATGAATCTTGCAAAAAGATCAACACGCGACCATCCGCAGTTTTTACGTAACCTTTTGTGTATTCAACCTTTGTCTCTTGTCCAGTGGCCTTGTCAGTGAAGTAATAGTGGCCCATGGCGATGGCTTTGTTGCCAAAGATCTTAATGTTGTGATTGTCAAAGCGAACCTTTGTCCACGGCTTGAGCGCAAATCCTTTGTCACCTTGATACTTTTTATTGCCTCCCACAAAGTAAGACAATGTGCCTTCCAAGTCAGGGTGAAAGGTCGATTCCCCATGAGTCAGTGTGGGCTTAAATTGGATGGGCCCGAACTCAAAAGCGTAGGCAGTTTCGGCGGCCTTCTTTGCAACCTTCTTGGGATTTTTTGCCTTGCCGATTTCCACCACTGCATTGCCCCACATTTTTTGTGCATCCTCTATATCTTGCTTTGATATCTCTGGCCCATCTGGAAGCGTGCCTACAAGGTGAGCAATGTAGAATTCATGTGTTTTTTCACTTTTGACCTCCTGATTGAGTCTGAAATGATTGTTACGGAGATCATCGGGCAAAATTATACATAGGTAAAATAGATAAAAGCAGATTCATAAATCGTTTAAACCGAATCATTATGAGAGACTTGCTGTTATCTTTAAGTCTACAGGAAGGGAGAGTTTTATGGACGTTTTTCTGCTGGAAGTGGTCATGCTCGGATGGACAACCGGGGACAAGATCTGTCATCCAAGGGCTGACAATCCTAAGTTTGATCCAAACAACTGGACTCGCTTCGCGGAGTTGCAGTAGGGTCAGATCGATTGGGGGGAGGTGTTTTGCAGTGAAGCGAATTTTGGGTTTCACCCCATCAACTTGCAAGCCAACGAGAAAGATTTAGTTTTGCGAAATGCCTGGGTTCCAGACCTTTGGAGTTTCCGGTTCATTCGCGGGCTTAAAACTCTTATCGATCACAATTCGACATTCCGTTGAAGAAGGATCTATCTTAAAAGTTCGATCTCCAATTTGTTTGCTCTTTGCCATGCAGGAAATGGTAAAGGAGCGATCCTTACTGGTCACTGTCAATCGCCGAGATCCACTGTAGATGGAATCTTGGGGTAAGATCTGTAGGACCTTGTAAGCATCACCGCCTTTAAATATCAAACTTTCGCCATTGTGAGTATTGGCATCCAAATCATCCACTTGAATGTATTGGGTTGCCGCATTCGAAAATGCGGAAAAAACCAGAAAAAATATGGAAATTCCTAATGCCAATGGAACTCTCAAGGGCCACCTTCAAGTTAAGAGACCAAATATTGAAAATGGTACTTGCATAGATTCTTTCGAAAGAAAGGATCAAAATCAACCCCGCAATTCACTTATATAGGGAAATCTGGGCAACATGATGTTGCGCTTCTCGGCGGGTTAAATCATGCGACCGTCGACTAAGGTGATTTTTCGTGGGGCCATTTTGGAGAAGATCTCGTCATGGGTGACATAAATGATGGTGGTTCCGTGTGCTCTATTTATTCTCTTAAACAAATTCATGACCAAATTGCCACTTACTGAATCCAAATTTCCAGTGGGCTCGTCCGCAAAAATAATCGTATTAAGAACTTTTCTTTCAAATAAAAAAAGGCAGGGCCATCAAATCGATCGAAGACCTTTCATGCGGTGAGATTTAAACAAATAAAGTGAAATTGCGGTGTATCCGGTGACTTCTATTCCAAGCAAAATATAACGATTTTCATTGGTCATGAAATCAAGAGTTTCGACAAAGCACAGCGCTGTCAGGCAAGCATACATGGTCAATATCAGGCAAAAGAACACTGCGGATGTCTTGTTCATCAATTGATTCGATCAACTAGAGGTAAATGTACCTTATCGCAATAAAATGGATCGAATGATATAGAGCCAAATCATCTAAAGTTTTTGTCCAATATAAAATCCATAGCTGTAGTGGTCGTGGTATTTCTTGTAGAGCTCAATTTCTTTCTTTTCACCATCAACAATCTGAATCGCCTGTTCTGAGTTGTTCTGCCCTTTTAGAAAGCTTTCAAATCGATCCTCGATGGGAGAGTAGTAATTTGCGATCCAACAGGATGTGGGTAGAGGGAAATATCCCAGGGGCTTATACCCAGCATCTTCCAATACCTTTATCTTCTCTGACACCCTTGCAATTTCTGGATATTCTCTTTTCCAATGCTCTTCAATTTCAGGAGGACGAGCGGCGGTGAGCCAGGTGATCTCAGAAACGGCAAGAATTCCCCCTTTTTTTAGAAAAGGGCGCCACTTTTGTACACCACGTTCAAAGCCCATATTGTAGATGGCTCCTTCCGACCAAATCACATCCAATTCCTCTGGATCAAAAGGGAGTTCTTCCATTGAGAGGGCCCTTGGTGTCACTTGGCTTTCAAGCTCCCTTTTACGGAGTCGAGACTTAAGAACTTCAAGAAATTCAGGAAAAAGATCAATCGCGGTGATGTCTGCGTTCAAATTCTCAGCCAAAACCAAAGTTGAAGCGCCAGTACCACACCCAATGTCTGCGATCTTGAGTTTTTTCGATCGATCTAGACCTGCGAGTTCCATGGCCTGAAGAGTTTCCCTTTCTCCTCCAGGACCTTGTCTTTCCGCATTGATATGAAATTGTATTAAAAGTTGAAAATCATCCATTCGGGCTCCTGACACGATAGAAATAGCATTGGATGAAAAGAAAAAGAATCACACCGAATTAGGAACAATAGAATCGTATTTAATAAAGCAAAGTTCTGCCAAGTCAATAAGAGGTCCTGGGGACTTCGATATAGTGAAAAAGCCACTTTTCCATTTCCAAGTCTCTTGTTTCTTAGAAGGCATCCAAAGCCCAAACCATCATGCAGAACCCATGAAATGATGAGCTCGCTTCTCATTTTTCTAGATTAAAGGGCCATCCAAGAAGAATTGACAGTTTCGAATGCTCCCCGCAAGATCTAACTGTGGAAGCGATAGTGGAAGCCATGAAAGCCACAGACTTGGATCGAGCGGAGCGTATGCTGCAGGAGGCTCAATCTCCAGAGTTGTCCACAGAAGAAAAGCTTTTCTTTAAAGCTTTGATAGAAGCCCATCGAGGAAACAGCCTTAAAGCCAAAGAGTTTGCACAACGCTCATTTAAAGTCGAAAATCCAGTCCATCGATTCTACATGGCTCGCATCCTTTTGGGTGTTGGAGAGTGGGAAAAAGCTCTGGAACTTTTTGATTCTTCCCGGGGTTTTGGCGTTTATGGAGGTGCACTTCTCACTCAGAAAAGACCTCTTTGGAATGGAGAAGATTTAGAGGGTAAGGTTCTTCTTGTGGCAAGCGAAGGTGGACTTGGAGATGTCATTTGTTTTTCTCGATTTGTCAGTCCGTTTGAGAAATTGGGTGCGCGAGTTCTTCTGGCCACGGACGGGCAGCTCTTTCCGCTTTTTCGGCAACTGCCCGGAGTGTCCGCTCAGGTGGATCTCAAGGGAATTGAATTTTGTGATTTTGATTTCTGGCTTCCTCTGATGAGCGCCCCTCGCCTTCTGAAAATGGGGCCTCATCAAATTCCTCGCAAGCCCTTCTTGACGGCGCCAGAAGAAGTATTGCCAAAATGGAGGAGTCTGGTGCGGTCATCAAAGCCACTCAAAGTGGCGCTTTGCACTTTAGGCCGTGAGGAATTTGCCGAGGACCATTTGAGAAGCCTCAAGCAAAAAGATGTGGAGTTTTTTTTGAATCTTTTTTCCGAAGAAGAGCTTCAGAGAATCGATTTCTTTACCATGAATGGCCCATCGCAGAAGAACTTTCTCAACGATTCTCGAATTCAGAGTTTTTACCCTCACATTTCAACTCCCATGGATTTGGCAGGATTTCTCTCTCAGATGGATCTGGTTGTCAGTGTGGATTCAGGTCCGGCTCATATGGCCGGAGCTCTAGGGCGACCAACCCTTCTCCTCAATCGAGTGATGGGGTGGTGGACCTTTGGATACATGCCGAGGACTTCAAGCCCTCAAGAATCTCTTTTTTACGAATCTTTTGAAATCCTTCATCAAAAGGTTTGGGGAGAGTGGAAAGAAACACTCCAAAGAGCACATCAAAGAATTCGAGATCAATGGATCTAGATGGCTTCCTGGGGTTCTTTTGCAAGGTCAGGGGCTGGGCTGAGGGGCAGAATCGAAAAGCAAAAAAGAAACTTGGTGATCCCCTTCTTTTAAGGGCCTTTGAATAAGATTCTAGCCCTCCTTGGCTCTGAGAAAAAGGGGGAGTGGATGTTGATGTGTATGACCGGAGAGGACTTGAAAACACATTAAAACTTGAGTGAGTGAACTTTTTGGATTCTGCTCTTGCTTAGAGAACAAAAAGGACTTATTCGGCTTCTGCCATGAGAAGTCAAATTCAAAATCCTTGGAATCTGCCAATGCAATCCCTGCTTGCCCAGCTTGAAGTTCATCCAGAACGAGGATTGAGTTTGGACCAGGTGAAGCAACGCCAAGTCGAATTTGGCCAGAACCGAATTGAGACAAAAAAGCCCCCCACTTGGCTTTCTATCTTTCTCAGGCAATTTAAAAGCCTTCTGGTTGGCCTTCTTGCTATGGCGGCTTTGGTGGCAGTTCTGACCGGTGATCTTTCCGATGCATTGGCAATCCTCTTGGTGCTTCTGATCAACTCACTGATTGGGTTTGTTACTGAAGTCAGAGCCATTTCTTCAATGGAGTCTCTTCGAAAGATGGGGAGAACTTTGTGTCGTGTGATTCGAGAGGGACGGCAGATGAAAATATCTTCGGAGGATTTGGTCCCCGGGGACATTCTTTTGTTGGAAGCTGGAGATGTGGTTACTGCAGATCTTCGAATCATTGAAAGTCACAACCTGAATGCCGATGAGTCGGCCCTTACCGGTGAGTCCGTGCCGGTGGAAAAAGAGTTTAAAGATAGAATTGAGCACGTGGAAGGCATTTCTGACCGGACAAACATGTTGATGAAGGGCACCCACATCACAAAGGGGGTATGTCGAGCCGTCGCAACCAGTACAGGAATGAGCACAGAGCTTGGGAAAATTGCCTCTTTGACCTCAGCGGCGAAAGAAGAAGTAACGCCGCTTGAAAAGCGGCTGGACCATTTGGGACGAAGGCTTCTGTGGCTGACTCTGGTTATCTCTATTTTTGTTTTTCTCAGCGGCCTGTTGACTGGAAAAGATCCCATTTTGATGGTTCAAACAGCCATCGCCTTAGCTGTTGCCACTGTGCCTGAAGGTCTTCCCATTGTGGCGACCATTGCTCTGGCAAAAGGACTTTGGACGATGGCGCGAAGAAATGCCCTGGTAAATAAACTCTCAGCGGTGGAGACTTTGGGAGCAACCAGCATCATTGTCACTGACAAAACCGGAACGCTCACGGAAAACAAGATGACGGTTTCTGAAGTTTTGACATCTGAAGACCTTTTTTCTGTGAAATGGAATGACCACACAAAAAGGCAAGAGCTTCACAAAAACAACGAAGCTCTTTCTTCTTCGGAAATGAGTGCTGATCTTACGAGATTGATTGAAGTGGCTGGACTTTGCAATGATGCTACATTCACAGAGAACTCTCAGATGGGAGATCCTATGGAGATTGCCCTGCTCCGTCTCTCTGCGGATGTTCTAGTGAACGAGGAAGTTCTCAAGAAAAAATATCCTCGTGATTCCGAGGTTCCTTTTGATGCGCAAACCAAAATGATGGCCACCATTCATCATCTGAGTGGCAAATATCTGATTGCCGTCAAAGGTGCTCCAGAAGCAGTTATTTCTCAGAGTCTATCGAGTGAAAAAGAAAGGGAGCGATGGCTTCGACAGAATGAAGCATTGGCATCGAGGGGACTTCGCGTTTTGGCGATGGCTGACAAGGAAACTTCGCAAAAAAAGGAAGAGCCCTACAAGAACTTAAGATTTCTTGGTTTGATCGGACTCATTGATCCCGCAAGGAAGGATGTTCCTCTGGCGATCGATCAGTGTCAAGAGGCGGGGATTCGAGTGATTATGGCAACAGGAGATCAGGCAGGGACTGCGGTAAAAATTGGGCAGGACATTGGTTTGCCCTTAGATACTCTCACTCCAGTTTCCGGATCAGAGCTTGAAGGAGAGTGGTCGGACAGTCTTAAAAAACGATTGGAGAAAACATCGATATTTAGTCGGTTCAGTCCCGAACAAAAACTTCGTCTTGTCGGGCACTATCAAAGCCAGGGATACGTTGTGGCCATGACTGGAGATGGGGTGAATGATGCCCCAGCTCTTAAGAAGGCGGACATTGGAGTGGCAATGGGTCAACGTGGAACTGAAGTGGCTAAGGAAGCTTCGGATATGATTTTGAGGGACGATAGGTTTTCAACCATTGTTTTTGCTGTGGAGCAGGGGCGAGTGATTTTTTCCAACATCAGAAAATTTGTGATCTATTTGCTTTCATGCAACATCAGTGAAGTTTTTGTCGTAGGAATTGCTTCGGTCTTTAGTTCTCAGCTTCCAATTATGCCCCTGCAGATTCTTTTTCTCAATTTGGTGACTGACGTTTTTCCCGCGTTGGCGCTAGGGATGGGAAAAGGAGATCACTCCTATCTGCTTTGCCCACCCCGAGGTTCTCAGGAAAAAATACTCGAAAAATCCCATTGGATTTTTATTTTCGTGTACGGAAGTCTTATTACGGCAACCGTGTTCGGCGTTTTTTCTTTATTTACTTTTTTTATTGAAACACCCTTTGAGAAGGTCGTAACGCTCTCATTTTTGACTTTAGGGCTTTCTCAGGTGTTTCATGTATTCAATTTGAGAAAGTCTGACTCCAGTTTTGTTTTTAATGAGATTTCCAGGAATCCATACGTTTGGGGTGCAATTTCAATCTGTCTGGTTCTTTTTGTGGGAAGTGTTCATCTTCCTTTTGCGCAAGCGACACTCGATCTTGTGCCGTTGACTTTTTATGAGTGGCTGACGGTGTTTGGATTTAGTCTTGTGCCCCTCATAGGTCAGTCTATTTTGAGGTTTAAGTAGTGGATTACTCAACGGAAATACTTCCGATATTGGGATTGGTTTTGTTTTTTGGACTTCTTGTGCCTTCACTTTTTAAATGGTTTCATCTTCCCTTTGCCACATCTTTAATTTGGGCCGGATTTCTAGCTGGCCCCAATGCATTTGACTATGTTGCTCCCAATGAAACCTTAAGAATGCTCGCATTTGTAGGAGCCAATTTTCTAATGCTTTTGGCTGGTTTCGAATCACCCGATTATCGCTCTCAAGTCTTTAACAAAAGGGGGCTGATTCTCTTCTCTTTCAGTGGCATTTTCCCGGCGATCATCGGCTTCTTGATCCCTATTAACTTGAACTATGATCTTTCTGCGAGCCTTTTTGTGGGAGCCATGTTTTTGACATCCTCCATATTGATTTCTTCTTCTACGGCAGAACAGCTGGGAGAAGGAAACCCGGATTTTGAGAAGGTTGTCAGATCCATTGCGGGTCTTTTGGATCTATTTGGAGCAATGATTGCTTTTCTCATATTTAAGAATATTGAACCCCATCACCGCTTTTCTTTGCCCATATTGCTCGGGCTTCTTGTCTCACTGGTTGTCGTCCTGCGCTTATTCTTGCCGGAGGTGATATCTTATTTTTTTCAGAGGTTTTCAGAGAGAAAAGAACATGAGGGGCGGTTGAGATTGATTCTTGCCGTACTTCTTCTTGTGACTTTTGTCTTTTCCATGTTGGATGTCCCATCGATCATTTCCTCTTTTTTGATTGGCTATTGTCTGACGTCAATTCCTGATATTGATGACGTCCGAGACAAACTAAGGACCATCGGCTACGGATTCTTTGTTCCAATATTTCTGTTTTTGGTTGGTTTGGACTTGGATTTTTCATTTGTCCATGAAATCAAAAGCGCAAATGTCGTGTTTCTAGGAATTGTTTTGGCAGCTCTCCTGTCAAAAGTATTGTTTGGAACTCTGGGGGCTCGTCTCGTTGGCTTTAACAAGCGGGAATCTCTCCTCTTTGGTATGCTGTCCTCAACCCGTCTGACAGTTGCCGTGTCTGTTGGATATATTGCCTTCCAATTGAAAGTCATTGATAGCCTTATCTACACGTCTTTGATTTCGATCACCGCCATCGGCACTTTAATCATGCCGGCTTTGACAGTGATGCTCCATAAGTTTCAAAAGGGAGATTCTTGATGCTCATTCATTTTGGAATTTTTCTTGTGGCTCTTGTGGCTCTTGCAAAAGGTGCGGATCTTTTTGTTGAATCGTCTGCGAAAATCGCCAAACGACTCGGAGTCAGTGACTTGGTGATCGGGCTGACAATAACCTCGATAGGAACGAGTGTTCCTGAGTTGGCTTCATCCATATCCGCTTCATTGAATCAGGCTCCGGAATTGATTGTGGGAAACATTGTGGGAAGCAATATTGCAAACATCGGTTTGATTCTGGGTCTTTCCGCGCTCCTAAGATCCATTCAAACAGATGCAAAAATGCATGATCGGGACGGCCTTATCATGATTGCCAGTACGGCTTTGTTTTTTTTGTTCTCCCTAGACAATCGCATCAACGAGGTTGAGTCGGGTATTTTCTTGCTGTTGTATCTGATGTACATATTTTTCGTTATTCTGTCGTCTGTTCGCGATCGAGCCTATCACTTTCGAGACTTCATGAAATTTGTCTTTGATTTTGAGTATGTGGAACCTGTGAAGCAGAGTTTGAAAATGAATCTTCCTTCTCTAGGGAGATCCTATTCCACCACGGGGGAAAGATCAGCATCTGTAGGCCCTGTGAGCCGTATGTTCAAGGACTTTATAGTTCTGGGAGTTTCTGGAGGCTTGATTGTTTTTGGGGCAAAGTATTTGATCGAAGAGGCTTTGTGGACAGCCCAGAGATTCAGTATTCCTGATAATATCGTTGGGCTTACGTTGATTGCATTGGGAACATCTCTTCCTGAGCTGATGGTTTCTGTTGCCGCAGCGAGAAAGGGCAAAGGAGGGATCGTTGTGGGAAATGTCATTGGAAGCAACATTGCCAATATCCTTTTTATTGGGGGGGCCTCAGGATCCTTTGCTTTGCTTACTGTGGCTGAAGAGAGTGTCACTTACACAATTCCGGTGATGCTGTTCTTCAGTTTGATTCTTCTCTATTTTGTTAAAACCAATTGGGTGATTTCGAGGTTTCAGGGATTTGTATTGCTTCTCAGTTATATGGGCTTTATTTTGAGTGCCTTTTGAGCAAGCAGCAGCGTGACTTTCAGTCATGTCTGTTTCGCGCAATGCTTTGGAAAATTTTGAATTTACGTGGGCGAAAATCTTTAATAAAAACGATAAAAAGAGGTTTTTTTGCTTTTATTTTCAATTTCAATTTTATCGGGATTGGTTCTGCTGGTTTGGAGCGCAGACAAGTTCGTTGATGGTGCATCAAGTGTGGCTCGATATTATGGAATGTCACCACTGCTTATTGGAATGGTCATCATTGGCTTTGGAACTTCTGCTCCGGAGATGGTTGTGTCCGCTCTTTCTTCCTTGCAGGGGAATCCTGGAATTGCTTTGGGAAATGCTTACGGATCAAATATAACCAACATTGCACTGATCTTAGGAGTGACAGCGTTGTTGATGCCCATATCGGTTCATTCACAAATCTTACGGAAAGAGCTTCCCATTTTGTTTTTTGTCACTGTGATTGGAATTGGCTCGTTGATTGATTTGAAACTGACTCGACTTGAAGGAGTGATCCTCTTGCTCATTTTTACAGGAGTAATGGCTTGGACCATTTGGGAAGGTCTAAAGGGGGACAAGGATGCGTTCTCCGCGGAGATGAAGGTTGAGCTTGGAGAAGGACAAGTGTCTATCAAGAAGTCTTTCTTAATGTTGGTTTTTGGAATTCTGGTCTTGATCTTTAGCTCGCGTATTTTGGTTTATGGGGCAGTGGGAATTGCAACATCTTTGGGCGTTTCCGATGTGATTATTGGGCTTACCGTCATTGCCGTTGGAACATCTTTGCCGGAGTTGGCTTCCTCGATCATTGCAGCTCGCAAAGGGGAGCCGGACATTGCGCTGGGAAACGTGCTGGGTTCTAATTTTTTCAACACTTTGGCTGTGGTGGGTATTTCCGGTGTCATCCATCCTTTTAGTATTGAGAAAGAAATTTTTTATAGAGACGTAGGCGTTATGACGGTTTTGACTCTTTCGCTCTTTTTATTTGGTTATGGATTTCGAGGGCAGGGTCGCATCAATCGACTTGAAGGTGGCGTCTTGCTGTTGTCCTACTTCGCGTATACGGCTTATCTGGTTTCAGATGTGATCTAGAATCTCTCTCAAAAAGGTGCCATGCACTTTTTGGTAGCAAAGCCCCGTCAAATTCGCCGTCTTCAGAAATTTAGCAGTGGCTGTGCCAGAAATCCTTCTCCAGCTGTTCCTGGTGGTCTGGATGAGCCACTTCGATCAATGCTTTGGCCCGCTCTCCCAAAGTTTTTCCATAAAGCTCGGCCACTCCGAATTCGGTCACCACAAAGTGCACGTGGGACCGGGTTGTAACAACTCCGGCTCCAGGTTTTAACTGGGCCACGATCTTCGAGACTCCATTGCGAGAAAGACTTTCCATGGCGATGATGGGTTTTCCGCCTTTTGAAAGGGCCGCCCCTCTCATAAAATCCATTTGTCCACCCACACCCGAAATGATCTTGTGACCCACGGAATCTGCACACACCTGCCCGGTCAAATCCACTTCCACCGCCGAGTTGATGGCAACCACTTTTGGATTTCTGGCAATGTTGATGGGATTGTTCACATAATCCACGGCCAAATTCAAAACCGAGGGATTGTCATCGACAAAGTCATAAAGTTCTTTGGATCCGAGCAAAAAAGTTGAAACACTTTTTCCCGGGTGGATTTTTTTAAGAGAGTTGTTGATGACTCCATTTTGTATCAGTCGAAGAGCGCCGTCAGACCACATTTCGCTGTGAAGCCCCAGATCTTTGTGTTGAGTCAGCTCCCGTGTTACCGCATCAGGAATGGATCCAATTCCCATTTGCAAAGTAGACCCATCTTCAATCAGTTCGGCAACAAAGCGTCCAATTTTTTGAACACTTTTTGAGGGCACCGGAGATTTCAGTTGGGGCAATTCTTCATCCATTTCCACCATGGCGTGAAATTGACTCTTATGAATGAGGCCATCCCCATGAAGCCGCGGCATTTTGGAATTCACTTGAGCAATTAAAATTTCAGATCGAGAGGCGGCCGCCACCGCCACATCGGCGCTCACGCCCAGGCTGCAGTATCCGAACCGATCGGGAGGAGAAACGTGCAAAAGTGCCACATCCAGAGGGCATTGTTCCGACAAAAACAATCCTGGAATTTCCGAAAGAAAGCAGGGCAAATAATCGATGTGTTTATAGTCCATTTGCTTTCGCACATTGGACCCGACAAAAAGGTTGATCACTCGAAAGGTGTTGGAATACTGAGGCTGCGCGTACTCGGCAGGTCCTTCTGTATGTAGGTGAATCATCGTCAGATCAGATTTCTGGTTCGCTTGAAGGACAAGTTCCCGAAGGAGGGCATTTGGAGTGGCAGCTCCTCCATGAACAAAAATTCGAGAACCATTGGGAATGAGCGAAATTGCATCAGTAAGGGATGTGGATTTCATGGATGCAATTATGATTCAGTTTTGATCTGAGAGCCAATCCCCAATTCGCTGCAGCAGCACGTTAAAAAGACAATGGAGACTTGGACTCTTGGGTCCTGAATAGTTTTAAAATTCGATAGGAAAGAGCGATATGCCTCATGTTTCCATTGCACAGTTGCAAAGAGTACAGATTGGGCTGAAATTGAATTTTTCCAAAACTCTGACTCTTCGTGCAAGGTTTCTCGCTTTTCTTGAGAGAGGTCTGAATCTCCTGCTCCACAATTTTGTGAATCACGGCCAATGATGAGCCGGGAACTGTATTTCTCCAAGTCACATTTCCCTTTACACTGTGTTTTAGATGAATCAGGAGGTTATCGCCTGTGGAGTACACATCGAACCAATTTGGAGTTCGATGTTGGTCGATAAGATTAAAGCTCGCCACAAGATCTTGTGTCTTCTTTGCGGAGGCACCCATTGAAAATGTCAGAGAGGACAAACTTACAATTAATATAAAAAACTTCATGGACCAAATTCTCCTTGAGCAGGTTGCAGTGAACACATTCTATAGGTCCCTTTGGAGTTGCAGCCAAAGAGTTCTCTGAACCTTGGATTGGCAAAAGCGATCGCATCCACACGGTAAAAGGGTTCGGGATGCGCCGCTTTTTGCTCTGTGATCACGTTTTTGCGTTCATTGGCAAAGATGCAGAACATTGTCATGGAAGTGCCGGCCTGAGGGAGGAGGGGCGCCATTTTTGGGTTCCTGTAGAGTTCAACAAGGGATTCGGAAGCTAAGTAGTCCGCTATGGTTTCGCCAGACTGCGGAGGCTTTAAAGCAAAGGAATCAGGTTTAGAGTAACAGGAGGTCAAAGTTTTGAAAGCTTTTAATGTGGAAAGACCATTTGTCTCTCCGACAAAGGGATCAAGGTGATGTCCAAGTTCGTGTGCGGTAACATGGAAGACGCTCAATGGAAATGAGTCGCTCAGGTATACAATGGAAGGAAGAATGTGAACCTCACTGGGAGTGATGCCCGAAACGGAAGTGTAAAAAGCATTGAGCTGATCGGAATATCCAATTTGAGCAGCAAGGAAAGATGGATGGGTAGATGTCAGTTCGAGAGGGTCTATAATTCGAATTTTTTCAAAACCAGGTTCTGTGGAATATGAGAAAGATTCTTCCGAGGGCATTTCCGGCCACCAAAGATGAACCTGTTCGATGCTTTCCGTCCACTTTTTAGAGAGCTCCTCGGAGACGGGATTTTGTTTCAAGAAGGAAAGGAGTCCCGACTTGGCAGCAAAAAAGATCCACTTCATTTTGTCATAGGAATTTTTGTCAAAGGTTGAGCGCATCAGCTCTGTCAAACCCAATTCTGAAATTTGGTAGTGTTCCTGAGTCTTTGAAACAATGAGATCTATTCGACTTTGCACTGAAGATTGATAAGTCGAGCAGAGATCACTGATTTGAATTTTTGCAAGCTTAGCTTTAATTCCAAATTCATTCCTATTTGCAAGGAGGGAATCTGTAGAGATTTGGATAGAAATGAGATTTATGGCTTCTTGGATCATATGTTCAAGATCTGCGTCTTGGATTTCATCATTGAGATATTTTAGAATGATCTTATGTGAGAGAGTGGGGGAGTTGCACAAATCAATTTCAATTGCTTTTTCAAAAAGATTCTTGAGCCGAGGATCTAAATTGGGATTTTTTTTCAAATGATTTCTCACAATATTGCATTTCAAAACTGCAGTCTGGATAAAGTAGGAAAAATTATTCTTAAAAAATAGGGATAGCGATGTTTGGTGGGGGCGTTGGAAGTATTCTGTCTTTTTTAGAAACGCCTTCAATTTTTGTTCTGAGTCGACAAAATAATCTGAAAGATTATTTATCTCAGACTCACAGGTCGCAACCTTTTGATCTCGCTTCGAAAGAATGTAAGAAGAAACGGGATCTTGCTCTGGGGCCGTTCGCAGAAGTCCTTTGGCCTCGTCATCAGTGAAATTGGTGATAAAGACTAGATTTTGTTCAAACTGTTCTGTTAGGAAAGACTTAAAACTGTAGTGCCCGGTTTCGCGAAGGACCCGCTCCATTCCATACATATAATTTTTGTAACTTAGAGCTTTCCAGTCGTTGGAAACCTGAAGAATTTTTTTCGCATTTCCTTCTTCAGAGCAAATGGATTCAAAAGGTTCCGAGCACACGGAATTGCGATCGACTTGAAGACCCAAGGTTTTTGACGAGCCCGTCCAAAAGGAACACATGGGGCAGTCTTCACTTTGAGGTTCTCGATTTCCGAAGTTGGAATTTTTTTGAGTGGAGATGCAAGACGAAAGAGCCAGGATTGAAAGGAACGCAATGAATACTTTCATGCTCTCATTCTAAAGATGACCACTCGGTGAGGCACGTCAAAAGGCGCGCTCTTTAGACCATTGTCCTATGGCCCCAGGCGATTCAGCTCGTCCAACTGACTGTTGAGGGTCCATAGGTCATAAAGCAGACCAAAACCAAACAATCCCAAAGTGAACAAATAGATCAATCCGGTCAGAATTTTTCCCATGTAAAAACGGTGAAGTCCCAAGGCTCCTAAGAAGACCAAGAGCAGCCATGCCAAAGAATAATCATATCTGCCCGAAGTGTATTTACGATCGGCTTTGCGGTCCATGGCGGGAATCAAAATCAAATCAATGATCCATCCAATTCCAAACAACCCAAAAGTCAAAAACCAAATGGATCCGCTGATCTGTTTTCCATAATAAAAACGGTGAGCCCCAAGAAAACCAAAAATCCACAAAATATATCCCACAGTCATTGTGTGGGTGTCATTTCTTGGAAAATCATTCATCTCAAAACCACCTTTCTTGAGGGCGACCCTTGCATGAGAACACAAAACTCCTCCAGGGAGCAATCACCGCCGGAGTGATGCGCACAATCAGTTGGTGCTTCAAATGATTGTATTCAAGAGACTCAATTTCAGAACCGTAAGTCCAGCGGGGAAAGTAAGGATGATAGTTCTTTGTCCTCAATTCAATCTCCCGTTCTAGAATCCATCCCTCTTCGGTACTTTGAAATTCATAGGAAGGCAAATACACTTGAATGGATTCCCCAGAATTGGCATTGGAGGCATTGGCTTCAATTCGAAGCAGCTCTAAGTTTTGACTTTCGATGCGAACATCACAATCACTTTGGTCTAAGTTCAAAAGGTTTTGAAGCACTTGATCCGCAACCTCTTGAGAGGGAGAAGCCTGTGCGGCAACGCTTAAAAAAATCAAAGCGCAGGGCAAAAATTTTGAGATTTGAAATTTCAAAGCGATCCTCCTTCGCGGATTCTAATAAAAAAGATGTCACAAATTTATCATGGGCGATCTATAAAGGAGAGGATATATTTTACAAGGCCATTCGGGCTCCTTAGCAGTATCAATGGACCAGAAGGGACACATCTATGAACTTTATCCGTATCTTCGGAGTTGGACTTGTTGTTTTGTTGTGGGGCTTTGCCGGGCAGGCAAAGGTGGTCGAATACAAGCTGGTGATTGCTGAGGGATCCGTTCAGGTGGAAGGCCAAACCTTCAGCCAAAAGATCATGGTGAACGGCTCCATTCCCGGACCAGAGCTGACCTTTCATGAGGGAGACACTGCTCGAATCACGGTGCTCAATCAAACCTCGGGGAAGACGCTTCTTCACTGGCATGGGATCTTGCTTCCCAATGATCAAGATGGAGTGCCCTTGGTGAATTCTCTTCCCATCGAGTCCGGAGCGGAAAAAATTTATGAATTTCCCATCAAGCAAACGGGCACCTATTGGTATCACTCTCATGTGATGTTTCAGGAAGAAGATGGAGTCTATGGGGCCATTCGAATTCTTCCGAAAGAAAGTCCTTCGAAGCTGCCAGAGAAAACCATTTTATTTTCGGATTTGTCCCATGAAAAAGGGGCCGACATTCATCGAAACCTTAAAAGAGACGGTGACTACTACGACATTTACACAGACACGGTCCAATCCTGGTGGCGAGCCCTAAAAAAGGGAACGGTATGGACAAAATTTCGCAGCAGTTTGCAAAGAATGGGAGGGATGGATTATTCGGATGTGGCCTACGATTTTTTCACAGCCAATGGTCAACCGCAAATTCATTTGTATGAACAGGGAAATCTCCCTTCACGGGTGAAGTTAAGATTGATCAATGGATCTGCGACTTCCATTTATAAAGTCACTTACGCCGGAGGACCGATAACAGTTGTTGCGGCGGACGGTCTTCCTGTAGAACCTATAAAAGTAAACATATTGCCCATGAGCGTGGCAGAAACCTATGACGTCCTGGTAGATCTGAAGGCTGGCCATCAATTGGAATTGCGAGCCACCTCCTTTGACAATTCCGGATACAGTTCTGTTTTTCTAGGTCCTCAAAACAGCAAAATTGTGAACGCACCAAAGATGCCTTGGGAAGATCCCACAGGGGTTTCTATGGGAGCCATGATGGGAATGCCGCGCATGGGATTCTGGCAGGAGTTTAAAATGTCCTACCAAAATGAGTTTGCGGACCTTCCAAAAGATTTGGAATACCAATTCAAATCTTCACAGGCTTCTTCTCACACATCTTCTCATAAGGGGCACTCGATGAACATGAAGAAGATGAACAGCCATGCCCATGGAATGGGAGAAGTGGATCGAATTATGAACCAAGCTCCTGAAACCCGTAAGAACAATTTGATTTCTTCCACACCGACGCCCATTTACAACGAGCTCACCTATGGATTGTTGAAATCCAAGACAAAGATCATGCGCTCCAAAGATGAAACCTTGCGAATCATTCCTTTCACTCTCAATGGGAACATGGAAAATTACGTTTGGACCATCAATGGCCGTCCGCTGGGTCCCGAGACTTATATCAAGATTCGAAAGGGAGAACGGGTGCGCTTTGTCATGAGAAATACAACCATGATGAATCACCCCATGCATCTTCATGGTCATTTTTTTAGAGTGATGACCCGACAGGGAGAATGGTCGGTTTTAAAACACACCGTGAATGTGGCTCCAATGAGCACGACCACCATTGAGTTTGAAGCCACAGAGGAGAAAGATTGGTTTTTTCACTGTCACATTCTTTACCATATGATGGATGGGATGACTCGAACCGTTCGCTACATAGATACTCCCGGTCCAGAGAAGTTTGTCGAAATGCGAAAGAATTCAAAAGAGTTTGATTCACCATCTCAGTTTTACTTTCGAAACAAATTGCTGGCTCAGTCCAATTATTCAAGACTGGAAGGAAAGTTTTTCAGCTCCTATTACCAGATGGAGTACAGCGGAATTGCCAACTACGACGGCGATTACGAGGCAGAACTTCAGTTGGGCCGCACCCTGACGCGATTTTTTACCGCCTATATTGGTGCGCTTGCAGAGCAAGAAGGAAAAAGTGAGTCCAAAGCTTCTCCAAGCTTAGGAGTGACTTGGCTGTTGCCCTTGCGCATTCATGCAAACTTAAAGTATCTGCCTCTTCTTGAAGAGCGTCCCTTGGAGTTTGAGCTTGAAAACTCCATCCAACTGACAGATCGCTTGCAAAGCAATATAGGTTACGGCACTTCAGGCAAACTCTATTCGGAATTGGAATGGAGACAAACCAAACATTTGTCGTTCACAGCCAGCTACAGTCACAACTATAAAAGCTTTGGGCTGGGGCTTGGATACACCTATTAAAGGTCAAGCAATTGTTTCAGGTGACCAAGCAAAGCTTCTCTTTCGGAGTTGGAGAGGCTTTGGCCGGGAGGCATTTGATCTTTGACCGTGGCGTGGGCTCCGGTGTTGTGAACCACTTTTTTGTAAAAAGACTTCGGTGTCAGCTTTAGATCTTTCAGATCCTTAAGTAGAAGATCTTTCTGATCAAAAGTGATCTGAGGGGCCAAGGACCAGGAGGTTTCACTGGAACTGTGACAGCCCAAGCAGCGAGAGAGAACTTTGTTTCGAAGTTCCTCTCCAGTGAGTTTTCGTTGAATCTGGTTCAAATCATAGGTTGTCTCTAAAGCTTTCTGTTCCAACTGGTCACAGGTGTAGCCCTCCATTTCGGGCCACCTTTTTCGTGCTTCGTAGTAAAAGCTTTGTCGCGCTAAAAAAGGAGTTCCAAAGCGTTCCGAAAAGGCAAAACGACCTCCTTCGGTTCGAAAGTCCATGCTCCAGTCTGCAGTGGAAACGCCCAAAGGTTCAAAGATCAAAGAAAAGGTCAGGTCATTGGTCATGTAAGAGGCGCTCACATATTTCAGTTCCAGGTCGGCAAATTCCTTTCGACCTTCAAAAAGATCTTTGGTCACTTCAATCCGTCGCGTTCGAATCTCTTGAGTGTTCTCGATATGGGCCTCTGCCACATCTTTCGGAAGTGCGATGTTCGCACATTTGATCGCCGAAAAGAGGGGCCACTTGTAGTCTTTAAAAACTTTTGTGTTTTCCATCAGACGTTGAATGCGGTGAGTGTTCAGCGCAGCCAAAATCTCCGTCAAATTTGTGGTGTTGAGAAAATGAAAATCTCCCAAGGATTTGTAACGTGGATGCTTGGGTTTCACTTCACTCAAAAACTTGTTTAAATTTTCAGATTCCTCTTTTGCATCTCTCACCAGAACCTGATCTTCCGATCGGAAGCGGGCATCCATTTTTGCCAAACGCTCAGAAGCCTCTCGACCTGCCATGCCGCCGTAAAATCCGGGCCAGATGCTGTAAGGTTCCCAATTGGGGCGGGGATCTACGTCACCTCGATTGGGGCTTTGATGGCACTTCAAACATTTTGACGGGTTGGCTGCAGAGAGCTGAGGATTTTCCACTTCGTCAAAGGTCATCTCGCGAAGTTCAAATTTTTCAGTGTTCTCTTGATAGGCCATGATTTCCAAACTGTTGTAGCCCGAATCTTTGGGATGGCCATTGTAAGCCAAAATAAATTTCCCATCATTGGCCACCAAAAGTGTGCGCGGGGCCATGGGGCGAGACTCTTGAAGGGAGCGAGAGCGAAAGGCCAAAACATACTGCTCCATCAACTGGGGATCTTTTTTGCGAAGGCTTTCAAGAAGCTTTTCGATGGAGTTGGAGTTGGTTTCTTGAATCAGCTTTTGGAGGCTCTCTAGATTTAACCATTTGCCGGCAGTGAAAGTGTCGTAAATGCTGCCGTATCTTCTTGAAATTTCTTTGCCGTCATAAGAGGTGGACGGGTCTTCTTGGGCCCACAAGGTGGCGCTTAGGCCCATGCTGAACCCAAATCCAATCAAGAATGGTAAAAGACGTGTCAAAAACATCAGTTCGAAGGCCCCCCAAATTCAAATCCTTGAAACTATGGAAGACCTATCATCAAATGGAATCGAACTCAGTTTTTTTTTATTTTGAGAGTGAAATGGAAGAGTTTTCAGCGAAATTGAGTGCAGATAAGGCCTTGTGTCAAAAAGGAGTGTGCCATGGGAGTTTTCCTTCAAATTTTATTCGCAGTGATCACCGTTCATGCTTGGCAGCCTTCAGAGTTTAAGAAGCCCACGGATGAGCAGTTGAGGAAGCAACTTTCGTCCCTTCAATATGAAGTCACTCAGAATGAGGGAACAGAGCGCGCCTTTGAAAACAAATACTGGGACAACAAAGCCGAAGGCATTTATGTGGACGTGGTTTCAAAAGAGCCCTTGTTCAGTTCTACGGATAAGTTCAAGTCGGGAACAGGTTGGCCCAGTTTTACAAAACCGTTGGATAAATCTTCGGTGACCTATCACGAAGACAACTCGCTGTTTTCATCGCGCACGGAAGTTCGCAGCCGGTATGCAGACTCTCATTTAGGACATGTGTTTGACGATGGTCCGGCCCCTACGGGAAAGCGCTATTGCATGAACTCTGCGGCCTTGGAATTTATTCCCAAAGACAAACTTAAAGAGCGAGGCTACGGGGAATATTTAGAATTATTTGATTCCAAAAGTGAGGCTTCGAAAGCCACCGCGGTCTTTGCGGGTGGGTGTTTTTGGTGCATGGAACCTCCCTTTGATAAAACAAAAGGGGTTTTGAAAACCACATCGGGCTTTTCTGGAGGAAAGACAAAAAAACCCTCTTACAAAGAGGTGTCTTCCGGAGGAACAGGGCACCTTGAAGTTGTAGAAGTGGAATATGACCCCAGCAAAGTGAGTTATAAAGAACTTCTGGAAGTGTATTTAAAAAACGTGGATCCTTTTGATTCCAAGGGACAGTTTTGTGACAAAGGGGAGTCTTACCTTCCAGCCATTTTCTATGGGAGTGAGGCCGAGAAAAAAGCCGCAGAAGAACTGTTGGAAAGCATCCCTAAAAAGACCAAAGAAAAAGGAAAAGTAGCTATTCAACTTCGCGAGAAAGTGGAGTTTTATCCAGCTGAGGATTACCATCAGAACTACTACAAGAAAAATCCCATTCGCTACAAATTCTACCGCACTTCTTGCGGGCGGGACCGGCGCTTGAACGAAATTTGGAAACGATAAATTTAATTTGGGTTCCTTCTTTGGTTACAATTTAAAAAATCCAAATACCTATAAAAAGAGATCTCCGGCAGGCGCTCGACGGCTCAGAATAAAAATTCAAATATCTATAGAAAGAGACCTCCAGTAAACGTGAAGTGTTTTGCCCGTAGGGCAAATACTGGTAGAGCCCATGGATGGGCGTGTCTGTTTATATAGGTATTTGAATTTTTATTCTGAGCCGTCGAGCGTTTTCAAAATCACATTCAGAATTTGTAAAAGAGCAGGCCTTCGGTCAGGCTGGCGTCAATGGGTGTGATTTTCTGAAGCCCCAAGGCTTTCATAAAGCCCAAGGTCAAAGCCAGATTGGTCACTTCAGTTGGGGCAAAGTCTCCGCCAATTTCTGAGTCGTTCAGTTCTGAGCGTTCCACCAGAGCTTTTTCAATTTGATCGCTCGAAATAGAGCTTGGTTTTTTTAATTGGCCTCGAACCGAATGCCACCAAACGCCTCCAATTCCGTACCATTGCTTGTCCTTTGCGAGCTTACGAAATTCTTTGGGTAAGGTTTTGCGGGCATTTTTCTCAGCCAAAATCACAGCATCACTTTGCTTTTTTTGGAGTGGATTGGGGGAAGGTCGAGATTTGGGGTTTTGGTGAAAGAGCTTTTTAAGAACCAAATTTTTAAATCCCACAGAGGCCATCTTTCCCTGAAAAACCTCTATCTTGTCTTCGTCTTTGTAAGTGATCTGCATGGATCCGCCGCCGATGTCCCAGACCACGGCCTCTTCTGGCTGAATAGCCTCAGGAGCTTTTACAAATGCAGAGGTGTAGCCAATCATGGCTTCGTCCTTCTGTGAAATCACTCGAACTGGAACCAGTGAGACTTTCGAAATGTGTTGAGCGATGTCTTTGCCGTTTTTTGCCTGTCTCAATGCGGAGGTGGCCACAGCTTGAATGTTGGAAATGCCCGTATCTTTCATTTCCTGAACCAGGCTTAAAAACTCTTTTTCCGCCAAAGAGATTGTCTTTGCATCAATGGTTTTGTTTTTGGACCGATCCAATGCCTCTTTAAATGGAAGGGGACGCTGGTCTTTAAAAATCACTGCGATGATTTTTTGATCACAGTGGTTCACTTTTGCACCCAAAGCTTTTAATGATCCCGATCCCATATCAATGGCTCCGCGAAGGCTTTCGCATGAGGAGGAGGTTTTTACGGGAGAGTGAGAGCACGCGAGGAGAGAAAAAAATAAGAGAACCAGACCAGCATAAAGAGGTTTGAGTAGGTTTCGCAAAATGAAATCTCCTGAATGTTTTTAAGTTTTTAGGCGATAGCCGGTTTTAAAAATCAAAGCCACAATGGCAATGCAAATGGCCATAAAAAAACCAACCATAAAAAGGCTAAGGCTTAAAGAAACATCTGCCTTTTCGTAAAAGCTCCAACGAAAACCACTGATCAAATACACCACGGGATTTGCCAATGAAATTTTTTGCCATAAAGGAGGAAGCATTTTGATGGAGTAAAAACTTCCCCCCAAAAAGGCCAAGGGCGTGATGATCAAAAGGGGAATGATTTGAAGTTTTTCAAAACCATCTGCCCAAATTCCAATGATAAATCCAAACAGTGAAAAGGTCAGAGAGGTCAAAACCAAAAACAGGGCCATCAAAAAAGGATGAGCAATATGAAGGGGAACAAAAAGCCCCGCCGTGGCTAAGATGATCAATCCCACCATCAAGGATTTTGAGGCCGCCGCACCCACATAGCCTAAGGTGACCTCCAGGTAAGAGACCGGAGCAGACAACAGCTCATAGATGGTGCCGGTAAAACGGGGAAAGTAAATCCCAAAAGAGGCATTGGAAATGCTTTGATTTAAAATAGAAAGCATAATCAATCCGGGAACAATAAAAGATCCGTAGCTAACCCCTTCGACAGAATCAATGCGAGAACCAATGGCAGAACCAAACACCACAAAGTAAAGCGCCGTGGAGATGACAGGAGAAGCAATGCTTTGGCCTAAAGTCCGAAAGGTGCGGGCCATTTCAAATTTATAGATTGCAAGAACGGCATGAAGATTCATGATTTCCTCACCAGGTTGACAAAAATTTCTTCCAAAGAACTCTGTTCTGTTTTTAAGTCTTTGAACTTCACACCTTGATTTCCCAGAAGAGATAGCAGATCCGCAATCCCGGAATCTTCTTTTTGGGAGTCGTAGCTGTAAACCAACTTCAAGCCATTTTCCAGCAGTTCAAGATCAAACTCTTTAAGGGTATCAGGCAATTTGGCAAGCGGCTCTTGCAAATCCAAAAGAAGTCTTTTTTGTCCCATCCTTTGAATCAACTTGCGCTTTTCTTCGATCAGTATCAGTTGGCCATGATTGATCACTCCAATCCGATCGGCCATTTGCTCGGCCTCCTCAATGTAGTGAGTGGTCAAGATGACGGTCACTCCAGAATCTTTGAGCGTTTGAATCTGTTGCCACATGTCTTTTCGAAGCTCCACATCCACGCCGGCGGTGGGTTCATCCAGAAATAAGATTTTAGGTTCATGGGAAAGCGCCTTAGCAATCAGCACCCGGCGCTTCATTCCCCCGGACAAAGTCATCAGTTTGTTGTTGCGTTTGTCCCAGAGGCTCAAACTTTTGAGCACCTTCTCAATGTGCTCTGGGTTTTTGGGAAGACCAAAAAGTCCTCGACTAAAACTGACTGTGTTCCAAACCGTTTCAAAGGCATCCGTGGTCAATTCTTGAGGAACCAATCCAATCAGCTGCCTGGATTTTCGATAGTCTTTCAGGATGTCGTGGCCCGAAACGGTGATCTTCCCCTCGCTGGGGGTGACCAACCCACAAACGGTCCCAATGAGGGTGGTCTTTCCTGCACCATTGGGCCCCAGAAGAGCAAAAAGCTCCCCAGGCTGAATGCTGAGGTCAATATTCTTCAGGGCTTGGAAGCCCCCTTTGTAGGTCTTAGAGAGTCCGTGAATGGAGATGATTGGGGACATGAGGTGAATTCCTGGTTGCAAGAGCGTTTGAGGGGCCATTGAAGCCCAATTTTGAGGGCCTCGCAAGGCAAAAATCGGCACTGGAAGTTGAAAGCCTTTCAGATCAAAGGTTGTGGGGGGAGCTGAGGCCCCAGTGGCGAATGGTACGGAGTTTGAAATATTTGGGAGCTGGAGGAAGGGTTCTGAAAGGATTCGATATGAAGACTTCGAAAAACACAGCTGCAAAATCACAGAATTTCAGGAAGGGTTCTTTTGCTGCTGTCCTCCTGACTGTCCTAGTGGCTTTTGCACCCTCTTTTAGCATGGCCGCAAACAATCAGGGTGCACAAAAAGGACCTTTCAAAAGCCGAACCGCTTTAATGAAAGCTCTTTTTAATTCTGGATTTCATCAGATCATCGAATTCGAAGCTCTGGGAATCCGCAACAACATCCTGAGCCAAACTCTCAATGGGCAACAAGACGTCGAAGTGAAAAAAACCCCTTTAAAAACTTTGGCTTCAAATTTAAGAGAAGCAGATCGCATCAAATCCATGGACTACTTGCATCGCGGAATTGGAAAAGCTGTGATTATGGGTAAAGTCTTTGGAGACATTCTTTATGAAGCGTACAATGTCTCAAACATCGCCATTTGCCACAAAGTCACTGACGCTCATATCAATGAAAATGCCGGCAAGTTTGTTTACTGCATCGTCTTCCCTCGTCCTGTGGAAGAAGTGATGAAAACTCTGGAAGAAAACGGCGTGATTGAACAGGCGGATGTCGAATAAATTCTCTCGTTTTCATGTGAGATTCAAAAAAAAGAAAGGCCCAAATTGGGCCTTTCTTTTTTTTGCTATGAAGACACAGATCTAGCTGTGTTTTTTCATAAAGCTGGAAACTTCGCGATCGGCTTGATCTTTTGTGTAGCCGTATCTCTCTTGAATTTTACCGCGAAGTTTTTGGAGATCGCCTTCCACACGGGTCAAATCGTCATCTGTCAATTTGCCCCATTGAGACTTTACCTCACCCTTCATATTTTCCCATTTTCCTTTAAGTACATCTGAATTCATTTTATATTCCTTTCGTTGTAAGTGGGTTAAAAACTAAAATTTACAGTTTGCCACTGATGGCTTGATCTCCTCGTCTTGCCAATCCCATGACCAAAGACACGAGAAACAGAACGAGAAAAATGCCAAACAGAATCTTTGCAACTGACGCAGAGGCGGCCGCGATTCCTGTGAAACCAAAGACTCCGGCAATCAATGCGATAATCAGAAAAGTAACTGTCCATGCTAACATTTTGTGCTCCTTTCATTTTTATTCATTTGCTGACTTCCTCAAGCTATCAAAGTCTTAAGAACAGATCTGACCGAAGGTGTTTAAAAGATGTGGTGATTTCTTCAAAAACCAGGTTCCAAAATCCTTGAGGGTCTTGCATGGGGCGCCTTCAGTCTTTATATTGGAACTGTAAAAAAATAGTTTTTAAGTCTTCGAAAGAACAATAAAGAGTCAATAACCAGTTCATCATATGTCCACAGGGACAGGGGGAAAATATATGCGTCTTTTGCAAGTCAACAAAGGGGCCGTTCGGTGGTTTGCTTTGGTGTTAATGACAGCGTCTGTTGGATTTTGGTCTGCGGGCTGTACCAACTCTTCAAAAAATGGAGAGCTTGGAGAGAGTGAAGCAGCGAAAATTCGCTTGGGACAAATGCTTTATTTTGACACCCGTTTGTCCAAGGACAATACCATCTCATGCAACACCTGCCACAACGTGGCAAATGGTGGAGCGGGAGTGGATGGACTTCCCACTTCACTTGGAATTGGAAAACAAAAGGGCGGACGAAATGCGCCGACGGTTTGGAATGCAAAGTTCTTGAGCGTTCAATTTTGGGATGGTCGGGCGCCGAATTTGAAAGAGCAGGCAAAAGGACCGATCACCAATCCCATCGAAATGGGTATGGACAGTCATGATGTGGCCGTTCAAAACATTCAAGCCGTGGAAGGCTATCGACCGTATTTTAAAGAGGCCTTTGGTTCTGAAGATGCCATCAATATTGAAAATATCGCAGAAGCCATTGCAAGTTTTGAAAAGACTCTGGTGACTTTGAACAGCCCTTACGACAAGTTTAAAGCCGGGGACCAGACCGCTTTAACTGACATGCAGCAGAAGGGTCTGCAACTTTTCAATGCAAAAGGCTGTGTGGCTTGTCACTCGGGCACTCACTTTGCGGGTCCAGAACTTCCGGAAGGAACAGGGTTTTTTCAAAAATTTCCCACCTTTCCCAACAAGTACGATCGCAAATACAAGTTTTCCAAGGATTTGGGTCGCTATGAAGTGACCAAAGATCCTGCGGATAAAAACATGTGGCGAGTTCCCACTTTGAGAAATGTGGCTTTGACTTCTCCCTACTTTCACAATGGAAAAGTTAAGACTTTGGATGAGGCGGTTCGCGTCATGGCCTTATCTCAGTTGAATCAAAAACTGACGGCCAAAGAAGTGGCTCAATTGGTGGCTTTCTTGAAGTCGCTCACAGGGGAAATTCCTCACATTGAGAAGCCTGAACTTCCTTAAATTTTCATAAAATTCGTGGGGGATTCTTCCGAAGAGTTCCCCATGAGCATGATATCCCGATATAAAAGACCTGGTGGCTTTGTGCAGTTGTTGTCTCTCATAGAGACTTCCACAGCAGCAAAGAAAGAAAAATTTCTAGAGATTGTTCGTTCTGAAAGCGAAAGCTGGGCGAATGCCATCGAGCAGCGCGTGCTCACCATGGATCGCATCTTTACCTGGCCGGACAATGTGGTCACAGAGGTTTTTAAAAACCTGCCTCTTCGCAATATGGCCTGTGCCCTTCAGGGTTTCGATGCCGAAAAGCAAGAGCGCATTCTTCAATACATGTCTCACTCTGAAAGGCGAAAAATTCAGGACGAAATGGGTGCGATGAAATCCAGCCCGGAAGAATTTAATGGCACGATTTTAAAGCTTTTAGAAATCACTCGAAAGATGATCTCAGACGGTCAAATTCGTGTGGAAAAGATTGATGAAAGCATGATGATCCCTGAGGATTTTGAAGACAAGCTCGAGAAGCAATCTCCGGGGGCTTTTGGGGGCGGATCTTCTTCCAAATCGGCACCCTCTTCACAGGGGCATCAAACTGCTGAAAAGGTTCAAGAGGCCATTCATCAGGTGCAAAACACTGCAGCTTCGGGATCGGCGGAAGTTCTTCAACTTCAGCGCATGGCTCAGGCTTTGACCAAAGAAAACAAGTCGTTGAAAGACGAGAATCGCATCCTCAGAGAAAAGCTCGAACAGATCCGCAAAATCGCCTAAGCGCTAAAAAGTACCTGCTTCC
>DKGG01000031.1:28325-39005 GCA_002453155.1 Bdellovibrionaceae bacterium UBA6776
GGAAGCAGGTACTTTTTAGCGCTTTAAATAAAGCTTCTTATTGAAGGCTGTTATTGGGATCGTAAGGGTCGAATTTAAAATAATCCACAGAGATGTAAGCGTCCGGATATTTGTCCCAGTCCAATTGAATTCCCTGAACCACCACAAGGTTGTCTTGGGCGTTGTAGTCCCAATCTTTTCCTTGCTCAAGGGCCACGCTGGTATTTTCTCCACGATGAAACCACACGCGAATTCCACGGCCTTCGGTCACGTCCGGAAGTGCTTTCAATTCAAAAACGATTTCTTTGAGTGTGGCAACACGGATTTTTTCACCCACGGCTGCCAATTTTGCTCCATAGTTGCTGTCACAGATCGAGAGAAGATCTCCTCCAGCCATGTCCACAAGACTTTTAATGTTATGATAGGGAACCGTCGTAGGCCAAGCTTTCGAGCCATTGGCTTGAAGCTTTTCAAAGCCAAAATCCAAGCGGCATTTGGAATTTCCGTTCACGTAACCGCCTCGGCCACCAATGTTTTTCACAGGTGCACCCACCGGTGGAGCCACGGCATAAATGTGAAACTTCTGATTTTCAGGGGTGCTTTCAGACAAGCGGTAAAGTTCTTCGTACACCAATTGAGGAGTCATGTCCTTGGTGGAGTCTTCGGCGTCGGTCACAATCATGACCACTTTCAAGGAACCTTTTCTCCAAAAGTCTTTGTTTCGTACATTTTGATTGGCTTCATTGAAACTTTCTAAGATGGGCGAAAAAACTTCTTCCACTTCAGGCCCGGTAGAGCAAGCGCTTCCACCAGAGCTGGCATTGTGAAAGTCGGCAATCCCCACATTCAAAGTCTTTTCAAGGACGTCGGCATATCCCTCTCTTCGTGTGACAAAATGAATTCCATTTTCGGAGGGGCCCACACCTTTTAGCGGAGAAAGTTCTCCGTTTTCCAAATAGTTTTGTTTGCCTCCGCAGGTTTTTTTCACTTCCGAGCCATAGCGACTGGAGTCAAAAACGGTGGTCACGCCAATGTGGAAGTCGATGATTTTTGTTTTTGCAATGGCATCGACGAACTTCTTAATGTTGCGGCGAAGATTCGCTTGGTGAACTTCCATGGAAGCCGAGTTGTCGATAACAAATAAGATGTCCACTCTAGGGTCATATTTGTTGCTTTCACCCCGACCATTCTCAACGATGCGCTCGAGCTTTTTTGCCGGCGTATCAGGAGCAGAAGTAATCTCGATGTCGGGTATTGTTTGATATTTGGGACTTTCCCATTTTGTGGTGCTGACGGTGTCTGCACAGCCCGAGAGAAAAAGAAGGGCGCCGGTAAAGGCGATAAGAAATTTTACGGGGGATTTCATTTGGGATCTCATAAAGAGGCTCCTTTTTTCGTAGGGCAGTCCTTGACTTGAGCTTGGTAGTTGTCCAACTCATCAATCCAAACTTCATCATCGTAAGGAAAGATCAACTTGTCTTTTCCGTAGGACACATCACCAAGGTCTCCGCGTCGGCCTTTAAGAGAATCATCGATGTTCATGTGATGGATCACTTCCACTTCGGCCAATTTCAATTTATTGATGTTGATGCGGTAGTCTTTGATTTCAGCTTTAGCTAAGGACTTGAGTTCACGCAAAGATTGGGTGCGGTCTTTTTGACTTTGCCATTTGGCCCAGTCTTGAAGTTTGGCCAAATTGGCATTGCCGCCCAAAGTATTCAAACGCTCAGAAAGATCTTTGGCTGTTTGAAGTTCTCGAACCAACTGGGCTCTTTGGTTGACAGCAAAACTAAATTTTGAAGATCTAAGAGCCAGGCGTGGAAGATATTTGAGTTTTCCCGCAGCGGCTGAAAGGTCGGCTCCGGTCTGATCCATTTTCTCTAAGATTTCTCCAATTTTCGAATTAGATCCTTTTTCTGCAAGCAATTCAATTTCTTGAATGCGTTCGCTGTGGGTTTCTTTGAAGCGTTTGTTGTCTTTTAAAATTTGAGGGTAATCACAAATTCTCAAGTTGGTGATCGCTGCAAGAACAAAGACTTCTGCTGTGGCGTAATCTTTAAAGGTAGGGGCCATCAGCGTGGTCACATCGCTTCGGGCTTTGTCGTAGTTTCCAAGTTTCAAGTAGGCCCAAGCTCTTTCTTCAATGGCTTCCAACCAGAATTCAGACTGTTTGGAGATCAAAGAATAGGAGTCAATGGCTTCGTTAAGTTTGTTCTTTTGAAACAGAACCCTTGCATATTGCATTTCCACTTTGTCCGGGGCGATGTACTTTTGATCCAATCCCTTGAGATCCCGGATGTAAATTTCGGCAAGGCGAAGGTCATTGATTTTTGAAGCCCCCACGCTTAAAGCCCAGTAGATCTCAGCTCTGCGCTTGATGTCGGACTTGGGAGTTTTAGCAAGCGTACGCGCCCAGCGGTTGATGTCTTTGCGGGATTGAATTTGAATGGAGTTTTGCTCCATCAAAAAGTTTTTCCAAGATTTGTGAGCCTCCTCTTCCGTGAGAAAGCCCGCATTTTGTTGAATCAAATTTACAATTAAAGGTCGAATTTTCTTTGAGATTTTATTTAAATTGGTGTCTGCCACAATCCAGTGACTGCCCAGCAAAGGAAGTCCTGACTTCGCAAGCAAGTAGGCTTGAACTGCGATTCCGGTGTGAGATTTGGCATAATCCGATCGAGAGTGGGTCGGACCCCAAGCCATCAAGGCTTCGGTAAACTTTTGATCTTTCACCAACTGAGCAAATTCTTTTTGCGCCGCGGTGCTTTGTGGAAGGGCGTCTTCCAGATTCAAACCTTGAGCAGCAGGCATGGTGATCATGGAAATGACCAGGTTCAGAGCCCATATTTTAAAAGATTTTGGTTTGAAAAATTTCATAACAGCCTTCCTCGAGAATTAAAGAAGAAATCCAAAGCTTGCAGTCAGTACAGATTGATTGATGTCACGATCTGTTCCACCGACCTGGTCTTGGTGTCCCTGCCATCTTGCTTCCAAGCGGCCAGAAATGTGTTGAGACATCCAAACTCCAAGTCCACCACCGGCAGTGTATGTGGGTGAGCTTCCAGATTTGAGTTTTGTGGTTCCAGCTCCGCCAATCACATAAAAATCAAATTGAGCGATAGAGCGGTTGAAAAAGTTGAGTTTTCCGTAAAGCGGGTAGTAGCTCAATGTTCCTAAGATGGTTTCTTCGGCGGGATCCACTTCTACGGATCCCGTGTTGATTCCTTGAGCACGAAGGCTTGAAGCCTGGTCAAAAACGCGCTTTCCTTCGGCGGAAAGTTCATTGGACATGCTGGCGTAACGAGCGCCAATAGAAATGCTAGGGTTGATGTGAAATTCCAACTGTCCACCGATGGAATCGGATTTGAGGTAGGGATCTCCGCCGTTGTAAGCACCGTAGTTAAAGTCCATTTCTAAGCGAAGTCTTCGATCCACACTGCGGTTTTGAACCACACGCACCCTGTTGTTGGGATCAATGGCTTTGACCTTTTTCATCAAGGCCTTGTTGCCACCAAGGGAGTTGACATCGTCACTCAGTGATCCGGCCCATGATTGAGAGGCCAGAGTCATCAGCATTAAACTGAGGATCAATGATTTCATTGTGCTTTCTCCTTCGCAGGGGTTTCCACTTCGGGGGTCGATTCCGCAGGAACTGCGGGTTGAACTTTGCTGGCTTCATCCACAACCACTTTTACCAATTCAATTGCGGGTAGGGTCATGGATCCAGATTTTTGGGAAATGGCTTGGAACTGTACGCGAGCTTCGAGAACATCGCCGTTTTTTGCTTTGTCGATTTCTTCGCTCAAAGCACCAAGACTGACCACGCAATCAAAAGTCCAATTGTGGTCGTTGCTGGCTTTGGCCGAAGAGCAAGTGTAAGAAAGATCTTTAATTTTTCCACTTTGGTCCATTTCAGGAACAATCATTCTCGGCGGTTGTTCAAGGGTTGCAGAAGGATCTTTCACCACCAACTGAGCAAGAAATTTTTTCTGGTGAGAAGCAATGTTGGCTTTTGGAAGAGAGGCAACAGAAAGTGTGGACTGGGCAGAATCCGCGGAGACAATCAAGCTAAAGCTTTGTTTGAAATCTCCATTCAAACAGTTTTGATCCACGCTTCCTTTCGGAACAAAAGCCAGAGTGACAAAGCCTTTGAAGACCTGTTCTTTCTTGTGAATCAATGCCGTGGAGGGCTTCCAGGTGAGATTCCAAGTGTATTTGTCAGAACCTTGGGTCAATTGAACGGAACTTTCAGGAGCTTTATTGAGGAGCAATTCGAAATTGTCCGTCATGTAAGAGCGAACTTTGATCACATAGGTCTTTTCTTGGTTTTCAGCAAAGTCCATGATTTGAGTGTCTGAATCTTGAATGACAATGTCGTGAACTCGGCCACAAGCGGATTGCTTGTTTTGATTTAAGGTCTTTTCTACTTTCAATTGATCTTTCAGATCTTGAATTTCTTGCTTTAATGAAGCCATCTTTGGAGCTTGTTCCGCCTTGAACTTTTGAAGTTCGGGATTTTCAAGCTGACGGTAGGTGTCTTCGCTTTGGCTGAGGTTGCCGTAGTCTTTGGTGGGATCATTGGATCGGTCCAAAGGATTTTTTCCTTGGCAAGCCGCGAGGGTAGAAATCGCTAAGCTTACAATGATCAGTTTTGAGATGGTTTTATACATAAATCCTCCTGATTTATCCTTGTCCCACACGGTTCAATACAAAGGGGTAAGAAACTTTCACGTTGACGCCACCAACAGGCTTGGGAAATCTCCATCCGTTGAGGCGATTCAAGATACAAGATTCAACACTGGATGATCTGAGTGAGCTGGACTCCACTTGGGAGCGAGAGACACGGCCAGAACGAGAGATGGTAAAGTCCACTCCAACGCGACCTTTAAGGCGGGGAGATTTTTGAAGTCCTTTTTCGTAACAGTAGATGATTTCACCGCGGTGTTTGTTGATGACCGCTTGAATTTGATCGCGGTCCAAACCGCCTTCAATCACAGCTTCTTCTTCTAGGGGTTGAAAGTAAGAGGCTGCCACTCCACCGGCGCCCACATGTCCATAGCCAGGACGTCCGCCACCTTGACCCGATTGAGTTCCGTAGCCACCGCCACCAACGACTTTGCCGCCGTTGCCAGGAGTTCCAGAAACTAAGCCTTTGCCTCGAAGGGCACGCTCCATGCCTCCGCGTCCTCCGGCTCCGGACTGAGTCCAAGAGGATCCAGAGGAATCGTTTTTCGCAGACACATTAAATCCTGAAGAGTTGCGAGATCCAGATTTCATACCGCCCAAGGCTCCGAGGGCTCCCACTTTGCTGACCTGAACTTTTTTAGTTCGGGCGGGGGCGTTGGCTCTTCGCTTGGCGGTTCTGTTTTTAGCAGTGAGGGTCTTTCGAGTGGCTTTCTTCACAGGGCTGACCACTTTCTTCTTCGCATATTTCTTTCGTTGAACCGGTTTGTTCGCCATCTTTACAGTTTTTGGAGTTTCTTGGGGGCGAACCAAATTTGGTGGGATGTTGACGATCACTTCTTCTTTTTCTGGCAAAAGAAAAGGTTCAATCAAAACGGCAACCAGGAAGATAAAAAGCATCACTCCAATTTGAGTGAGTGCAGTGACTTTATAGATCTTCTTTTCTTCTTCTTCAGAGTCTTCAGGGATTTGAACCAGGCTGACTGTGTCTTGAGCGTCTTGAAGGAAGCAAACTTTAGCACCGTTTGGCAAATTGACTTTGGTTTTTTGAAGGCCATTTGCTGAAACTTTGCGGATCAAATCATAGGGGATGTTTTGGTCTTTCAGGTCTTGGAGATCCGAAACGATCTCAATGCGTTTGGTGTCCAAACGGTGGATCAGAAAACCCTGAGTGGCTTGCCAATGAAAAGTGCGAACCACTTTCCCGTCGGCATTCTCCAGTACAAATTGACCATTCAGTTCTTTCATAATTCCTCTTACCTGTTTCCTTGAGTTTCAAAGGCCATGCGGTCTTTGAAATGCGTTCTTGGAATTAACAAATCGTCCAAACTCTTTTCATCTTCCACTTTGGCCATGGCCTCGGCGGGAGTTTGGTACTGTCCGTACAAAGTGGATGCGTTGAACTTGATGTCAGTTTGTAAGTTGACACCCACCTTGGCTCGACCTCGTTGGACCTTTTTGGCCACGGCCGAAGTCGAAATCACGATCAATAAGGGTGCAAAGGCAAGGCCAAGAGTTTTGAGCGTTTTCATAGAGTGGTTCCTTTTTGAATTTCATGCTTTCTGGCCTCTAAATAGCCGGCCATAGTTTCTTCTCCACGCTGTTTTTCAAGCTGTTGCAGCTGAGAGACCTTTTGAACGTTGAAGGGGTCCTGTCGAACATCTTGACGGGCCGAAGCCACTTGCTTTTGTGAGGGGCGCGAGTTGGGTAAATTTAACATTTGAGAGAGACGTTTTTTGGCACTTCCTCGAACCAAACCTTCAGCAATATTCAGTTCGTTTTCGAGAATTTTTCGAACTCGAGGGTCCGAGCTTTGAAGAACCTGTTCCATGCCGCTGAGGATTTTCTCTTGGTCGAAAAGATTGTTGATATCGCCCGAGATGTTTGCTGCCTTTTGACGGAAGGTTTCAGAACGTTGGAACAGAAGATTTTTGTATTCGCTTTTTTGAGCAGCATTGAGTCCGCGTGGAGCGGGAAGAGAAAGCAAATCTTTTTGAAGGCGTTCATTTTCTCGGGCAGCGATGGCCAAAGAGATGACTTTTAAGCTCCAGTCTTTGGAACGAATGGATTTTTTCACTTTGCGGTCGGCCTCATCCAAAAGTTTCAAGCGCTTTTGAATGGAAGTTTGCAGAAGACGGTCGTTGCGGGAGTTTAGACGGTGTTTTGAAATTTTACGGTCGAAAAGGGCCAAGTCGTTCAATTCAAACTGGCGCGCAAGAGTTTGACCTTCGGGATACCTAGCAATGCGCGTTGTTTTTAAAAGTTTGCGAGTCTCTTTGGCATTGGGGCGTTTGGCGTAGGCGTAAAGGGCGGCTTCAGCCAAAAGATCTGGAGAGCGCTTTAGATCTTTCAAATGTTTTTTCAGTTCTTTCCATGGACGAGAGGATTTTTTAACCAAGTTGGCTTGGATGATGGCTCGTTGCTTTCGGTTTCTCTCTTTTTTCAAGTAATTGGTGTAAAGGCGGTAAGAGTTGAGTCCTGAGATTTCGGCGAGCACGGCCAGTTTCAGATGATCTTCGGCTCGAGATCTTTTGTTCATCAATGCTTTTTGGTAGTGGTAGGCAGATTTGAAATCCAGTTTCAATTCGGAGGTCCAAGCAAGGACAGAGCGGGCATAGTTGTTGTCGGCTTCCGAGAGTCCTTTGAGGCTGTAAAGATCCTTTGCGGCTTTTTCAATCTGATCGATGTCTTGAAGATCTTGAGCCAAGACGATTTCGTTTTTGTAAAGTTTGATCAAGTCGGCCTTGGTGGCACCAGCTGTGGGGAATTCTTTGAGCTTTTTAAGGGCTTTTGCAGGCGAACTTTTGGCAAGGACAGGAACTTGGTTAAGAACGGCTTTTCTTGCCACTTCGGTGTATGCAGATCGTCTTTTGGGAACATGTTGAGCGTATTCCAGAGAACGCACTTGAAGGGCCGAGTGATCTTTTTGAGCTGCCAATTGATCCAAAGCAAGATCCGCAGATTTTTCTTTGTAGGCGTTGGATTTAGAGTCTGAGGAAGTGACGATCCCATGAAATTCAGAGAAGGCCTCTTGAGATTTCTTTTGATCAGCCCATAAGACGGCTCGAGCGAATCGAATTTCCCAAACTTTGTTTCCGGATGGATTTTGAGAAATGTAATTGGTGTAAGCGGATTCGATCAGGCTTTTATTTTTTGATTTCTCAGCCAACTCGATTTCTCCCAGCAGGGATCCTTCGAAAAGCTTAGCGTTGTTTTGAGATTTTGCCAGAACGGAGGCTTTGCGGAAAAGTTGAACGCCGTTTTTGTAGTCTTTAAGATCTCTGGCGACAAGAGCTCCCCAGTGGGTCATTTCCAGGTCGTTGTTGAAGACCTCAATGTAGTCTTTGTAGGCTTGAAGAAGGTTTTTGTCGGGGTTTGATTTTTTCAATTGGTTCCAAGACGTCACAAACTTTTTATAACGGCTTTGAATTTCTGTGCAGGCCTGTTCGTCTTTACATCCCAACTGTTTCCAAAGGCTAAGAGCTTGCTTGAAATCTTTTTGGGCGGAGCTTGTTTTTCCGCGATTGAACTGAAGCTGAGCAATGCGAATCTGAGTGTCGATCTGTTCCACAGGGGTGAATCCCGGTTCTTTGGCGTAGGCTTCCCAAACCAAAATGGCAGATCCACTTTTACCCAGGCGCTCGGCTTCTTCGGCCATGATTTTTAAATTGTCTTTTCTTTTGTTTTCGGGGCTGAGGCTTAGCATTTCTTGAATCTGTTTGTGACCTAAGAAGACTCGGGGGTATAAAGAGGCCAAATCACTGGAAACATCTTCGTGAAAAGTTCCATCTTTCACAAGTTCAGGATTTTTTAAGAGGCCTACAAGAATTTGAATGGCTTTCTTTTCGTTTCCAAGGTTCAGGTAGCACCATGCAGATCTGTAAGTGGGCAGGGCTTTGTCCGGAAGATCATAGCGCTCGGCCTGTTTGTAGGACCTTAATGCGGATTTAAAGTTGGCCTTTCGGAAATGGTCTTCAGCAATGTTGAGGTGAGCCAAGGCAAGCACTCTCGAGGAGTGAACTTTGCGCCCTTCTTTGATCAAAGTTTGATAGATCTTTAAAGAGGTTCGAGAGCGGTCGTTCAAGCCTTCCAAGTGAGCGATTTGAACCAGGACTTCGCCCTGTTTGTCTTTGGGCTGAGAGTTGAGAGAATTTTTAAAATAAGAAATGGCTTTTTGGCGGTCTTCTTTGGCTTGAAGGCAATTGTTGCAGTTGCGCTCCACTTCTTCCATGCTTTTTAGTCGTGCGCGGTCTGAGTACAGGCCTGCCAAACGGTGTATCACTGCGGGACGTTCTTTGGCGGATTTGGACATGGTCTCAAGAGTGCTTTCTAGGCGTCCAATCAGCTCGTCATGGGTTTTGTGGTCCATTTTAAGGGCTTGGGCAGGTTGGGGGAGGGAAAGGTTTAAGGACAGACTCAGGCCCATGAGGGCCGCAAGGCCTGCTTTGACAACGGGATGAGATTCGAATGTGGTCTTTAACTGTTTCAACATGAGCAGGTTCCTTTCCAACCTTTCCATATCGCAAGTGGGATGCCGATCTTATAGAGGGTTGGATTGGACCTGGCGGATTTTGGGAGGAAAATTTTTCGGCGCAGGGACAAAACTTGTCACTGTTTGATGAACTTGGTGTTCTGAATCCGTTGATCGCCGATTTTAAAGATTTGTGGGTTCAGTTGGGTTTGAAGTTGGCTGAGCAAAGCCTTCCATTCTTCAAGGTAAAGGTCTTGTCCGCTCATTTGGTTCTGATAAATGCGGGCGCAGTTTTGAACTTGGACCTCGAGAACGTCCAAAATCTCAATAAGAACTTCCAATTGGAGGGTCGCCAGGGACAAGTTCTTGTGTAAGACAACCGCATAGACGTCTTTTCCATGGAATCGAATGTGATCTTCTTTCATTTCGAATTTATTGAACTTAATGATGTCGTTGATGTGCTTTTTATTTCTCAATATGAATTCATTGAGAATTTGAAGTCGGTGAAGAAAATCTTTAAAGGTTTCTTGAAATTCTTTATTGTCAGGTTCAAAGTTCTGAATTTGTCCTTGAAGTCGTCGAATTAATTTTTTGGTGTCGGAATGGTAGGTTCTCAACTCTTCAGAGGAAAAATAGTCCTTGTACAATTTTGTGAATTCCAAATCCTTAAGGTCCTCATTATGAGGGAACCATTTGAACCGCAGGGGGGAGAGGGTGTCGACGTGCTCAAATTTAGCGTGGCGAAGCTCATGCAAAGAGATTTTGGTCCAATGGGGGCGAGGGTTTAGAAGAAGGTCTTTTGCAGAAAGAGAAAGAAATCGCATGCTGGATCCGTCAGACAATTCCAAATCCGGGTGAAAAAACGCCGTCACATCTGAGGGCATAAAACCAATTTTTGTGTGATAGAGTGCTTCCACCAGGGCTGCCAAACGGTTGAAATATGAGTTCCCCTCCGAAAGAAAAAGGAGGAGCGCGTGGCCGTTTTCATCTTTTTAGATCTTGAAGTTTGCTCCATCTTCTTTGATGCGTTCAAGGACGGCCTCAAAGGTCGCAGCTTTGAAGTTGAGGGTCGTTTGAGAAAGAGGGTTTGTTAGAATTTGAAATTGGAGTTCTAGGAAGCGGTCCAGTTTTCTGGGAGCGCCCAAGTTAAAGTTTCGTGGTTTTTGGAGCAGGTTTTCGCAGTTTGCTGGAGGACTGGGGCAATTGTCTTTGCAGGATTCTGCATAAAGTTGTGAGGTGAAAAGCACTGTACTGAGAGTCCATCCGAGGATTAGATTTTGAAATTTCCAGTTCATCATGTGCAGTCCAGACTCGAGCGTTTACAGGGATCTCACTTTTTGTGAGGGCGATCTGCAGCAGTGTAAAAGATTTTTTTTAAAATTTCGCCTGTAATGATTCTGACAGTGTGCCCATTTTCGGCACATTTTAAGGTTTTGACCTTTATTCTCTTCGAATCTTCGAAAGATGATTTAAGTCTTTTGAAGGTTCTGCTTGCCTTCCCTTGGGTCGTGACAGATTTTTTCTGGTTTCTGGTTTCTGGATTCTGG
>DKGG01000020.1:0-24665 GCA_002453155.1 Bdellovibrionaceae bacterium UBA6776
GATGCGATGCGATGGGATGCGATGGGATGCGATGAGATGAGATGAGATGAGATGAGATGAGAAGAGATGAGATGAGATGAGATGAGTAAATAATTTCCACGTCTTCCCGATCAATATTAAAAATCACGGACCTAGGTCCAACAAAAGACCCTCCCCCACAAAATCAAGACTCCTTCTCAAATTTCCGATAAGGCCACTAAGAAGGTCTTTATTATGAAGCACATTTTTATTTTGTCATTTGCCCTCTTATTTTCAGGCCAAGTGTTTTCGACAGAAATGTCTATTTCTGACATCCTCAATTGCAGTGGAAATTCAAAGGAAGACAAAGCCCTCTCTCTAAGAAAGCACATCACAGAAAAATTAAAACCTACAGAAAAAGACCGCAAAAGTAAGACTGTTGGGCTTAAAACACAAAACTTTACAAAGAATATGAGAACCGCTGCAAATCTAAAGGATCCCAAGAAAGAAAGTCTCAATATTTCCCTCAAAGAGCTGGCTCAAAAGGCAAATGGGCGAGGGATTCCTTTTTATTCAGGCATAGAATTTTCTGTCATAGACAACAATATTTACGTTTGGCAGGTGGTCTCGGATTTTAAGAATGGGCCCTATTCTCGGCTCACCAGAATGCCAAACTATACCATCTTCCCCGAAAATCGTATGAAGGAAGATTTTTTGAAAGACTTATCGAAAGGGAAATGGTGGATTGATGTGAATTTCCGGGATGATATCAGAGACAAACCCGTATTCAATGATACCGCTAAGAAGAATGGTCTCAATGCGGTTTCAAATTTGGACGGAATTGTTATGACCTACAACGAACCCTCTGAAGTCATGGCTCCAGAAGAAGCCATTGCTCGACTGCTTGAATCTGCGGCTCTTACTTGTGAAGCGAAAAATCCTTCCTCAGCAAATCCAAAAAACAATAACAAAGCTACACGTTAAAAAAAAATGGGGGTAAAAACCCCCATTTCACGAACAATCAATCCAATGCCTAAATTCTAAAAACTAGAAGCTTAAAATCACGCCAGCTTCAAACAAATTCGACTTCCACTTGGTGGGGTTTGTTCCGGTGGGAGTGAATTCAGAGGCAATGTACTCGGCATGAAGTTGAAGATTTTTATCCATCGTGTAGTGCAAGCCAAGACCATAAGAGTTGGTCTCGTCAATGCTTCCCGCTGCCGGATCATCCTTCAAATTCTCATAGCGCAAGGCCACGCCGATCTCATCGGTCACCTCGTAAGAGGCCAAAGCCAAAAGTCCTTTTCCTGCGTCTTCACTGTCTGTGGTCGAAGTGGTTAAAGTATTTTTGTTAGGCACATTCACCATGTTGTATTCCAAATCGATGGAGAAATGACCGAAGGTCGCTCCCAAAATAAAGTCCAACAGACTTCGGTTGCTCATGGAAGTTCCATCAATGTCCAACCAAGGTCGAGACAAATACCCCACCTGACCACGGATCATGTCGTTGCTGTAACCCAAGGCCAAACCGTATTCGGTGTTGTTGTCTTTGTTGGTTCCCGCGGCTCCATAGCTTCCACGATCGCTGGGATTCGCAATCAAAGCTTTTGCATAAGCTCCATCCATATGAAAATCGAGCAACAGACCGGTATGAACCACCGGCAATGTATTCGAGTAAACCTGTCCCGCAGTTCCAAACAGTCGATCTTTGGAATCGTTCAACTCAACTCCATAAATGGTGTCGAACTGACCCAACTGAGCCGAGAAATTTTCGTGAAAATCATAGCTCATGTAAAACTGAGCTTTGTCTTTTCCCAATTCAATGGCCGCATCCGAAGACACATTGCTGGTGTGACTTCGACGAAAGGGAAGATCTCCATAAATAGACAACTTGTCCCCTTTGTAGCTTCCATACGCCGCACCATCTGCCATCAAGAACCCAGACTCATCCTGACCGCGCAATGACGTGTTGTCCTTGACAGTGTAATTTGAATAGCGAATGTCTGCAAAGCCGCTAAAACTCACTCGGGCCTGTTCCAAGGCCTTCAAATCGTAGGCCGCTGAAGGAGCACGCTCTGTTTTTTCGAAAGCCACAGCCTGCTCTTTGGGCTTGTCTGCTTTTGCATGTTTTGAAGGCTTAGGCTCTGACTTAATGTATTGCTCCACAGAACCCACAGGGGCCCAGCTCACTCCACCCCAACCGTCATCTGACTTTTTAAATCGGGCTTGAAAGCGATAGTTCTCGGTTTGATACCGAGCCTTGATCTCGTTGCCTTCGCAGATGATCTTCTTAGCCATTTCCGGAGAAGATTTGTGTTCACATCCAGAGAATTGGAATTCCACCTTTACATTGGAGCAGGTATCTCCAGAAACCACGCGAGCATCCCCACAGGAAGGACCTTTTTTAAAAGGCCCTGCGTGCGCCAAGCTTACGCCCAACATAGAAATTAAAAAAGTCCCAACAGTAACAGCGCCATTCATGTGCCTCATAATGATCCCTTCCTGGAAGAAACAGTGTTGTTACAAAAATGTTAGGGTGCATCAGAATCCATGTGAAACAACTTTCATAGCTCGCTCGACGGTTTCTGGACATAAGGTCCCCCTCCAAAAGTCAAAGGCCGAAAGTATTTTTGATCTATCTCAAATTTTTCTAAGTTCTCAATATTTGGGGAGATGTCTCCGATATTTAAACTTGAGAGAACTCAAAAAATGAACCCTTTGATTCATCAAAGAAAGGCTTCAAGAGGACACCCTATGTTTCAAAAACTAAGTATCCGAACCAAGTTGCTCGTCACATTTATTTTTGTGGGAACCACACCTTTACTCTTGAGTAACGCCATTTCCTATTTTAACGCTGCGAAGGAAATTGCCGAACAAGCTCATGGTCGTGCACAGGCTGTCGCGGAACACAAGCAAAGTGTGATTGAAAGCTACTTCAACACAGAAACAAACTCACTCATCGACTTGAGTCAAAATCCCCTGACACTGGAAGCATTAAAGGAGTTTTCCGAGCCCTTCAATATGGAGATCTCTGGAAATCCCACCGAGAACAGTTGGTATTTGACTTACCAAAAAGAATTGAACAAGTACTACTCCGAACAATTTGGTCGGGTCTACAAAGAGCAAAATGAGGAAGCCATTGATGCAAAAAACCTCATTTCCAAACTGGACCTTCCAGCCATGGCTGCACAGTACGACTTTATCGCAAACAATCCCAACCCTTTGGGTGAAAAAGACAAGATGAACGCTCCGGTTCGCCAAAGCCCTTATGGGGAAAGTCATAAAAAATTCCATCCCACTTTTCACAAATATTTGGAGCACCATGGACTTTATGATCTTTTTTTGGTGAACACCGAAGGCCGCGTGGTTTACACGGTTTTTAAAGAAACCGACTTTGCAACTTCGCTCACCAAGGGACCTTGGGCCGGATCTGGTTTGGCAAAAGCTTTCGAGAAAACCAAAACCATGGAAGCGGGAAAAATTCACATCGAAGATTTCGACAACTACACGCCTTCTTATGAAGCGGCAGCCTCGTTTATTTCCACTCCTCTATTTGCAGATGGAAAATATCAAGGGGCTTTGATCATTCAACTTCCCATTGCGAAAATCAGTGAGCTGGCCCATTCCCGAGAGGGACTGGGAGAAAAGGGTGACACTCTTATTTTGGGTGCAGACCTAAGACTGCGCGCGGACACCTATCGAAATGCCAAAACTCACACCGTTGCGGCCTCATTTAAAAAAGGTAGCAAGCTGGATTTTGACTTTGAACCCGTGAGGCGAGTCCAAAAAGGCGAAGAAGGCTTTTATGAAGGAAAAACCTATGATGGCATCAAGGTCCTTGCGTACTATCGTCCCGTTCAAATTGAAGACATCACCTGGTACATGATTGTCGAGTTGAACGATGCAGAAGTTTATGCCGGACTTCACCAATTGAGCCTTTACGCAACATTGATCGTTCTTTTTGGTGTGGGTGGTATTGCCCTGGCAGCATTCTTGTTCGGTGGATCCATTGCTCGAAACCTTCAAGGTATCAGCGACATCTTGAATCAAACCAGCATCAAAGTTTCCGATTCCTCTCAACAAAGTGCAGCTTCTGCCACTGAGTTGAGTGAATCCTCAACGGAGCAGGCTGCAAGTCTTCAAGAAACCATGGCCTCCATCGAAGAAATTTCTGCGATGGTCAGTCAAAACGCAGAGTCCGCGGGAAAAACTCAAGCTGCTGTGGACACCAACCAGAAAGCCACCGAAGAAGGCTCTCAGAATGTCAGTCAGATGATCACCGCCATTGGCGAAATCAAATCCACCAACGATGAAATTGTGGAGCAGATGGAAGCCAGCAACAAAGAATTCAGTGAAATTGTGAAGATCATCACTGAAATTGGCGAGAAAACAAAAATCATCAACGACATTGTTTTCCAGACTAAACTTCTTTCTTTCAACGCCTCTGTGGAAGCTTCACGAGCCGGCGAGCACGGAAAAGGATTCGCAGTGGTTGCCGAGGAAGTTGGAAACTTGGCACAAATGAGTGGAACTGCAGCCAAAGAAATTACCGACATGCTTTCCAGCTCGATTCAAAAAGTGAATAACATTGTGGAAACGTCCAAACAGAAAGTGGATCGTTTGGTTGAAACCGGACGAGAAAAAGTGGAAGTCGGAAACGAAACCGCTCAACGCTGTCAGGGTGCTTTGGACCGTATCACTGAAAATGCCAAATTAATTGCAACCATGATTTCTGAAATTTCCCACGCCTCCAAAGAACAGGCCCAAGGAATCCAAGAGATCAACAAAGCGATCGGTCAATTGGATCAAGCCATGCAACAAAACTCAACGGTGGCTCAGTCCAGCTCTTCTCAAGCAGAAGAATTGGCTCGGGAATCCACTCAACTTCGACAAGCGGTGGATGACTTGGTTCACTTTATCAATGGCTCCGGAGAAGTGAAGACTCCAAAGAAAGCTGCACCTAAAAAAGCAGCGGCAAAGAAGAACAATGTGATTGCCTTAGAAAAACGACCAAAAGCTGCACCGAATCTTGCTCCCAAAAAGGCTGAGGCTCAACCGCTGGCAAAAGCTGCAGGTTCTTCCATTGACCCTTCATTTGTTCCGTCTTCAGACGATCCCAACTTCGAGGATTTCTAGAACCCAATCTCCGAAATGTCTTGAAGGCCGAGACCGGCCATAAACAGCCGGTCCAAACCCAAAGCGATGCCACTGGAAGGAGGCATCGCTTTTGTTTTCATGGCCTCCACCAGCTCCATATCTTTTGAAAGCAGGATTTTTCCAAGCCGCTTTCGCTCCGCCAAATCCTGATCCCACCGCTGTTCCTGAAGCTCTGGATCATTCACCTCAAAAAAGGCATTGGCCAATTCCCACTGGTTCCAATAAAGCTCAAAGCGCTGTGCAAATCCCGATGAGCCCAACCGACTCAAAACCGCCATTTGAGGGGGAAAATCTTCCAGAAATACGAGGTCCTTCAGCTGAGGTTCAAACCGCTCCATAAAAATCCGATGAATCAAATCTTCAAACTCATCTTCCTCGTGAAAGTAAATGCCCTGAGACTGGCAAAGACTCTTTAATTCCGCGGTCCCCGTCTCTGGTCGAAAATCAAAATTCAAATGCTTTTTAAAAAGGCTTTGAAAGCTTTCATGGGTCCAATTCAAAGCAGGCATCCACAAACCCTTGGAGTGCAAATGAGCCAACAGATTTTGAAGGTCCTTTTTCAAAGACTCTAAGGGTTCAAAAGCCCGGTACCACTCCAACATAAAGAACTCTTGCCGGTGCAAAGGAGATTTTGGATCCTTTCGAAAACAGGTTTTGATTTCAAAGATCCGATCGTTCCCCTCGCAAAGCCTTTTCTTCAAAGAAATTTCCGGACTGGTGGGCAAATGCTTCGTGCCCCCGTCGGTCTCCACCGCAAAGGCTTCCAGATGGGCTTCCATTCCGGGACAGGACACTAAAGTGGGCGTGGGCATTTCTAAAAAATCTTGCCCTTCAAAAAAAGACCGCACCTCTTTGAGGAAAAGGCAAAATTTGGGATACATTTCTGTTCGAAGGTCTTTTTGGAGGTCCGATGCGGGCGAAAGCAAAAGCACTTCTTGAAACAAACCCTCGGCGTTTTTTTTGAGGGCCACCGCATCCTGGAAATTTAAGATTTTTGAGACCTGATCGAAAGCGCAGGAGAGCGCTCCAAAATGAAGATTTGGTGCAAACTGAGAGGCCGAAGTGGACCATTGACTCCAACGCCCAAAGACCCACCCCGCCTCTTGAGGAAGAGTCGGATAGGCCTGCCAAATTTGAGAGAGAAATTCATCACGATTCAAAGCGCTGCACAGGCTACTTGACTTGACTCCTGCTGGCAATGTTCTAAACCATGATTACCACGAAGAGGAGGTTCAAATGCCCATTCAACTCAACCCTGATTGGAAGAAAATTCGCAACGAAATCAACCGTCTTTCTGACCTCGATGTCTTGAAAGCCGAAGTTCAAAAAGTGCGGGATGAAATCTCTAAATTTGATCTGCAAGATTTCCTCAGCCCCAGCGCTCAAAAGAAAGTGAAAGAGTTCGAAACTCGATACAACAAGCTGATGAAAAACGTCGGATCCGCCCAACGCCAATTGGACCGGGAGTTCAACAAGTTGATCCGTCAGGTTCAAAAACACCGGGAAACCGCTGAAGGTCGCATCCACCAATTGAAGAACTTGGCCGAGGAGCAAATGACTCGTGTTGAGAAGGCCCGTCAGGATCTTGAAGCTCGAGTGACTGGCAAAAAAGCCCAACCTGCAAAAAAATCGGCAGCGAAGAAAAGACAAACCGCGAAGAAAGCCACTTCCAAGAAAGTTTCTAAAAAAACAGCAACTAAAACTGCAAAAAAAGCTTCCAAAAAGAAAGTCACTCGAAAGAAGGCCTAATTTATGAACTTTCTCGCTCGCCACAATGGTCCCCGTTTAGAGGATGAAAAAACCATGCTCAACGCTTTGGGCGTTTCCGACATGGATCAATTGATTCAGGAAACCCTGCCGAAGCCCATTCGATACAATGGGCTTTTGGATTTGCCGAAGGCTCTCAGTGAGCAACAGCTTCTGAGCCGCGCCAAATCCTTGGCGTCTCAAAACCAGGTGGCGAGATCCTATGTGGGTTGCGGATATTACGGCACCCTGACTCCCACGGTGGTTCTTCGAAACATCTTGGAGAACCCAGGTTGGTACACCGCTTATACACCCTATCAGGCGGAAATTTCTCAAGGCCGTATGGAAGCTCTTTTGAATTTTCAAACCATGATTATGGGATTGACCGGAATGGAGTTGGCCAACGCATCCCTGTTGGATGAAGGGACCGCTGCGGCCGAAGCTGTGGCCTTGGCCGTGAATTCTTTGAGAGGCAAGCGCACACAAATTTTTGTGGATACGGATGTTTTCCCTCAAACCCTTGAGGTGCTTCAAACCCGTTGCAAAGCCATGGGTCTTGAAATCGCCGTTAAAAATTTAAAAGATCTTTCTACAGAGGAGCTTCAATCTGCCGGCGCCGTTTACGGACAGTCTCCTGGATTTTCCGGTCAGCTCCACGACTTCACGGATATTTTTGCTCAAGCGCAAAAGGCCCAAGCCGTTACCATTTTAGGCTCTGACTTGTTGGCTTTGTGTTTGATGAAAACTCCCAGTGACATGAATGCCGACATTGCGGTGGGATCTTCTCAAAGATTTGGGGTTCCGTTCGGTTTTGGTGGACCTCACGCCGCATTTATGTCCACCCATGACAAATTCAAACGTTTGATCCCTGGTCGTATCATCGGAGTTTCTAAAGATGCCGCAGGAAGACCGGCGCTTCGTTTGGCTCTTCAAACTCGGGAACAACATATCCGTCGCGAAAAAGCGACCAGCAACATTTGCACCGCTCAGGTGCTGTTGGCGGTGATGGCCGGAATGTACGGCGTTTACCATGGATCAAAAGGCTTAAAAGAAATTGCCCGTCGAGTTCATGGACAGACAGCGTGGTTGAAATCACAAATTGAGAGTGCGGGTTTAAAAGTTCTCAACTCTGAGTTTTTCGATACTTTGAAAATTTCCTTAGAGACCAAGGATTTGAACGCCGTTCAAAAACGCGCACAGGAAAAAAATCTCAATCTGGGTCTTTTTGAAGCGGGCTCTGCTCAAGTTTCTCTGGATGAAACCTGTCAAACCCAAGACTTGGAAGATTTGGTCTATGTGCTTACCGGAAAATCTGGAGTCGCTCCCTCTGAAAGCCTCAGCGCGGGTCCCATTGAAAACTCCAGCTGGCAGCGCACTTCTGATTTTATGACCGAAAAGGTGTTCAACTCTCATCACTCTGAAACAGAAATGCTTCGCTACATCCACCGATTGCAATCCAAAGATTTGTCTTTGACTCACTCGATGATTCCATTGGGCTCTTGCACCATGAAGTTGAATGCCACCACAGAAATGATTCCCATCACGTGGCCGGAATTTTCACAGATTCATCCGTTCGCTCCCAAAGAGCAAACCAAAGGTTATGTGCAGTTGATTCACGAACTGGAAGGTTGGCTCAGCGAGATCACAGGTTTCGATCAGGTTTCGGTTCAACCCAATGCGGGCTCTCAAGGAGAGTACGCCGGGCTTCTGTGCATTCGGCAATATCTGGAGAGCAAAGGTCAGGGCCACCGCAAGGTGTGCTTGATTCCAAGTTCGGCTCATGGAACCAACCCTGCCAGTGCAGTGATGGCCGGATTCCAAGTGGTGGTGGTTTCTTGCGACGATCAAGGAAACATTCAACTTTCCGATTTGAAAGAGAAAGCGGAAAAGCACAAAGACGATTTGGCAGCTCTCATGATCACCTACCCTTCCACTCACGGTGTGTTTGAAGAAGCCATCAAAGAAATTTGCCAAGTGATCCATGATCACGGGGGTCAGGTTTACTTGGATGGAGCAAACATGAATGCCATGGTGGGTTTGTGTCGCCCCGGAGACATTGGGGCCGATGTTTGCCATTTAAATTTACATAAAACTTTTTGCATTCCACACGGAGGCGGTGGGCCTGGCGTTGGACCCATTGGGGTGGCTAAGCATTTGAGTCCTTTCTTACCGACTCACTCTTTGCGACCAGATTGTGGACCTGAAACCGGAATTACATCCACCACCAGTGCTCCTTGGGGAAGCGCTGGCATTCTTCCCATTTCATGGGCCTACATTGCCATGATGGGTCCGGACGGATTGAAGAAGGCGTCTGAAACCGCAATTTTAAATGCCAACTACATTGCCGCGAAATTGAGTCCTCACTATAAAATCTTGTACAAAGGAACCAATGGCCGCGTGGCCCATGAGTGCATTGTGGATGTTCGTCCGTTTAAAGAGTCTGCCGGCGTGACGGTGGATGATTTCGCAAAACGTTTGATGGACTATGGGTTTCATGCTCCGACCATGTCTTGGCCGGTTGCGGGAACTTTGATGATTGAACCCACAGAGAGTGAAAGTCTCGAAGAGTTGGATCGATTCATTGATGCCATGATTTCGATCAAAGAAGAAATCTCCGAAATTGAAGCGGGCAAAATGGACAAAGAGGACAACGCTTTGAAGAATGCCCCTCACTCCTACTTTGATTTGATCTCTGACAGTTGGGATCACAAATATGGCCGCGAGAAGGCCGCCTTTCCTCGTCCTTGGGTTCGAGAACGAAAGTTTTGGCTGCCTGTTTCTCGTGTGGACAATGCCTTTGGAGACAAAAATTTAATTTGTTCGTGCCTGCCCCTGGAGGCTTACGAGGAGAACCCTTCATGAGTTTGAGAGGCTTCTACGTTGGATGGATTTTAAGTTTGGCTTTGGCTTTTCCTCTTGTGGGAAAGGCCGCGACTTATCCCCTTTCGGAAGCCCCTCTTACCAAAGAGCAACAGTCCCTTTTTGATTTGGGCTGTTCGGCCATTCAAAATGGATACTGCCGCGTTTATTCTTACAATCCTTCTTACAAACCCTATCAGATGATTCAGCTGGCTCACGGATTGGTCTACCACGATCAGTTTGAATTGGATGGAAACTACAAATGGATACCAGCTTTGAATCAGGTTCTGCCATTTGTGAGGGAAACTTTGGGTTCGGAGAAAGCCTCGGAGTTGGAATCTCAAGTCAAAAAATTCATTGTTCAAGACCAATTGAATGCCGTGATTAATTTGGCACCCACCAAGTTTTGCGACAATCTGAAAGAGTGCCATTACATTTATTTTTATGTGTTCTTTAAAGACGGTCAGCTGTTATTTTTTGAGCTTCGCCCCAACCTGAACTCCGGCGAACGGATTTCTTCCCGCCGATAGATTTGCTTCTCAGACGAAGCCATATTTTTCGTTCTTTAATCCCCAGTTCCAGACATGGCCCTCCATAGGCTCTTCATGAGATCTACAGCTAATTTTTCAGATTCTATGATCTCGAGCAAACACGCCCATCCATGGGCTCACAAGTCTTTGCCCTTCGGGCAAATCACCTCCTGTTTCCTTGAGGTCTGTTTCTGTGTAAAAGTTCCTATTTCCCAAATCTAAATTTCATAGCAGCGGACACACTCTTCCGTGAGTTCTTCCACATGTACAGCAAACTTTTCAGATTCAATTATTTCCTCGAGCAAACACGCCCATCCATGGGCTCACAAGTCTTTGCCCTTCGGGCAAATCACCTCCTGTTTCCTTGAGGTTTACTCGAGGAAATAATTGAACCTGAAAAATTACTTAACCGAGGAATCACTATCCTTTGTGGCGGTTATGGCTTGCACACAATACTTGAAGATTGTTTCTGCTTTGATCGCCACCAAGTCTTACGGGAAAAATATGATCCACTTGCAAAAAGTGATTGGATCCGCAACCTGGATATTGGAATTGGTAGTTTGCAGTCGTTAACACATTATTTCGTAGGCGCTTGGAAATTTGACGGGTATTCCTTGATTTTGGTGCGCCAAACTCTTTACTCTCACTGGAGTTTGAAGATTTCCTCTGAACATTTTCATAAGATTTGAGTTCTTTTTCAATCAAGTCCACCAAAAGACTTTCCACATTGTGTTTGTGTGACTTCAGCGCTTTCAACTTTTCCAATTTCTGGTTTTGTTCATGAGTCAGCTCCAATCTCAAATGCACCTTGTCCACATATTCTGTTTTTTTGATCTTTAGGGTCGGTGTGGGTTCCAAAAACATGGCCTTTACTTCGCGAGAAGATTTGTTCTCCATAGATTTTAAAACTTTTCTTTTTTCCGCCACCGGCTTCTTTCGAAGATGCTTAAATGCAGTGGTTACGGCAGACAGGGTTAGACTTCCCTGATCAATTTTCTGTTTGATCTCTGGAACTTCTTTCGCAAGCCGAACACACGCTTGTCTTTGATAAGCGGTGGCTTCCGAGTAGCCAAGTCCTCGAACTAGATAGTCGAAAAGGGAAGGATGCCCCATCTTCAGGTACTGACGGCTGTTTTCCATCTCTTGCAGCTTATTCAAGATTTCAGAAGTAATTCGTTTCTCTTTTTGGCGGAGTTCAAGAAGCTCGAAGTGAATTTTCATGGATCCTCTTTCTTTGAAAGAAGATTACCATGGTTTTTTATTTTCAGATTTTGGCTCTGAGGCCTACTTCTCAAGAAGGTTTTGCTTTTGCGCACGTCTGTTCTTGGGATTTAATTTTTAAGAGCGTATTGAAGCTGTGATTTGTTTTAAAGACGCTTCTACAAATGATTTCAATATAAGGATTCACTTGAACGAAATCGAAAAAAACTACGTCAAATTTAATTTCTAAAAAAGTAATTCTCGCCGCAACGTTTAGTAGACACTACGAAATGATGTGTTAAGAACTGCAAACTACCAATGCCAATATCCAGGTTGCGAATCTCGACAGTTCTTACAAATCGATCACATTTTTCCGGTCCGACTTGGAGGAGATCAAAGACGAAGCAATTTGCAGGTACTGTGCGCAAGCCACAACCTCCACAAAGGATAGCGGTTCTTCGGTAAAGTAACTTTTCGGGTTCAATTAATTCCTCGAGTAAACCTCAAGGAAATAGGAAGTGATTTGCCCGGAGGGAAAAGACTTGTGAGCCCATGGAAGGGCGTGTTTGCTCGAGGAAATAATTGAATCTGAAAAGTTTGCTGTACATGTGGAAGAACTCACGGAAGAGTGTGTCCGCTTCTATAAAATATGGATTTGGGAAATTAGAACTTAGACGCAGAAACAAACCTCAAGGAAACAGGATGTGATTTTCCTGAACGGAAAAGACTTGTGAGCCCATGGATGGGCGCGTTTACTGGAGGAGATCATAGAACCTGAAAAATTTGCTGTAGATAGGGAAGGAACTTATCCCTTGCGAAGAACTTCCAGCCACTTGCGCTGCTCGGCGGATAGGTTCTCCAAAGGAGTCATCAATCCATTCTTCAAACCTTGTTCTCGGCAGTCACAGTCGGCAAAAGGGTTCCCCTCTTGAACAAACTTTTTAATCACAGAAAACGCCTTCTCGTTGTTGCCCTTCATGATTCGCTTCACCTCATCCAACGTCACATGAGGACGGGAGGTGTCCCAACAGTCATAATCCGTCACAAAACTCATGGGAATGTAAGAGATCCCCGCCTCACGAGCCAAGGCCACCTCAGGAAAGTTGGTCATCCCAATCACATCTCCACCCAAAGACTGATAGTGAATGGACTCCGCATAAGTTGAAAACTGAGGACCTTCCATGCACACATAAGTTCCACCTAAGGAAACAGGCACATCCTGATCCAATGCGGTTTCATAAATCTTCTTCGAGACAGCTTTGCACACCGGATGGGCCAAAGAAACATGCCCCACCACTCCGTGACCACAAAAACTGGAACGACGGATTCCTTTGGTGCGATCAAAAAATTGAAAGGGCAAAACCAACTTTCCGGGTTCATGCTCCTCTTTTAAACTTCCCACAGCGGACACGCTCAAAATTCCTTGGGCTCCCTCTCTTTTCAAAGCAAAGATGTTTGCGGGATAATTGATTTCCGAAGGAGTCAACTCATGGGATTTTCCATGACGGCTCATAAACAGCAATTCTTTCCCCGCCAAAGAAACCTTTCGAAACCCTGAAGAGGCCAATCCAAAAGGAGTGACCCGCTCCAAATCTTCAATCACTTTAAAATCTTCGAAATTTTCGAATCCCGATCCACCAATCACCGCAATCATACAAGCTCCTTCAATCTGCCCTTTTGAACGTCTTCAAAAGACACCACTTCTTTATCTAAAATCCATCCAGAAACCAGTTCCGCAGGCGTCACATCAAATGCCGGATTCCACACAGGCGCCGACTTCGGAGCCCAATCCCTTCGAACCTCATCCGCTGCTCGCTCTTCCACCGGAATGTTCGAACCACTTTCACAATCTGGATCCAAAGTGGTGGCCGGAGCCGCGGTATAAAAAGGAATTCCATGGTGCTTGCAAAGCACTGCCAAAGAATAAGTCCCCACTTTATTTGCAAAATCCCCGTTCATGGCGATGCGATCGGCACCCACAATGACTTTTTGAACTTTGCCTTTAGACATTAAAAATCCCGCCATGTTGTCACAAATCAAAGTGTAAGGAACCTTCGCCTTTTCCAACTCCCAGGTGTTTAAACGTCCACCTTGAAGCAAGGGCCGAGTTTCATCCACATACACATGAATCTTTTTTCCTTGAGTGAAAGAGGTGGTGATCACACCCAATGCCGTCCCCATCCCCACTGTGGCCAATCCACCGGTGTTGCAATGAGTGAGCACGCCTTCGCCATCCACAATCAACTCCGCTCCGTTTTTGCCAATGGCCGCGCACAAGGCCACATCTTCATCAAAAATCTCCAAGGCTTCTGCAAAAAGAGCAGCGGCACCGTCAGAAGACTTTTCAAGCAAACGATCAATGGCTCTCATCAAATTCACAGCGGTGGGACGAGACTCTCTCAAACGCAAAGCTTGTCTTCGAAATTCCTCCTCGGAAGGATTTTGTTTTTGAGCAAAAAGTCCCAAACACAAAACCGCCGCCACTCCAATCAAGGGAGCTCCTCGAACTTGCAAATTCTGAATCAAGGCTTCCATCTGATCCGGATGAGTTCCCTCTTGCCAAACTTCTTGATGGGGCAACAAAGTTTGGTCCAAACACAAAAGCTGACTTTCACTGACTCTTAAGGACAATGATTCTCGAATCCAACTCACAGCAATTTTTCTCCTAATTTTTTTCGAATCTCTCTCAGATAGTTCACTTCTTCTTGAGGAAGCGAAGTGAGTGGACCCAATTGACTGGCCAACAATAAAATCTGTGCAGAATGATCGATGCGCTCCATTCCATTACCGGCTTCATCCAAACTTTCACCCCAGGTTAAAGCTCCATGACGAGCCAAAATCAAAGCCCGGTAATGAGGCAAATACGCCAAAAGATTTTCTCCCATCTCAGAGGTTCCTGGTCGCGCATAGGGCACAATCGGAATATCTCCGGCGGCCAAGATGACTTCCGAAAGGCAATCGCTGGGAAGTTGTTTTAAGTCCGGTCGTCCTACTGTCCAAGCAATGGCGTGTGGAGGATGGGCATGAACCACGGCTCTGGCATTTGGGCAATTTTGATAAACCGCCAAGTGCATCTTTCTTTCACTGGAAGGGTTTCCTTCAAGAATCTCTCCCTTCACATTCAAAAGCGCCAGGTCTTCTGGTCGAAGTCTTCCCTTAGGAACCCCACTGGGAGTGATCAAGATCAGACCCTCGCTCAATCGAAAGCTGATGTTCCCATCACAGGAGGCCAAATAATTCTTTTGAGAAAGTCTTTGGCCCACTTCACAGATCTGATTTCGCACTTCTATTTCAGAGAATTTCAAAACAATTTTCCTTCCCTCAAACCCATCTAGGGCTTCCTTTCAAATCCTTTTCATGACATGAATGTAGAACATGCCCAAAATGATTGAAACGTCTCCTCGTCAAGCGCACACTCTTCTTGTCCGTATGGATAAGCTTGGCGATTTGGTTTTGAGCCTACCCAGTGACTCTCATCCCGCTCTCAGAGGTCAAAATATCCATTGGGCTATCACAAAAGGGCTGGAATTTGTAGCCGAACAGTCCATCCCCAAGCGAAAATTCACCTCCTTTTCGAAGAAATTTTCACCTGTGAATTTTTTCCGCTTTGTCTTTTGGTTGAAACAGCTCAATCCCTTCCATATTGTGCTTCTTCATGCACCCTGGTGGGTAAGTATGGCCAGCTGGTGGGCTGGAGTTCCCGTCCGCATCGGGCCCTTAAGCCAATGGCACTCCTACCTGTTTATGAATTTTGGAGTGCGCCAAAAGCGCAGTCTCTCCACCCAACACGAATCCGATTACAATTTTGATTTGATCGATAAGGGCTTTGTCCAGGTTGGACTCAAAGGATCTCACAATTTGGAAAAGGTGAAGGAAAGTTTCTTAAAACTGATTGCTCCCAACCCCAATGGAACTCTTCAACAGCACCGTTTGAAAAGCCAAAGCTACGTTGTCCTTCATCCGGGCATGGGTGGCTCTGCATTTAACTGGCCTTCTGAATCCTATTTGGAAGTGGCGAGATTGTTGAATGGTGAGGTTCCCATTGTGGTCACAGGAACACTTCAAGATAAAAAATATTTGGACCCCATTGAAGAAGAGTTGAAAAGTCTTCCTCAGGTCAAATGGCTGGTGGGTGAACTCAGTGCCCACGAACTGTTGAATGTGCTCTCCCAAGCGCGTTGTGTGCTTGCACCCAGTACCGGAGTGATTCATTTGGCCGCTTCCTTGGGAGTTCCCGTCATTGGAATTTACAGTCCCAAACGCCAAGAGCATCCACGCCGATGGGGACCCAAAGGCCCATGTGTGGAAGTCTTTTTTCCGGCCACTTCTACCGACCAACAATTGCGACCGGACGTGATGACAGAAATCAAAGTCAAAGACGTCTATGAGAGTTTAAAAAACTATCTATGAGGATCTCGAAAGTTCCTTATAAAGTGGATCAATTTCTCGAAAAAAAGTGGAATCTTTTCGCCGAAAAAGAGAAGAATGAAATCTCCAAACAGATCATTCAAATGTCTCACCATTATCAAAATCCTGAAGGTCTAGAAACTCCATGGCAGGATTTCTCAAGGGCCTATTTGTTTTATTTTTTCCCTCTGAATTTGGCCCGTGGCAGTGCGCTTTTTCAATCCTTTGAGAAACACTTCTCTTGGACTCACGATCATCTTTTTGATGTGGGCGCAGGGATTGGAAACTTAAACATCTATCAAAAAGTTTTTCCGAATCTCTTATCCGGAGATTTGACATTCATCGAGCATAGCTCGGTGCCCACCGATCTTTTTCCCACCGAAGGGAAATGGTTGAAAAAGTGGCCTTCTTCCATCCCACCTAAAAGTTTGGGATTCTTTTCGTTCTCTTGGGTGGAAATGAAAACTTCGGCAAAAGAACTGGCGTCTTTTGAGTCTCTGGTTCTCATGGAGCCCTCCACCTCCAACTCAGCTCGAAAATTGATGGCTTTAAGAAGTGAGTTGATCGAGGAAGGATTTCAAATTTTAGCTCCTTGCACCCACCAAAAATCCTGTCCGCTTTTAATTCACAGCCAAAAAGATTGGTGTCATGACCGCATTCATTTCGAGCCCTCTCCGTGGTTTTTGGATTTGGAAGATCGACTTCCCATGAAAAACCGAACTTTGACCTTTTCTTATCTGGTGGCCACGAAAGGAAATTTAAAATCAAATTTCACGGGTGAGGCTCGAGTGATTGGAGACACCTTAAAAGAAAAGGGCAAAACCCGCCAGGCGGTTTGCTTGGATGACGAGCGCCGATTTTTATCTTGGCTGAAGAAGGATTTTAAAAATCCAGAGACTTTAGATCACGGAATTCTGATTCAAATTGATGGAGAGCAAGAAAAAGGCAACGAGCTTCGTGTCACTCCCACTACTCGCATCGAAGAACTTGGGCCTGACCGTAAAATTGAAATTCTTTGAAGTGGCTGTCTTTAATTAAAATCTGAAAGGCTTCCACTTCACGGGGAAAAAGCGAAGTCACCGCACCTTCTTTCAGGTTTTGAAACTGAAGGGCAGAAATCATCAAACCGGATCCCGAAGACTCCCGATATATGGATTGAAGTTGTGGAATTCCTGGTTGTGAGCCGTACTGAGCCACAAACTGAGTGCCTTTCTCTGAAGAGACCGACATCACGGTGGGCTCTAAGTGCAGGCGCACTTGAGAAATTCCAGAAATGGGATCCTTCCACGTCCAATTGCCTTCGGACTTAGAATACTCCCGCGGGGCTTCCAGCCAATTGGGTCCGGTAAAAGGCGATGAAATCTGGAAGCCCATTAAAAGCGTGCAAAAGGCCGACTGAATGATTTTTTTGTGATTGCCCATCCACTTTTGGTGAATTTCACCCGTGGGCTCAACTTCACAAGAGTTTCCACGAATTTTCCAAATAAAGTTTTTGCTGCCCCGAACGGTCTCACTTTCTTCGGGAAAGCTGGATTCATATTTGGCTTGAGTGGGTTCAGAAAGTTTTGTTTCCACAAGACAAGTCTTTTCGATTTTGGACTCCAAGGCCGAAAAACGAATCAAAGTTTTTTCCAACTCCACTTCAGCCTTCTTCTCTGCGGACTGACAACCCAGCGTCAAAAAAAACAGGACGAAAGCAAAACCAAAAAAAACTTTCACGAATACAAATCTCCCTGTTGAAATCCATTTTCGGACAAATGATCCATCATGTCCTGATAGGTTTTCATCTTATGAGCCGTCCACTCGGGTGCAACCAATTCATTCCACCTGGGGGCATAAGCGCTCAGTCGGTGCACCACCATATCAGGACGAAGATGGCGGATAAAAGTGGTTACATGATTAAAGTAAGTTTCACGGTCCATGGGCTGAAATCGGCCTTCTCGAAACTCTTCTTCCAGAGGCGTGTTTTTTAAAATGTGAAGATTGTGAATTTTCACATTGTGAATGGGAAGGTCATTGCAAATCTTTGCCGTATCTCTCACGGACTCTTCGGTCTCTCCAGGGAGTCCAAAGATCAAGTGGATTCCCAAATTCACTTTCGGGCAGTTTTTAGAAATCTTTTGAATGGCTCTTAAAGACTGCTTTCCCGTGTGACCTCGCCTCATCCACACCAGTTCTTCCTCATCAAAGGATTGAACCCCAAGCTCCACCGCAACAAAGACCTTCTCCGCAGTTTCGTTCCAAAGATCCAACAGAGCATCCGAAATGCAGTCGGGACGGGTCCCTATGACCACTCCCACCACATCTTCGTATTCCAAGGCAATGGCAATTTCTTCGCGAAGTTTGTGAACCTTTTGAAAGGTGGTTGTATAGGCTTGAAAGTAGATCAAAAACTTATTGGCCTTTCGTTTTTCCTTCAATATAGAGCGCACTTTTTCAATTTGCGCCCTCAAGGGCTGCTCCAAATTCTTGTGATAAGCGGCAGAACCCCACTGATCGCAGAAATTGCAGGTTTTCATCCCCCTCAAGCCCTCTCGGTTCGGGCAGGTGTCCGCCACAGAGACGGAGATCTTATAAACCTTTTCTCCAAATTGAGATTGGTAGAACTGGCTGATCGGGTTATAGGGATGGGAATTCATAGAAACTGTTCTAAAGGCCCTGAAGGAGAAGATCAAGAGTGGGAAATTTGGAAGTTTACTGGACCGCAGATGGAAGCCCCTCGCTGACTTTTGAAAAAATCTTACAGGGTCCAGAGAAGAATTCCCAGGAGGGCTACGTGGAGAAGATGCACCACTCCCAAGGGGCGTGGTCCGAGACCAAGTACATTTATCAAACCGCTCTGGAGCGAGCTTTGAGCCAGGCGCCCAAGGAGCTTCGAGTTCTTTCTTTGGGTTTGGGACTTGGATACAACGAGGTGATGAGTGCCGGCTTAGAGCTGAGCCAACCTCAAACTCAAATGGAGATCTTCAGCTTTGAATCTCTCCCCGAGCTTCAAAAAAACTTTTTAGATTACCTGGGAAAGGGTTCATCCGAACTTTTCTCTGAATGCTACGAATGGATTTTTGAAAATCTCTCTGCGGAGTTTGATCTCAGGTCCGATGAACTTCGCAAGCACTGCCTTCAGAAATATGAAAGTGGAAAGCTTCATCTTTTGAACGCCTTTCCAGAATCTCTTCCAAAAAATCAAACCTACGAAGTGATTTTATACGATGCCTTCAGCAATAAAATGAATCCAGAGTTATGGACCGAGGATTTTCTGCAAGGGACCCTTTCTGAGATCGCATCTTCGGACTGCATCTTGACAACTTATGCCGCCACAGGCGCACTAAAGAGAAGTCTTAAATCCTTGGGGTTTTCAAAATTGGAACGCCCAGGATTTGCGGGAAAGCGAGATTCCAGCTTTTACGTGCGTGGTGTCTTCGCTGAATAAAAAGGAAGGTCCCCATGCTCCAATCAGAAACCTTAATGAAAAACCTATCCCGTTTGATGTTTGCCGCATTCATCATTCCACTCCAACCTACGGATTGGAAAATTTTAAAATATGGAAGCATTCCTCCCAATAAGGTGGAATTTTCCGAAGACCACATGAAGGTCTCGGTAAATAGCTCCAACAATCCGATCATTTTTCCTCTGAAAGAACCTGTTGAATATTCTGGGTTTGAAGCCTCATTCTCTGTTTCGGGAAATCCGATGCCCGCAGTTAAAGAGTGGGACGATGATGCTTTGGTTCGCATCGGCTTTGTGGCTGAAGGAGAGCGAACCATGAACCGCGCACTGTTGTGGTTTTCTCCCAGCTGGATCAAAGAGTTGTTTCATCTGGCACCCAAAGGAAGTGGAATCGACAAAATTTACTTCTTCAACTTAGGAAGACCCAATCAAACTTTGGGTCAAAAGCGCATCTTTCCAAAAACCAAAGATTTGGTTTCAGAGGAAATCGTGGCCCTTTATAAAGAAGGCCAGAAGGATTACAAAATTTCCCACAGCTTTCAAAAACCGCGGAAAATTGCAGGCCTTTGGCTCAGCATGGATGGCGATGTGACGAAGACAAAATTTGATGTGATTGTGAAAGAAATTAAACTGTTGGAGCCGATGAAGGCCGTGGAAAAATAAGCTCAACTTGGGTTCCTGAACCCAGATGAGAGTTCATATCAATCTTCACTCCATGAATGCGCGCAATTTCTTGAGCCACCGCAAGCCCTAAACCGCTGCCTGAGATCTTTCCCGATTGTGCACGGTGGAAACGATCAAAGATCTTTTGCATGTCTTCAGAGGAGATTCCCGGCCCCTCATCCTTTATGCCAATTAAAATTTGAGAGGGATATGACTCTAAAATGACCTGAACCGTGGAGTTATCTGGAGAATACTTGATTGCATTCTCTAAGAAATTCTCCATCATCGAACGCAAAAGCTCCTCGTCCCCTAAAAACTCCACATCCAATTCTTCATCCACATTTTCACTTCGAAATTGCGTTTGAATTCCAATGCCTTTTTTCTCGGCCAATCTTTGAATGCGGGCAACTGCGCCCAGAAGAATTTCGTCCAGTAAAACCGGATTCAAAGAAATAGAATCTTTTCCAGACTCCACCCGGGCCAAAACCAAAAGGTCTTGAACCAAATTGATCATGTGATTGATTTCACCAGAGGCACTGTTCAAAAATTCAGACACTTCCTTGGGATCTTTTGAAAATTTCAACATTTCCAACTCTCCCTTCAAAATGGTCAATGGCGTCTTCAACTGGTGAGAGGCATTGGCGATAAAACGATCTTGGCTGACAAAAGCCATTTCCAAACGATCGAGCAAATCATTAAAGGTCTCTGCCAGCTCCGAAATTTCATCTTGGTTTTTAGGAACCGGGATGCGCTCTTTCAAATCCAGCATGGCCTTCACGCGATTGGTCATACGCTGAACCGGTTGAAAAGCTTGCCGCGAGAGGAACACTCCCAAGAGCGCCACCACAAAAAGAAAACTTGGAATTCCAATCAAAAAATATCCAATCAATCCCTGTCGCTCATGTTCCAAAAGATCCATGGGAACGGCCACTTGCAAAATCAAAGGTTCAGGCCAAGATTCGTGATGGGCAAAATAGCGCACCAATCTTAAAGACTTTGAAATTCCCTTTTGCCCTTTGGGACGTTCAATGGTTCGGAAGGTGGCCTTGACTTTTTGAAGTTGTGCCAAGTCTTTTTTCTGAACCAAGGGCAAACTTCCACCTCGCAAAGATTTGGAGATCAAAAGCACTTGGCCTTTTAAATTTTGTATCTCTAAAAAGGATTTTCCCAATGGAAAAGGAAAGTACTTGCCCTCTTCAGCCGTGCGGTTGCGACTGTAAAGTCTTCCTAAAAAATCTACTTCCAAATCGTCGCTGACATCGGCGGCAAAATTGTAGAGAGCATTGTCAAAAGACTCTTGTTGAGAGCGCACATAAAATTGAAACAGAAAGAAGCAAAAGACAATCAGGCCCGCACCCGAAAGGGTAGAATATAAAATGGCCATTTTGACACGGATGCCGAGCTTCTTAAAAAAATTCAACTAAGCTTCCTTACGCAGGACATATCCATATCCCGTTAAGGTATGAATCAATTTGAAGTTGAAGGGCTCATCTATTTTCTTTCGCAAGTGGCGCACATAAACATCGATCACGTTGCTCTCGTTGTCGAAGTGCACATCCCAAACGTTTTCACCAATTTCTGTGCGAGTCAGAGGCCGGTTGGCATTTCTTAAGAAATATTCCAACAGGGCGAACTCTTTTTGGGTCAACGAAACATCCTGAGATCCGCGAGTGACCTTTCGACGGACCAAATCCATGTTTAAATCTTCAAACTGTAAAGAGGACACTCCACCTTCGCGACGTCTCAAAAGTGCTCGGACGCGCGCGAGCAATTCATCAAACTCAAAGGGCTTTGGAAGATAATCATCTGCGCCGGCATCCAAGCCTCGCACCCGATCCTTTGTTCCGCCCAGTGCGGTGAGCATCAAAATAAAACCTTTGAAGTCTTCGTTGCGCAGCTGCCTTGCCACATCGATGCCGTTTCCATCGGGAAGCATCACATCCAGAATGACCAGATCAAACTCCCCATTTGCAGAGAGCATCAATCCTGCCGCCGCACTTTGAGCCACTTCGACCACATACCCAGCTTCTTCCAATCCTTTACGGATGAAACCCGCCATCTTCACTTCATCTTCAATGACTAAAATTCTCATGTTTCAGAGATTATAGAGTCCTAACGCTGAGAGCAATACCATTAACCGAATTTAATCCCCATTTCATGGGGGTTTTAGATGGGTATTGTAGCTTCGTAAGTGAGGTTGTTTTTGACTTTCCCCTCTACAACCTAATCAAGGTCCCTTCCTATGTTTTGGCGAGAGCGGGTCGACTCCCCGCTCTCGCCCCCTCCTTTTCGAGAGCCCAGCTGTATCCAGCTAATCCTCAAGCCAGTAACCAAAATGGCGACGGCTCTCGATTTTTAGGGACGAGGACTTCTCTCCCAATTTTTTGCGTAGATTTTTAATGGTGACTTCAACCACGTTGGATTCCACATCACTGTGCACATCCCAAACCTGATCTAAAATTTGAACCTTGTTGTAAACTCTCTTGGGATGCTCCATCAACAATCGAAGAACTTCATACTCTTTGCGAGAAAGTCCCAATCGAAAACCTTCCACGTAGGCACACTGTCCACTCAAATCCAAAGAGGTGTTGCCCACTCTGAAATTGAGCCCGGCCTTGACCGCAGACCACCGTCTTCGAATGGCTCGGATCCGGGCGGAGAGTTCCTCCAAGGAAATGGGTGCATTCATGCAATCGTCCGCACCGCGGTCCAAGTATTCGCTTTTTTCATGGGAGTCATTTTTTCCGGTCAATACAATGACGGGAACATCTTCGTAACGGCTTTTGATCAGATCCAAAACTAAAAATTTTCTCGAGTGCATCACTCCAGAGCTGAGCAAAATCACATAAGGGTTTGGAGAGTCTTTGATAGAAAGGAGCGCTTCCACCTCTAAGGCAGAAGACAAATGGGAAACAGAAAAACCTTCTTCACCCAACCCTTTTTTGAGGTAGGACGCCAATTCGGGGTCAGGTTCCACCAGCAAAACATACATACGCGAGGTTCAGTTTCACCTCGCGCATGTGGGAAATCAATCAAATCCTAGTGAGCCTTCTTTTGGCATTGTGCCAAAGCCTTGCCCTTAAGACCTTTGCAAGTGTGCTTTTTTGCAGCAGCATGGGTCTTTTTCATCTCTTGCTTTTTCTCAGCTTGAGCTGGAGCCGGAGCAGCCTCTTCAGGCATTTCGTGGTCCTCCATTTCAGTGTGCTGTTCTTCGGAATCGTAGTCATCATTTGCAAAAGAGGACACCGGAGCAAAACCTAACAAAACGGCCAATAAAAGTGCATTCTTCATTTTTTTCCTCACTTACTTGCCTTGGGGCTTTTTCGCGGGCTGTGGACCCTTGGTTGGACTTGGTTTTTGAGTGCCTTTGGTGTTGGCTGGGCCAACGGGCTTATTTTTATTCATGGAATGACTCCTTCAGGTAAAACCCACAATTGGGCTTTACCTAGAGTCTACGGGTCCAAAATGAAGGGAAAATGAAGTTGGGCTAAATGTTTTTTAAACTCAAAAACCTGGACCCGAATTCTTGGTCCTAGAGATCAGGCTCCGTAAAAAAGCTTGAGACTTTCCTTCACCCCATCCAAGACAAACTGAACAGCCAAGCAGGTGACCAAGATTCCCATCAACTTGGAGAAAACCTTCATCATTCCTGGCCCCATCAACGAGGTCAGTCGGGCCGAATGTCTCAAGATCACGTAGGCGAGCACAAAATTCAAAAAGAGGGCGATGGCCAAGACAATGTGGTTCAAAGTGTCGGGATACTTTTCCACCAACACCAAAATGGTCACGATGCTTCCCGGTCCGGCCAAGAGTGGAACCGCCAAGGGGTAAACACTGACCTCATCCTCATCGTCCGACTCTGATGTGGGCGGCATCTTTGAACTGAGTGCTTTTTGGCGAACCATTTCTAGGCCGACAAACAGCAGGAGCAGACCTCCACCAATTCGAACCGCGCCGATGGAAATGCCGAAGACTTTGAAAACCAAGGTGCCCACGAAGACGCAAGAAACCAAAATGGCCAAGGAAGTCCAACAGGCGTTAAGTGCGACCTTCTTCTTTCCGCGGTCGGTTTGGTGGTTGGTCAAAGCCACGAAGGGACCAATCACACCGATGGGATTTACGATGGCAAAAATTGCGGGAAAAAAGACAAAGAAAAAGTTCTCGAAGATCGACATAGAAAATCATTTACAGAAGATCTTTGGTGAAAGAAAGAGAACTTTTTCGTCTTTGAAAAATCTAAACTTTCATTGGTTCCAAACTGAAACTCAATTTGGAACCTCAACGGATTGCCGACCAAAATTTGACGAAATTTGAACTATGCAACTCCGTATGCCCGAAGCCCTTTGCACTGCTGTTCGAAAGTTCCCCGTCCGAAGACTTCAATAAACTCGGGACTCAATGTTTCGTCCACAGAGTGAACTTCCGCAGTGGTGTGGGGAAAAACATCCTGTCTCATCTTCTTTGAGAGAATATTTGCAAAAGTAGTTTGATGTTTCATGGGATCCTCCTCTTTGTTCTTTTCCAGAATAAGGAGTTGCCGAGGGCTTTTGATCCCCAAACTGTGGACTAATTTTGTACTTTTTTAAAACATTCTCCGACCCGCCCTAAACCCCGCCCAAAGCCCCGCCCAATGACCGCCGAAACAGAACGCAGAACAGAACCCTGCCCCGCCAACCCGCCAAAAGGTACCTGCTTCCT
>DKGG01000020.1:25034-28298 GCA_002453155.1 Bdellovibrionaceae bacterium UBA6776
AGGAAGCAGGTACCTTTTGGCGGGCTCTTTCTCGGGGACGAAAGCCCAGGCCACCTGGCCTAGAATAAAGATTGAATTAAGAAACCTTCAGGTTTGATGAGAAATTCCCGATCAGAGTTAAGGAGTATTATCAGGAGAAAATATGGCGTTTCCTCAATGGTTTCGGACCCCTAAGATTGTCGCCTTCATTTTGTTATCACTTCCTCTGAGTTCATGCCTCAGTTCTGGGGGGGGCAATGGGGGTTTTCAGGATCTTGTTTCTGGAACTGTGGATGACATCGAGGAATTAACCATTGAAAGCGCACTCCCCGATGTAAACTCCGTCATCATTCAACAGGGCCAAAGTCAGTCCTTTTTCATCAGCGCAAAAGCTCCGGTGGGACGCACTTTGACTATGGTCTGGACCAAAGGTTCCACGGTCGTTTCCACAGGAACCAATTACACCATCACTGCATCTTTGAGCAACGTGGGCACCGAAACTCTCTCTGTGAAAGTCAGTGACGGTGTCATCAGCAAGACGCGAAGTTGGACCGTCAAGGTGAATGGCCCCCCCACTATCACTCCCGTGACTACAGGAACACCAAAGGTGGCCGTGGGTTCATCGATTAATATCGTCGCAACGGCAACCGATCCCAACTCAGATCTTTTGACCTACACCTGGAAGATCAATGGGGTCACTTCTTCCTACTTGAGTGGAAGCACCGGAACAGCCACATTGACGGGGAACGATAGCATTGTAGGGACCATCAATATCTCTTTAGAGGTTTCTGATGGATCGATTTCAGTCACTCAAACTTGGACAGCTGAAGTGAACTACTTCCCCCAAGCCTGCAACACATTGGCGACAGGGCAAATTTGCACAGTATCCGGTTCCCCTTCTATTGGCGACAGTACACAGCCTGGCATCTCAAACATCGACCTTAAGATCAAACCGATTTCTCACAGCCAAGACAGCCTGGGAAATCTTTTTGTAGCGGACTATTTGAGTAACATCATTTGGTATTGGAACCGAACCAGCTCCTCGGTCTCTCGATTGGGAGTCACTGTCCCCGCTTACACCATTAAGGTTGTGGCTGGATCTGGTGAAACCGGTGCCAATGGCGCAGATGGAGTTGCTCTTGAGTCCGCACTTAATGCACCAAGAAGCGTCTACTATCACGAAGCCACCGGAAAGCTTTACATTGCTGAATACGGCTCCAGCCGAGTCCGCTATGTGGACAACACCGGTTACATCTATACCGGAATGGGGGGCGGCTCCTCTCAAGTGGATGGAAACACCGCCTACAACCATGGTTGCAGCAACCCAGCTGGTCTGGCCTATTACAACGATTCCATTTACGTCACGTGCCGTGGACATCACCGAACCAAACGCTGGGATCTCTCTACAGATCTTGCTTACACCGTCGTCGGAGATGGAGGCAACAGCATGGGGAATGGAGCCGCAACTTCCACCGACGCAGGTTACCCTCACAACATTTTTGTCAACTCCGATGGAATTTATATTTCCCATCGCGAACGTCACCGCATTACATTTACCAACCACTCAGGATCGCCAAAGACCTTTTGGTCTGGAGGTGGGACGGTAACAGTTCCCAATGGAAACGTTGCCGTTATTGCAGGAACGGGAACCGCTGGCAGTGACGACAACACAAATGCGACAGCTGGAAAGATCGGAAACCCTACTGGACTCGTCTACTTGAACAACATTTTGTTCTTTACCCAATTGGACAACGAATATTTATATGCGATCAATGACTCAGGAGCTCCAACGACAATTTCAGGAATCACCATTGGTGCGGGAAAAATGAGACGAATCACCAATGCCGGAACTTACAATGGGTCTGGCGTGGCACTGAGCTCCGCGAAGATGTATGATCCCTATGAAATCACCATTGATGTTTTAAACCCCACCAATCAATTGATCGTGAGTGATTACGCCAACAACCGAGTTCGACGAATCAATTTGGCCGATGAGAAGCTTTACGATATGTTGGGATCTGGAAAAACGCGAAACGGAAGCTACGGAGACACTCCAAAACCCACCCAAGAACATCTGTTCAATTATGTTACTGGTGTAACTTATGACAACACCAATAAAAAGATTCTTTTTGTCGATGCAAACAACTACAAAGTTCGTGAGACGGATCAATACGGTCGCACTCAAACCGCCGTATCTTCAGGTAACGGCGATCCTTCCTCTGACAACGAAGTCCCTTCCAGTTCAAGGTTAAAAGTAAATTGGAGCAGCAACTGGTATCTCTCAGTTGTGGATCTTATGTCCGATCTTTCGTTAATTGTTTCAAATCCCGGATCCAACAACATCCGCTTGTGGAATCGATCTGGAAACGCAAAGTCCTATTATGACGTTTACATTCAGGATGACCGCATTTCAAACTTGGCCGGAGACTACCTGAACCCCGGAAACGGAGGAGATGGTACGGCAACCTCCATTTCGCTTCAGTATTCGAACTCTGCTCGCTACAATCCGGTGGACGGCAAAGTCTATGTCTTAGACAAGGGAAATCACTGTTTAAGATCTTTAGCCACTGACGGAACCCTCACTCGTGTCCTTGGAAACTGTGGCACCAGTGGATCTTCAGGAGCAGATGTGGTTGACTCCGCTTTGGAAATGAATGCGCCGACGGACATTGGATTCGACAGTGTCGGGAACGTAATCATTGCGGATCGAGGAAACCACAGAATTCGCTACTGGAACAAATCTGCCAGTGCGGTCACTGTGGGCTCTGTCACCATCAGTCCCAATCATGTGAGCATCATTGCCTGTTTGAACGGAAGCTCTGCCAGCGGAAGTCTAAATGATGGAATCTTGGCAACCTCTGCACGCTGCAGCTCCCCCACAGGAATTGCTGTGAACAGCACAAACATCTGTTTTACAAATATGGGCTACCATGATGTGCGATGTATTTCATTGGCAGAGGATTCCACTAAAGGAAAGATCTATACAAAGGCCGGAACCCCTCCGACCAGTGCGAGGGCCGGTTCTCCTTATGGATTTGAACAAGAGGGCATCGCAGGAACTTCGGCCACCCTTTACAACCCCACGGGAATTGCCTTTGATGCGGCCGGGGATCTGTATATAGCGGACAGTCAGAACCACATTGTCCGCAAAGTGAAACTTTCGGATTAGTCAAAAACCAAGACGCTTTATCGCAAGACACTCCTTTGATCGATCTCGCCAAAAGGTACCTGCTTCCTTTTCCGATATGCACCGCATATCGGAAAAGGAAGCAGGTACCTTTTGGC
>DKGG01000020.1:28573-44897 GCA_002453155.1 Bdellovibrionaceae bacterium UBA6776
AAAAGGTACCTGCTTCCTTTTCCGATATGCACCGCATATCGGAAAAGGAAGCAGGTACCTTTTGGCGAAACTCATCGAAAAACTCGTGGGGCAAATCTCAGAATTGATCATGCAATTGCGCTAACAAAGGTTCTTGAGAACTGTTGGATCAGATTGAATTTTTTAGGGATCAAAGAGGATCGAACGAAATAAATCTACCTGAAGCGAATACCAAAACCGAGCAGGCCACTCATTTCGGTCAAAGAATTGTTGTTGTTCCCAGACAGCAAATTGTACTGAAATTCCCCCGAAAGGTAATACTGAGAAGTCAAAGTATAGTGAGTTCCCGCACTCACTCCCACCCCATTGTAGGACGACGAAAGAACCGTCGTAAACTGCAGAGTCTTCATCGTCACGCCAACAAAGGGTCGAAACTGATCCACAAGGCTCCACGAAACTCCGGCGAATTCATTTTCCTTTACACCATTCCAACTAAAGGGGAAGTACTTCATTCCAAAATGAAAACCCCACGCCGTATCTCCTGTAAAACCATTGCTGATCAGATAATTGATTCCAGCGGACGCACGGTAGTGACCACCAACCCCCGCTTCTAATTGCCCAGAATAGGACCCAAATCCTGAAAGACTGACACTGCGATTCGAAGCAGTTCGTCCAGAAAGAGAATAGCCACCCGCATATCCGACGAAGTCCACAGACTGAAGCAGAGCTTCAGCAGATGCGGAAGTTCCCGAAAAAAATAGTAAAAAAAGAATGGGCTTAAGCCGCTTCGTCCACATTGAATCCATCCTCGTCCGGGGAATCTGACTTGATTATTGCATCGGTCTCAGTTTGAAGTCGTTCACTTTCTTGCAAAAAGGCCTGAGTGATTCCGCGACGAACCAAGCGCACTTCAACCTCATCCCACTTCTCATAGTTTCTCATCTTAAAAAGTTCAATGATCTGAAACTTCAAACGCTCAGGAAGTTTTTCTAAAACTTGCCGGCGATCAGAGGTGTCACAACTGGACAGTGCGACAGCCCATTCATGGGGAGAGAAAAGTCCTGAAATCACTTTGATCTGCCTATCATTGGCGTCGACGACGCTGTAAAATGGAAATCTCTCTCGAACAATTCGCGAGTCCAAAGGAAGAACTTGATAAAAGTCTCTTTCATCCCGTGGACTGGCTGAATCTAAAAAGCTCATCAAGTCCAAATCTTCGAAGAAACTTTGAATCTCTTCATTGTCTCTGAGTGGTGCCACGGCCAATGATTTTTCCTCAATCTCTTTCAGAAAATCCGCGTCTAGAACCCAATCTTTCGGCGTTTCTGAGGAAAGAAAAATCGCCCACTGACCAGGATAGATCATTTTTGCCAAGCTCAAACATTGATCCCTTGGAAGCAGTGAGAGTACAGGTCCCACTTTCTCTAGGGGTTCCCCGCGAAGAAAGCCTTCGATTTTTTCCTCGTCCACTCGGTGAAGAATCAATGCAAACTCTCGAAACATTTGATTTTCCATATTTTGGGATTTGGAAAAGTGTCTGCGCACTCGGAGACGGTCAATTTCACCCAGCAAAGAAAGACTGAGTGCTGTTAATGGTGCAGGCTGAGCAATTGCTTTATACCACCAACTGCCTTTTCCAAAACGAAACAGCGATTTCAAAGTGTCTTGCTTTAATTCTGCCAAAATAGATCCCATTGCAATGGGATCGGCACCACCCTTTCTTTCAAGAAAATCTATGAAGTCGGCGTCAGGACTTTCAAACAAATGACGGTTACGATCCAAAAGTTCAAGGGCCGCATCACGAATTTCAACCAAATTGATATCTGTTGGAAGATCAATGTTTGGCTTTTCAACGGTCGAAAGCTTGCGTTCGTTCACGCGGCTCGCATTTCCCATGTCCGTGGCCATATTCAATGCCTTGTCTGCAAACTTTTGAGTGCTGCTGCCAATGTCTGAAATGGGTTTTGAAAGTCCCGAAATCAATTTGTTAATCGCCAATCGAGACATCAACCAAGTCATTCCAATCAATAAAAGTAGTGAGAAGGCCAAAGCTCCCCCCACCCATTTGAAATCTCTAAACCGTTCTTGATCACTCCAGTTCATTCTTGTGATTTCGATGCGATCCACAACCGGATCTAACTTCAAATGTTTCACTAAGTTGTCTTTTAACTCATCCAGTTCTCCATCACTCAATGAAGCATCCACCTTGACATTCACAGAAACCGAACGGACCTGCTTAATTAAGGTTCCAAGTGGAACATCCATGCGTTCCCACGGATCGGTTTCTCCCTCGTTTTCATACCAATAGGGAAGTTGAGTTGTTTTTTCCTCCGCCCGCATGTCTCTTCGAGATGTGGCGGGTCGGCCAGTGTCCACACTGACAAAGACCGAAAACGGAGTTTGAGGAAATCGAGTTTCTAAAACCTCATTGACCTTGGTTTGATAAAATTCCTCCACCTCGACCGCTCGGTTCGCAAAGGCTTCAAAGCCCAGTAAGGAAACCGTGCATAGAATGGCGCTTATGTATTTCACTTTCATTGTGAAACTCCTTTTGCAGAATCTGAGGACAAGCCACGGGACCAATCCTTCACTGCTGCATTTCTTTCCGTTTTATCTAAAGGCTCAATCACCAACACAATTTTTCGATCTAAAGCAAGTTGTTTGGCATCCAGCTCCGCTTTGGATTTGTCTGTTTCTCCGTAGCCACCAATTCGCATCAATGAGAAAGGGACACCGTTCGCTTCCATCACTCTCAAGGCAGAAATCGCACGCAAAGAGGAAAGCTCCAAGTTGTCCGAGTAGGCTGACCTCGCTCCAGCCCGAACCGGGCGATTGTCGGTATAACCTCGAACCACAAGGCGAAGTTGCCCCGAAAATTTGGTAAAAACTTTCGCAAATCGCTCTAAAGCCGCCACTCCGGATTGAGTCAATTTATAATCTGCGGTGTTAAAAAATGAAGTGTCTGGAAATTCGATGATCAATCGGTTTCCTTTGACGGCCGTGGAAACATTCAACTTTTCTTTTATAATTTCACCCATGCCCACATAGTTTCCGGCTTCGTTTTCAGTGGGCATTCCCCAGGTGCGTTCCGCAGCCGGCTCCCGTTGCTCCTTAAATTCTTTTTGTATCAACTGAGCCAAAAGTTTGATCTCTGCCTTCTCACTGGATTTGTCCACACTGAAAAACATTACGAAGAAGGCCAGCAATAGAGTGATCATGTCTCCATAAGAAATCGCCCAGTTGGAGTTGTGATCTCCTTCTGGGGAAGCGTGATTGCGCCGTTCTAGGAATTTCTCGCTGAGACGGTTTTTTCTCACCCCACGGCCCCCATATCTCTTTGAAATTGATCACTCAATGAAGCTCCAATAAGATCTTTTCTCTTCAGCGGTGGAAGAAATGAATTGAGCTTTTCTTGAACCAAGATGGGAGAACGCTGTTGTTGAATCATCAACAGACCATCCAACATCAACTCCCGTTGATTCATGCTTTGAGCGGATTTGTTGTAAAGGTTTTCACTCATCGGAACCAAAATAAAGTTAGCCAGAATCAATCCATAAAAAGTTGCGACCAGAGCTAAGGCCATGTGTAAACCAATTTCAGAAGCGGAAGCCCCTTCTGCCACCGTTTTCATAACCGAAACAAGACCAAGAACCGTTCCAATCAAACCAAAGGCTGGAGGGTATTTTGAAAGTGTTCTTAAAATGCTTCCGTAAACTTCTTCCCTTTCACGGTCTCGAAAAAGTCTTTCGGTCATGACCTCTTCCAGATCTTCTTTGGAAAAGCCGGACAAGATAAGCTCAATTCCATCTTTCAAATACAAATTCAATTTTTTATCCTGAGCAGCCTCAACCAGTGCGCTTCGAGAGGTCTGCGCCGCCTGCGCAAGAGTGACGATTTGAGTAACCATCAGCTCCATTTCCTCTGGTGTTTTTTTGGCAATTCGGAAAAAGGCTTGAATCATTTTTCCAAGGTCTCGAACAGGGTAGGTAATAATTCCTGCAGTTAAAGTTCCACCAAAAACCACAAGTAAGGCCACATGGTCATAGTAAAAATTGATGTCCATCCCGAGGATGAGCATGCTTCCTCGTAAGAGAGCAATCGCGATTAAAAATCCAAATAAATGTGACATTATTGAATCCCTTTCATTTTTTCGATCACATTTCTTGTCTCTTGATTGGTAGGATCAATACCAAGAGACCGATTGTATGCTTCCAATGCATCCGATTTTCGATTCTGTAAAAAGAGGACATTTCCGAGAAGGCTCCATCCTACCGCCAAATTGGGATAACGATTGACCATGGCTCTGGCTTTGACTTCCGCTTTCGAAAGATCTTTAGAGCCCACAGCGCCTTGCACTTCTGCTGTCATGCGAGCCACATCGTCTAAATATTGAGAAGCTTTTTTATCCACAAAAGCTTGGGACCAGTCTGTCGAGTCTTTCATCTTCACGCTCAAAGTTCCGGTCAGATTCTTCGAAGGAAGGTCCACAAGAATGCGCTCAACCTCATAGCCCTCTTTTTGAAATTTCAAAGACAACGCATCATTTGGAAGGCCTTGAATGTCTTCTCTGAGAAGGGCAAAAGGAGTCTCTCCCACTTTTCGCTCTTGGCCCGTGGCCGTGTCTACCATGTAAACTTCTACACCTGCTGGTTGTGAATTGACCTGAATGGATTTTGATGCGGACGAACAATTCGCAAGCACAAACGTCCATAGCAATCCCAACAAAACGTAAAAAATCTGGCGGTTCACAATAAACTCCCCTGATAAAAGGTGCCTCATAATGAGCTTCTCGGCCTTAACCTATGAAAAGATTAAGGAATCGCCGGCCCCCTGGACGTTTTCAGGACGATGCACCAGCATCCTCTTTGTTTCTGAATTTGGTTTTTTGACGAAACTCAATTTCTGCCCAAAGGGTCCAGGTCCAGTTCGCTCTTTTTGCGGAAATGACTAAAGGCCTAGGGCGTCAGGACCGATCCCAAGGGGGCAAAGGTATTCTTAAGAAATTTTTACGTTAGGCGTGTTATGAATAAATTATTGGATTACATGCAGGATTTGCTCGACAAAATAGTGAGTGTGTCTATTTCAGCTCATCTTACAAAGCCCACCGTAATGTTACTTTTTCTTTCGCTCACCTTTACACTCAATGGATGTCTCCCCTCCGGAAGTTCCGATGGTGGTTTCGGAGACCTCGTCAGCGGAACTCTTGATGATGTGGACGAACTCACCATTGAAAGCGCTCTTCCAGACGTCACCACTTTAATTATTGAACAAGGACAGTACCAAGATTTTTTCGTCTCTGCGCGCGCACCAGGCGTAAATGCCATCACCTACAACTGGTACAAAGATGGCGCTCTTGTTGGTACCAACGCAAACTACCGAATCACTGCAGACACCTCAAATATTGGTTCCCAAACTCTCGAGGTAAAAGTTTCCGATGGCGTGTCATTAAAAACACGGTCTTGGACCGTCAAAGTCAATGGTCCACCAACATTGACTCCTGTCACAACAGGAACTCCAAAAGTTTCCGTAGGTTCTACCATTTCCATTCAAGCAACCGCTTCTGATCCCAATGGAGATAACCTCACCTACAGTTGGACTCTCAATGGTGTGAGCAATTCAAACCTCGTCGGAACGACTGGAACTGCAACTCTCACAGGTGCCGAAAGCATTGTAGGATCGGTGAATATTACGCTCACCGTTTCTGATGGCTCGGCGACTGACAGTTACACTTGGACCGCAGAAATCAATCACTTCCCTCAAGCATGCAATACGCTATCCACCGGACAAATTTGCACCTATGCCGGAAGCCCCTCTTTAGGAGATGGAATCAATCCTTTAAATTCGGTCTACGACTTAAAAATTCAACCCATTTCTCAAGTTCAAGACACTCTTGGGAATATCTTTATCGCAGACTATGCCAATGATTTGGTTTGGTACTGGAACAAAACTTCGGGAAGTGTCACCCGTTTGGGGGTGGTGGTTGCTGCAAACACCATTAAGGTGGTTGCCGGCTCCGGTGAAAACGCCAATGGTCCTGACGGTGTCGCTTTGGAATCTGGAATCAATGGCCCCCGAGGACTGTACTATGACAACTCTACCGGAAGACTGTTTGTCAGTGAATACAACTCCCACCGTGTGCGCTACATCGATTCCAATGGATATATTTATACGGGCGTGGGCGGAGGAAGTTCTCATACAGACGGTGCCACTGCCTACAGTCATCGCTGTCGAAATCCGGCTGGGCTTGCTTACGATTCTGGAACAGGCTCTTTATATATGGCCTGTCGAACAGACAATCGTGTGAAACGTTGGGACTTAGCAACGGACAAAGCCTACACGGCCTATGGCTCTGGATCTGGGAGTTGGTCTGGGTTGGGTTCTGCTGCGCCTCCCTCCGTGGGCGCCCCTCGTCCCTACAATATCACTATGACCTCTCAAGGATTTTTTGTTTCACATCGAGAAAATCACCGTGTGGTGTTTGTAAATACCTCGGGATCCAGCCGAAGCTTTTGGACTTCCACTTCCAACGTCACGGTTGCTGCCAACCGTGCTCAAGGAATTATTGGAACTGGCTCTGGCGGATACGAAGACGACAAAAACCCGAACTCGGGAAAATTTGGAAACCCTTCGGATGTGGTCGAAGTCGGAAATATGATTTTTATGATCATTCAACATAGCAATAAAGATCGCATCTATGCGGCCAACAACTCCGGATCTGCCGCATCCATTTCTGGAGTGACCATCAACCCTGGAAAAATCAAATACATTTCAAGCAACTCCAACGCCAGTTACAATGGAAGCAACATTTCCATTTCTCAAGCGCGCATCAATGAGCCCTATGACCTGACGGTGGATGTTTTGGATGGAAACAATGTGTATTTTGCAGACTACAACAACCGGCGACTTCGACGATTCAACGTCTCCGACGAAAAACTATATGATGTTCTCGGATCTGGGAAAGCGAGAAACGGCAACTATGGGGACACGCCTAAACCCACTCTCAGTCATCTTTTTAGCTACCCAGCAGGAATTGCATACGAATCCACTTCGCGAAAGCTGTACTTTTTGGACAGCTCCAACTGCCGGGTTCGTGAAGTCAACCCTTATGGGGTGATCCAAACCGCAGTAGGGTCCAGCGGATGTGCGGCACCCACTCTCGACAATGAAATTGCCTCCAGTGCTCGTCTTAACACAGGATTTAATATGACCAACAATCGCATCAATGGCCTCACTCTGCTGCCAGATTCGTCCTTAGTCATCGGCAATTCCAACTCTTCAAACATTCGAATTTGGAACCGCACTTCATCAAGCGCCAGCTACTTCAATATTTACGTTCAAAATGACCGAGTTTCAAACATCGCTGGAGATTACCTCAACCCTGGAAATGGAGGGTCAGGACCAGCCACTTCCATTTCAATGACCCGCTCCAACGGAGCCGCCTATGACTCATCCGCAGGACTACTTTTCGTAATTGATCGTCAAAATCACTGCATTCGGCAAGTGGACTCTTCTGGAAATATGACAACGGCGCTCGGTACCTGCGGAACTTCTGGAAACAGCGGAAACGTAGTGGCGGCCGGGTCTGTGTTGTTCAATCTTCCGACCAAAATTGCTCTGGACTCTGCGAACAACATGTACATCACTGACAGTGACAATCACAAAGTCAGGTATTGGAATCGGTCTGCCGGCTCGGCACAGATCGGAAGCGTTACGGTGCCCGCCGGAAATGTCGCCACAGTGGCTTGCCTCAACGGAACCAGTGGATCGAACTCAGAAAATATTCTGGCGACATCGGCTCGATGCAACCGACCTTCAGGAATCTCAGTCAGCGCCAGTCAATTCTGCTTTGCAAACACCTACTATCACAATGTACGGTGCGTGAGCCTCACCGGTTCCAGTGTGGGAAGGATCAATACCGTCGCAGGATTTCCCATGTCACAAACGCGTGCAGGTTCTCCCTATGGTTTTGAGCAAGAGGGAATCTCCGCCACATCGGCCACCCTCTACTACCCCACCGACGTGGAGTTGGACAACAATGGGGACCTTTTTATTGCAGACACCTACAATCACATCATTCGCAAAGTAAAGCTTTCGGATTAGGTCAAAACTAAGACATCTCATTGGCCACTCTCGCCAAAAGGTACCTGCTTCCTTTTCCGATATGCACCGCATATCGGAAAAGGAAGCAGGTACCTTTTGGCGAGATCCACAAGAATCAGGTTAGTCGCGGAATTTGTTGAGCTTGCCTTCATCCAAGATAACAATCTTTCGCTTGTCACGACGGATGGCTCCGGCACCTTCCAAGTCGGTCAGAGCACGAGATAAACTTTCCGGAGAGGTTCCCGCAAGAGAAGACATCTTGCTGCGATCCACTGGGACATCAATGGTTCGACCTTCGGAACAGGGTACACCAAACTTTCGATTTAAGCTTAGAAGCATGGAAGCCACTCGACTTTTTACAGAATAGCTTTCTAGTGCTGAGATGCGTTCTTCTTTTTGAAAAATCAATTCACAGAGTTTGGCTTCGATAAAATCTCCAACCACCGGGAACTCTCTTTTAAATTTTTCGTAGTTGGCATGGGTTAGAAACAAGGTTTTGGCATTCTCCAAACCTACAATACAATATTCCCCTTTGGGTTTTCGATCTTCAAAGATCCAAACTCCAAAACCCACCATTTCTCCGGTTCCACAAATTCTTAAGGTGGAGTGAATCTTTCCTTCAAAATATTCCAAAGAAACAGTTCCTTCGGCAACGAAGTAACAGCCATACTCCCCATCTCGAAAAAAACCTACCCGCTCATCTGGACCAAGGGAGATTTCCATAAAGAATTCTCTCCAGTTCCCTCCGTTCGCTTCACAATAGGATATTAAGTTTTTATCAAGAATGGACAAGATCTCCCCCTTAATTTCTAAAGCAAATTGATTGTCGTCAAAGATCCCGCCGTGGGGTTCACCTACTTTTCGAGTTTACCGAAGTGATAAAGAATGTTGAGGAAAAACTCGAAAAAAAATCAAACCTCAGCAAAAGCCAAGTTTTTGACTTCGAAAATTTAGAGATTCTTAAGAAGTCTCTGGAAGGTCAGAAAAAAGGAGAGGAAATGCACTTTCTAAAAAGTTTCAGCTTCAAATCCAAGCTTCTACTTACTGTTGCCGCCAGCTGTATTGGCCTGGGTGCCATTTCCATCGGTATTGCTGTCTATTACAACAGCAAAGAATTCCACCAAGGTCTGGTGGAAAAGTCCCGTATCATTCATGGACGTCTATCTGAGGTTTCCAAATACGTGGCCGAGCAAGGGGGTCTGGAACCCATGATCAAGCGCTTCACCAGTCAATATGAAGATTCCAGCCAACTCACGGATGCCGATAAAATGGTCATCCTGCAACAGGTGCCCATTTATGCGTCAATGAAAATTGGAGCCGAAAACTCCGAAAAGGACCACTATGAATTTCGCGTCTTCTCCGATGAGGCCCGAAACAAGAAAAACAAAGCCACACCAGAAGAAATGCAAATTTTTGACCGTTTTAAAAATGATCCCAATCTCAATGAAATTGTCGAAGATGAAGCCGGATACGTCACCGTTTACCGGCCCGTTCGCTTGAAAGAATCCTTCGGATGCCTCAACTGTCATGGGGACCCTGCAACCAGCCCTTGGAAAAACGGCAAAGACATTTTGGGCTACCCTATGGAAAACTGGAAGGATGGAAAGCTCCATGGAGTTTTCGCCATTAAAAACGACATCGCCATTGTAAAACAGGCTCAGGCCGATGCAGGAAAAACCTCTTCCACCCTCATGCTCAGTCTTATGATTTTATTGGGCGGAGGTTTTGCCATTGGATTTGCGGCACTGATCATTCGCGGCCCCATTGCCACCCTGGCTCAAATTGCAAACGCACTCAATGTGGCAGGATCTGAAGTGAATCAAGCCTCTGAAGAAATCGCATCCAGCTCTGAAGGTTTGGCTCAAGCATCCACCGAGCAAGCTTCTTCTTTGGAAGAAACCGCCGCGTCTTTGCAAGAAATCAGTTCTATGATTGAGAAAGCTTTGGAAAGTTCCGAGCGCACCGCCAAAACTTCTTTGGGTTCTCAAAACAGTGCCAAAGAAGGACAGGCCGCAGTGGAACAGATGATTCACTCCATGGGTGAAATCAGTGAAAGCAACCAGCAAATTATGACTCAGGTGAATGAGAGCAATAAAAAAATGAATGAGATTGTTGAGGTCATTCAAGAAATTGGTCAAAAAACCAAAGTCATCAACGAAATCGTCTTCCAAACCAAACTTCTTTCGTTCAACGCTTCTGTGGAAGCAGCCCGCGCCGGTGAACACGGAAAAGGTTTTGCCGTGGTTGCGGAAGAAGTTGGAAACTTGGCAGAAATGAGCGGAAATGCCGCCGAGGAAATTTCATCCATGCTGGATGCATCCATTTCAAAAGTGGAACAAATTGCCATCGACACTAAAAATGCCGTTGAAGGATTGATTCAGCAGGGAAAATCCCGCGTGGATTCCGGCGTTCATGTGGCCGAGCAGTGCGCGGTTGTTCTGAAAGAGATCGTTCAGAATGTTTCTGAAGTTTCGTCTTTGTCTCAGGAAATTTCACAGGCCAGCAAAGAGCAAGCCCTTGGAGTTCAAGAGATCAACAAGGCCATGACTCAGCTGGAAGAAGTGACCCAGAAAAACAATTCGGTCAGCAACAGCACTTCCGCATCGGCGGGACAGTTGTCCGCACAAGCACGTGCGATGAAAGAAGCAGTGAATGACCTTCAAAATCTTTTGTACGCAGAAAAGACTTCATCCCACTCTTCAAGATCTGCGGGAGGATCTTCAAAGACCTCCTCCCACAGTTCCTTTAAAAGAGCGGCCTAGTTTCCCCCAGGACCGTGATGGTGACCACCCCCTTGGTGGTTGCCATTGTCACCGCTCGAATCCGCAGCGCTCTCACAAAATTGAGCAAAATTTTGATTTTCCTCTGCGGACAGATTTTTATAATCCACCAAGTTCATCAAAACTTTGCCTTGGCTCTGTTCTTGCTCTGGCGCCATTCTCCACTTCAAACTCCAGCAGCCTCTCATGGCCTGAAGACCCATGTGTGAAAGTTCATAGGACTGAGTCGCCTCATTCCATAAAAAATCAAAAGACGTCCCGTGGTGATGTCCGTTTTCCATAGCCATGTAAGGGTAGATTTCCAAACCTTCTATCTGTTGTGCTTCATGTGTGGAATCTGATTTGTTCCAAATTTGAATATGGGCTTTGGAGTAAATCCATCTCTGGGGGATTTCTCCCATCCGAATCAATTGGGGGCTTTCTTGGCCAGCGGGTTCGAAGTTCCCTTGAACTTTTCGATCCGCTTCTAGCCACTGAAGATCTAAGCAATAGGATTCGCTTCCCACAGAAATCTCCATGGGACAATGTGCGAGGGCTCCTGCTGAAAAAAGACTTCCGATAAGTCCAATCATAATTTGTGTTTTCATAAATTCTCCTTTGTTGAGTTTGTGATTTAAAAATAAGTTCTGCTGAAACTGAGGGTGTAGCTTCGGTTCAAAAGGGTGTTTTTGGAGTCTCCAAGCAAGGTCTCATCCGAGTAATTGAGTCCCCCGCTCCAATCGTCTGTGAAAACCTTTTGAATCCCAAAAAGCACTGCGGTCTTTTCAATTTTTCCGGAAGATCCTGCGGTGGTTGAAATCTCCTTCTCTGTGGTTTGCGACGTTGTCACTCCTCCATTGATCGAAAGATCTTGAATTCCCAAGGAGTAATTCCCCAACAAGGCGATGGAGTTGTCGTAAAATCCCGACACTCTCACAGATCCAAAAGTTTCGGGAAAAATTCTCAAAGACTTCATCTGCAGAGTCAGACTCAAAGGAAAATACACTTTTTTTAAAGTCATTCCCACTCCAAGCCCCCACTGATTATGTCCTGTAACTCCTGCGCCTTCTCCCAAATCTAAGGTTTCATAGGTAGACTTTCCCGTGGGCACATTGATCAGCGCCGACAGGTAAACCACCGGTTTCCAGTAGGAAAAACGATACTCCGGTAAGGCTTCAAAGGTGTAACCCAAAAGCGTATCACTTAAATTTTTCGAAGATTGCGAAATGGAACTGTCCGAATACTCACCCTCCAAAAAAGACATCGCTGCAAACCACTGATGCCGAGATAAAAAAGAACCGGACAAATTCAAGGACAAAGATTTTACGTCTCGGTGTTTGTCTCCGTTCCACACTCGAAAATCCCCATTGTCATAAACTCGCCCCACAGAATCTGCGTAGGTGTAAGCGGAAGTCAGAACAAAGGACTGCTCCAAAGAGAGCACCGTGAAGCTCGAAGGACTTTGGCCGCAACAGCTGCTAGCAAACGATGAAGCGGAAAAACCCACCAGGATAAAAATTAAAAGAATTCGTCCCATGACAGCCGATCCACAATTTCGAGGTTTGAATCCATAATCCACAGTTCATTTCTCCAATCTCCGGGCATGTTGTAGCGAATCGCAGAATTGATATAAATTCCGCGGTCCACCTCTTTAAAAAATCCCGGATCATCCAAAGGGTGTTTCATGCTGGGCATAGTTGCGTAAAAATTGAGGGTGTAACCGCCCGGCAAAGAAACGCGCTCGCCAGCTGCATCCGTCACAATCACCATCAATTCATTGTTCGTTTTGATTTCGCCCACCGGCGGCTTTATCCACTGAGGCTTTGCGTTTAGCGAAAAGGCCTTAAAAGAGTAAGTTTGGATGGCCGCCGAGCCGCCGTCCCCTTCTACACGGTGATTCATGGGAGAATCACAGGCGGTCAGAGCACTTAGAACTGTGGCCAAAGCAAAAGTCAGAATCAAAAACTTCATGTCAAAACCTCCGGATGTAACAGCCCAAACTTTTACCCACTTTGTAAATGGGATCTTTTCCTTGGGCCAAAGCGGCTAAGTTTTCTTCCAGGTAATGTTTCGTCGACGAGGGAAAGTCATGGTCATCAGAAACGCCGCCCTCATAAAGAACTTGCTCCTGCGAACTTTGATTTTGAACGATCACTGAAAAGGGCGTTTTCAAAGCTCCATACTTTTTAACCAGCATTTGCTCTGAATCTTTAATCAACGGAAACTTGAAGTTCTGAGAGTCAAAGTAAGCCTTGATTTCAGGCTCTGAGTCCTTATCAAAAAAATCTGTAATCACTCCGTAAAAGGCAATGTTGGGATATTTTTGCGAAAGCCCATTTAAATGATCCACATGACTGCGAGAACAGGGACAGTTTTTTGAAAGAAAGACTAAGACTTTAAGGGACGACGGATTCTCCTGATAGCTCTTTACACTTTCATACGCCCAGGTGGACGCGGTGAACGCGAAAGTCGTCAGGAACAAGATCGCCGCCCTTTGCATATTTCTATACATAGGACACCTCTTAAGTATTTATTTATTGGCTCTTAAATTGTTTTGTTTAGAAAAACCGGATTAACAATTGCTGTTTTCAGGTGGAGACAGTCCGGTCGGACCTGTGCTTAAAAATTCTTTGAGAAAACGGATTTTGGCAAAGTCTTGCAAAGATTTGGATATTTTTAAAAATTGAAAAGCCAAAGATGAAGGCGGAAAAGATTTGAACTGAGGAGAAGACGGCAAAAGACCATGTCCTGTAAGCAGGTTCTGGTAAAGCTTTCCAGGGGCTTCCTTCGAAGCAAACTCTATCCCTAAACCGCAAACCTCGTTGGCCGAAACCTGATGGGTGATTTTGACGGGAGCTTTTTGAAAAGCTTTCTCAACAAAATCCAAATGTAAAAGCACATTGAAAAGACAAACCGCAAAAAACCATCGTGTGAGAATTTTGCAGGTTCGAGAACCTTCAATGGATTTTGATTGAGCGTCTGTCATTTGCTCGCATCATGAATCCGGCAAGCCTAAAATTCAAGCTCTTTTCCGCGGATGCAGCGAGCCGCATAGGGTTCGAACTTGATCGTGGACGGTCCACGAAAGACGTAACCCCGATTGGCATTAAACGCATACTGCCCCATGACCGGGTTCCCAAACTTCGAGGACGAAGATCGAAAGATCATTTGCCACACATGCTGGCCCTTCATGTCTCCACGAAAGGCTTCTTGAAATCCTGCGGACTCCAAATATTGAAACTCTTCAATGGTTGGAAGCCGCATTCCCTTGTGTTCGCAAAAGTCCAAAGCCTCTTTTTGAGTGACTCTTTGGCGAATTTCCAAATCCACAATCAACTTGCTTTCGGTTTCTAGGATTCCATTTTCGACCTTTTTAAAGTATGCCCCTTGTTGGGTCTCGCACGAAACGCCCGTTCGATTTTTTTTCAAATCCATTTTTTCACAAGAGGTTAAAGATTCGCCAAACAGGTTACCGCTGAAGACGACCAAAAATGACACGACAAGAACAGGGATGGAATGTTTCATAAGCTCTCCTTCAAACTAAAGGCTAGGCCGACCTTGGGCCCGAGACAAGTTCAATTCCTGCTAGGTTTTTACGAAGGCATGGCTCTTGTCACACCGGTTTTTCCCGATCTGGTTTATGCTCCAGCTCCTTCATTGATTGAATCGACAAAAGACTTTACGATACGTACAAAATGAGTCAGGAACAAATGGACTCCGATGCAAAATCAGTATTAAATAACACGCAAAAAATCGCATCTTTGACAAATGAAAACGGCCAGTCGAACTCTTAGAGTTTCAGTAATCTCTGCCCCTCACTTTTTAGATTATAGCCGCCTATAAAATCACCCTTCCCCTTCTCTCACACCTTCATCAATTTTACGTTAAAATCTTCCATCAGACGTTGCCTGGCAAAAACCCTTTCTTCTCACTTTAAATAAGAGCAAATCGTAGATAAAACCTAAGTACAGAAGAAGGTCGCCCATGGGAATCCTCTGAAAATCTTAAAACTAGAGCTGTACAATAAGGTCATGATTAAAAATCTAATTTTATTCGCATTTGTATTCGTCGGCTCTTTGAGCTTCGCCAATAAACTTTGCTATTTAGGAGACTCTCAAAGTGCTTCTAAAGGAGAATCGATGTCTTTGTTTCAAAGCATCAAATCCACTTTGAAAGAACATGGTACTTTACACAGTGGGATGGCTGTGTGTGGGGCTCCCATTTCTGGATACCTGGGTCGAAGTATGAGCGGCTGTAAATACAAAGGCGTGACTCACTTAAGCATCACCAATGGACGTGACAATGTGGTTGGTGGACGTGGACGAACCAAACCCATGGATGACATTTGCGCAGGAACCGACACCGTGATCGTTCAACTGGGGGATAACAACTTAAACAATTCCAAAGCCGCAGGACAGGATGCTAAAAAGCTTGCAAATAAAATCATTCAGTCTGGAAAGAAGTGCGTTTGGATTGGTCCCGCTTCGATTGGAACCAACAGATGTGCCATTAAGAAAAATCAAAAGAATGCCGTGTCCAACTCCATCAAGGCAGCCATCGAACCCTTGGGCTGCAAGTTTGTGGACAGCTTTTCAGCCACCGCCAAGAACCCGCCAAAAAGCAAAGATCCCATGTGCATTCACTATCCCGGTTTGTATGGACAGTGGGCGGATGCGATCAAGCCCATGCTGAACGAAGCATTGATTGACGGAGCAACGGGTGGAACACCCGGATCATCCTCCGGAAAGAAAAAAGCCATTCGCTAAATGATGTTGGGTGTGCATCTGACACACCCTCGCTACCAAAAAGCACCTGGCACCTAAATCTAAGAAATCTTTTTTTCTAATTCTTCCAAGCGACTTTCTAAATCTGCCAAACGATCTGGATTGGTACCTTTCGCTTGACGCAGAATATTGTTGAGAATCGTCTGATATTTTCCATCGCTTTTTTTAGCCTCTCGCTTCAACCAATCAAGAATATCTTTATCCACCATGGTTGTAATTCGAACCTTGGAAACAGCAAAATCACTGTTCTCTAAGCCATCAGTTTTGGCATATTTGATTTTCTTTTTAGCCATTGTATTCACTCCATGCCTCAAGCAATAGATCTTGTTCTTCTCTTAAAACCTTCAATACCTTTTTTAAGGTTTTCTCTGAAAAGCCCGAATTCTCCAAAATTGAAAAATCCTTCAAGCTTACCAATGCCGATTTGTCCGAATGGAGAACGTGCACATGAGGAAACCGATGCTTATCGTTGGGGTTGATCGTAATCTTAATCATATTCGCCAAAAGCAATATCGTCGGCATATTATTAATATGCACTACTTATGCATATTAATCAAGAGGCCGCAAAAAATGTTGAAATTCTAGATATTTGAAAGCTTAAAAACAGCCAGATTTATTTCAATTTTGTTGATTTTAAAGATGGTGCGCCTGGAGGGAGTCGAACCCCCACGCCTTGCGGCACTAGATCCTAAGTCTAGCGTG
>DKGG01000022.1:0-1188 GCA_002453155.1 Bdellovibrionaceae bacterium UBA6776
GGTGGGATTTCAAACCAAGATGGCTTACGGCGAACAGAAAAGAATTTTTCAAATGATTCCTGGATTGGAGGAGGCCGAATTCTTGAAACTGGGAAGCATGCACAAGAATTTGTACATTCAGTCTCCCAAAAGACTGACTCCTTATTTGAGTTCTAAAAAAGATCCATGGCTTTTTTTCGCAGGACAGATCACGGGCGTGGAAGGTTACTTTGATTCCACATGCATTGGTCTGATGGTGGCTCACTTTCTAAGTGACCAAATGAAAGGGAAGGACATTTCCCGTCCCCCGCGAGGATCAGCTTTTGGAAGTCTCCTCAATGGTATCACAGAGGACAACGATTACTTTCAGCCCACCAACATCAACTTCGGTTTGTTTCCAAAACCAGAGTTTGAATGGAAGGGAAAAAAGGAATCGAAAAAGATCAAAAGAGAACTTCAGCTTGAAAATGCGAAAAAGGAATTCTTAACCTGGGACAAAGTTCCAAGTTCTCCGGAGCAAAGTGCTTTGGAGTTGCGAAGCTAATTTTTTGCGATTGTGACTTGAAAATTCAATGAATCCCCAAGAGTTAGATTCAATTGGTCCCCAGGGTGGAGTGGACCGACGCCTTCCGGAGTTCCTGTAAAGAGCAAATCGCCGTCGCAAATTGTAAAAGAAGATTCTAGATCACTAAGAAGCTGTGTCGGTGACCAGGTCATCTCTTTGCCTTGAGTTTTTTGAGCGACGTTTCCATTGATGGTCAAAGAGAATTGAGATTCTAAAAGTTCCTCTAAACTCGAAAGTTTTTGAAAAGGGCCAATGACGGCACTTTGAGGAAAGGCCTTTGCCCGTTCCCAGGGATGGCCGCTGTCTTTGAGTTTTTTTTGAAGATCACGGGCGGTCAAGTCAAGTCCCAAAGTCCAAGCCTTCAATTGAATTTTTCCATGGTTGTCTTTGCCCAACTGAAAGACCAATTCCAGTTCGTGATGAATTTCTCCCAAAGACCACGGAAGAGAAATTTCTGTGGTTTGAGAAGCATCGACCAAGCAGCTTGGAGGTTTGAAAAAAACCACGGGATTTTCTGGGGCCGCCTCATTCAGTTCGAGTGCATGTTTGAGGTAGTTTTTTCCAATGCAAATGATCTTATCCATGACCAACTCCTTGATATCGTCCACCAGGATACTCGAATTCCGCCAAAAGGTACCTGCTTC
>DKGG01000022.1:1525-33628 GCA_002453155.1 Bdellovibrionaceae bacterium UBA6776
CCGATATGCACCGCATATCGGAAAAGGAAGCAGGTACCTTTTGGCGGGGACGTTCTTTTGAGGGATTAGTCGGCGGATTCGATGAGGGGAGAGAGAAATTGGTTGCGCTTGGAGTCGCCGACAAAGGACATGATTTTTTTGTACAAGCGTTTGTCGTTGATCAATTCGCCCAAGGTGCCGTCGCCTTCGTCAATTTTCTTTAAGATGGAATTGAGGCGCATCAAGGTTTCCTGCTCGGCGGTCACAAAAAATTGGTCCATGCTTTTGCTGGTGTTGGTGAGGTTCTTGACCAGTTTCTGACTGTTGTTTTCGTGGTTTAGGTTTTTCAAGAGAATGTTCAACTGCTCGATCACATCGCCCACTCCACTGAGTTTTTCACTTTCGGAAGCAATCTGATCTATAAAATCCGAGGTTTCACCTGGAGTTAAACTTTCGCCATCTTTTAAAGGAGGCGCTGAGGCCTTGCCCGGAGTGATGTAGACATATTTGTCGCCCAGGGCGCCTTGAGTTTTAACCGAGGCATTGGAACCAGCAGTGATCTGATTTTGATATTCCTGATCCACATCCATGGTCACTTCCAGAAGACCAGAAGGCAAAAACCGAATTTGATTGATGTTTCCAACCGGAAATCCCATCAATGAAACCACAGATCCTTTTGAAAGACCTTGAACCTGATCGAATGCTACTTTGAGTTGATAAGTCTTTCGAAAGAACAGTTGATCTCCACCCAGAACTAAAATGGAAATCACCAAAACAACCAATGCGATGAGGGAAAAGATTCCAACTTTAATTTGTGTCCGATAGCTGGCTTCCATTACTTGCCCCTTTCTCCATCAATGAATTTTTTAAGGTAACCCTCTTTTTGATTTTCCAATTCATCTCGAGTTCCTTGAGCTTTGATTCTTCCATCTTCAATCAAACAAAAGCGATCACAAACCGCGAATGCGGTAGGCATGTCATGGGTGACCAAAATGGAAGTCACGCCCTTTTTTTTCATACGCAAAATCATTTCTTGAATTTTCAATGTGTTGTAGGGGTCTAATCCTGCCGTAGGTTCATCATATAAAATGGCTTTGGGTCCAATGATAATGGATCTGGCCAAGCCCACGCGTTTTTGCATTCCACCAGAAAGTTGATTGGGGTAGAGATTTTCATTCCCACTCAGTCCGAACTCTTCCAGCTGTTCCGAAATCTTTTCTTGAATTTGGTTTTCATTCAGGTCGGTGTGTTCTCTGAGGGGGAAAGCCAAGTTTTCAAAGATGGTCAGGGAATCAAACAAAGCTCCGTTTTGAAAAACATAGGCCACTTTGATGCGAACATGGGTGAGTTGAGACTCCGAAAACTTTGTGATGTCTTCCCCGTCGATCATGATTTGTCCACCGTCAGCTTTTTCAAGACCAATCAGGCTTCGAAGCACCACGGATTTTCCAACTCCAGAACCGCCCACCAAACCTAGGCATTCGCCCTTGTTGACGGAGAAAGAAATGTCCTTATGGACAGTTTTTCCGCGGAAAGACTTTTTAAAGCTTTTCACATCGATCAAAGCCATTGTTCAACCACCCAAAAAGCTTTCGTCAGAAAGTAATCTCCCACCAAAATAAAAATGGAGGAAGTGACCACAGACTTTGTAGTTGCCGAACCTACACCTCGAGTTCCTTCTTCCACATTCAAACCGTAGTAGCAGGCCACCAAAGAAATGACGATGGCAAAAAATGGAGCCTTGGCAAAACCCGAAAAGTAATCGGTAAGGGTGATCGTTTCAAAAATTTTTTGCATGTAAAACTGAGGATCCAATCCCAAATCGGAGGATCCAACAAGCATGCCCCCAGCCACTCCAATAGCATTGGCAATGGCAACCAAAAGGGGAATGGAAAATAAACAGGCCACAACCCGCGGGATCACAACTTTTTTAATGGGCGAAGTCCCCAGGGCTCGAAGAGCATCGATCTGCTGGGTCACTGTCATGGATCCAATTTCAGAAGTGATCCCTGCACCCACTCGGGCAGCAAGCATCAAGCATGTGAAAACGGGACCCATTTCACGAATGATGGAAAGAGAGACAATCTTCGGCACGTAAAGCTTTCCGCCAAATTTTTCCAAACCCAATCCAAACTGAAGGGCCATGACCATTCCCGTGGATGCCGCCGTGATAAATGCAATGGGAAGAGATTTGAGTCCGACCTGATAGATCTGTTCAATGGTCAGTTTTGTGGGAAAGGGCCAAGTCCACAACTCTTTAAAAACTTCAATGCTCAACAGAGTGGTTCCACCAAGAAATTGAATGAAGTTTCTAAAGTAAGTTTTCATGGCGCTTTAAAACTTTTTAAAAATTGATCAAAAGTGGGATGGTCTTCGTCGAAATGGTTTTTGCTGGCAACAAATGCCAAACTGAAAAGGCAGTCTTTTGTTTTAAAATTGATCATTTCCACCATTACGTTTTTCTTGGGATCTGTGGGTTCGCCACGACTTTGGAGCGCCGGTTGACCGGACTGTGTAACGCTTTTTTGCTCGATCAGTTTTAAATCTTGAGCTTTGAAACTGGTGGCAGCGGCTTCTTTCAATCGAATGTGAGAGATGTCTCCACACTCAGAAAGGTAGGTGATGATGGATTTGCTTTTTGAGTGAATCCAAGTTTTATCTGCACTGGGTGCGGATGCCATTTCTTTAAATGGTGAAGAGGGAGAAGTATAGGAAACATCCGTCGCCGTTGTTACCGGCGAAGGACCTAAATTCACAGAGATGCACGAACTTAAGCAAAAGCTTAAGAGCAGCAACGACCCTATCTTAAGAGGTATCAAGTTGGTTAATCTCATGGTGTTTCCTCTAAAAAACCTTTCGGATTTCAAGGACATGAAGTTGAACTCTTTAAGAGCTCGCTCGTCTTTGGTCGGAAAAGTCTTAGGTCGCGTTAGCCCTCTGGTCTGTCACAGATTTGGCGGCACAACAACAGATAAAGTCAAAACCCATGGGTCTAGGCCCACCTTATTTCAAGCACTTAACCCAAATAAAACTTGGCACCAAGTCTGCTTTCAAAGAAGGAAGAGGGAGAGTCCATATTGTGAAGTCTTTTGGAATACAAGTCCTTGGTCTTGCAGCACTGTTGATGTTTGTTTGCCCTGCTTTTGGGCAAAGCGGACCTGACGTTTCCATTTCAGAACAGGATGAAACCACTCACCTGGAATTCTCTGGGTTGTCCAAATGGAATTATGATTTGGTAGAGGGCAAAGGACAAAGCTTGGTTCTTACTCTTCCAAGCCTCAGTGAGAGTGCCGAGAACAAACTGCGTAAGTACTCGGATCGATTCGTGGATCGCATCAACGTCCGTCGCGTGGAAGGCCAAGTTCAATTGGAATTTGGACTTAAGGAAAAGGGAATTGAATATTTCGATTACATGACGGATGAGCCTTCACTTTTGATCGTGGACCTTTACACCAAAGCCAAGCCTGTTGTGGAAGCGCCTAAAAAATTGCCGCGCAAAAAAGTGGCTGCTCAGAAGAAGGGCGATAAAAATGCATTGGGATACACAAAGATTGAAGCCACAGGGGATCAAGGTCGAACTCCTGCGTCCGGAGAGCTTTTGGTGGTAGAAAAAGAAGATCCTTCGGCATCATTGGAAAGACGTTTTGGAGCCTTTGATGCAAGTGATGAGGACTATGGTCGCTTTCAGATTAAAGACTATGAAATCGATGAGAATGCGATCATTGCTTCCCGACAGAACATCTATTTGAAATTTCCTCCTCTTATGATGCCTGTCAGCCGTTTGGATTATTGGATCAAGAACCAGCCGGAATTTGTGATCAAACCCAATAAGAGCAAAGAAACCAAAGAGGCTGAGCTTCTTTACAACCTGTACTTGAGAGGTCGAGAAGCTGTCTTCCTTAAAACCTACCAGTATTTTGAGGGCCAATATCCGAACTCAAAATATTCCGAAATTCTTCAAAATCTTGTAGCTGATGTTTATCTCCGCAGGTGGAAAAAAGATGGAAAAAAGAAAGATTATGAATTTGCTCGCGATCAACTGTCTGATCTGATTCAACGCTTCAAGGATTCGCCGATCACACAAAGAAATCAGTTTATTTTGGCCTATGCCACTCTTGAAAGAGGGGAGGCCCTCCCGGCCTTAGAAGTCATTCAAAAACTTATCGACCTGTATCCCAAGTCTCCTGAAGTTCCCTTCCTTAAGATGGCAGAAGCAGAGTGTCTATTGAAATTGAAAAAGTATGAAGATGCCACAGCCGTTTATGACAAAATCATCAAAGATTACGCGGGAACCTCTTTTGCTCGCCAGGCCGCGTACCGCAAAGGCGACGTGGCCATGAGATCTGAGTCGTGGAATGAGGCTTCAGACATTTACAAATCCACCCTTAAGGACCTGAGTGGCAGTGAAAAAGATTATCCCAATGCGCACTTCAACCGGGGAGAGGCCTTGTTCTGGATGAAAAAGTACAAGGAAGCTGCCGGTGAGTTTGCGGAGTTCATTCGACTTTTTCCAGGTCATGAATATGGAGCCTACGCCATGACCAGAGTGGGAGAACTTTTTGCCATTCTTGGAGCTTCAAAGCAACGAGTGATGGGTGCATATCTCGAAAGCTACTTTAGATACCCCAATGAGCCGGGCGCAAAAGTGGCTCGCATTCGAATGCTCTCCGAAAAAATGAAGGGAATGAAAGACAAGGCCTTTGATAAGGCATTGGAAGAGATCTCACAATTGCAGAAAGAATTGACCCTGGAAGATCTCAGAGAGTTTGTAACCATTTTAGTTTCAGAAGGGTACGAGTCACGCAATGAGTTCGAACAGTCCTTTAAATTGCTTTCCACCTTTTATCAAAAAAATCCGAACTCCAGGTACCGTGAGACCATCCAGAAACGCGTTCGAAGAAACATTGCCAATGAAATTAAGCGCAGGGTGGAAGAGAACGATTACCTCAACGCCTTGAAGTATTACGAAGAGTATTCAAAGACCTGGTTGCAAAAGTCCGATCGCTTGGACATTGAGTTTTACAAGGCTCGGGCCTATGAATCCGCCGGAGTTTTTGATGAAGCCTTAAGAATTTACAAGCATGTTCTGACCCGATTTGAGCACATGAAGGGCACCGAAGAAGAGAAACGACGTCGCGTGGAAGAGAATCTTCCCAGTGAGGATCAAGTTCGTCTTCGAACGGCTAGGGTTTTGAGTGATCAAAGGAATTATGTGGAAGCCTATCAGTCTTTGAAAAAGATCGAGGACCCCAAAAAGCTTCCAGATCGAGAGCGTCTGGAGCGCACTCAATTGATGGCCGATTTATGGATTCAAAAAGGGGATTACAAGGATGCTTCGGACGCACTCGATCTTTTGATTGGAGATAAAGCCGCTGAGAAAAAACAGTTAAGCTACGCTTTGGTGAAGCAGGCTCAAGTAAAATCTCAATTGAAGTCTTGGGAAAGTGCCTTGAGTTTTGCAGATCGTGCCTTGCAGGCCGAATCCGAAGATTTGCAGCTGCGTTCAAAAGCTTATGACGAAAAGGTTAAAGCCCAATTGAAATTGGGATTGAAGGCCTCAGCCATTGCAACTCTGCAAGAAGAGCTTGCAGAATTTGAGGGTAAAATGCCGACGGAATACACCCGTTATCAACTGGGAGATTTGCTCTTTCAACAAGGGGATCTAAAAACGGCTGAAAAGGTTTGGGCTCCATTGAAAGATGCGAAATCTGGAGTGCTCTGGAAGATCGCCGATGAAAAACTAAAATCTGCAGATTTTACCAAAAGCTACAGCCGTTACATTGATCGAATTCCAGCAATGTCGAGCCAAGATGAAGGAAATCAAAATGCAAAGTGACCTAATCCTTTCTGTAGACCTACAGATGAAAAAACTTTTGAAGATGACCGAGAATGTGGCTCAAGGACGGGCGACCATTCTGATCACAGGAGAAAGTGGAACGGGGAAAGAACTCTTGTCACGTTTCATTCACGCCAAGTCTTCTCGTTCTCAAAAGCCTTTTGTGGCGGTGAACTGTGCGGCACTTCCTGAGGGACTTCTGGAAAGTGAGCTCTTTGGGTATGAAAAAGGAGCGTTTACAGGAGCCGAATTTCGAAAGATTGGAAAATTTGAACTGGCAAACAATGGGACATTTCTTTTGGATGAAATCAGTGAGCTTCCGTTGCTTCTTCAGGCGAAGCTCTTGCGCGTCCTTCAAGAGGGAGAGTTGGAACGATTGGGTGGAAACGGACCCATTCCTGTAAACATCCGTTTGATTGCTACGACCAACAGACCCTTGGAGGAAATGGTAAAGAATGGAAGCTTTCGTCAGGACTTATATTACCGCTTGAACGTGATTCCTTTGAAAGTTCCTTCACTGAGATTTCGTCCGAAAGATGTGGAGTATCTGGCCCGCATTTTTTTGGAGGCCTACTGTCAGCGCAATGAAAAACCAAACAAAGAGTTTACTCCGCAGGCCATTCACAAATTGAAGGCCTACGAGTGGCCTGGAAATGTTCGTGAGCTGCAAAATTTGATCGAACGCTTGGTGATGACCTGTGAGGAAGATCTTATTGATGCCCATCACATTCCCATTGATGAACCAGAAAAAACAGAAGCCACCGACTTTGAGGCGGGAATGACGCTGTCAGAAGCCGAGCGACTTTTGATTATGAAAACTTTGGAGCACACCAGTCAGAACCGAACTCGCGCTGCGGATCTTCTGGGGATCAGTATTCGAACTCTTCGAAACAAATTGAACGAATATCGAAAGGAAGGTCTCATTGAGCCAAATTTACGATAAAACCGCTCAAGCTTTGGCCGCGTCACTTAAGATGAGGTCTTTGAGGCACAACATCACGGCCTCGAATATTGCAAACGCCGAAACGCCTGGGTTTAAAGCAAAAAAATTGGACTTTGAAAATGCTTTGGCTCGAGCTGTGGATTTGGATGGACTTCGTGGAATGACAACCTCCAACCCAGAGCATTTTGTGGTGGGTGGGGGATCTGTTGGAGAAGTGAGGGCAGACATTTATGACAATCCGGATGGTGCGACCACCAATGATGGGAACACTGTGGATCTGGAAGCAGAAATGGCCACTCTTCAAGAGAACAGCATTCTTTACAAGGCGGCACTTCAATTGATGAACAAAAAGCTGGGATCACTCAAATATGCAGCTTCGGATGGAGGGCGCTGATAGATGGATTTTTCAAGCTCATTAAGAATATCTTCGTCAGGTTTGTCCGCGCAGCGAATGCGGATGAATACAATTTCTTCAAACATCGCCAACATCAACACCACCAAAACTCCAGAGGGTGGTCCCTACAGACGTAAAGATGTTGTCTTCGAAGCCATGCCGGATTTCAGGACTTTTGGTGAGATGGTCACCACTCGGCCAGATGAAAATCTGCAAAGGGTTCAAGTCACGGATGTGACCGTGGATCGAAAGGCGCCGCTTTTAAAGTATGAACCCAATCATCCAGAAGCAAATGAAGATGGTTATGTGGCTTATCCAAATATCAATTTGATGGAAGAGATGGCGAATATGATTCAAGCCACTCGATCTTACGAGGCGAATGTCTCGGCGATCCAAGCGTCAAAAGATATGGCAATGAGTGCCCTAGAGATTGGTAGGTAGTCGAGGAAAATTTTTCTATAGGGAATGGGATAGGCTCTGATAAAATAAAACTGAGGGGAATTAAGCCATGGACGGTTTAACGATTTCAAATTCAGATGCCCTTTTGAAACAAGGGCAGACACTACGTCAAATTGATCAGTCAAAGATCAATGGTGGCATCAAAGCTCCTGAAATGGGGCCTTCGGCATCCGATGGTGCACAACAAACATTTTCGGCCACTTTGAAAGATGCAATCAACCAGGTCAATGCCCTTCAAAAGGCTTCTGACATCAAGATGCAAGAACTTGCAACGGGAAAAACAAAAGACATTTCCGAGGTCATGATCACTGCGGAACGTGCAGATATTGCTTTGAAATTGATGGTTCAAGTTCGGAATAAAATAATCGACGCTTATCAAGAAATCATGAAGATGCAGGTGTAATCGATGCAGAAGTTTTTTGGCCATTTGGTCACGCAGTTTAGAGAGTTCTTTAAGACACTGACGCCTGTAAAGCGCATGTCCGTCATGGCATCCGGAGTTGTCATCGTCGTTGCGATGGCAATTTTATCTGGAGTCTTGATGGGGACAGACCATGCCCCACTTTTTAAAGATATTCCTCCAGACCAATTGCCGTTGATTGTAGATCAACTTCAAAAGCGTGGAATCAATTTTAAAATTTCAGAGGACAGCAAAACAATCCTTATTCCTGCGGAATTGATTCCCTCCACTCAAATGGCCTTGATGACCGAAATTGGCGGCGCCAAAGTGGGGCAAGTGGGTCTTGAGATTTTTGACAAACAAGATTTTGGAACGACCTCATATGCTCAAAAGATCAATTATCAAAGAGCCCTGCAAGGGGAGTTGGTTCGATCCATCAACACTCTGGATGCGGTCAAACAATCCAAAGTGATTTTGGCCCTTCCACCAAAGAAGACTTTTCTTGAGGAGTCCGGACAGCCTTCGGCTTCGGTGGTGGTCGAGATGCACCCTGGAAAAAATCTGACCTCTGAACAGGTTCGAGGAATTACCTTTCTGGTTTCCAGTGCTGTTGAAAACATGGATGCCGATCGAGTGACTGTTGTGGATTCTCGCGGGAAGATGTTGTCTTCAAAATATTCTGCGGATTCTGCGATCACCGGTGAACTGCTGGATCTAAAACGCAAAGTGGAATTGAATTTGTCAGATCGCATCGAAGGCATTCTTTCCAAAGTGGTGGGTGCAGGAAAAGTCATTGCGAAGGTGGATGCCAGCTTGAATGCGAAGTCTGTAGTTATGACCGAAGAAGAAGTGGATCCAGAAGCCACCGCTCTGCGAAGTTCACAAACAGAAGAAGAAGTTTTGGATGGAGCGCGAACCAACCCGACAGGAGTTCCCGGTGCTCGAGCGAATCTTCCTGGTGCGGATCAAAACGGACAGGTGGGATTCAGTCAAAATGTTCGTAAAGAATTAAAGACTTCCAATTTTGAGGTTCCAAAGACCGTTCGCAACGTCAAAGAAGCTGCGGGTGGGGTCGAGAGACTATCTGTTGCCGTTCTAGTGGATGGCAATATGACCTCCAAGAAGAATGACGACGGAACCTCTGAGGATGTTTGGCAGCCAAGAAGTCCAGAGGAGATGAAAAAGCTCGAGCAGATTGTGAAGAATGCAATCGGATTCAACGCCGCTCGTGGAGACTCGGTCACCATCGAGAACATTGCTTTCCAATCTGAAGATTTCACCGAGGCTCAGAAAATACTTACGACTTTGGAAAGAAAGAAGCTCCTTCATGCATTGATGAAGTGGGTGTTGATTGGGGTCAGTTTGGTGCTCTTCTTCTTTATGGTGGTTCGACCCTTCGTTCGATGGATCACTGACTCATTTCAAGACACCGTGGAGGACATGTTGCCTAAGACCATTGAAGAACTGGAAGAGTTGCAGAGCGTAGACAACTCTCTTCCTGGGATGTCTGGAGCCTTACCTGTCTTAGAAGAATCCATTGATCCAGACAAAGCGGAAAGTGAGCTGCTTCGAGAGAGAATCGTGAGTATAATGGAACAGGATGAAGAAAAGGCCGCAGGCGCATTTAGCCTTTGGCTTTCTCGGAAGGACATGTGATGGCTATTAAGTTAAATAAATTAGAAAACATTCGTTATGAAGACCTTCGAGGTTTTGATAAGGCTGCAATTCTAATGAACTACATGGGCCCAGAAGCTGCAAAAACTCTTTTTCGACACATCGATGATGCGGACATTCGAAAGCTCATCAACATCATGGGACGATACCGAATCGTTCCGGTTGAAGTGACAAAGAGGGTCTTGGAAGAATACTACGAAATGATCAGTGAATCCCAAGAGTATATCTTTTCGGACAGCACGGGCTCCAAAGACACCGTCATTGAAGCCGTGGGTGAAGAGCGCGCTCGTGGAATTCTTGGTCACTTGTCAGCCAATGCACCTTCCAGTCGTACTCTTGAAAGTCTTGAGATGGTGGATGCCAAATCACTTTCAAACTTTTTGATCAACGAGCATCCTCAGACAATTTCTGTGATCTTGGCCCATTTGGAGCCGGAGAAGAAAGGTGAGGTCCTCAAGCGTCTTCCCGAATCCTTGCAAGCGGAAGTGGTCTTGAGGCTTTCAAATCTAGATCATGTGGCTCCTGAATTGATTGCTGAAGTGGATCGAGTTTTGAAACAAGAGCTTTCAACCGTGGGAACTGTGGAGCAGTCTGCTCTGGGTGGAGTTCAGCCGGTTGCGGAAATGCTCAACGTTATGGATAAAAACACAGAGTCTGCGATCATGTCTCGAATTGAGGAAAAAGATCCGATTCTTGCTGAAGAAATTCGAAAACTTATGTTTGTCTTTGAAGACATCATTAAAATTGATGACAAAGGAATTCAAACTCTTCTTAAGGAAGTTCCAAACGACAAGCTACTATTGGCATTGAAAACAGCAAACGAAGAAATTCGATCGAAGATTTTCAAAAACATCTCTCAGCGTGCCGCGAAGCTTCTTCAAGACGATTTGGCCAATATGGGCCCAGCACGTCTGTCCGATGTGGAAGGTGCACAGGTGGAGATTGTGAACGTTGCTCGAAGATTGGAGCAGGAAGGAAAGATTCTGATCGCAAGAGGCGGATCAGAAGATGCACTCGTTTAATTGAAAGAAGTGGAAAGACATGGAAGTCTTTAAAAATATCATTCGTAGAGAACGCGCTGAAGAAGAAGTCTTGGCTTTTGAACCCCGTGTTCTAGAACTTGAGCTGAGCGATTCTGCCAAAGTTTACCTCAATGAGGACAATCGAAAAAAATCTGATTTTGTTATGGCGGATTTGATGGCCAAGCAAACGGGCGTGGAAGAAGTGGAATCTCAAAGCCACAAAGACATGGTCGAGCAAGAAGTGCTTGAGCGCCTGAAAGAAGTTCAAGAGGCAACCTATCAGGAGGCTTTTGCTCTTGGTAAAGAAGAGGGATCCAAGCAGGCCTTTGAAGCGGTTAAAGCCGAGTTGGAAGAAAAGATTTCTCAGTTCGGAGAATTGATCGAACAGCTGCGATCTTTGCGTTCTGAAGTTTTGAAACATCATGAAAAAGAAATTATCGAGATGGTGTTTAGCATTGGAAAGAAAATCGCATTGAAAGACCTTTCCGAAGACTCTTCTGTGATCAAAGATCTTGTGGAGGAGTTGGTGGATGAGAGTGAGAAGGACGAAGAAATTAAAATTTTTCTTTCTCCACACGATCATGCCTTTGTTTCAGAACAGATTTCATCGGGAAATTTCAAGTTTCCAGATCTCAACCGTTTGAAATTGATTTCGAAAGAAGCCATGACCAGCGGAGGCTGCCTGGTTCAAACACGCTTTGGATCCATTGATTCTCAAGTGGAGCAGCGGGTGGAAAACGCTTGGTTGGCTCTTCAGGGAAAACTTCCAAGAACAGATGACACTGTGGTGGAAGAGGACCCTGTTTCTGATGACAATTCTGGATCTGAAGAGGGTGAATCTTGATCGACTTTGGAAAATACTTAAATACACTTTCGACCGCTCGTCTTGAAAGAGACTTGGGAACTGTGACAGAGGTCAAAGGGCTTTTGATCAAAGGCTTTATTCCCGAAGTTTCCTTAGGCAGTGTCTGCGAGGTCTTTCCCATTCATGGCAAAGAGGGCGCACTTTGTGAAGTGGTGGGTTTTGAGGGGCCTCAAGCCCTAATGATGCCATTGACCCCTCTTCAAGGGGTGGGCCATGGCTCTTTGATTGTATTGAAGGAAACTTCAGCGAAGCTTGGCCTTTCAGATGAACTTTTGGGCCGCGTTTTGGATGGTCTTGGCCGTCCGATGGATCGCAAAGGAAATGTGATTTCTGAGGTCGAACGCAGCATCTATGCCGACACGGTCAACCCATTGGACCGGCCACCCATTGATGAAGTGATGGGACTGGGAGTGCGCTCCATTGATGCCTTTGCCACTTTGGGCCGTGGCCAGCGCGTCGGAATTATGGCGGGATCGGGCGTTGGAAAGTCTGTTCTTCTGGGGATGATGGCAAAGAATGCAAATGCGGACGTGAACGTCATAGCGATGATCGGAGAGCGGGGACGGGAAGTGCGCGAATTTGTCGAGCACATTTTGGGGCCAGAAGGTCTTAAAAAATCTGTGGTTGTTGTTGCGACGAGTGACCAAAACGCCTTGATGAGAACTCGAGCGGCCTTTGTGGCCACCACAATTGCCGAGCACTTCAGCGCTCAAGGCAAAAACGTATTGTTGTTTATGGATTCGGTCACCCGTTTTGCTATGGCCCAAAGGGAAATTGGTTTGAGTGTTGGAGAGCCCCCCACTTCAAAGGGTTACACACCCAGCGTTTATTCCCTTTTGCCAAAATTGTTTGAAAGAGCAGGGCGTTTTGAAAACAACGGCAGCATTACGGGACTTTATACGGTTCTTGTGGAAGGGGACGATTTTAATGATCCCATCAGTGATGCGGTTCGATCCATTGTGGATGGTCACATTGTATTGACTCGTCAATTGGCTCAAAAGGGACATTTTCCCGCCGTGGATGTTTTGCAAAGTGCTTCGCGGGTGATGAGACAGGTTGCCGGAGACGATCAAGTAAAGTTGGCTTCGTTTCTTAAAGAACTGTTGGCCATATACAAGGAATCCGAAGACTTAATCAACATTGGTGCTTACAAGAGTGGGCAAAATAAAAAGTTGGATCTTGCAATTCAATTGAAGGATCACATCGACGGATTTTTAAGGCAGGATCTCAATGAATCTCAAAGCTTTGAAGAAACTCAAAGTTTAATGGCTCAGTTGGTCACGTGACATGGGGTTCAAATTTTCCCTTGAAGCTGTATTAAAGCATCGCAAACGTTTGGAAGACGAAGCTCACGTGATTTTTGCCGAAGCTCAAGCTCGCCTGACAGAAGCTAAAGAAATTCTTCAATCTTACTACAATTCCATTGATCAAAATCGAGAGGACATTTCAAGGCTTCAAGCTTCAAATCAAAAAAATGCAGTCCCACTGATTTTGGAGAAGGAATCTTTTATTTCGGGGCAAGGCCTACGTATTGAGCAGCATCGAAAATTGATGAGACAGTTGATTCAGGACCTGGAGGAAAAGCAAGAAGCTTACCTTCTGGCCTTGAGAGAACGTAAAACTCTCGAGAAACTAAAAGAAAAGAGAAAGCGAGAGTTCGACATGGAAGTCGCTCGGAGAGAGGCTCTCGAACTGGATGAGATTGCAACGATCAGAGCAGGAGGCCGGCGTTGAGTTACCAAGATCATTTTAAAAAAACGAAGGCGGCCAAGTCACAGCCGGTTTCTCTTTTTAAAAAATCATTGTCTGAAGAACAGGTGGAAGCAGAGCTTCGAAAAGCTTTTGGCTTGAAGCAGACTCCCGAAGTTCGAACGAAAAAAAATCAAAAGAAGATCAAAGTGAAAAAGAAATCCGGAAAATCTTTCCCCATCTATCCCATTGCTTCCTTTGCGGCACTGATGTTGGGTGTGATGAGCTACAAAATTATGCCAGAGCCCTTTGAAAAGGTTCTTTCTAAAGTCGAGTTTCAGTGGATTGGGACTGCAGACGCCAAGTCTAAAGACTCCGTCGAGGGGAAAAAGTCTCCTAGCTCAGAAGCCAAAAAAGAGGAAAAGTCTGCCGCCACAGATTCCCATGGAAAGGTCGAGGGCGGTCACTCTGAGGCCAAAGATGTTTCGGAAGACACCAGTTATCTCAGTAAGTTAAAGGATCGAAGTGCAGAATTGGATTTGCGTGAAGCCGAGTTGAACCAGTTGGAAGAGGAATTGCAAAGACAAAGAGTTGAGATTGAAAATCGCATTGTGGAGCTGAATAAGATTCGCGATGAGATTGGAAGCAAGTTGGAAGACCGTGTTCAAGCGGATGAAGGAAAGGTTAAGAAGCTCGTGGAACTTTACTCGACCATGAAACCCAAGCAAGCTGCAAAGATCATCGAGTCGGTGAACCGAGATCTTGCGGTTGAAGTCTTGGCCAACATGAAAAAGAAAAGCGCTGCGGACATCATGAACGTTTTGGATGACAAAGTTGCAAAAGAACTTTCCGAACGGTTGACTGGTTACAAAAGACGGCCAGCAAGTTCGAACTAGAGGGAATGTAAGTGGAATTGGGATTGAACTTAAATAATTTTGCCGACATGAGACCCGAGCGGTCCAAGGGAACTTCCAGTTCTCGGCAAAATCCTGTGTCTTCGAAAGACTCAGGGAATCAATCTCAAGATGCAGCATCTTTTAAAAGTGAACTTAAATCGAAGAGTACCTATTCAGACTCTCAAGGAAAGCAAAAAGACGTTGCTCAAAAATCAAATTCACAAAAATCAAACGTACGAAGTGATGCTCCTACGGATGGAGGGAATCAAGCAGAGGTTTCGCAATCTGTGAATTCTCAGTCCGCAAACGGCGAGGTCAGCCAACAGTCTGCGGAGTATTCTCAACAAAATTTTGCAGAAAAGCCTATGGGAGTTCCTGGTCCTGGAATTGATGGACCGGCAATGGGAGTTTCGCCCGTTGATGTTGAGCGCGTCATCCCTGAAAATAAAGTCACCGTTGCGGCAACAGGACCTGAGAAGGTGGATTCGCGGGCCGTGGACAATCTGACTCGTCGAGTGGCTTGGCAAAGATTTCTTCAAAAAATGAAATCTGAGCTGGATGTTTCTGCAGAAGAAATTTTGGTGGCCTTTGGAAGTTTGACTCAAGCCGAGCTGGCTATGCCTCCAGAGAAAAACATTGATAAATTGGTGGCCAGTCTCAATTTAGATCCTGAGCAAAGCAAAGTGGCCACACAGCTTTTTACAAATCTGATGGAAAAGACAGGTTCTCGCCCATTGGCTCAGGAGCTGCAAACTTCAGGAAGAGACATTGATCTCACGGTGATGAGTCAGAGAGAGCAAGATCAAAGAAAGATGTCTTCGGCTCTCGAGAAAATGAATGAAACTTTCTTTATGAAGCCAAAGATTCCTCAGCAAAAAGAGGGCATGGCGACCACATTGACGGAAAAGGAACTTCAAGCTCTTCAAGCGATGCGACCTGATCAGCCTCTTCGGGAAGTTTCACTTCAAAGCGGTGAAGCGGTTCAACCGAACCTGTTGGAACGAATGTCTGCGGTCAGTGAAGACGAAGGCAAACGCATCCTTGCTCAATTGGCTCAACAAAATGCAGCCAAGGCCGCACAGGGAGAAGATTCTGGAGAGGTTTCGGAAACTTCTGAAAACTCGGATCAAGAAGGTGCCTTGTCTGCATTGATGGCCAAATTGAATGGATCCGCGAATCCTGCTTCTGCGGTCTCGACACCACAGGCCCCGGTTTCCGCATCCGTTTCCAAAGCCCCAACGGAAGACACTTTGACTCAGTTGTTTAAGAAATCCATTCAATCGGTCGGTTCGGGAGAGGCCACTGGAAAACCTCATTCCGACAAGGGCGGATCTGAGAATCTGGATCAAAATGGAAACTTTCAATCAGAGGCCGGATTAGCGAGTGCATCGATCGCAGGCGCCTCAGCCATTGCACAAAAATCTGGTGAATTTGATCAAGTCATGAATGAAATTCAATTGGGATTGGATCCCAAAGATGGATCTGTAGAGCGTTTGACCAGCGAAGATTTGATTCAAAAGACTCAAGTCATGATTCGTGACGGTGGCGGAGATGTAAAAGTGATCTTGCAACCGGAAGGTTTGGGCGAAGTGGCCATGAAAGTCAGCGTGAATGGCGACAAAGTTAACGTGGAAATGGTTACGGAAAGTGATGCGGCCAAAAAGATTTTAGAAAAAGGCATGGCGGATTTAAAACATCATTTGCAGGCCAGCCAATTGAATCTTGAATCCATCAAGGTGGATACGGCTTCCAACATGGGACAACAGTTGGAGCAACAGTTCCAAGATGCTCAACGCCAGCAAGCATTTAATTTTATGCAAGAGTTTAGACAGGACAATCAGCAATTTAGACAAGGGTTTATGGACCAACCATCTGCGCGAAATTACCGTTCACAATCGGATGCACAGGCTCCAGAAGTCTCAAGCACTCCACCGGCAAAGGGCGCGCAAGGGCGACGCCTGAACTTGGTGGCTTAAGGAAAGAAGGGTTTTAGATGTCCGTATTTGGTGTCAAAACAGGAGCAAAAGCGTGGTCGGAAGCGCCTCAAAAAACCGATTTCAAATCGGATGGGCGTCAGTCGATCAGTGCTTCAGACAAAGCTCAGCTTTTTGATGGCCAGGATTTGGGAGAAACCCTCAATAAGGTCGCAGATCCAAACTATGTGGACACCAGCAAGAAATTGCGAACTGTCGGAAACAATCAGTTGGATAAAGATGCATTTATGAGTCTGCTTTTGACTCAAATGAAGAACCAAGATCCAACAAATCCGCTGAAGAGTCATGAGATGGCGGCTCAGCTGGCGCAGTTCACCTCACTTGAAAAATTAACCAACATTGATTCTGGAATTGAAAAGCTGAACACCGCAAAAGATCCTTCAAAGAACTTTGATGCATTGAGCTTTATCGGAAAGTCTGTTGTGACCGATTCTTCGGAACTCAATCACTCCAATGTGAACGAGATGCATGACCTCAACTTTAAGTTGGCGGGAACTGCGGTAAAGGCGGACATTCAAGTAAAAGACGCCAGCGGCAATGTGGTAAGGAATCTCAGCATGAACAATTTGGCTTCAGGCAAAAACACTTTCAACTGGAATGGAGTGATGGATGACGGAACTCCGGCTCCAGTGGGAGATTACACCTTTAGTGTGACAGCGAAATCTTCCAATGGATCTAAGATTCATACGGAAACTCGATTTGAAGGTGTGGTGACCGGAGTGAATTTCACATCCAAAGGTCCACAAGTGATGGTTGGAAAACAAGTGATCGATTTGGCCGATGTAAAAACTATTTCGGATCCAAAACTGATGAATCAGCAAAAGTCTGATTTGATGCCCCAACAAAAAGGGCCGCTTCCCATTCCAAACACACAAGGGCAGGTAAAGCCTGAAGAGGGAAAGAGTGGATCCAAGGCGGCAAAGCTTTCTCAGGGAAATATTAATGATTTGGCAATGACTCAAGGATTGATCAATAAGCTCTCTCAAGAGGGAGCCAAAGCAGGGATGGGGAATGAAGGCGGATAAGCTCATCCAGAATAAAATTGATTCCGTTGGAATCAATGACAACCAACCTCAGGGTCCCAAGAAGGGGATTCTGAAAGGTGAATTTGAAGCGGCATTGAAGTCGCTTCGTGAGAGTGTGCAAAGTGGAGTCCCTAGCACAGAGCCCAGTTCAAAGGCCGCACCTCTCAAATTTTCGAATCATGCAATTGAACGGATGAGAGCGCGTGGTCTTGCGTTTTCACCAGAGCAGTTGGCAAGAATAGAACAGGGTGTGGAAAAAGCGGCTAGGAAGGGCGCTCAAAACACTTTGCTTTTGTCGGAAGGGTCGGCACTGATTGTCTCCGTGAAAAATAACACGGTGGTGACAGTGATGGATCCCAACCAGATGAAGGACAGCGTAGTCACTAATATTGACTCGACCGTTCTTGTGTAAGTAACAGCAATAGAGGGCTGGTCCTCCTTGAGGGGGCCCTCCAATTTTCCCCACTGATCGATTGACGTGGGTGTACAAAGACATGGAGGTCTTGTATGGGAATTCTATCATCATTATATACGGGTGTGTCGGGATTGAGCGCTCAAGGTGAAGCCTTGGGTGTGATTGGTGACAACATCGCAAACGCAAACACCACGGGTTTCAAAGCGTCCCGTGCGGAATTTCAAGACATCGTTGCGAAAAGTTTAAAAGGGATTTTAGGGGGGAACCAAATCGGACGTGGTGTAAAGATTGGTGCCGTTAACCCGATCTTAGTTCAGGGTAACGTCGATGCTACAGAGAAGTCGACGGATTTGGCAATTTCTGGGGACGGTTACTTTGTCTTGAGAGGTTCCGATGGGGAGTCCTTCACTCGTGACGGAAGTTTCAAGTTTGACCGCGATGGATACCTGGTGACCAATGATTATCAGCGGGTTCAAGGTTTTGCCGCGGACGATGATGGAAAGATCATTAACAAGATCGGGGACATTCGATTCCCAAGAGCGCTGGTTCCTGCGAAAGCGACCAAAGAAATCCGCATGGATTTGAACTTAGATTCTCGAACACAGAACATTAAGACGTTTGACCCTAAGAATCCCTATGACACTTCTCATTACTCCACAGGGATTGAAATGTATGACTCCCAAGGGAATAAACATTTAGTGAACATGTTCTTCACAAAAACCGCGGACCGCGTTTGGAACTATTACGGTATGGTTGATGGTAAAGAAGTCACCGGGGGAAAAGAAGGCGAAATGTCTCAAGTCGTGGGAGGTAAAATTACTTTTACCGTGGATGGTAAGCTGGATACCGAAGAGCAAACCTTGTCGGCGTTTAACTTCACCGGTGGTGCACTTCAAAACCAACAGGTAAAAATTGATTTTGGTGATTCTTTGACCACAGATAAAGGGGAAGGAATCGACGGATCAAAGCAATATGGTAAAGAGTCGGATTTGATCACTTGGGGACAAGATGGTTCCGCTGCGGGTACGATCAACAACCTATCGTTCAACGATGAAGGGGTATTGACCGCTCTTTACAGCAACGGTGAAACCAAAGATTTGGCACAGATTTCATTGGCGAAATTTGAAAACCCAGAAGCCATGTTTAAAGTGGGGAACAACCGCTTTAAAGAAGCCAGAGATTCTGGTGCTCCGGCAATGGGTGCTCCAAACCGAGCTGGTCGTGGAAAGATTTTTGCGAAGTCTCTTGAAAGATCAACGGTGGATTTGGCCATGGAATTCGTAAACCTGATCCAAAACCAACGAAGCTTCCAAGCGAACGCGAAGACGATCACAACCACAGATGAGCTTCTTGGTGAAGTGATCAACCTTAAGAGATAATTGATATTTGAAAGATTGACTGAGCCTCCATAAAAAAGACCATTTGATCTCGGAAAGATTCTAGGATCTTTTCGAGATCATTCTTGAGGTCTGTGGAGGATGTTTACTTTGAATCCCTAGGAATTAGTAGCAAGTGAGCTTAATCGATTTTCCATTTGGAAGTCGATCTTGAAGATAAACTGTCGTTCCCAATGGACTTTCATTGGCTAAAAATGGAGAGGTTTTAGTTTCCTCAAAGCGGTTGTATTTGTGAAAACTGATTTCCCAGTTGAGTCCTTGTTTGCCATGTAAAGTGTCGGGAATGAGACGCATTTTTGCATAAAGTGGAAAGTTAGTTTGCCTTACGATCTCGGCTCTCTCGGCATCACTGAAGATATTTATGGCTCGGTTCCAGTCCTCTTTATTTGATGTGACAACATAAGATTGAAACCCTACGGTAAAATTTTTTTCATAGGCTTGGGTCATGAGTGATTCAGATTTCCAATTCTTACCCACGTGAGTTTTCTTTTTTAAGACTTCAAACTTGCAGTACATTTTCATCGAGTACCCATCCGAGCGGGAAGCTTTCGCATGGCCAAAGCTTGGAAGAAGAGTAGCTAGACCCAAAAGTGTCACAGCAGACAGCTTCGTCCATTTTTTTGAGAGCGATTCTTTGGAAGACATCATTTTAAGATCCATCTTATAATCCTTTTTGAGTCACCCAAACCCTGGGTGGTTCCAATTTCCTCGAATAGATAGAGCAAAGGGGAGGCCAAAGTGGGAAGCGACCCATTGACGCTCGCTTGGAAGCTTTTCAAGGGGGTGACAAAAAGGGGCTTTTTGAGCAAGGGGTGCTGGGCACTTCGGGGTGACGGTTTACATTGGTATTTAGGATCGAACTCCAAGTATGAAGACTGATGATCAAAGGCGGATTTTCTATCTTAAGCCACGTCACAAGACCTTTTGTTTCCGGCTCATTGTTCGCCTCGGATCCGGGATTATAGCGACGTTCTGCGACGTCTTGGGACCAATTATAGGTGGGCATGTTACCGTTCAAGTTCATGCAGAATTGAGGCATTTTTGATTTTCACCTTCCATTTATAACAATCTTGCTGCCGTAACCCTAAATAAGGAATTGAAAGATTTGTATCCGCAGTAAAATAAATAATATCTATTGACAGTATTTTGGCAGCTTAAGAATCCCCGTAGAAGAGTTTTCATTTAAAATATGAGGTCGGAGATGTCCCTCATCATTCTGCGCCTAGGGCGAAGTCACAACGACTCAAAATCCTGTATGACAGTGGTTCTTCATCTGTTTAGAAATTTTAAAATACCTCAAGAATTCCAACTTCAGATCCCATGTTACATTGTGATTTATGAAACAATTGAATCTGATGCCAAAACCAAGTTTAGAATGTGGGGGGTCCCTAAAGAATTCCAGAAAACAAAGGCGAATTCTTTGTTCAAAAAGGCCGCTTCATCTTGTCCTTAAATCGAAGAAAAAAAGCCTTTTTAAGAGCCGGGACTTCATTCGAAGAACCCTGAACCGACAGGGGGAAAAATTTAATCATCGAATTCTAACCTGGAGTGTTCAAAAGGATCATATCCATATCCTTTTGCGAATCAGTGATCGGCAAAACTATATCAAATTCATTCGCGCTTTCACGGGTTTGCTTGCACGAAAGCTTGGAAGGGGAATTTGGAAATTTAGACCTTTCACTCGAGTTTTGAGTTGGGGAAGAGAGACCTGGAATGTAAACAACTACATCTTCAGAAATGAGATGGAAGTCTTTAAATTTTGGAAGTATAAGCCCCGGGAAGGCCGGCCTGACTGAAGAAGCCAGCTTAAAAAATCTTACTTTGAATAGATCAATTTCGCGTGCATCAACTCTGCAGGGATGTCCAACTCAAGGGTGGCCGCTGTATTCGCCAGTAGAATTCCATTCCCCGCATACAAGTTTGCAGAAACCAGGCTCACAGCTCCATTGGTCAGCGCTCGAACTCCACCCCCAAACAAGAGGGCCTGCCCCATAGAAACTCCGTAGTAAAGGCCTTCGAAGTCTTGAAGGGTATTCGCGCTCCAATTGTAAAAGCGACTGGCCTGATGATTTCCTGCAGCCATCATCAGAAAGCCACTGTGGCGGGTGACCATTTGACCCTGAACTTCAATCTGAGCTCCACCTTGTTGCGAAAGAACCAGAGTGACGGGCAGAACAAAATTGGAATCCACATCCGTTTCTTTTCCTCGAAGAAACCCTTCGGTTCCGGGAACCTTTGCTCGTGAAACCAAATCAATAGATTTAATGTTCAATTGATCAAGAGTGTTTTCCATGGAGTTGGCAAAACTTTGATTTCCAAGAAGGAGGGCAAATGCGGCAATAAGCACTTTATGCATAAGGTTTTGTCCGGAGCTGGATCTGCTGTTTTTGTTCATAAGAGGTCCTCCAAAGTCTGTGAATCAAATGCCTCGAGCCGATTTTGATGCAATCGAAAGGCCAGTTTCTATGTCGAAGAACGTGGAAATCAGTTCAATGGAATATCAAAGCTCTCTGCATCCTTCTTGTACTGAAGGTCCAATTTCAAGCGAGATTTGGACTTCACAGGAAGCTCCATAGAATAGCCCTCACCCTCCAAGTTCTTCTTCGGGCTCAATTGGTAGACCTTTCCATTGGAATGGAGGGTGGCCGTCAAACCCAGTTCAGAGACCTCCAAGGTGGCGGCCTTTTTTCCAGTGACCAGAATGTCTAATTTTTTGCCGGTCGGGGTGATTTTTACGGTAAAGAGCTTTCCTTCCTGCATTTTCGGAAAGCGCATGGGATCTAAGTTTTCTTTTTGAGCAAATGAAAGTGTGGAAAGAAGAAGTGTTGCAATCAATATCAAAGACTTCATGGGGCCTCCCTACAGTGACTTGAAAAGCCCAACCTTAATGCAGAACCGTTAAAAACCCAATGAAAAGCTTTGCCTTAGGTGGACAAAACCTCAGCCAAAGACATCATCTGAGGGGGAACCTTCTTGGTTTTGCCAATCACTGACTTCAAAGGAACCGTGACAAGTTCGCCCTTTTGCTCTGCGATCATCACTCCCAGTTCGCCCTTCTTTAAACATTCCACCGCCATTCCGCCCATCCGAGAAGCCATGATGCGGTCTCTTGCGGTGGGTGAGCCCCCTCTTTGAACGTGACCCAAAACGCAAACTTTCGCTTCGAACTGAGATTTCCTTCGAATCTGTTCGGCCAAATCATAGGCCCGCCCGGGGTTTTGTCCTTCAGAGGCAACGAGGATGCTGCTCATTTTTCCACGGGCAATTCCCTGTCGGATGTGTTGAATGGTTGCATCGATGGAAGTGAAGTTTTCAGGAATAAAAACCGCCTCGGCTCCACCAGCCAAAGCCACATCCACAGCAATAAATCCGGACTCGCGGCCCATCACTTCCACAATAAATAAACGGTCGTGGCTTGCCGCTGTGTCACGGATGCGATCAATGGCTTCGAGTGCCGTATTCACAGCCGTATCAAAGCCAATGGTGTAGTCCGTTCCAAAGATGTCGTTATCAATGGTGCCAGGAAGTCCAAGAACGGGAACTCCATGTTCTTCAGTCAATGCCAGTGCACCGGTGTAAGTTCCGTCGCCGCCAATTGTGACCAAGGCGTCCAATCCTAAGCTTTTAAAATTTTCGGCCGCAAGTTTTCGGCCTTCGGCTTGATACATTTCCTGACAGCGACCCGCCTTTAAAAAGGTTCCGCCACGTTGGATGGTGTTGGCCACTGAGCCTGCGTCCAAGGGAATCAAATCTTTTTGCAGAAGCCCTTGGTATCCGTGAAGAATGCCGTAGCACTCGAATCCCGATTGAATCCCAGATCGTACCACCGCGCGGATGGCCGCATTCATTCCAGGAGAGTCTCCACCACTTGTTAAAATGCCAATTTTTTGAATGTTCATACTCTCAAGTTGGCGCAAAAAAAAAGGGACCGTCAAGGTCCCTTTTTTCGATTTATCAAATCAAAGCTCAATTACTTAAGCATTGTTTTGAATTCTGCTCCAGGACGGAACTTAGGAAAAGAAGAAGCTGGAATTTTAATGGTTTTTCCAGTTTGAGGATTGCGTCCAGTACGAGCTTTTCTTTTCGCTTTCAAGAAAGTACCAAAACCAACGAGTTTTACATCGTTTCCTTTTTTAACGGATTTTTTGATGTTGGTGATTGTTGCGTCCAAAACTCTTTCTGTGTCTGCTTTTGTAAGACCAGTTTCGCTTGCAACTTTTTCGATCAATTCTGCTTTGTTCATAATGTATCCCCCATATGATGAACGTTGTTTTGTTTTGAACTGTCCTACATTGAAGCTAGGATTGGGTTTGCCGTCAAAGAAAAAAAATCAATGCACTTCATTTTTTGCGGGGGAATTTTCATTGACAGTCGGCGCATCTCGATCCACTGCAGGGATTTTGAAGCTTTCATCGGCCCATTGTCCCAGATCTAAAAGCTGACAACGTTCACTGCAAAAGGGTCGGTTTTTATTTTCTGGAGAAAAAAGACTTGGTTTTTTACAGGTGGGGCAGGTGACCCATTTTTCTTGTTTCATGCCCCGAGAGTTAACACAATCGGGGCTGAGAGTCTATTTTCAGGAACAAAAGACCATCTATTTAGTGATGGTGCCTTTGGCGATAACTACACCTTGATAGGTGATGGTCATGTGAAGACCATTTCGAGAAACATCTGTGGGGGAAAATTTGAACAGCAATTGCTCATCCACCGCACGAGTTGCATACAAGCCTCGCACATTTGCGGTAAATCCATCCGCAGTGGGGTAGGCATAGGCGCTTCGTTGAAGTGAAAAGCCGGAAGTAGCACCATTGTAAGCATTCAAGAAGATGGACATCATTCGTGCTCCGCCGCCATTTCGGCTGTTCATTTGAACGCCAAAGAAAGAAGAACCTAAAACTCCTTGGATGCCCATGTGAACACCATTCAAGTAGGGAGTTTGGTAGTTGCCTTCGGCGATGCGAATGAAAGCATAAATTTGTGTGGGAGTGATGCAGTAGCTGGAGCTGTATCCACGACAAGAGCCAGATCGGATCATCAATTCTTGAAACTTTGCTGCGTTCACAACAGGAATGGCCGCATCGTATTCGCCAGATGGAATTGCCGAGTAGGTTTGTCCAGGAACACAGGTGTTGTTGTAGAAACCATATCCAGAAGGACAATTGCGTGGTGCCAAACATCCATAAGATGCGTGGTAAACCTGCCAGTGTTCACATTGAAAATCTGGTGTGGGTGCAGGCGGTGCAACTGTGGTGGTGGTGTCCGTAGGAGTGGTCGCCGTGGCGCCGCCACCATCATCGGACTTGTTTCCGCAGCTGACATTGAGAGCCAAGCTCAAAGCCGCAAACATCAAAGTCAGTGTCTTTTTCATTTCATCACTCCTTACAAGTAAACGTCATCACGGGCCCTTTGTGCCCAATCCCTTTAATTTCAAAGGCTGTGCCGAGCTCAGAATTGAAAAAACGATATTAGGAATTACAGAGTGCCCTTTTTGAGCCTTTTGGATGCCGAAAATGGGCTCACCAGGAACATATTTCCTAGACCTGGTCTTAAGGCGAGAGAGGGAGCCCCATTTGACTCCACTCCCAATCATTTTAGAATTGAATGTAACCCTCTGAAGGAGCATTCATGAGTATCCGCCCCATTCGTTTTTTTGTTCTTGTTGTCCTTATGGTCTTTGGTTTTTTGGGAGCCCCACTTTGGGCCAACGTTCTGGGGGACATGCAAACCTTTGCTCCCAACACGGATGGTTTGGACTTCATCACGGTTCACAGCTCAAGGCCTTTGAAAAAAGGCTTCTTCGCTGTGGGGGGGCACTTTAGTTATGCGAAGGATCATTTGCAGGTTTTCAATCCTTTGGGGACTCAAGAGCATTTGAACTATTCTGACCAGTTGGTGGAGTTTGATACCGATGTTTCCTACGCCTTAGGAAAACAGTTGGGCGTGTTTTTGGCGGTTCCCACCTTGCTATGGCAAGAGTCTGCAAAAGATCAATCGGTGGATGTGGAAATCACCCGAGGGGTTCATGCCTTTCGCCCTGGATTTAAATATGTTTTTAGCAATGATCCAGAAGCCTTTGCCTTTGTGGGATCCGTGGACATTCCAAATGTTCAAAACAGTCCTTACACCGGGATAGATCCAAGACCGATTGTGAACTTAGAAGTGGCAAAGAATTGGAAAACTTCAGGTCGAGTGACTTACGGAACCAACTTGGGATACCGTTTGCGAGAGCCGACCGCGCGGCCCACGGATGCACAGATGTTTCCGCTGGACGATCAAGTGATTTTTTCTTTGGCTCGTTCTGCGCCATTGTTTTCAAAAACGGGATGGGTGGCGGAAGCCTTCTTTTCGGTTCCCGTGGATAAAGATCCCTACAATAAAATGGTCCATGCGGCCTCAGCTGACCTGTTGTTGGGGATTAAACATCGCATTCGTACCAACATGAACATTGATGCCGGTGTGACAGTTGAACCATTTATTGACTCTCAATCTCCAAAGTTTCGAGCCTTTGCGGGATTGGTCTATTACTTTAAGCCCACATGGTTTGATCGGTCGGCAACTCCTGAACCCGAGGAGACCATTGTCCCTGCAGAGACGGTGGATCAAGAACTGGCTGCAATGACCGATGAAGGGGATATTCCTGGCAAAGCTTCCGCACCTGTGAAGCTTGGAGCATTGAAAGTGTCTCCGCAATATGTGGAGGTGTTTGAGGGATCTACCGTTGAGTTTCAGGCTCAGTCCTTGAACGAACCCATTGTGATGGAATTGCTGTCTGGAAGTGGAATTGTCTATGATTCTGAATTCATTTACCGTGCACCGTTAAAAGCCGAGCGTGCTCGCATTCGTTTTACCGATGCCGTGGGAAGTACAAAGATTGCGCGAGTGATTGTAAAACCCATTCCTCGAGCGGATGAAACTCTTCGAATTAAAAACTTAAAGTTTGTTTTTGCGAAGGCAGAGCTGATTGACGAGTCTCAAAAAGAAATTCGTCGCATTGTTCGTGTTTTGAGAAACAAAAAAGTAAAACGAATCATTGTAGAGGGACACACGGACAGTGTGGGCTCAAACCGCTACAATCTGGAACTCAGTGAAAAACGCGCAAAGACGGTGCGCGAGATCTTAATCGACGAATTGTATCTGAAGCGGGATCAGGTTTATGCCATTGGCTTTGGTGAAGAGCGTCCCGTAGCTACAAACAAGACCGATGCGGGTCGCCAGCGCAACCGCCGGGTGGATTTGAAAGTTTATTACGAAAAGTGAGATCACATTATTCCTGGAACGGAATTAAGATTTCGCTTTCTTTTCGGCGCGGCTTTCTAAGACCATCAGAACTGCGATGGTCGTCACGCCACAAACAATGGCCGAATCGGCAATGTTGAAGGCCGGGTAGTTCCACTGATTTTTATAGTGAAAATCAAGAAAATCGATCACATAGCCAAATCGAAGACGATCAATATAGTTGCCAAGAGCTCCTCCAAAGATAGAACTCAATGCGACAACTTGAACCTTATCGGAACTTTCAACTCCTTTAAGAATGAACAAGATAATGATCATTGCCACAGGCGATACGGATAAGAAAAACAAGGTTCTTAAAGTCTCCGGCGCATCCCGAAGAAAACCAAAAGCCGCGCCAGGATTTCGAACATAAGTAAAATTAAAAAAGTTGGGGATGACAGAAACGGATTCACCCAAACCAAACTCGGAATGAACATACATTTTCGTCAACTGATCCAGTGCCACCAAAGCACATGCGATCAAAGCCAATAAAAGATATTTGGATTCAATTTTCATGGACGATCCTCACTTTTAAACAACAATCACTTGGCTCGAATTCAGAGTCAAGGCAGGAGGGCTTTCAGCTTTTCGGAGCCCAAGGCAATCAGCATTCTCAAGGCTTCGCCCTCGTCGCTTAAATTGAGACGTTTTTTGAGGGCGGAGGCCTGAGACCAGCTCAATGAATCCACATTCCACTGGGGGCCCCGAGAGGCTCCCTGTGAAACTTCGGAAGAGGCGAAAGCGGGGGAGGCTCCGACTCTTTCTGAAACTGGTTGTTGGGGGGACGATGGAGGCACACTTTTTTGGGGGGGCGTGGGCTTTTTCTCGTTTGTTGGCTTTTCAGGAGCAGAGAACTGCTCCAAATTTTTGGCCAAGTTCTTTAAATCTTGAGTGAAGGCTTCCCCGCTGACGGGGTGAGTGTCTGAAGCTTTGCTTCGACGTTTAAACTGGAGGTAAAGGGCGACCAGAGCATCTGCGTTGGTTGCTTGGCTTCTAAGGTGCTCGGGCTGTTCAGCAATCCAATCGATGGCCTTAACCAAAGTGTCCCGAGTGTAAGCTTGAGGTGGCGCTCCATATCCAGTCATAGAAGGATTCAGTTTTAATGAAGGCCCAAAACCGAAGCAATGAGTATTTTTAAGGCGGTTTCAATTCACAGAGTTGTCCACAGACTTGTCAACTGACCTGCTTAATCTGCGTAATCTTTAGCCACAATTCCGTACTTCTCAATTTTTCTCAAAAGAGTCTTTTTCGGAATATTTGCGTGAAGAGCCGTTTGATTGATGCGTCCTTTAAACATTTTCAACGCCTTCACAATAAATTCTTTTTCAAAGGCTTCTTTGTGTTTGTTGAAATCCAAATCCCCTTCAGGAATGCGCACCAAATCAGAATCCGTCTCTATGTCCATGACGTCTTCAACACTGTTTTCCATAGAGGTTTGTGTCTTAAGAGAAGAAGCAGTGGTTTGTGAAGCTTTAGGTTCTGGGAGTGAGTTCAAATCAATTCCCGTTTTCATCAAGATCTTTTCGGGCAAAGAGGAAAGTTGAATCTGCGAACTTTCTTCCAGAATAAAAGCGTGTTCAATGACATTTTCTAATTCTCGAATGTTTCCTGGCCAGTCGTATTTTTTCAAAACATTCAATGCATCCGGAGAGGGGCCTTGAATTTTTTTAGATTGCACGCGGTTGAACTTGTTCACAAACAGGTCAATCAATTGGCCCAAATCTTCCCGTCGGTCCTTTAAGGGCGGAAGAAAGATCGGCATCACATTCAGCCTGTAGTAAAGGTCTTCGCGAAATTCGCCCTTTTGAATCATCTCTTCCAAAGGGCGATTGGTGGCGGCAATGATGCGCACATGGGTTTGAATCTCGCGGTTGGATCCAATGGGTGTAAACAGTTTTTCCTGAAGCACGCGAAGCAGCTTGACCTGCATCAGTAAAGGCATGTCCCCCACTTCATCCAAAAATAGAGTTCCGCCCTCGGCAAACTGAAACTTTCCAATTTTTCTTTGATCGGCCCCGGTGAAGGATCCTTTTTCGTGTCCGAACAATTCACTTTCAAAAAGATTTTCGGGAATGGCCGAGCAATTGATCGCAACAAATTTTCCTTCTTTAAAAGAGGAGTTGTGATGAATGGCTTGAGCCACCAACTCTTTTCCTGTTCCGGATGGCCCGCGAACCAAAACAGGGGTGTCTACTTTAGAGAGCCGGTGAATGATGTGAAAGACCTTCTGCATCTGTCCGGTACGTCCAATCATTGGACGTTCTGCCGCCGACATTTCGGGGGCAGAGGCGGCCACTCGTGAAATCAAAGAGTGAGCTTCAATGGCCTTTCGCACCAAAGTCAGTAGGCGTTCTTCTTTGACGGGTTTGGAAAGATAATCAAAGGCTCCCTCTTTCACCGCGTGAACGGCATCGTTCACATTGGCGTATGCAGTCATAATCAATACGATTGCGGAGGGATCTTCTTCTTTGATTTCTTTCAATGCTTCCAGGCCAGTTTTTTGAGGCATGTCCACATCCAAAAGGACCACTTGAAAGGAGCCCGCTTTAAATTTATCAATGGCATCTTGACCATTGACCGCCTCTTCCACTTGGAAATCTCCAGCCGCCAAAAGCGCAGAGGTGACCGAAAGCCTCAATGTGGCATCGTCGTCTGCAACCAATACTTTAAGCATGAAGATCTCCTTCCGAAATTTGTGTTTCCAATTCATAGGGCAAAAACACGGTAAATGTCGAGCCCTGATTGAGTTCGCTCTCCACAGAGATGCGTCCCGCATGGAGTTCTACAAAATACTTGGCCAGATAAAGACCAAGGCCCGAACCCGAGGTGCTGTGTTCCACATTTTTCGAGCGGTAGAACTTTTCAAAAACGTTTTCTAAATCCAGCGGAGTCATTCCCACGCCTTGGTCCGCAATCTGGATGGTCACTCCACCCACACCGTCTTCGGTGGTGATCAAGACAGAGGTTCCATCCGGCGAGTATTTGATGGCATTCTCTATCAAATTGTTGAAAACCTGTTTGAGCAAGTTCTCATCGATTTTCAAACTGAACAAAGGTTCCAGCTCGGTTCTCAATGTGATGGACTTTTTCTCGGCCTGATACTGACAGCGAGAAGTGACGTCTTCCAAGACACGGTTCACATCTCCGGAACGCAAATCCAATTTCACGTCCGAACTTTCAACACGGGAAAGATTTAAAATAGAACTGACAAAGTCGGACAACTCATCTGCAGAGTTCATGATTTCATCAATGGCCAATCGCTGATTGGGAGTAAGATTGGATTGATTTTTTGAGGCAATTTCGGCCATGCCTTGAATCTTTGCCAAGGGAGTTTTTAGGTCGTGGGAAACCAATCGTAGGAAATTGCTTTTTAACTCTTCCACTTGAGTGAGCAATTTGTTTTTTTGCAAGTACTCCCAACTGCGTTTGTTCTCTTTGATCAAGCGATAGGGGATCACAAAGTAGTAACACAAAAAGATCGCCAACAGGGGCTGAGCCAATGGAATCAAAAGATCCTGGGAATAGAACAAAATCAATCCAGCGACAAAAAGCCCGGCAAAGCTAGAAAGCAAAATGGTCAGTCCCACCACCGGGCGAAACATCATCACAGAATGAATGATCAGCAAGGCCACCAGAAATGTGACTGCCATGTGCACCCACGGAGGTGTGGGGCGAGGGGCGTCGTCCAAAATCAAGGTGTCAATGGAGTTGGCTTGCAAATAGAGTTCGCTGGTATCGAAGGGTTCATTGGATAAGGGGCTGGTGATGTATTGAGAAGCCACATCTTTGGTGTCAAATCCCAAGATAATGATTTTCCCTCGGGCGAGAACCGAGTTCCAACGGTTGTTTAAAATGTTTGAAAACTCCACGGAGGGATAAGTTTTTGGATTGTGATAGCGAATATAAACCTGTTGGGAATCCAAGAATTCAAAGGTCCCAGCAATTTGGTCTTTTTTGTGAGTGCGAAAATCCGCAGCAATTTTAGGATATAAGGTCTGAGCCTTTTCATAACTCAACAGAGCTCGACGAGTGATTCCATCTTTGGCAAAAACGGTGCGGTCTGCGGTTTTCGGCGCAGGCATGCGTTTTACTTTTTCAAAGGGTTCGGCCAAAGGAGCAAACTCGGACATGCCCGTGGGTGGAAGTTCGTTTTCGGCCAAGATAAATTGGGTTTGCTTGCTGATGTTGGCGAAACGGTAAAGATCACTTTGAGTGGCTTCGAGTTTAAATGGGTTGATCAAGCTGACAATCACATGGGGCTGACTGTTGGCAAGGCTTTCGAGGATTTGATTGAACTGCTCAAGGGTGGGAGGTGCTCCCAAACGTTTGACCGTCTCTTCATGGATGGGGACCAGCATGATGTTGCCAGAGCTTGCGGGCGGCGGAGTCCATTTCATGCGCAGATCAGAAGTGAGAAATTCAATTCCATAAAATTGAAATTGGCCCAGAATCAAAGTGATCCCAAGGGCAAGCGCAACTTGAATGGCCCATTGAAGTCTTCGATTTTCTAACCAAGACTCGATCCTTCGAATCACTGTAAGACTCCTCCTTTGAGACTTCCCGTCGCGCTCTTTTAAAGCAAAGATGCGGCCAAGATGTAAAAAGGATAAGTTCTTGAAATGAGTGTCATTGTGACACCAAAAAAAAGAACTTCCTGTGGAGGAAGTTCTTGAGTGTCAAAACTTTAGTCAATCTAAAAATCAGTTGAGAGCAGACTCTTCTTGTCCTGCAGGTCGTTCTTCATCCGCTCCAGTGTTTTCAGCACTTTGAGTTTGTGTCTTTTCAACAGAGTAAATCAAACGCACTTCCTGGTTGGTTTTTCCGTCTGTACTTGTGAAAGACAAAAGAATTTCAACTTCAGACTCGGCCTTTTTCACTTGGCTCAAAACAGCTCCAAGAGAAAGATCCTTGCTGATGAATTCTTTAAAATCTGCTTGGTGAGTACTTACGGTGGAAGAGGCCAGAATTTCGACCATGTCCTCAGAGAGATTTTTCGACTGGATTTCGCCGGTGTTCAAAGACAAGACTCCGCCAAGAAGGGAAGGACGAAGAGAAAATTTCTTCGGATCTTTATCGGCTCCAGAAAGAAGTTGTCCTGTACCGCCAACCTCTCCTTGAGAGAGAACATCAATTCCAATCAATGAGCCGGAAAACTGACCCACAGAGGTCAGGCCCAATCCAAGATCCATATTGACCATAGAGGATTGTCCGTTTTGATCTTTTTCGACGGACTTGGCGACCAAACCGGTAAAGACTTTTTTATTGTCGTCATCCATTTGATAAACAAGAACAGAAAATTTTTGAAGATTTAGTTTTGAGCCACTCAGTTCTTCCCATGAAACCACCTGTGCATTTGGAAGGGCCAACTTTGAAGAAGCTTCTAAGATGCCTGATTGGTTTTCGGTGGTTCCGCCCACTTGAGCGCCAGAAACGTCTGCTTTTTTGGCGGGATCTGTGTTTTTTGTAGAGTCGCCCTCAGAAGAAGCGGGATTTGTTCCTTCTTCTTTGGTGGTTTTGTCTGCTCCTGTGATTTGACCGGCAATGCGCTGTCTTTTTTCAGCGGACTTGCCAGAACAACCCACAGTGAATCCGAGGGATAAACTTGCGATCAATGCGATCATAAACGGTCTTGTCATAAATGGACTCCTCAATCTTATTTTATAAACCAACCTTACCCCCTCATGTTTCATGAACCGTGCCCATGTTCGTGGGGCCAGGGAGCAAAGTAGAGAGGCCTGCTGCGGCGAGTTCGCCTTCACCAAGCCCATTTTCGTCACCCCTCACCCAACTTTGTCCTTTCCCGAACCTGCCTCTCCGGCTTTTATTGTGGGGTAGGAGCGTGC
>DKGG01000005.1:0-32692 GCA_002453155.1 Bdellovibrionaceae bacterium UBA6776
ACCACAACTATTTACGGAGAACCCGGTCCTTTTTAAAGATTCTTATTTATGAAGGTTTTAATTTTCCAAGCGACCTCTAAACGTTGCGGCATTGGGATGTTTTTTTTAAAAATATTTTGACAGGTTTTAAGAGGGAATTCTTTGCCTACTCCGTCGAATTCAAATGTCTATTTAAAGGGGCGCGGTTGTCTCGACAAGACCTCATACAGTCGTCTTTTAATCGCTACACCATGGGCCTCTCCCCTTTTACAAAAAGTCTGTAAAGACCAAGTGAGAACGTAAAAATCAAAAAATAAATCCCGTGATATGTTCTCTGAAAACAAAAAAGGAACTCTCATGAAACTTCACCAAGAATTACTTGAACTCCGACAAACCGAAAAACGAATCACTTCAGAAATTTTAACCAAGCTTCAAGAAATGGAAAATTGCAGAGGCTACCTAAAAATGGGACACTCTTCTCTTGTTGACTACTTGGTCCGAGGACTCGGTTACTCGGAAGCTACCGCATACCAAAGGCAGGCATGTGTGCGGCTGGCCCGCGAAATTCCTGAGATCAAAGAAAAGATCGACAGTGGAGATTTAAGTCTGACAGCCATTTCGACTGCCTACAAACACCTTCGAGGAAAACCTATTGGAGAAAAAAGACATCTTCTCAAATCCATAGAAAACAGATCTTCTAGAGAAGTAAAAAAGATGTTCTTAGAGCCAATGACGCCCTTGAAAATTCAAAAGACCGAATATGCAGACAAAGTCTATTTGCGCCTAGAACTGACTCATGAACAAAATCAAAGGCTCGAAAAACTAAAAGCACTAAGATCACACAAACACAGCATCGAAAGCCTTTTGGTAGAGTTCATAGAAAAAGAATTGAAAAACTATGAAAACACAAAATTCAAACTTTCAAACTCCAAGAACCCTCGCCAAATTCCCAAGCGCTTGAGAAACTCTGTGTTGAAAAGTTCCGGCTACAAATGCCAATTCCCAGGATGCGAATCAAAATATTTTTTACAAATCGATCACATTCACCCGGTTCGCAGGGGCGGCAAACAAAATCCAGAAAACCTTCAAGTTCTTTGCGCCACACACAACCAACAGAAAGGATGAAAGATAATACTTCCAATTACAGATTCTTATTTTACCCAGATCCATCTAAAAACTTTTCAAAGAGGGTGGGACTGAAGGCATGGGCCTACACTCCACGGGGATTTTTGGTAGGACTAGGGAACTCGAGGGAGGGGAACTTATGGGGAAACCGTTTGGTAGAAAACCAAAAAATCAGCAAGCTTACTCACATTCTAAACATTCTAAAAAATCAGCTTTTGCAATTGTACTGACTGCATTCACAGCACTCCTTCACACTCAAGCAAGCGCAAGCACGCAAATCCCACAACACAGCCTCGTTGGAGAAACACTTCCCTTAGAAGTTCTTGAAGACCGCACTCCCAATGAAGTCTACAGGGATTTTTGCCTGCGCTTTCCTTCCGAGTGCCAAATCCAATCCCAATTTACAGACCAGGATCTTCCTGACCTTAGCGATCCTCAGGTGGAAATGGCACTTCGCCAGACTCAACAAGCGGTCAATGAAGAGATTCACTTCCAACTGGATCAAATCACCTACAACAAAGAGGAATACTGGTCGCTTCCCCTCTCGGGCTTTGGAGACTGCGAAGACAACGCCCTTGAAAAAAGACACCGCCTGCGCGCCTTAGGAATTCCAAACAGCGCCCTTCGAATGGCCACAGCCTTCCACAAAGAAAAGTATTACGCCCACGCCCTCCTGATCGTCCGCACTCAACAAGGTCCCATCGTCCTCGACCAAGACAGCTCACAGCCCTTAAGGCTTAAAGACGCACCCTATATTTTTGAATCGGCAGAACGCTCCAACGGAATGTGGGAGCGCTATCTTCAAGATTGGTAATAAGAAATTTTATTTCGACTTTTCGTCTTTTGAAGCGGGCAAACGAATTTCGCCTTCGCCATCCACTTTGTCTGGCGCAATTTTTAAAGCTTCAAAGCGCTCGGGACGAACAGACGTCGAAGGCTCAATGGCCGATTGCTTCCAAGCGGCATGTGCCTGTCTGCGGCGTTCGAATTCGGTAGGAGATCCATCTTTGTGAAGAAAAAAGAAAACGCCCGCAAATCCAAAAACCAAAAGAATTATTGCGATCCATAGATTTTTCAAAATTCCACTCCCCCGTTTGAATCCCTCAAAGACCCTACCCTTTTAAGTATGGCCTGGAACCACACCCGTTCGCAAGGTCCTAGACCTGGGACTTGGGCCTTGGTCCCACAAAAAGAAAAGGCCCAAGAGCTTAAGAGCTTTTGAGCCTTTTTTATGATTCTGGTTTTTCGAAAAAACTAGTATCGATAGTGTTCTGGTTTGAAAGGACCTTTGGTGTTCAAACCAAGATACTTTGCTTGTTTGGTAGAAAGCTTGGTCAAACGCACTCCCAATTTTGGAAGGTGAAGTGCGGCCACTTTCTCGTCCAATTCTTTTGGAAGACGATAAACGCCCACATCTTGATAAGTTGCGCGGTTTACCCAAAGCTCCATCTGAGCCAACACTTGGTTGGTGAAAGAGTTGCTCATCACAAAAGAAGGGTGACCGGTTCCACAACCCAAGTTCACCAATCGGCCTTTGGCCAAGACGATGATCTCGCGGCCATCTTTGAAAGAGTGAATGTCCACTTGAGGTTTGATTTCACGCATTTTGGTGTTCTTGTTCAACCAAGCCATATCGATTTCGATGTCGAAGTGACCGATGTTGCAAACAATTGCCCCGTGTTTCATCTTTTTGAAATGCTTTTCAGTGATGATGTCGCAGCATCCAGTGGCCGTTACAAAAATATCCGCTTCTGAAGCGATGTCTTCCATGGTCACCACTTGGTAACCTTCCATAGACGCTTGAAGGGCACAGATGGGATCCACTTCAGTGATCAAAACCCGTGCTCCAAGACCTCTCAAAGATCCGGCACAACCTTTACCCACATCTCCGTATCCAGCAACCACAACAATTTTACCGGCAACCATGGTGTCCGTAGCGCGCTTGATAGAATCTGCCAAAGACTCTCTGCAACCATAAAGGTTGTCGAATTTTGATTTTGTCACAGAGTCATTGATGTTGATGGCAGGAACTTTTAATTTTTTTGCCTTGTGAAGCTTTTCCAAGTTGTGAACTCCCGTGGTGGTTTCCTCAGAAATTCCCAAGATGTTTTCCATCAACTCTTCATAACGCTCTTCGTGCATCATGTTGGTGAGGTCGCCCCCATCATCAAGAATCAAATCGTATCCTTTGTCGCCCCAACCTTCGATGGTTTGCTCGATGCACCAGTTGAACTCCTCTTCGGTTTCGCCTTTCCAAGCAAAAACAGGAATTCCTGCAGCGGCCATGGCCACTGCGGCATGATCTTGAGTAGAGAAAATGTTGCAAGAGCTCCAACGGACCTTCGCACCCAAATCAATCAAAGTCTCAATCAACACAGCGGTCTGAATGGTCATGTGAAGACAACCGGCAATGCGTGCGCCTTTCAAAGGCTTGGTCTTTCCGTACTCTTCACGAAGAGCCATCAAACCGGGCATTTCTGTTTCGGCAATTTTAATTTCTTCACGTCCCCAACGGGCAAGATCTTGAAAAACTTTGGGATCTTCCATCGCCGCCTTGCATACTCGGTAATCCGAAAAACCGGATTTCTTAGTGGATTTTGAGGCCTTGGCCATGGGTTTTCCTCCTTTGAGCGGACGACGATTGGTCTTTGTTTTCGCTGTAATCATTTGAGCCACAATAAATTCCTTCCTGGTGGGGTTGGTTAGATCTTCAAAACTTTGTCTCAGTTTTCCAAAAAGGTCAAAACTTCATGACCTTCATCTGTGATTAAAATTGTGTGTTCAAATTGGGCAGAAAGGCATCGATCCTTTGCCTTATAGAACTTGTGACTGGAACCGGGGATGTCGAATTCCTCGATGGGAGCCGAGGTCACATTGACCATGGGCTCCACAGTCAAACAGGTCCACGGGATCAGTTCATCACCACGGCCTTTTTTACCGTGAGAGGGCACAAAGGGCTCTCCGTGAAAGACCTTTCCAATGCCATGGCCACCAATTTCTTTGACCGGATAAAACCCTTGTTTGGTCACATACTTGTTGATTGCAAAGCCAATGTCCCCGGTGGTGGCATGAGGTCCTACTTCTTGAATGCCTCGCCACATGGCTTCCTTTGCACACTCTGTCAGACGCTTGGCAAGATCACTGACTTCACCCACGTAGAAGGTGGCTGAGGTGTCTCCGTAAAAACCATCTTTGATGGATGTCACATCAATGTTGATGATGTCACCTTCCTTAAGGATCGTCTCGTCGGGAACCCCGTGGCAAATCACATCATTGATGCTGGTGCACACAGACTTTGGAAAGCCATGGTAGTTTAGCGTGGCGGGAGTGGCCTTGTGATCCATGGTGTATTCATAAACCAAACGGTCAATCTCGTTGGTGGTCATGCCTGGGCGGACATTTTCGCCGGCATATTTCAAAGTGCGAGCGGCCAACTGACAGGCTTCGCGCATCAAAGGAATCTCTTCAGGTGTTAACGGAGCTAAAATTCGACTCATAGACTCAAAGGTTTAACAGAAGTGGCGGGTCGGCTCAACGGGAGATCGGCTTTAATTGGACTGAAAACGAGGACCTGGATGAGGTTTTTGGCGCTGTCACAGACCGCCCCTGCCTCTTCTTCGAATTCTTAAGGGCATGCCCTGCCCCTTGAGGCCCACGGCCTTGAGACATCTTTTCGGACATGTCTTCTGCCAATCGGACGCTGACCACTTCGCGCCGGTGAATCTCTTTGTCGAAGTTGAGGGCCCAGCACGAGGAGGAAAGGAGGAAGCTTAACAAAAAGAAGGTCTCAAATTTCAACCAACCCAAAGCTTTCAACTCGTCCGCTCCTTTTGCTTCGAACACACAGGAATCTCTTCCGGCCTTTTCCCTGGCCGGGCCCTATATTTGATTTTTTAAACGCAAACCTAATGGATTCTCTTAAAGCAAAAGTTGTTCCGAGTGGGAAATTTGAAGGAACTCAACGATACGGGCCGGAGGGGGGATTTTTTCAATGGGATCGAGGTGTTAAGTGGGTTCGAACTTTTTGACGATGGTGTAGAGCTTTCATTTCCATCGATGAGTAAAATAAAAAACCCAAGGCCGATTGGACCTTGGGTCTTTTTCAATCCAAATGGATCAGGCTCTTACGACAAGTGCTTGCTTACAAGCTTAGTCATTTCGAACATGCTCACTTGGTTCTTTCCAAAAACGCCTTTCAATTTTGCATCAGCGTTGATGTTTCTTCTGTTTTTAGCGTCTTGAAGGTTGTTCTTACGGATGTAAGCCCAAAGCTTCTTAACAACTTCAGTGCGAGGAATTGGTTTAGAACCAATCACTTCTGCCAATTGACTGCTAGGAGTCAAAGGCTTCATGAAAGCAGGATTTGGCTTTCTTTTTGTTTTAGTTTTTTTCGCAGCTTTTTTAGAAGCCTTCTTAGGAGCGGCTTTTTTAGACGCTTTTTTTGAAGTCTTCGCAGCAGCTTTCTTAGAAGTCTTCTTAGAAGCTTTTTTCGCTACTTTTTTAGAAGCCTTTTTTGAGGTCTTCTTAGCTACTTTTTTAGAAGCTTTTTTTGAAGCTTTCTTAGATGTCTTTTTTGCAGCGGCTTTCTTTGACGCTTTTTTCTTTGCCATTTTAATTTCCCTCCCTAAAGGATAATTTGTTCTTACTTATGGCTTGCACAAGAAGATGATACTTAAACGTAAACCTTTGTCCAAAGAAAAATTTGACCCCCCTCTCTTTTTTTTGGACCACCCCCCGCTCTGAAAACATCAAGTTTCCCCTCTGAAAACCCGATAACACTTCCATGGAGACAGCAACTTTTCATGACATTTTAATTCAAAAAATGGGGAACGAATCCCCCTCTGAAACCCTCCATGAAAAAACACGAAATGCTTTCCAGCAAAGTGTTTCAAGCATTTCTGATTCTCTTTTTTTTATTCATGTGGAAGGTCCTCGAGTGAACCTAAGACAGGCCTATCCGCCCCCTCTGAAAAAGACCAAATCCCCCTCTGAAAATGGGTCAAAAACCTCCCCTTTGGAGGCCAAAAAAAATATTGTCTTCCGAGTCAAAAAACAGGATTTAGACCCGTCTGGACAGTCCAAGTGGGCAAGATTTGAGAAAATGGTGGGTCAAAATTTTGGCGATTCTGTCTCGGAAACAGAAGTTTTAAAGAGTTTTCGAGTGCATTTGAAAGCCCACCATCCGGACTTGAACGGCGGAAAGTCCGGCGACTTCGCACTGATGGTGCGAGTGAAAAACGAACTGATTCAAGTTCTAAAACAGAACTCCCCAGAATAAAAACGCCGCAAAAGTTGTCTTTGCGGCGTCCATGATGGAACTTGAGTTCCCACTTCTTTAAATGACAAAAGAATTATTGAAGCTTTCGGTACTTGATCCGCTTCGGCTCCAAGGTGTCCACACCTTTTCTCTTTTTGTAGTCCTCTTCATACTCTGAGTAGTTGCCAATAAACCACTCCACATGAGAGTCCCCTTCAAATGCCAAAATATGGGTGCAAATGCGATCCAAGAACCAACGGTCATGGGAGATCACCATGGCACTTCCACCAAACTCCAAAAGCGCATCCTCAAGGGCACGCATGGTGTTTACATCCAAATCATTGGTGGGCTCATCCAGAAGGAGCAAGTTCGCGCCCTCTTGGAGCATTTTGGCCAAGTAAAGACGGTTTCTCTCTCCACCAGAGAGCACGCCCACTTTCTTTTGTTGAGCTTCTCCGGAAAAGTTAAACCAAGAGGCATAGGCTCTTGAGGACACTTCCCGTCCTCCCAGTTGAATCATGTCTTCTCCGTGAGAGATTTCTTCCCACACAGTTTTGTCAGCGTTCACCGAGGATCTGGCTTGATCCACGTAGGCCAACTTCACCGTTTCACCCACTTTAAAAGATCCTGCGTCCGGTTGGTCCTGGCCGGTGATCATTCGAAAGAGTGTGGTCTTTCCGGCTCCGTTAGGGCCAACGATTCCCACGATGGCGCCTTTGGGCATGGTAAAGCTTAAGTTTTCATACAACAGCTTGCCGTCAAAAGACTTGGCCACATCTTTCGCTTCAATCACCACATCCCCAAGACGTGGGCCCGGTGGAATGTAAATTTGAAGGTCTTGCAGCTTTTCAGCCGTCGGCTCTTTGATGAGATTTTCGTAAGCAGAAAGTCGGGCTTTGGATTTCGCTTGTCTTGCACGAGGAGACTGCTTCACCCACTCCAATTCCCTTTGCAAAGTGCGGTTTCGTCTTTGATCAGCCTTTTGTTCTTGAGAAAGACGCTTGTCCTTTTGCTCCAGCCAAGAAGAGTAATTGCCTTTCCAAGGAATTCCTTCACCGCGGTCCAATTCCAAAATCCATCCGGCCACATTGTCCAGAAAGTAGCGATCATGGGTCACCGCAATCACAGTGCCAGGAAACTTCGCCAGGTAGTGCTCAAGCCACGCCACCGATTCTGCATCCAAATGGTTGGTGGGCTCATCCAACAATAAAATGTCCGGTTCACTGAGCAGCAATCGAGTCAAAGCCACACGGCGCGCCTCTCCTCCTGAAAGGTTTGTCACAGGCCATTCCCCGGGAGGACATCGTAGCGCTTCCATCGCCTGCTCCACTTTTTGATCCACATTCCAACCGTCTTTGGCTTCGATCTTTTCTTGGATCTTTCCTTGCTTTTCGATGAGGTCATTCATTTTGTCGGGCGAAATGTCCGGATCACACATTTCTTCCGAAACTTTTTGAAATTCTTGAAGCAGATCATTGATCTCGCCAAGACCTTCCATCACGTTTTCTTTGACGGTTTTGTTTTCATCCAACTTTGGATTTTGCTCCAGAAAGCCCACTTTGAAATCTCGCGCGGGAAATGCTTCTCCTAGAAAATCCTGATCGGATCCCGCCATAATTTTAAGCAAGCTGGATTTTCCCGCTCCGTTCAAACCAAGAACACCAATTTTGGCGCCGTAAAAATAAGAAAGATAGATGTCTTTCAAAACATATTTGTTCGGAGGGTAAACTTTGCTGACACCCTTCATTGTGTAGATGATATCTTGAGACATCGAAAGACTCCTTTTGAGTTGAAAAGCTCACTATAATGATGCTTTCAAACTTGTCAAAGGGGGGATTTCCTCCTTAAGCTAAGTGCTTGATGAAAAAAGCGAAAAGTTCAAAAAAACTGACCCACCTCTGCTCCGAATTGAAAGACCATTTGGATGCTTTGGATCAAATGGAAGACAAAAGGGTCAAAGAGCAAGGGCCCACTCCGGCTCAAAAGCGAAAAATCCTCTTTCGCGAACTCAAAGAGAAATTGGATTCCGTCTCCTAAACTCTTTATTTTCAATGCAAATGACTATTGAATTCCTTTTCGGAACGAGACTACGATTCCGATTGGTGGGCGCACTGTGGGGATTGAAAATCTTTGGCATCCATTTTGGAAAATTCGGATTCTGTCAAAGCTCGCAATGTGAGTGCATGAAGTCCCTGGTCAAATTCTTCTTTTAACAGAGCGTTCACTTTCTGATGGCGCTCCACCCGACTCAAGCCTTCAAATTCTTTTGAAACCACCAACACTTTGTAATGGGAATCTTCTCCACGGGAAAACCCATGGAGATGGCTTTCGTTCTCAATGATCAATTCCACAGGCTTTAACTGCTGAAGACTTTGAAACAAACGCGCATCTCTTTTCATAAATTCTCCCTACTGGATGGATCTATTTTTCTTGCAGGTGAACCAAATATCCAAAGTGATCACTTGGCGCAAAGCCCTCTTCCCCTTCAAGGCCAATCAACTTTACATCGGTCTTCAAAGATTTCCCCTTGGCACGCACCCAAATCTGATCGATCCGACGTGCAGAGCCTTCATGTCGAGAGAGGATTTCCCTTAGGCCCTCGGTGGTTTTTTTGGAAAAACTCAAATCTTCAAAGGGGACTGTCAAAGGAAAGCGAGATTGAATGTGATGGTTGGATTCATTTTTGTGAGAATCAAAGGTTTTCATGTCCAACATCAAATGTTGAAGCTGAAAGCTGTCTTCAAAACCATAATCCTTCAAAAGCTGCCCCACTTCTCCATCGGGACGTTCATTGAGGTCACCACCCAAGACCACCATGGCATATCTTGAAGAAATGGATTCAATCACTCCCATAAGATTTTTCATTTCACGGAGCCGGCGCTGATTGCCTTTTTGAAGGCGGTCAAAAACTTCGTTTAATACACTGCTGCTTATTTCCAGCTCTGATGATTTTTGAGTCAGCTCCTCTTCCAAAGCTTCCGTCAATTCCAGGCCATGGTGAAGGTGGGTGTTGACCACCAGCACCCGTCCCCAATCGGGATGGATAAACTCCGTCAACAAAGCGTAGCGCTCTTCACGAAGCTGAAAAGACAACCACGGGGAAACAAAGGATCTTCCCATTCCACTGAGCTTGACCCCTTTGACCCGTCTCATCCCAAAGGCCTTGGGTGCCAGGGTCATTAACCCTGAATTCAGATCCCCAGGAAGGCCCACTCCCAAAATCTTAACGCCGACCAAATCGGATTGGTAAAAGGCTTCCCGTTTTAAAGATTTTTCGAAAGTGTGACTGCGATCCAGAAGAGGGTTCACCTCTTGAAAAAGGCCCACGTCAAATTCTGTAAGCTCCAAAAGGTCCAACTGCATTTGGTAGCGGGATTTTCTGCGAACCTCAGGCTCCAAAAACTCCATGGAGACTGGCCCTTTCGGAGCCAATCCATGCCACAGATTGTAGGTGAGGATTTTCATGGTTTCAAATTACTGACGGTTGTGAACCAAAGATCGCTCTTGATCTTCAAACACCACCTGAATGGAATTGGTGGTCAAAGCCGTCACAACACCCAAACCAAACTTGGGGTGATCGATTAAAGTTTCCACTTCAAAAGCTTCACGCATGTTGTACGGAGCTGGATCTTGGCTGGCATTTTGAGTCAACTCTTCCCAACGGACCTTGTGCCCACCACGGGAAGACTTCGATGCGGTTTTCTTTTTAGAGTTCTTTGCAGGAGTGCCCACTTTCAAGGTGTTTTTGGTGTGGCACACTTCGCACTCAAGTCTTGCAGTTTTAGAGTTCGTATGCGCCAAAACCACCTGGTATCTTTCCACCTCGCACTTCTTGCAAGGGTGATAAACTTTTCGGGCAACCGGTGGCAGGGTGTTTAATTCGCTCAAGACGGAACTCCTTTTCGTTTCACATAAATTTTTAAGGGATCTTTTAAAGATTGTCTTCGTATTTCTGCGGAATTTAGAAAAAATCGTTGGTTTTCTTGCTCAATTCGGCGCTGAAGGCGGATCAAGCTCTCCTTATTGTCCGGCTCTACAAGAATTCCTGTGTCCTCAAACTGATCTGAAAAATGGGGATCATCCTCTTTGGTAAAAAACCTTCGCCACTCGGAAGTGTCCACATTCGCCCTGTAAGTCAGCGTTTGTGCATAGGAATGAACCGGAGTGTAAGCGGTGAGAATTTCAAAAGGGCCATAGTGCGTGTGCAATCGGACTGCTGGTGATGTCCACTGAGTCATCCCGCAACACACCTCCACATTGGCGTACCAAAGACCAAAAGCCTTTGTGAGGAATCCTAGGCCGTAAAAACCCTTTCCTCGGGGAAGGAGTGCGTTTACCGAGCACAGGTTGTGCGCCACCCACTCGCGCTTTCCCATGGTGGGGATGATGATGAATAACGAAATGGGAACCCATTCACTTTCAGGCTTAGGCTCAAGAAGATCTAAAATTTCTTTGGGAGCTTTGCTTCGATGAATGGCAAATCCCGCCACAAAACCTGGAACCACCGCACAGTCGTAAAACACCCAGCGCGGCATGGCCATGTTGCTTTCGCTAAAGGCCTTTTCCTCAAATCTTAAAATCTGATCGGCAAAATCCACTTCATCCATATGAAGAGGATTTTTGTAAAGGGGCTTCATGGGAAACCAATCCAATTCAAAACGTCGCCCCGGTCCGTGAATGCGGTTTTCCTGACGAACATAAACGTAAGGACGAATGGAATTTCCATCCAACCAATTTAAACTTTCGATTTGGGTCAACTCACTGGTTTTGGTCACTCAAATAGCCTAACACTTCCTCGGAGGTTTCAAAGACTTGATACATTTGGTCGAGTGGGCCTGAGATCACTCTTTGTTCGCACATAATCTCAAGACTTTCCAAAAAGGGGGTCCAAAAGCCCAGGTAGTTGTAAAAAACCACCGGCTTCATGCAGTTCTTTGCACCTAAGGACTTCAAACACAGAACTTCGGTGATCTCATCCAAAGTCCCGAGACCGCCGGGGAAAAATACAAAAGCGTCGGACTTCTCCATCAATTGCTCTTTACGGTCCGACATTTTAGGCACCACGATTTTTTCCGTCAGGTTGGGTTGAACCAATTCTTGAAGAATATCAATTTCAGGAATGACTCCGGTCAAGGTGCCCTTCTTTTCAAGCACCCCTTGAGCCAAGGCTCCCATGGATCCACAGGAGGCTCCCCCATACACTACGTGAAATCCCTTCTCGGCCAGCCGGGATCCAAAGTTTTTTGCTTCTTCAAGAAGTGACGGCGACACGCGGTCGCTGGCACTTAAGAACACTCCGACGGACGTCTTCACTTTTTAGGGCCAATCATGTCTTCAGGTTTTACCGCAGCATCAAAACTCTTCTCGTCCATCAGACCCAACCGAACCGCTTCTTCCTTCAGAGTGGTTCCCCGCTCGAAAGCAGATTTGGCGATCTTCGCCGCATTGTCGTAACCGATATGAGGATTGAGTGCTGTGACAAGCATCAACGAATTTTGCAAATGGGTTTGAATTTGTTTTTTGTTGGCTTGGGTGCCCTCCACACAATGGATGCGGAAGCTTTCACAGGCATCCCCAAGAAGTCTTAAGCTGTTGAGCACGTTAAACACAATCACCGGTTTAAACACGTTCAACTCGAAGTGACCGGTGGCACCGCCCATGGCCACCGCCATGTCGTTTCCAATCACTTGAGCACACACCATGGTCATGGCTTCACTTTGAGTGGGGTTGACCTTTCCGGGCATAATAGAACTTCCAGGCTCATTGGCAGGAAGTTGAAGCTCTCCAATCCCGCAGCGTGGACCACTGCCCAGCATGCGAAAGTCGTTGGCAATTTTCATCAAGCTGCAGGCCAAAGTCTTTAGGGTTCCCGACATTTGCACCAAAGCATCATGGGCCGCCAAAGCTTCAAACTTGTTGGGCGCGGATTTAAACGGAAGTCCGGTTTCTTTAGCGATGTAAGCCGCGGCTTTTTCCGCAAACTCTGGATGGGTATTCAAGCCTGTTCCAACCGCGGTTCCGCCGAGAGCCAAATCAAACACTCTTTCTTTGGACTGGTTCACCCGCTCCAAACCGTTTTCAAGTTGCATCACATAGCCAGAAAACTCCTGCCCCAACGTCAGAGGCGTGGCATCCATCAAGTGAGTGCGGCCAATCTTTACGATGTCTTTGAACTCTTCTTGTTTTTTTTGAAGGGCCTCTTTCAACTCTTTCAGCTTTGGAATCAAGTGATGAACCGTTTGCTCCGCCACAGCGATGTGCATGGCGGTGGGAAAAGTGTCATTGGAGCTTTGGGCTTTGTTCACGTCGTCATTGGGATGGACGGATTTGTCACCAATGGTTCCACCCATGATCTGAATGGCTCGGTTTGCGATCACTTCATTGGAGTTCATATTGGTCTGAGTGCCACTGCCCGTTTGCCAAACCACAAGGGGGAATTCCTCGTCCCACTTTCCTTCGATGACTTCGGTGGCTGCTTTTTGAATGGCCTCTGCTTTTTTAGAATCCAAAAGTCCCAACTCTTCATTGGCCTTGGCCGCAGATTTTTTCAAGATTCCAAGGGCACGAATCATTTCGCGGGGGAAGTGGTCTTTGCCGATTTTAAAGTTCTCCAAAGAACGTTGCGTTTGGCAGCCCCAAAGCCGATGGGCGGGGACCTTCATTTCTCCCATGCTGTCTTTTTCGATGCGATAATCCATGTATGCGCCTCCTTGAAATCCCTGATTCGACGAGTGTCTATTGAAAGAATGGCGCTCATCATATAGAGTGCCCGCCATGAAGTCACCCCGATACTGGCTGATGAAGTCTGAACCTGATGTGTTTTCCATAGATGACCTGAAAGCGAGCAAAACCTCTCTTTGGGACGGCGTTCGAAACTATCAGGCGCGAAATTTTATGATGAACGACATGAAAGTGGGCGATTTGGTGCTGTTTTACCACTCCAACGCAAAGCCCCCCGGAGTCGCGGGAGTCGCCGTGATTTCGAAAGAAGCGGTTCCTGATGTGACGGCTCAGGATGAAAAATCCAAATATTATGACCCCAAGGCGGCGCCCGAAAAACCCATTTGGTTTTGCGTGGAAGTGAAGTTCAAATCCAAATTTAAAAATTTTGTTTCCCTGGATGAACTGCGCGATCAAAAAGCTTTAAAAGAGATGTTGGTGTTGAAGCGTGGACAACGCTTAAGCATTCAACCGGTCACCGCAAAGGAATTCGACACGGTCGTAAAACTTGGAAGCGGATAAAATCTTTATCCAGGTGGCTCCCATGGAGGGAGTCGTGGATTTCAAAGTTAGGGACCTTCTCACTCAAATCGGTGGAGTGGACCGAACCGTCACCGAATTTGTACGTGTCACCAACCGTCTTCACCCTCCCAAAGTTTTTTACAAGTATGCTCCTGAACTTCAAACCGGCGGACGCACTTTGGCTGGCGTTCCTGTTTATGTTCAACTTCTTGGGAGTGATCCGGAGGCTTTGCTTGAAAATGCTCACTTGGCTTTTGAACTGGGAGCATCGGGTGTGGACCTTAACTTTGGCTGCCCCGCAAAAACAGTGAACCGTCATGATGGCGGCGCCACTTTGCTGAAGGATCCTTCAAGGATCTTTAAGGTGGTGGATCGTTTGCGGTCGAGCCTGCCCGCGAAGTGTCCTGTCACGGCAAAGGTGCGATTGGGATTTGAAGACAAAGGTCTTCACCGTGAAATTGCACAGGCGGTGGATGAGGGCGGAGCTTCTCAGTTGGTTATTCATGCACGCACGCGAAACGAAGGTTATCGCCCACCGGCCCATTGGGAATACATTGGCTACATGGCGGATGCGGTCACTCGAACACGAGTGGTGGCCAATGGGGATTTGTGGAGTTTGAAGGATTACGCGGACTGTGTACGTGTGAGCGGGATTCGTGATGTGGCCCTGGGACGAGCTTTGGTTTCACGGCCCGATTTGGCCTTGGAGCTGAAGCGGTTTGCAAATGATGGAGCTTTGACTGGAGATTCCTCAGAGAGTTCTTATCACGGCCTTGAATGGCGAGATGTCCTTAGGAGGTATCTGTTCCCATTGTTTGATTACTACTATGGACAGTCACCTCGTCTGGCGGTGGGTCGCCTGAAGCAATCATTAAAGGCTTTGGGACGAAATTATCCGGAGGCCGTGGACTTTTTTGACCACGTTCGACGGGAAACAAATGGTTTGGTTGTAAAATCTCTTCTTCTGAAGGAACGAAACTCAATTGGCTTGTGAAAGGGGTTAACCGATCAGGCTCATTGATGGGTTATCATTTATTAAGACCCCCGGGCCAAGCTGATGGAGACTTTAAAATGAATCCTCAATGGATCTAAGTGGACCCGAGGCGCTCTTTCAATAAAACACAAAGTTCCACTTCAGATCGAGCAACGATGTAACCGTCGACCACTTCAATCATTCCGTTCGAAAAATCATCTTCCATATGACGTTCAAACCAAGAAATAAAGACTTCAGAACCACCTTGGTTAAATTCTTCAAACTTAACAAAAATGCCTTCTAATTGGTTTGGATGGCTTTCCAGATAGGAATTCCCAACCTCTAGAATTTCGTCCCAAAGACCATCCTCCTTCAAGCGAAGTCTCAACTCGATGAGATTTTGATCCAGGGTCTTTCTTCGAGAAACCCATCGCATCCCCCCGTACACAGCCGCTCCGACCAAAAGCAACACTGATGATGAGAAAAACGTTCGACGGTTCAAGAGTTCTCCCGTCTCATGCGATCTCGTACATGGTCTGCCAGCCTCAAGGCCAAAGCCTCAAGGCCAAAGCCACAATGGTTAAAGTTGGATTTGCAAATCCTGAAGTGGGAAAAACGGAAGACCCCGAAATGTACAGATTGTCCAGCCCAAAAACCTTGCAGTTCGAATCCACCACTCCCTCCTCTGGACTCTGATGCATTCGGGTGGTCCCCATATGATGAAAGCCCAAGGAGCACATGCCATCATCAAAACCCCGCTCTTCCTTGAACAAGCGCACCCTTCCAACTCCCAATCTTCCCACCTCACTTCCAAAGAACAGCATCAATCGCTGGGTAGCCTCCTCATCGGCCTCCACGGGATTCCAAATGAGTTTGGCCAAACTTTGCCCATGAAGATCCACTTTCGATTTGGAAAGCACCACACGGTTGTTTCTATCTGGCACTTGTTCCCCAAAAACCGTGATCTTGGACTCATACAAAGGCTCGCCTTTGGGAAGGTCGCCCAATTTGGAAATTGAATTCCAAAGCTTTCCCCGACCCTCCTCCGTCAGCGGATGAAATTCCTGGAAGTAGAGTCCTGAATTCATGACTTTATGCTTTCTTTGAAACTCACTCTTCAACCTAAAGATCTTGTGAGCTTTCCGTTCCTTCTGTCGAAAATCGCCCACCAGTTCTTGAAAGGTCTTTCTTTCTGACTCCGCCAAAATCAGTTTGTGGCCAGAGACGCGGAAGTGCTCCATGTAAAACCGTCCGACCAGATCATTCTCGTTTCCGACTCCGTTTCTTTGAACGTCATCTGAGAGCAGAAGAATTCGAGCATTTTCAATGGCCCCAGTCGCCAGAATGAAAATCTTAGAACTTATTTGAAACTTTCTTTTTGAGTCCCCAAGGACCGCAGTTTCCAAGCGCTCAACCCTCTTTGCCTCCTTGTCGAGTTGAATTTTTGTGACGTCGGTATTTAGAACCAATCGTATGTTTTTAGAAGACTCAATTTCTGAGCGATATTTTATTCCAAAGCGAGTTGGCGGACTGTGAAAGAATGTTTTAGGCTCAACTCGAGTGTCAAAGAAACGCCCAAAAGGATTTCGCGCCAAGATTTGGTTTACAATTGGGTTGCGGTCAAAGGTTTGCACCTCCACCCAATCGCAAGCTCGATCATAGTAGCGCCACAAATCTTTTATCGAAAGAGGCCAGCCGGAATGGGGAACCCAATCTCGCGCCTCAAAATCAATATCATCCAAGGGCGCCACGTCTCCCGCCCAACAGTTCGTCGAGCCACCAAAATATCTGCTTCGAGAAACGCTCAAATAGTTGGGAAAGCTTTTGGAGAGCAATCCCTCAAATTCCGAATCGTAAAGGGATTGGGAGTCAGCTCGTGGCAAAAAACCCCCACTCTCCACCAGCAAAACCGTGTAGGGCGAAGCGTTCAAGGTCTTTGCGATACTAAGCCCCGCAGCACCAGCTCCCACGATGCAAATGTCTGCGGACAGAGTTTCTCCGGATGGCACGGTCGATCCTTCGATAAGCAATAAAGTCCCCTTCAAAAGCAAATTTGTGAGTGTGTTAGATGACTTAAATAACATCGTCCGTGACAATTGGCCACCTTTAAACTTGCACAAAGGGAGCGGGGGTGATGGAGCAGAGGTGTGCCGACTGGCACGCACCTGGGTCTTTCGTCCCTCCATTTTTACCTAAGGGCTTTCCTGAGCAAAAGTCGAAAAAAGCTCTTCCACAAAAGGGTTTATTCAAGGCCATCGGGACGGGGCTTTTTTTTGCAGAGAGTAAAAACCAAATTGATCTCTTTCAGAAAGGTGACATACAACGGGAGTTGAATCCTTTTAATTTTTTTTACAGATGGAGTCCCACATGGCACGCGTTAAAGTTTACACCACTTCTTATTGCCCCTACTGCGTTCGCGCGAAGCAATTGTTAAGTTCAAAAGGCATCGACTTCGAAGAAGTGAATATGGACGGAAAGACCGACGAATTGAAGGCACTGAAAGAAAAGACCGGCCTTCAAACCGTTCCCCAAATTTTTATTGATGACGAGTTGGTGGGCGGATTCACAGAGTTGGCCGCAAAAGACTCCCGCGGCGAACTGCAAGGGCTTTAGGCTTTGGTCCACCTATTTTTTAGAATCCTTCGTCTCTGAACCCGTCTCTGAGGAATTTCCTAAGCAGGCAGCCATAGGATGGGATTTCATAGAAATCACACCCACAGGTAAGGTTGGCGACCCCGGAAAACTGATTTTGATTTCGTCCTCAAAAAAATTCGTGGGCAAATAGGCCTGAACCGAACAAAGGTTATTCCCTTTTAACCTTGCAGAAGAAATCACACCCGATTTCAACCAAATGGAATGAACCTTGAGTGGCAAATGTTCTGCTGCGGATCCTTCAAAATAAATTTGCCCGGATACAGCTTCCTTTCCGACGAGGTCTTTATCGCCAAAGGTTTGTATCAAAACCATACTGTAGATCTTTTTTCGATCCGAATTTTGAAAGGGAGTGAGACTCACACTTTCTCCGACAAAGAAAACAAACTTATGTTTTTGGCCGTTTTCAAGTCCCAATTCCAATTGAAGACCTTTTTGCTGAACCGAGTATCCGTTATACACAAATGGAATCTGAACTTCAGAAAATTTCAAAAAACAAGATTGAGTGTCTTTGAGTTTTTTGGCCTGACATTCAGTTGGCAATTGGTGTGCCTTTTGAGCGGCTCCCAAGAGATTCAACAAATCTTTAGAGGAAAGCTCTATCGTTTTCTCCTGTGAAGAAGTTTCTTCCGAATCATTTCCATCCGGGTTTGAAAAAATCCTTTTGTCAAAATTATAATAGCGTAAGGTTTGAAAAAATGTCTTCTCACTGATCTTTTGGTCCAAGTGAGAAATCACCCAAGACGTCATGGACCGGATGTTTTGATAATCTTTTCCGTCGAGTGGCTTCCAAGGAATGGCTGGGTAGAATTCGTCCATATCAGCATTCGAGCACCAAGTGACATCGTCCCCAAGTGAATGTGGATCTATCATCAAAGTGAGCTTGCAGAAGTCTGTCATTTTCATGTGCTTTAGAAAATAGAGCGACATGATCATCTCATGAAGAATCAGCTCTGCCTGAGACTTCTCATCCATTTTTTCAAAGTAAACCTTATTGATCCATATTTCCTTTTGAGTCTGAATGGCCAATTGCTGAGTGTTTGATTTTGAAAATGAAATCCCCAAGACTCCGTCGTCAATCTTTTCAAGTTCAATGGGCGCCAGATACCAGGTTCTCAATTTCAAGGCTTTTTCAAAACCAGAACCTTTGGGGTTTGTAGAATTCAAACGGTCAAAAAAAGGTTTTAGATATTTGGTATACGCTGGCAGTTTTGAAGGATCCACAGTGTAGGATTCAAAAACCAGTCCATCAACGCCATTGCCTCCACCGCTGTCCCCTGTGCCTCGGCGACTCAATCCTTTAGGATCTGTCGTGGGTCCCGGGCTTTGGGGTTCCATTTCTGGCTGAATTTGATTTTGCGCTGAAGAGGGACGATTCTTGTCACATCCAACAAAAATAGAACTGCATGCAATAGCCAGAGATAAAGCAAGATGAATTTGGGCACTTCGGACATTCATAGAGACTCCTTGAGATTAAATTAAAGCAAGGCTTGTACCAATTCAAAAACCGGCGAGCGAGAGGGCTCAAATTCCACCTCGCTCTATGCCTTCACTTGTTTCGCCTACTTGGCACTGACACTGACACATGCTACGGAAACATTGTGCTCGACATCCAAGAGCACCACGGGATGTCCCGCATCCACATTTCCAGCTGCCTGGAATAGAACTTTTAGGGGAACTGCTCCGTCAGCCGCTTCAATTTTAGCCACACCAATTGAAGTCATTTTTGAGTTCTCGTTTTGGGGGATTGAAACGTAAATCACATTTTTTCCCTCCAAGGAGCGAAATTCACTGTTATTCATTTCTTCAAATGAGATCTCAGTTAAGGTGCCTTGGTCGAGAATCCACATTTTAGACTCACTCATCTGTGAGGCTGTCAAAAGTGTTTGGTCAAATTCCATGGACCCCGGATGGGACTGTTGGGAAATAGAACAGTAGTCCAAAGAGGCATGAGCCATTTGACTCAATAGAAGGCTGAATGCAATTGCGATTGTCTTTTTCATTTCGTAACTCCTCGTGTGAATGGGAATCATTTCCCACAGCCAGGAAGATAGGGACTTTGGGCCAATATTGATAGGATTTAGGAGTGAAAGGTTACTCCTTTTTTTAACTATTGGTAAAATTTAGAAATGCCCTCACTCTTTGATTATGATGACTATCGCAAGTATTTAAGGGCCGTTATCCAAGATAAAGGAGCTCAAGCTTACGGCCTGAAAGGAAAATGGGCTCTGGCTTTAAATGTCAGTTCCAGTTTGATGAGCCAAATTCTTTCTGGAAAAAAGGGACTGACTCCCGATCAAGCCTCTGACCTCACAGATCACTTAGGATTCAGTGAGCTCGAGTCCGACTACTTCCATTTGTTGGTCGAGTGGGACCGTGCCGCCACACAAAGGTATCAGCAAAAGTTAAAGCAAAAGATTCTAAACCGCAGAGAGGACGCGAAAAAAATTCGAGACCGAGTGCCTGAATACAAAGAGCTGTCGGATGCAAAAAAGGCCATCTATTATTCGTCTTGGTTGTACACTGGGATTCGAAATTTGACCGCATTGAATGATGTGAGGAATATCGAGGATATTTCTTTGCGACTGAATGTGGATCGCGAAATCGCCGCAAGAGTGGTTCACTTTTTATTGGAGAGTGGGCTTTGTCTAGAAAGAGCCGATGGCACTTTGACCTATGGGCCCAGCCAAACTCATGTAGAAAATAATTCTCCGTTTGTGAACAAACATCATCAAAACTGGCGATTTCGAGGAATTCAACAGATGGAAATGAAACGTTCCAAAGATCTTTTTTTTACTTCACCGATGTCACTTTCCGAGGAAGCCTACGATCTCATTCGAAAACTCCTCCCTGAGGTGGTTCAAAAGGTATTCAAGATCAGCGGACCTTCTGAGTCTGAAACCACCGCCTGCTTGAACATCGATTTTTTTAATTACTAGATGAAGAGAAGGCGGCCTTTACAGGTTTAGATTTAGTTGTCGATTTGGGTTTAAAAATCCAATTTTGCGATGGCTTGCAAAAAGAGATGCCATTGGGTGAAACATCAAAATCTGTGAAATATTTGGGTTCTTGTGGGTGGCCAGCCGGATCTTCTGCGATCGGAGAGCTTCCAAATTCCAAAAACTTCCATTTCGTTTCTGAAGATGTAGTTGTTTAAATTCCAAAAGTCTTTTTGTGAGCCCGAGAGCACTCTTGTGAAGGGCCGTTGGGTCCAAAGGCCTTTTCCCAATTTGCGAGCCATAAGACCTGTAAATGCACGAATGAATTTGATGTAAGACTCGCGGTTTGGAATTTTAAGACTGATGTGGACGTGATCTTTTTGAATGCTCCAGGTGTGCAATGTGATGTTAAATTTATGGGCCTGATTTATGAGCAAATTTTGAATCCCTGATCGATGACGAAACAGATTATGGGTCTTTTTTGATTTCAAAACCAAGTGAATGGGCTTTCGATGACTGAGAATGCGCTGGGTTTGGCGGGTGTTTTGGAGGGAGCCTCCATTTGAAAGTTTTGGTTTTGGAATAAGTCTGAGTTGTTTCATTTTATTTGCTCCATAAATCCATCAGATCCTATCACGGGTTTTCAAAACTTTGGTTTTTGAGGTTTTCTCAGTTTTTGTTTTTTTATTTTTTCTTCTCAGAAAGGCGCATCCGCGGACGACTGACTTCGCTGCGCCACTTTGGAAACGTGTGGATGGGGGACCTCGTAGAAATCGGAAAAAGCCTGCAAGCGGAGTGTGAGGATGTGAAATTCCTGTCAACAAAAATGTCAATCCTCTCAAAGAACCGGTACGGACTTTGAAACAGAAAACCTAGAGAACTTAGAGAATCACCCAGAAGAAACATAAGGGAAATTGAGCCCCTTTTAAGGGACAATTTTGGGCCTCTGCTCGGGAAATCGACAGCCTAAGAGCCAGACCAGAGCCGAAGAAGTTTGAACATAAAAAGGAAAAAAATGAAGACCACAACCCATAAAAAAATGCTCCAGGGAGACCAAAAGAAGGCCTCCCTTTGGGCGTGGCTGTCTTCAAAGCTCCTTCCAAAATTGGTTCCATTTTTCCTCCTCGCATTCCTCCTTGCAAGCTTCTCACTGAGCCCTTTTTCGCAGGCCACAGAACGAAACCTCGCCTCTGAAAAAAACGCTGTCCATCGCACCGAATACATTCGCGCCGCTTACAACTTTCTGCCAAATCTCATTCACTACCTTCGAACTTCTGAAAAATCTGAAGCCAACACTCTTTCTCAAGAATTTCTTCAAGAGGTCGAAGTTCAACTTGAAAAAGCCAACAAGCCAAAACTGATCTTTGTAAACGACAGTTCAAAATTTGTCCTTCGCCCCGGTGAGCGCCCGGTTGCAATGCGATCCCCTAAAGACTTAGGAAGTCCCATTTACGTCAACCAAGAGTTGATCGACTCTCCACAGTTTTCATTGCAGCTCCCCCAGATTCTCAAACTTCTGATTCACGAACTGGGCAGGAAAAGCCCCCTTCCCATGGATCAATGGGACTCCGAAAACCAAAAAATCGAAAGTCTCCTCAAAGAGTATCACCTCACCTCTGAAGAGGATCAGGGATCCTATCTTGAAAGCATTTACATCCCCGAGAAACTGATTCAAGTTCCCACGGTTAAAAAATTGTTCCGTTTAGAACCCTCTTTTTTGATCTTTCACCACAGTCCCCATTTGGTTTCAAATTTGACCCCCGCCATTCTTTATTCCTCCAACAAAAACGCCATGCAATTTCAAACCCTTTCCCACTTGTTTTTTACAGGTCTAAGTTCCGTGGCTAACTTTTTTGGTGGAATTCTTGGCACCGTCATGGGTGAAATTTCAAAGGCCATAGAAGCTTACCTAAGCAATCTCAAAAAGGCCGGACTGCCCCTTGACGGCCCTGACTTTGCAAAGTTTCGCGAAACTTTTGAACCGCTCAAGAATGGCATTCAAACCATGATGCTGTTTGAACCCCAGTCACTGAGTTTGCATGCAAGCACTTCATCGATCTTAGGATCACTGAAAGCAAGCCGCAGTCATAAAGATTCTTTCAAAATGAACGTCAAAGGACTTCCCAGTGTGGATCTGGAAATTCCCATTCAAATCAAGCTGACTTCCTCCGACGTGCACATTCAACCCTTAGGTCTCCCCCAATTTGATTCCACCGCACAGGTTTCAAGCATTCGAAGAGAGGGCTCCCAATTAAGAAGCTTTGATGTTCTTTTAGATTGGAAAGACTCCAACTTGGCCTTCCAGATCGATGCCATGCTAGAAACCCCCAGCGACAGCTTGAGATTGTCCCCTCAAACCGTTGAGCTGGTAGGAAACCAAAAACTGCGTGTTCATTATGAAATTCCGCCTGAAAACTCACCTTACATCACTCATGTAGAAAAACTCATGGTCAACAATCATCACATTGTTTTTTTCGACCGTAAGATTGACTCTGGCTCCTACATTTCTCAAAAGCACATCGGACACCTGAATCCATCTAAAGTCTTAGAAAATTCCGTGGGCCTGATTGGACTTCGCGGAAACCGGCCTGAATTCAAAAACACCTTTTCATCCATGGAGCCGAGCATTTTATTTTTCGCACCTCTCCAAGAAGAAAAGGTTTTTGTCATTCAACCTCAAAACATTCAGGTTCAATTGGAAGTGGCCAATGATGTAAACATCCATCAAATTGAACTTCTTTGGGCCAATGCAAGCATGATTACAAATTTTGACAAAAGTCAGCCCAACAAGACTCTTTCCATCGACGTAGCTTCGCACTACACGGGCCAAGTGAAGAGACTTCGAATTACAGAATCTGGTTCTGGAATTACAGAACTTAAAAATTTCTACGAGACGGTCGTGCTGACAAAATTGCTTTCAGAGGAGCCCTCAAAAACTCCTGGATTCAAAAAAGTGACCTTTCAGACAGAGTCCTTTTTGAATCTTCCTAGAGATCTCAAAGAAGACGAAGCTTTAATTCCCCCAATGGTGATCCCCTTCGGGGTCCGCGTGCTCACCAATGATTTTAAAACTTACTCTCAAATTTTTGACACCGGAATTGCCGAGGAGGATCTGGATTTAAAGGTCAACGGAAAATCTGCCTCTAAGATCAAAGAGGATCTTGAAGAGTCCATTCGTAAGAGTGCCAGGAAAGATGCAAAATTCACTTTTGAATTTGGGGAGAACCCAAACCGGTCAGAAAGTTGTGAGGACTTCTTAAGAAATCCCCACAGGAAATAGCAGTTTTCAATCCAGATAACGGGCCCACGGCGTAAACTTTAATCTGAAGGTCCTTAAGTGTGCTTTCTAGGCGCATCCAAGCCTTCGCTCGGGAAGCATCCCCTTTGCAGATCCACGAAAACTCAAAACCCACACCCTCTTGAGAATTTTCAAGGTTCCAAAATCCCAAAAAATTTACAGGACCTGCGCAATGAAGTTGGTCTTCAACCTGGTGAGAAATTGAAAACGGAACTCCTTCCCCATTTCTAAGCGCAATTCCAGAAAACAGATCTGTCCGAAACGTGTAGACTTTCGTATCTTCTGAAAGTTCCCGTTGAGAAATCTTCCACTCTTCAACAAACAGGGGTTCAAACAAATCTCCGTCTTCCAACTGAGCCTCTGGGTAATAGGCCGCAAGGGCTTCCAGGAGGGGGCGCTTGATGCTTCGCTTTTCCACCATAGCTCTGGGAATTTGCAGTTTGCGCTCCTCGGGAAAAACTCGAATTTCTTTGGAAGAAGATTCTAAATCTAAAATAACTGGAGAGCGGTCGGACTGAAGTTCTCGATTCAAAAATTGAACCTTTTCAAAATCCAAAGAACCCAGACGACAGGGATTTTCATTCATGGCGCAAAATGAAACTCGCAAACTCAATTCTCCGAAAAGGCTCAGGGCCGCCATGTCTACTTCACCACCGCCCTTTCCAATCACTCGTACGTTGGTGGCAAATGAAACTCCACAGATTAAAAATAGACTCAGTCCGAATGCAGCCGTCCATCTATTCATTTTCATCACTGTATTGTCCTTTGTTTATGGGGAAGAGATGCCAGGTCAAAGCCTGAACCTCAAGATCCTCTTTTTCGAGATTGTCTTTAGAAAACTCCGCAACGGTTTCAAAAACCCGTTTTCGTAGGATTTCACTGAACTTTTCAAAATCTTTTTTAGGCAAGCTGAAAAACAAACTTTGGTTTTCTCTTTCCTCAAAGGGAATGGTCTCTAAACCTTTTTCCGCCAAAGACAGAATTTGTCTGTGAGATTCTCGGATGGCGCGACTGGGAACCTGGTCTCCCGCAAAACTGGTTTCACTCACTGGCTCATACCCACTGCCTTTTCTCTGCAGAAGATCCACTTCTAAAAGCCGTTTGATGGCTCGCCGAAGTTTTGCCAGTGGAATGCCAAGGCGAGATTTCAATTCACTTTCAGAGAAGGAAGAGTTCGCTCCAAAGAACGCCAAAATTGCAAAATGATACCATTCTGAAACCACACGAAAGGTCTCCAAGGAAACACTGTTTTTTGAATCTTTCAGTCTTCTTTCTACCCGCGCTTTTGCCACTCCTCGAATGGATGAATCCTTTGATTCCCTGTGAATCAAATCCACCCAGTGATCTGCATGGTCGTCAGGAAGGTGAATCCGCTGAGACAACTCTTTGACCTTTTTTTCGGAAAGCAAAACCTTGCCAGAAAGAAACTCCGAAAGATGGGAAGGACTTAAAGACAAATCCCGAGCGAACGCCCGAATGGAATAATGGGTGTTCCGCCGCTTTCGCATCTCGTATTCAAAACGGAGATAGTCTGATGGCTTTTCCGGAAAATACCCTTCAATCATGGCACCCTTTTTACCCATCAGACCTCTCTTTGATCAAGCTATTTCGAACACACTGTTCGCTGCTGGAAAAACAGTTAGCCCTTTTTAGAAGGATTACACTTGTAGCTGATATGCCATTCCTTCACGTCCGTTGTGGTGGAGGTGGAGTTTGTGTTCTTTCCGCCAGCTTCCCCCGTTGTGATGGGAATTCCAAAAAGTGAGCCCACCGTGCCTCGGGTATCGTCCCGGTTGGTCTCTTTTCCCGAAGAACTGGTGGTTTTTCCCACGGCCACTTCCCCTTCTTGAAGGATTTCTCCCAAGTAGGGTTTGCAATTTCTTGCAATCATCCCTTCGGCTTTCGTGCGATCTTCATCCCGGAAATTCAATGGAATGGAAATCACTCCTTGTTTTTTTGGTTTCAATTGAACATTTCGAGCTGTTCCTTGATAGGGAACCGTTTGACAAGCGGTTAAAAAAAGAACTCCCACACCCACTGCTGCAATCTTTTTCATGACTTTCCTCCTCAGGTTTTTATTTTTCAAAAACCTTAATTTTAATTTATGGATTTTGTAAATTGTTGGCGGAAAGAACCGTTCGACGGTGTTCGGAAAACAAATTCTGTGGCCGCCTCATCCCTTGAGTGCAGAGTTCACAGCCATTCGTTGAGGAGATTCGAAAAACTTAAAAACACCTTCACGCAGTTCTTCCAAATTTTTGGATTTGGTGGAGATTGAATTCAACTGATGGCCGAAGTCCAGCCACATGTGGGTCATGCGCACATAAAAAGAAAGTTTCTTTTGCAGACTTTCATAAGACAGATCCGCCTCCTCCAGATACTGAATCAGCAGCATCAAATTGCGCCCATACTCCGCGCCTTCCCAATATGGATCTCGCGGCAAATCTTCACTCCTTGCAATCTGCTCCACCAGCCAAGGCTTTGCCGCCAAAGCGCGGCCAATCATCACTCCATCACATCCTGTTTCTGATTTCATTCGCAAATAGTCGCCCACACTTTCCACATCTCCATTTCCAATCACTGGAATGCTCAAGTGCGCTTTCACCTTTTGAATTTGACTCCAATCCGCCCGGCCCCGTCTTTTCAGCCCTGCCACTCTGGGGTGCAGAGTGATCCATGCGGCGCCCGCATTCTCCAAAGCTTTTACAAAGCGAAGCAGATACTCCAAATCATTCTGAAGGCCGGCTCTCAATTTGACCGACACGGGAAGCTTTGTGGACTTCACGGTCACCTCCACCACACGGGCGGCATAGTCCAAATCGCCCATCAAAGCCACTCCGTAATTGTGCCTTAGAGCTTTGGTCACCGGACAGCCCATATTGATGTCGATGGCGGTGGCTCCCCAATCTTCCAACTTTTGAACGCTGATACGAATGGGTTCTTCCTCGTTGCCCAAAATTTGAGGACAAATGTGAGTCTCTTCAGGCCCTTTGAGGGTTTCAAAGCTACTCCCCAGAACTTCTTTGGGAATGCGCCAAGAGCTGAGCATTTCGGTGGGCCAAAGCATGGATTGCCCTTCGGGCACGTACTGAGCCACCACTTTGCGAAGTGCCAAATGAGTCAGCCCCACCATGGGAGCCAGATAAACATCCATCATAAAGCGCTGAGATAGCATTGATTCCAAAGGGAGGCACTGATAAAAGGTCGCTATGTTTAAAAAGTCCACGCCCTACAAACTCAACACCCACATTGGAATTTTGGGTGGAGGCCAGCTGGCCCGATTTCTTAGCCTGAAGGCTCAAGAGATGGGCTTTCAAGTGCGCCTGCTCTGCCAAGACTCTATGGAGCCTGCAGCTCAAGTGACCCGAGATGTGGTTTTGGGCGATCTGTCTGACGGTGAGATTCGTCGGAAATTTTTAGATCAATTGGACGTGGTCACCTTTGAAAGCGAGTTCGTGGATGCGTCTCCCATTGAGGGCCAGGACAACTCTTTTGAAATCCATCCCTCCACGGAAATGATGAACTTGATTCGAGATCGAAAGACTCAAAAACAATGGCTCCATGAAGGAGACCTGCCCACGGCAGAAGACTTGCAATTTGAAAATAAAAGAGATTTGGCATTCTACTTCGAGAACTCCAACGCAGCCTTCGTTTTAAAAAAACGGCTTTTTGGATACGATGGCTACGGCACCGTGGTTGTTCAAACTCCGGAAGATCTTGATAAAGTTCCTGAAAACGTTTCTCCCAAAGATTGGATTGCCGAAAGCTTTTGTCCCTTCGAAAGAGAGTTGGCCTTTTCCATCGCTCGCAACAAAGACAATCAGTTTTACATTTTGCCCTTGGTGGAAACCAAGCAAACCGATTCCAAATGTGATTGGGTCAAGGGGCCCGTCAAGCACCGCCGTTTGAATGGACTGATCAAAAAATTGAAGAAGCTCATGAAGTCCTCCAAGTATGTGGGGCTTCTCTCTGTGGAGCTTTTTGACAGCAAGGGGCAGCTTCTGATCAACGAACTGGCTCCTCGGGTGCACAATTCTGGTCACCATTCCATAGAGTCTTTGCAAGTGAGTCAATTCGAAGCCCACGTGCGCGCCATTTTGAATCTTCCTCTTCCTAAAAAGCCCCTACTGAATGCGCGGGGTTTTGCCATGGCCAATTTGATTGGAACCAAAGAGGCCTCCAACTTGGATTTAAAATTGGGGCTGTGGCCCGAAGGCGAAGTTCATTGGTACAACAAAACGTCCAGTCGGCCCGGCCGAAAGTTAGGACATCTTACACTCTTTTCTTCCTCTGCCGATAAAGCCTTGAAGCTCATCTTGAAATGGAGAAAATCCTTTTGGCACTAAATCCTCTTAAAAAAACCAAGGCGAAAGTTGCAGTGATCATGGGAAGCTCCAGTGACCTCACCACCCTTCAACCGGCCATTGATATTTTAAAGAAGTTTAAAGTTCCAACAGAAGTGGAAGTGGTTTCTGCTCACCGCTCGCCTGAGTTTATGCAAGACTATGCAAAAAAAGCTGAGGATCGAGGATTAAAAGTGATCATTGCAGGTGCCGGAGGTGCCGCGCACCTTCCAGGAATGGTGGCATCACTGACGATCTTACCGGTCATCGGAGTTCCGGTGGTGGTTGGAAAGTTGGAAGGCATTGATGCTTTACTTTCCATAGTTCAAATGCCAAAGGGAGTTCCTGTGGCAACCGTTGGAATTGAGAACTCTGCCAATGCTGGACTTTTAGCCCTTCGAATGCTGGCTCTTGAAGACTTGCGGTTAAAGAAGAAGTTGTACGAATATGAGACTTCTTTAAGAAAAAAAGTTGACGGCATGCAGAAAGTCCTGAAAAGAAACGCTAAAAAGTAAAATTCCCTTCTTAAAAAAACAAATTGCTCTAAAAACATGGGTCTTCAAAGCCGATACCTTTGAAGACACCATATAATTTCTATTGTGCAAATTGCTTTAGAGGAGAAAGTCAAATGTCCGAGCCCACTCCAAAAGAACGTATCTTGGTCGCGGAAGATTCCGCACCTAACCGAAAAATTCTTTGTCATTTGTTAGAGAAACTTGGCTACGAAGTCTTGTCTTATGACAATGGAAGCCTTGCTTGGAACGCACTCTGTGAAGAAGAAAACCAAAACGTCGTCGCAATTATTTCCGACATCATGATGCCCGAGATGAGTGGAATCGATCTTCTGAAGAATGTACGTGGAGACGAAAAATTGAAAGACCTTCCTTTTGTTCTTGTGACTGCAGTTCAGGAAAAAGAATACATCATTGAAGCCAAGGCCCAAAAAGTGAATGGGTACATTTTGAAGCCCGTGACTTTTCAACGGGTGACTTCAAAACTTCAAGAACTCTTCCCGAATAAAAAATTTCCAAATTTAGCTGCATAGAGCATTAAGGGTTCATCTTGGGAGCAGCAGTTAAACTTTCAGAGCACGATGTTACGGCCAAGTTGGATGAGCTTCCAACTCTGCCGAGTATTGTCTATGAATTGTCAAAAGTTATTAATGATCCGATGTCATCCACCGGTGATGTTGAGAAATTAATGTCCAATGACCAAAGTTTAACAACCAAAGTTCTTAAACTGGTAAACTCGGCCTATTACGCAATTCCTGGAGGAGTTTCCTCTTTGTCTCGTGCCATTGCCTACATCGGGTTTGATACGGTCAACCAACTTGTGTTGTCTGCCTCTATTTTGTCTGCCCTTGAAACCAAAGAACCCACCGACTTTAAATTGGCTGAGTTTTGGAAACACTGTATTGGTGTGGCCCTTGGAGCAGAAACCATTGCCCGATTTGTTCGACACCCCTCTCCTTCTGACGTGTTTACCTGCGGACTGGTTCATGACATGGGAAAAGTGGCCCTGCTCATTATTGCTCCAGATATGTTCTTAGAAGTTGTCAAAAACGGTGAAGAAAAAGGCTTGAGCTACTTGGAGTCTGAGAAGGAACTCGATTACCCGAGACATTGCTTGGTGGGGTACACTTTGGCAGAAAAATGGAATCTTCCTTCTGAAATTCAATCCTGCATTAAACATCATCACCAACCAGATTCTCAACTTCGCGGAGGATTGACTCCTCAGGTGAACCAGTTGGTAGATATGGTTTTGCTTTCAAACATTCTGACTCACGCCTTAAAGTTTGGTGATTCTGGTCACAAAAAAGTGATCGGTGCCCCAAAAGATGTGATGAAACGTTTGGGAATGAACCCCGAAGCAGATGTGAAACCATTGTTGTTAAAAATTCGCGCTGCCCATGAACAGGCTGCAGATTTCCTAAGAGTGCTTGGAGGTTAGCGATGAGTGAGGAACTTTCACTTCTTGATTTTTACAAGTTTATTGCGGAAGAAGCTCAATTGGGCTTCGTTGTTTGCAACACCAAATCAGGCGAAGTAAAATACTCAAACAAAGCCGCGATGAATTACATGGCTATGAAAATCGAGAATGTCTCTGAAATGAAGCCTCTTGAAGACAAGCCTCCATGCAGATCCTTTGATCCTTCCTTGCTCGATCAAGATGGACTTCATCAGGACATTTTGGTGCGCAAAAAAGATCTCTATTTTATGGCGGTCATCAATGTGAAGTCTATTGGTCCTGCAGACCAAAACCTCCGGCTGGTTATGATTCAAGATGTAACCATGCAAAAGAAGCTTGAAAGAATGCTGGATGCCAAGCAGGCGGAATTGAAATCTGCTTTCGAAGATCTCTTGAAGCAGAACAAGCAGTTGATGGAGTTGGATGCCGCAAAGGACAAGTTTATTGCATTGACGACCCATGAATTGCGAACACCTGTCGCTGCCATTCTTGCAACCGCTGATGTCCTGAAACTTGGTTTCTATGATACCGAAGAGGAGCTTAAGGAATTCATCCATATGATTCACGAACAAGGGACTCACCTGATTGAACTTGTGAATGATATTCTGGACTTCGCAAAAATCCGAGCCGGAAAAATGGATTTCTTTGTTGAAGCGCATGATGCCACTGAATTTTCAAAAACTCTGTTTAAGGGCTATGCTCAAATGGCAGAGCAAAATGAGGTTCACCTGCAAACGTTCGAGTGTTCGGACAAACATTTGGCCTATTTCGACACCCTCCGGTTAAACCAGGTGATTTCAAATATGATTACCAATGCGATCAAGTACAATGTCAAGGGTGGGAGTGTTTCATTGAATGTTGAGGACATTGGAGAATTTATTAAAATCTCTGTCATTGATACTGGCAAAGGCATTGCTCCTGATCAACAAGGGAAAGTCTTCGATGAATTTGAAACTTTAGGACAGGTTTCCACCCACCACAAAGGCACCGGCCTTGGAATGCCCATCAGTCGAAAACTGGTGGAAGGCATGGGCGGGAAATTGCTTTTGACCAGTGAGCCTGGCAAAGGTTCAACCTTTTGGGTGGAGATTCCAAAGAACAAAGTTCTGGATGAAGAGCTTTACCGCAGCCGTCCTTCTCAGTCCGACGACTTGGCCGCTTAACATTTTCCCTTTAAGAGAACATAATCTGCTTGCTTTATTGAGCTGATTTTCCTTATCGGTTTGACGTGTTTCGATTTGTTCTCTCTGAATCCGATCTTCTTCATTCAAAGATTCACAGAAGCAGACACACCCATCCGTGGGTTCTTCCAGCATTTGCCCTTCGGGCAAAACGCATCCCGCTTGCTGGAGGTCTTTTTCTGTAAATCTTTGAATGAAGAAGATCTGCTTTAGAGAGAAGGCTTTCTTACGAACTTATTTTTCAAGATCGAAAATCCATAAAGACAGACCTCAATCAAGCAGGATGCGTTTTTCCTGAAAGGAAAATGATTGTGAGTCCATGGATGGACGGGTCTGGAATTATGGAATTTCGTTCTTGGAAATGGAGTTCGATAAGTGAGAGGGCTTCTAAAAAGTTCTGTTGAAGAGGATGGGGTCAGCCTTTGTGGCGATTGTGGCTAGAACAGAGCACCTGCAAATTGCTTCGTCTTTGATCTCCTCCCAGTCTTACCGGAAAAATGTGATCCAATTGCAGAAAGTGATCGGATTCACAGCCCGGATATTGGCATTTATATTTGGCAGCCATTAACACCTCATTTCGTAGGCGCTTGGAAATTTGACGGGGATTCTTTAATTTTGGAGCACCAATCCCTTTGCTCTCAGTGGATTTTGAGGATTTCCTCTGAACATTTTCATAAGACCCCAGTTCTTTCTCAATCAAGTCCATCAATAAGCTTTCTACATTGTATTTGTGTGATTTCAGCGCCTTCAATCTTTCCAACTTCTCATTCTGTTCATGGGACAGTTCTAGTCTTAAATGCACTTTATCTGCATATTCTGTCTTTTTGATCTTTAGAGTCGGTGTGGGTTCCAAAAACATGGCCTTCACCTCACGAGAAGATTTATTTTCCATGGATTTCAAAACCTTTCTCTTTTCTGCCACCGGCTTTTTTCGAAGGTGCTTAAAAGCTGTGGTCACCGCTGAAAGAGTGAGACTTCCCTGATCGATTTTCTGTTTAATCTCGGGAATATCTTTGGCCAGTCGAACGCAGGCCTGTCTTTGATAGGCAGTCGCTTCTGAGTAACCGAGTCCACGAACCAGATAATCAAAAAGAGAATTGTATCCCATATCCAAATATCTCCGGGTGTCCTCGATTTCTTGCAGTTTGCCTAGGATTTCTGAAGTGATTCGTTTCTCTTTTTGGCGGAGTTCAAGAAGTTCATTGTGAATTTTCATAGGCCCTCTTTCCATTGAAAGAACACTACCATGGGTTTTTATTTTCAATTTTTGATCTCTAGGATTGCCTCTGAGAGAATTTTTGCGATGGGCAAAGTCTGTTCATGGATTTTGAAATTGGAGGTTGCTGCAGGTCTGCGAATTGCGCTAATGGAGGTCCTGTCGATGATTTTAAAATTGAGATTCGCTTGAGTGAAATTGACGAAAACCCCGTCAAATAAATTTTCAAAAAAAGTTAACCCTCGCCGCAACGTTTAGTAGACACTAGGAACTTTGAATTTCCTAAATCCTAATGAGCACATCCTCTCACTACCAGATCTTCTTCATTCAAAGATTCACAGAAGCAGACACACCCTTCCTTGGGTTCTTCCAGCATTTGCCCTTTGGGCAAAACGCATCCCGCTTGCTGGAGGTCTTTTTCTGTAAATCTTTGAATGAAAAAGATTTGCTTTAGAGAGAAGACTTTCTTACGAACTTATTTTTCAAGAACGAAATTCCATAAAGACAGACCTCAATCAA
>DKGG01000005.1:33077-43975 GCA_002453155.1 Bdellovibrionaceae bacterium UBA6776
TGGATGGACGGGTCTGGAATTATGGAATTTCGATCTTGGAAATGGAGTTCGATAAGGAAAATCAGCTCAATACAGCAAGAACGGCTGGATCTGGGTTTTCCACGACTCCTCGTCTTTTCTTAATCGCTCATCCCACTCACCAACCAACGGACGAGCATCTTCCACCCATTGGCGAAGCTCCTCATTGCCCGATAAAATATCAATGGGCACCAACTTCTCTTCGTACTCATAGGGAGGCTTTCTCCACAAATCAAACTCGGGATGCACCTGATGAATCGCTTTCAAAAAAGCACCATACAATCGATAGGGCTGAAACGCGTCTGGCTGATAAAAACAGGTGTCGGTAAAAATTTGAAAACCTGCACACAGCTGTCCTTTAAACTTGTGAAAGGTGGGTTCAAAATACTGCGTCTTCAACGCACATCCCTTCAACCACTCACCTGCATGATCACGCACCCACTTTTCAATTTCATTCACTTTCAACCCTGGCGCCCCAAAAACCTCCAAAGGAATGGTGGTTCCCCGACCCTCTGACAATTGGGTTCCTTCAATCAAAACCGAACCGGCATACTGCCTGGCATTGGTAAGTCGGGGCATGTTGGGCGAAGGGTTCACCCACGCCAACTGAGACTGAGGCCATCCAAAATCCGGCGCCTCCATGGGAAAATAATTTTTCATCTGAACCACTTTGAGTGGCAACTGAAGACCTTTATGTTCTTTGTACCAAAGGGCCATCTCCCCCAAAGTCAGACCGTGGCGCATGGGCACCTCTGCGGCTCCCACAAAAGATTCAAACTTCATATCTAATATTTGACCTTCCACGGGCCGGCCCGCAGGGTTGGGACGATCCAAAACCCAAAGTTCCTTGCCCGACAGCGCATTCAAATCTTCCATCAGATAAATCAACGTGGTGAGGTAAGTGTAAATCCGGCAACCCACATCTTGCAGATCAAACAGCACCACATCCACGCCATCCAGCATTTTTGGAGTGGGACGACGAACCTCCCCGTACAGACTGTGCACCGGAATCTGATGAACCGGATCCACATAGTCCTCGGACTCGATCATATTGTCTTGCTTCTCGCCGCGCATCCCATGCTGAGGGCCAAATGCCTTCACAACCTTAAGAGGAGTTCCCTGAATCAATGCATCCAGACTGTGTTGCAATTCTGACGTAACTGACGCGGGATGGGCCACCAGGGCCAACCGCTTGTCCAAAAGTTGATCTTGAAGCTCCTTCTCTTGGAGCAGGCGTTCAATTCCCAAAATGATTTTCTTCATAGGGAAATCATGTCATCTGAAATTCAGAAAATCTAGCACTGCTTCAACATACCGATTTTGGAGTGAACTCCTCCCAAAAAACTGCTAGGGTTTAGAAATGGCAAAACCCACAATTTCTTCAAAATCACAGCCCCACTTGCACTTGGCCACCAATGAACCTGCCAAGCACCGTGAAGAAGACTGCGACACCTGTGAGTCTCGCCAGAACAATCCCCTCTGCTCCACCCACAATCGGTTGAAGGACATCTCTCAAATGAGAAGTTCCAGCCAATATCGGTCAGGCCAGTCCATCTTCTATCAGGGCAATGAGCCTCTCGGTCTGTTCACCGTGGAAAAAGGCCTTGTTAAAATTGAATCCACCAGCGAAAACGGCCAATCCCACACTCACCGACTGATGGGACCGGGAAGCGTTTTGGGATACCGCGCCCTATTTTCCAAAGAGCCTTACCGGGCCAGCGCCATCGCCGTCGAAGACTCTAAACTGTGCTTTCTCCCGAAAAGCTTTGTTTTTGACCTCTTCAAAGAAGAGCCACAAATCGCATTGAATTTGGCAGAACGGCTGGCCAAGGATCTTCGAGAGGCCGAACAAAAGTGGGTCAAACAGGTGGACAATGAAGCCCCAGACCGGGTGGCCGAAGCCTTGGTCTTTCTGAGTGATCGTTTCAGCAACCAAGACTGGACCCGCAAAGAAATTGCTCAATGGGCAGGCACAACTCCTGAAACTGTCATGCGCACCTTGTCCCGCTTCGAGAAAGAAGGTCTGATCGAACTGGACAAGCGACGAATCAAAATCCGCGACCGCGCTGGCCTTCTGAATAAATTTTCGTAAATTTCTTCAAACATGATCCCGGTCATATTTTTGAAGGGGCCCCTGCCTTAGTCTTTGACTATGCCCGAACACATTCAGCCCCTCTTGCTCTGTCGATATTGCCAGGCCCAAACCTTGCCTGGCGAAGCCTATTGCTGTTCGGCCTGTGAATTTTTAGATGACTTGGAGCATGGAGGCACCTTAAAGCCTGCGCCTTCAAAGTCCAACAAGTGGGACTATTTGGACCACTCTCCCTTTGTAGATGAAATTCGAAACGTCTCTAGTGAGGGTCACATTCACAAATACCGCATCTTCATTCAAGGATTAAACTGCTCATCCTGCACTCACCTGCTGGAGAAACTGCCACGGATTGACGACCGTGTTTTAAGATCCGAGCTGCTTTTTTTGGAGGGCGAACTTTCTCTCGATGTGGAGCCTGACATTCGCCCCTCTGAAATCGCCCAGCAGATTGAGTATCTGGGTTACACGCCCCGCTTTTTGACCAAAGCAGAAAGCGGTGGCGAGGTCCAAAATAGCGAACTCAACCAGCTCCTTAAAAAAATCGGTGTGGCCGGGTTTTCGTTTGGAAACATCATGCTTTTGGCCATTGCCCGCTACGGCGGTTTGGATGGAAGCCTGGGGCACTTGTTTTCCTTTGTGGAAATTTTGCTGTTCTTGCCACTGCTTTTTTATTCGGCAACGCCTTTTTACAAAGGCTCTTTCCAAAGCCTGAAACAAAAAACCATCCACTTGGATTTGGTCATTTCCTTTTCATTGATTTCCAGTTTTGCCTTTTCGGTTCTGAGCTTTTTTATTTGGAAATCCGAAATGTACTTGGATTCCTTGGCGGCCTTTACCTTTTTGATCTTGATTGGCCGTTGGATGATCAAAAAGGCAGAAAAAGGCGCAAAGGACAATCTGTCTGAAGGACTTTTTTCTCCCAACCAGCCCGTTCGAGTGGATGAAGACGGCCGCACTTTGGTCATCCCCCTCAGAGACCTTCACGAAAGCCAAGTTTTGCAGATCCAACCTGGAGAAATCATTCCCGCGGACGGTCTGCTCGTCTCTGCAAGAGCTTTGGTGGACACCTCTTTTGTAAACGGAGAAGGTGCCCCTCGATACTATGAAAAGAATCAAAAGATTCAGTGCGGAATGAAAGCCTTGGGCTCCGCCATCCACATCAAAGTGACTTTGCGCCCAGAAGAGACCACTTTGTTTCAAGCTCTTAAGGAATCCGAAAAACTTTCCTTAAGTAAAAGCGAAAACCTCAAGCGTCTCAATCAGGTGGGAAAATCCATTTTGTATGGAGCCGTATTGCTGGCCATATTGGCTCTTCCCGTCTACGTGTTGGTCTTGAATTTGAGTTTTCAGGAGGCCTGGTCTCGCATTTTAAGTTTGTTGGTGGTGACCTGTCCTTGTGCCTTGGCCTTTGGCGGACCTTTAAGCTATGCCCTTGCGCTGAAAGAGTCCCGAAAAAAAGGTTTGCTGATTTCTTCAGCCGATGTGTTCGACCGTTTGCAAACCATTCAAAATTTGGTGTTCGACAAAACCGGAACCCTTACGTCTGGAAATTTAAAGTTGGTGCGCACAGAGCCTGCGGACATTCCCATTTGGCACAGAGCCACCATGCTTGGGCTTGAAAGTGAGTCCTATCACCCCGTGGCCTTTGCTCTTCGCGAAGCCTTTGGTTCCCAAGTGAAAAAACCTTTGAACTTGATGGATGTGACCGAGGTCACCGGAAAAAAGGTTTTTGGGCTTTTGGATGGCGAGATTTATTCCCTCCAAAAAATGAACAGTGAAAATGAAGAATTCAATGAAGTGGGTTTCTTCAAAGGCAGTGAGCTCTGCGCCAAATTGTATTTCGAAGATGAAGTGCGCCCCGAAGCCGGCGAAGTGCTTTCTACCTTAAGAGAAAAATTTAAGATTTATATCAGCTCCGGAGACAAGAATTCTCGAGTGAAAGCTCTTGGGAATGTCTTGCAACTGAATCCCCGGCACCTGATGGGGGATCAATCGCCCATGGACAAATTGAAGTTCGTGAAATCCCACTCTCACAGTTTGATGCTTGGAGATGGATTTAACGATGCAGCAGCCTTGGGCGCGGCTCAAGTGGGTGTGGCCATTCAAGGTCCTTTGCAACAGTCTTTGAAGAACGCTGATGTTTGTTTTTTGAATCCCGGTTTGCGGCCGCTTTTTGATCTTTTTGATGTGGCTCATAAACTCAATCGATCTTTGAAAAGAAACTTTTCCTTCACCATCGCCTACAATGTCATCACAGGTGTTTTGGCACTGATTGGAATTGTCAACCCGCTGATCGCGGCAATCTTAATGCCTTTAAGTTCCATATTTGTTTTATCCCAAGCAAAGAGAGGTTTTGCATGAACATACTCGTACTGATGCTCCCCATCGCCATAACACTTGGCGCGGGATTTTTGATGGCGTTTTTGGCCGCAATGAACAGCGGCCAGTTTGACGATTTGGAAACACCAGCACAACGGATGCTCGATGACGAAAGAAAAGGAGAAAAACAGTCATGAATCAAACACCAAAAAACATGGAGTCGATCTATTACGATGATAAAATCGTAAAGATGTTTCTGATCGCCATGATGACCTTTGCAGGGGTTGCTTTCCTTGCCGGTCTTCTTGCGGCAATCCAACTGGCATTTTGGCCAGCGAATATGAACTTGGAGTGGATCACCTTCGGTCGATTGAGACCTCTCCACACCAACGCTGCCATTTTTGCTTTTGCAGGGAATGCGATCTTTGCGGGGATTTATCATTCTACACAAAGACTTCTTAAAACTCGAATGGCCAGCGACCTGTTGGGACGCATCCATTTTTGGGGTTGGCAGCTGATTATTTTGGCGGCGGCCATCACTCTTCCTTTGGGCTACAGCCAATCGAAAGAGTATGCCGAACTGGAATGGCCCATTGATATTGCCATCACATTGATTTGGGTGGTTTTTGCCATCAACTTCTTTTGGACTTTGGCAAAACGCCGTGAAAAGCATCTCTATGTGGCTCTTTGGTTTTATATTTCAACCATTGTCACTGTTGCAGTTCTTCACATCGTAAACTCCATCGAAATTCCCGTAGGCATGATGCAGTCCTATCCCGTTTGGTCAGGGATTCAAGATGCCATGGTTCAATGGTGGTATGGTCACAACGCGGTGGCGTTTTTCTTGACCACTCCTTTTTTAGGATTGATGTACTACTACATTCCCAAAGCAGCGAACCGACCGGTTTATTCTTATCGTCTTTCGATTGTTCACTTTTGGGCTCTTGTGTTCATTTACATTTGGGCAGGACCTCACCATCTTTTAAACACAGCTCTTCCTGACTGGGCACAAACTGTGGGAATGGTTTTCTCGGTGATGCTTTGGGCTCCCAGCTGGGGTGGCATGATCAACGGTTTGCTTACCTTGAAAGGTGCATGGCATCTTCTTCGAACCGAGCCTGTGATCAAGTTTCTTGTGACTGCCGTTACCTTCTACGGGATGTCTACATTTGAAGGCCCCCTTCTTTCGATCAAATCTGTCAGCAGCTTGGGTCACTTTACCGACTGGATCATTGCTCACGTTCACGGTGGAGCTTTGGGATGGAACGGTTTCTTGGCTTTTGGGATGGCCTACTACTTGGTTCCAAAACTTTGGAGAACTGAGCTTTATTCCAAGTCCTTGGCCACATGGCACTTCTGGATCGGACTACTTGGAATTCTTGTGTACTACATTTCCATGTGGGCCGCGGGAATCACTCAAGGTTTGATGTGGATGGCCATCGATGAGGCTGGAAAATTGGTTTACCCCGACTTCGTTGAAACCGTCACTCGCATTGTTCCTTTGTATTGGGTGCGTGCTCTTGGCGGAACCTTGTTCATCGCCGGTTACTTGATCATGGTGTACAACATCTTTAAGACCATTCAATTGGCTCCAAAAGATCAAAAGGACACTGAAGCTTTAGTGCCCAAGCGCACCGACGAAATGTTGAAAGACGTTCCTGGAGAAGGCGGACACCGCTGGCTTGAAGGGGCAGCCACCTTGTTTGTGGTGCTCTCATTGATTGCCATTTTGGTTGGTTCTGTGATCTCGATCTACCCAACCATCAACCTGAATCAATATGTTCAGCCCGCAAAAATGCCAACACCTTATACTGCATTGGAATTGGCTGGCCGAGACATTTACATTCGAGAAGGCTGCTATGTTTGCCACTCTCAAATGATTCGAAAGTTGAAGTTTGATGTGCTTCGCTTTGGTCCGGCGTCCACCATTGAGGAGTCTATGTATGATCGACCTTTCCAATGGGGGTCCAAACGGACTGGTCCAGACTTGGCTCGTGTGGGTAAAAAGTATCCCAATCTTTGGCACTACAACCACATGATGAATCCAAGAACAGTTTCTCCTGGCTCTATCATGCCGAACTATCCGTGGCTTGAAAGACACGAAACCAATTTCTTGTCTCTCAGAAAGAAATTGTCTGTCTTGAAATCTTTGGGCGTTCCTTACACCGACGACCAAGTGGCAAATGCAGATATCTGGGCACAAAAAGATGCTCAAGAGATTGCGGAAGATCTGGCGAAAAACGGTGCTCCTGCAGGTTTGGAGAAAAAGCAAATCACCGCGTTGATTGCTTACCTTCAGGCTTTGGGACAGAAAGTAAAAAAGGAGTAATCAAATGTTAAGAAACGCTTTCCTTCATTTTACAGATTCGGGAATGACTCTGGCGGGCCTCATCATTTTTGTGAGCTTCTTCATGGGACTTTTGCTTTGGGTTTTCCTGCCCCTTCAAAAAAATCACTATGCTCGCATGAGCCAACTTCCGCTCGACGGCAAGGAGAAAAATTATGAGCGAAATTAAAAATCAAGACGAGAACTTAACGGATCACGACTATGATGGAATTCAAGAGTTGGACAATCCTCTACCCTTATGGTGGTTGATCACCTTCTATGGAACCATCTTTTTCGCATTCATTTATTACATCCATTACGAAATGGGTTTTGGTCCGTCCTTGGATCAAGAATTGGAAGCATCTATGGCTCAGGTACAGACTCTTCAGGCCCAACACGGTGAAGAGCCTGTTGCTGTAGAGGACTTGAACTCAATGATTGGAAACGCAGAAGCCCTATCAAAAGGAGCTGAGGTCTTTCAAGCCCGCTGCGCGGTTTGCCATGGAGAAAACCTCCAAGGTATGATTGGCCCCAACTTGACGGACAATCACTGGATCCACGGCAAAGGAAAAATCGAAGACATTTTCCAAGTGGTGAAAGTGGGAGTCTTGGACAAAGGGATGCCTGCTTGGGATGCCATCCTTACAAAGGACGATATGTCTAAGGTCAGCGCATTTGTTGTCAGCAAAATTGGTAGCAACCCCCCTCAAGCAAAAGCTCCTGAGGGACAATTGGTGGAGTAAAAAATGTCAGAGCCCAATCTTGATTCTATAGCCAGCCTCGATGAATGGGGCGCCCGCAAAACCCTTATTCCTTTGGATGTTCACGGGAAGTGGAAAACGCGGAAGACTTGGATTCAATGGGCTCTGCTTTTGTTCTTTTTGGTGGTTCCCTGGATTAAAATCAATGGGAACCCCGTCATTCTATTAAATATTGGCGAAAGACGTTTTAGTTTTTTTGGATATTTGTTTTTCGCCCATGATGGACCTTTGATCTTTTTTATTTTGGCCCTATCCGTTTTAGGTTTGGCCTTTGTCACCTCGGTTTGGGGACGTGTTTGGTGTGGATACGCCTGTCCTCAAACGGTTTTTATCGAGCAAGTTTACCGCCGCATTGAATCCTGGATTGAAGGCAGCCCATTAGAGCGACGTAAAAATCTTCGAAAGCCCATGACAGGAACTCTCGCTTTCAAAAAAGGGATCAAATGGTTTTTGTTTTTCGTGGTGTCCAGTGTTTTTGCTCACTCTTTTGCAGCTTATTTTGTTGGGGCAGAACCTATTTTGCAGATGATTCAACAGCCCCCTCACGAACATTGGACGGTGTTTTTGGTGGTCACCTCTATCACCGCACTTTTGCTTTTTGATTTTGGATGGTTTCGCGAACAGTTTTGCATCATCATGTGCCCTTATGGACGTTTTCAAAGTGTTCTGATGGACGATCGCTCTTTGGCCGTCATCTATGATGAAGAGCGCGGCGAACCACGAAAGGGCGTCAAATCAGACAAACCTCAAGGGGACTGCATCAATTGCAAACGCTGCGTGGAAGTGTGCCCCACAGGAATTGACATTCGCCAGGGCGTTCAAATGGAGTGCATTGCTTGCACCGCATGCATAGATGCCTGTGACGAAATCATGACAAAGGTGAAAAAGCCTTTAGGGTTGATCCGCTATGACAACGTGGTCAGGCAGCCTCTTAAGATCTTTAAACCTCGAAGCATTATTTATATGACCTTGTTGGCAGCGATCACCATAGGATTGGTGTGGAGCGTGAGTCAGCGCAAAGAACTCCATGTGACTTTGCTCCGTGCGAAAGACACTCCTTATCAAATGTTGAATGATCAGGAAATTTTGAATCACTTTAAACTGCATATCACCAACCAGTCGGGAAAGGCCCTTCGCCTTTATTTGAAAATGGTACCGGAGACCGTGAAACTGGTCACTCAAGTAAACCCTGTGATTGTGGGTGCGCAAAAGGACAATACGGTTCACTTCTTTACCCGTTCTCAACGGTCCGACTTGAGCAACGGGGCGGAGTCCGCCACCATTCAAGTTTTCAGTGAAGACCAACAGAATCTTCTTTTTGAAAAGGCATTGACTCTCTTAGGTCCAAAGCAGTGAGCATCGCCGCCCTTGGAATTTTAGCCTCTATTTTCACAGCCAGTTTTTTAGGAAGCTGGCACTGTGGGTTGATGTGCGGAGGATTTTCCATGGGCTTCACCCGAGGGTTTACGGGAAGACTGATCAGTTACCACATGGGTCGGTGGATCACCTACTCTTTGATGGGTGGACTGGTGGGGGCCTTTGGACAATCTTTGCTTCAAGACACGGGCTCCATCCGCCCTTACATCGGAGGAGTTTTCGCCTTTTTTTTGCTCCTCCTTTTGGCCTTCAATCTTTTGCATTTTTTAACGAAGACCGCCTCGAAGCCTCAGGTGTTTGAAAAACTCCGAAATCCTCGCTGGCTTCAAAACGCCATCAAATGGGCCTACCAAAAACCTTTTGCAAGTTTCTACTTGGGTCTTTTAAGTGTCTTTCTTCCCTGTGGCTGGCTTTACGGATTTCTTTTTGCGGCCGGTGCCTCGGGAAGCTTCTTTGCAGGATTTCTAACCATGACGGCCTTTTGGGCGGGAGGCCTTCCCGCTCTGATTTTGGGGCCGCTTTATTTCAAAAATACCTTTTCGAAAATTTCTCCGCGCTGGCAACCGGCCCTTCAAAGCGTGGTCCTTATTACGGCCCTCTTCTCTCTCGCCTCTTTCTTCATATAGGTGTCAGGTGCCTTTTTCATCAGAAGGCGGTGAATGCTCCCAGGGAGTAGATCAATACCGAAAGGATCAATGCGTATTTGGAAACTCTACGCCCACGCAAACAGGCGGTTCGCAAATCGGGATCAATGGGACAAGGCTGATTTCTTTGAGTCCAAAACACAAAGGCAGAAAGCGCGATCATCGCCCCCGAAATTATAAAGACCGCTTCTTTATGTGCTGAAAGCCAAACCAAAAATGGCAGCTTCACCGCAAGCAATGCCATTGTAGATCCCAGCCCAAGCATCACTAGGGTCACTGGAAGAACACAACAGATCAAAGTTCCGAAAGAGGCGAAAAGCCCCAGGAAGGAAAACCATTCTTTCTTCAAGGCTTTTCTCCTTCAAGAGCATATCCTGCATCTTCTAAAATTTGCGCCAGCTTCACTCGGTCCAAAGATTTTTTAGGATCTTTATAAACGATCTTTACTTTGTGCTCTTTGATTCGAACTTCCACATCCTGAACTTCGGGCTCTTTCATTAAACTTTTTCGAATCCCATAGGCGCAAACCTCACAGACCATACCTTTAACTTTGACCCATTCCGAACTTTTTTCTTCTGCGTGAGTGTTCAACGAAAACGGAGCCAACAAGCCCACGATTAGAATAATAGGGATCCATTTCATAAGTCTTCTCCTTGCAAATCAGTAGTGAATCATAAAGTTAAACTTAAAGTCTCCATCCAAACTTGAACCCAGTTCAAATAGGACCGAACGAAAAAAGAACCGCAAAAGCGGAGTCACTTCAGCTTTCTCTGTATTCATTTGCCGCCACTCTAAGATAAACCAACTGTTCAGCCCTTCTTGCTCCAAAACATAGGGGGCAAAACCAACCCGTAACTTTTTAAAATCCACGTCCTCCGAAAAATCAGGATGCAAATAAATGTACCTTGCCGCCACATAAAGCGTGGTTGATTCCCAGTCTGCATTTACTTCTCCGCGAGCAAGAAATTCCGAGGGCAGGCCCTGAGGCGCAAAAACTCCTGCGCCCGCACCAAGATAAATATTCCCTTGAGACCCTTCATTCCACCAGCGCTTAAGAAGGTGATTGATTTGAACCGTGGAAGCTTCAAAAGTTCGGCCCAAGGGGGACATCGAGGGCTCTCTCATTTCATAGTATTGAGCCGCAACCGCCCAATAAGGAGAGAACGTGTATGTGGTTGAAAAGGCAGAATCCTTTTTTTGAGTTTCTCCCTGAAGCTCGATCCCACCTTTAAAAATCACAGGATGAGCCACCGAAATTTGAGATGTCCCCAACAACGCTAAAATGAAAAATCCCAACCGCAACAACACTCCCCCTATCGTTTAGGTGCATTTAGGCGCATTCAGGTGCCAGGTACCAAAAT
>DKGG01000005.1:44350-85850 GCA_002453155.1 Bdellovibrionaceae bacterium UBA6776
ATTTTGGTACCTGGCACCTGAATGAATGGCACTCTAAGATAGACGGAAGGCAGGGAGAGTGTGACATCGCTTCGGAAAAAACAGACGAAATTTTATATGCGGATTATTTGCAAGGGGACGTGGGGGCCTTTGAAGAGCTGTTTGAACGCTACAAACCTCGAATTTTAAAACTCGCAGAGAAACGCCTCCGTTCAAATGAACAGGCCGAAGAGGCTCTCCAACAGACCTTTTACCGACTCCATTCTTGGCGCCACAAATACCAATCTCGGTTCAAGGTGGCCCAATGGGTCTTTGTTATCGCCCGCAGTGAAATCCAAAAACTGTCTCAAAACCAGAATTTGCTCCGATTTTCTGAGGACATTCAATCCATGGAATTGGTGTCACAAAATACCCTGGACACGTCTATAGAGTTTAAGGAGAGGTTGGCTCAAACCCAAAAGGATCTGACCGAAGAGGAGCTAGATCTTCTCCACATGAGATTTATCGATGGTTTGGCCTTCGAGGAAATTTCAGAACATTTGGGCTTCAATGCCACAAACCTGAGAAAAAAACTCTCTCGTTTGCTCAAAAAGCTCAGAAGCCCATGAAAGGAACTTTATGACCTCTGACAAAAGACCTGAGTGGTTGAAAGAATGGCAAGAGTTTCAAACTCAAGGGAATTCCCCGTCCGAAAATTTGCAGTCCCACGTAAGACTGAATGAAGCTCTCAAGCGCAAAGTCACCCAAGACATCCACCCCACCCTCTCAAGAGTTTTCTTCGAGTGGCTCGGGGTGTTCGCTATTGCGGGTTCTTTGAGCCTTTTGATCTGCCCACAGCTTGGCGTGGGAGGCCTTTCTCACAACTACACCTTGATGAATGTTTTTATGTATTTTGGACCTGTCGCCTGCTTCTTTTTTTGTGGATCTTTTTTTATTTTCGTCAGCTTGCTCGCAGGCCATTTGTTCTTGGAGAAAGAGTCTTTGCAGTTGGCCTTTCAGCGAAAAATTCTCTTCTTGCCCGGTTTGCTTATTTTTAGTTTTGGGAGTTTAAAAATGATTTCTCTTCACCTAAACAAAGTTCAAGCAGAGTTTTTAGCCCAAGATGCCCCATGGATTTTGGGTGCTTTGATCTCGGGCTGGATCACCATGAAGGTGCTTGAGTATCAGTTCAAACCTCAGGCTTGATCTTCTTCTTTGACTTTCGTTTTCTTAATCTCTTCAGACTTCACACTTTCCAAACGATCTGCTTCCCTTGGGTTTTCATCGGTCACATCTCGATCTCCAGCACCATCAATGCCTTTTTTAAATCCGCGGATGGCTTCACCCATGGATTTTCCAAGACCAGGCAAGCGCGTAGGACCAAAAATCAAAAGCGCAATGACCAAGATGATGACGATTTCAGGCATTCCCAAACTCATAAATTCCTCCAAAAGCTTTTAGGTAAAAAAGCTCATTAACCAATCTAAACCATAAACCAAGATCAATGTCAGCAAGATCACGTTGAGGGCAGTTAGCAAATAGCCCAAGATCAAGACAATCCCGTCCTCTTCCACCAAACCAAGGGCCAAGACGAAGGTCGCCGCCCCTGGCAACACATTCCCTCCAGGAGGCGATGGCAAAGCCAAGATAAAAGCCGCAACCAAGATCATTAAACCATGAATTCGAATCCAGATCCAAGACTTGGAGAAAAGTAAAAATCGAGGCTTTACAAACCGCTCAATTTTCGTGGCCACCTTCTCAGATTTGAGAATTAAACTTTCCATAGTTTCTCGGGGAACGGTCTTTCCCCGCCACTTCTTAGGAATCCAAGGACTGAGACCGGACATAATGGAAATGGCAGAAATCATCATTACCGAACCAAACAATGTGGACAGTCCCATGATCGGCATGGGAATCACAAAAGGAAGACTTAAAATCATCACGATGATTCCATGGGATCTGTAGTCCAATCCTTGAAGTATAGATGCGATGTTGATGTTCTTCCCAGGATTTGCGTCCATGATGAGACGAAGATCTTTTGAAAAACTCAGTTCCTTTATTTGTGCCACTTCTAACTTCTCCTTAGAAATTAAGCCGAAATCATTCCCATCGCCCAAACTGCGACAACGATGGATCCTAAAACGATGCGGTAGTATCCAAAAAACTTAAAGCCATGCTTCACCACCATCTGAATGAAAAATCGAATGGTGATCCAACCCACGATAAATGAAACCACGTTTCCTATCAGAAACAGATTCAAATCATCCATGGAAAGTTCCGGCCAGGCTTTCATCAATTTATAACCACTTGCTGCCGTTAAAGTGGGAACTGCCAAAAGAAATGAAAACTCCGTGGCCACCTTCTTGTTCATTCCCGCGAAAGCTCCACCCCAAATACTGGCCCCAGCACGAGACACTCCTGGAACAAACGCCAAACATTGAAACACGCCCACCAAAAAACTTTGCTTCATGGTTACATGGCCCAAATGAGATTCAGACTTGTCTTTTTGACGTTCAAAAAATCGGTCTGTGAACAAAAGGACAATGCCTCCCAAAATCAAAGCGATAGCTACCACCAACACATGGGACAAGAGAGCATCAATGTAAGACTTCACCGCAAGACCAACAACGGCGGCAGGAATAAATCCAACCATCAAGGTGGGAAAAAAAGACGTGTGAGATTTGATCCAGCGAAAATATTCAAAGACCACAGCCAAGATGGCTCCGAATTGAACAATGATCATGTAATGTTTGACCACGCCCACCTCGTGAATTCCGAAAAGAGCAGAGGTAAGAACCAAGTGACCTGTGGATGAGATCGGCAGATATTCAGTGAGTCCTTCCACCACCGCTAGAAGGAGCGCTTCGATTAACGACATAGAACCAAAATCCTATCACCCTTCCTCGGGGGTTGGGAGCCCCGGGTGAAATTTAGAATCGAAGATTGACCAAACGAGTCATCCCTTTGGAGCACTCTCGGCCATGGCTCGAGACTCACTCCAAGTGGCGCCCACTGCGCTGATAAAAATCAGACCTGCTCCCCCTAAGGCCCACAGAGTGAGGGGTTGGCTCAAAAGAAAAATGGCAAAAATCAAAGCCAAGGGCGATTCTAAAAGGCAAAGAAGCGAGGTCAAACTGGGCGACAAAACACTTTGCGCTCGCAACTGAAGAAAAAACGAAATCACCGTGGACCCAAAAACCAAAGATAAAAATCCAACCATCGCTTTTAGAGACACTTGACCTGTTCCTTGAATCAAACTGGCAGCCCCCTCTGGACCCGGAGAAATCCACCCTTCCGCAAACAGCAGAGGCAAAAGCATCAACCCCGCCCAAAGAGACTGCAAAGAGTTAAAGAGAAAGGGTCGTTGAATGTCTCGCCAAATTTTCCCCACATAGACCAAATGAGCGGCACTAAAAAGTGCGGTCACCAAAGTGAGTAAATCTCCAAACCAAGACAAAGAAGAGGCCGGCGCATGAAACGATCCTTGAAGAATCAGGTACACTCCCGCCATAGATAAAAAGGCATACAGAAAAAAGACCGGATGGGAGCGTTGTTTTAAAAACCCCCACTGAAAAAACGGAGTGATCACCACATAAAGAGACGTGATGAAGGTGCTGTTCACTGCTGTGGTGTATTTGAGCCCCACGGTCTGGGAGGTTAAGAGCAGGGCCATAAAAAGACCTGGCCAAAAACTCAAACGCACCAAACGCCAAAACCGTTTGGGATCCATATGAAAACTGCGCACAAAAAACAAAGTGAAAAATCCACCAAACAGAAATCGCAAGAAGGTCAGCTCAATGGCAGTGACCATATCTAAGGCCCAAACTGTGGCCACATAGCCAAAGCCCCAAAACAGGGCGGCCAAAATCAATTCAAAAACGGCTTGGTTTCGAGGAAGGGCTTTCACCCGTGAGAATATGAATTAAAAGGTGTAGGCTCTCAACTAAAACTCTTACATTTCTTCAGAGAGCATGGCTCCTTGAACGGAGTAGTAAAGCTTGTAGCCTCGGGGTGAACTGGTCTGCTTCATTTTGCTGTTGAAGGTTCCCACCGTTTGCTGGACTTTGTAGTTTCGAGTGAGGCTGGACTCATACTGAGAACTGGCTGCAACGAACTCCGATCCCGGCGCTGCTTTTCGAAAAAGCCTCAAAGGATCTTTTAAGGTCAACTCCCCACCTTCGGAACAGGCCGAAAGCAGAAAAGGAAAAGACATCAAGAACAGGAGAGAAAAAGGAAATTTTTTAAATGCACGCACCACTGAAAATTCCTCCTTTGCTTCTATAAACTCTTATCGACAAAATGCTCTTGAAAGTTAAATGAAGATCTTCGCCTTCGTTTCAAATTGAAACATTCTAAGATCAGTACCGGCACAAATGCTCGATCCCGTAGTTTCCATTGTTGGTGGCCGTCAACCATTTGAGCCCCCCCGAGCCATCAGACCCTTTGGCCATCCCTGCGTCTCCTTGAGTGGAGTTGACGTTGTCTCCACCCAATGCGTCCCAAGTCACATCAGAAAACGCCGTTTTTCCTGAGGCATTCAAGTCACAGATCATAACGTTGGCGTAACCGCCCCCCCCATTTCCAGGAGCGGAAGGAGATGTTCCAGAACCTCCATCTCCCCCTTTCGCCTGGATTTCGATGGGACCTTGAGAAGATTTAAAGAGCAGGTTGATGGCCCCGGCTCCACCGCCCCCACCAAATGAATTTGCAGTCATGACGTCCTCTCCGTTGACGTGGAACTTTGGAGTTGGAGCTGTGGTTGAGCCCACATATTTCTCTGCCGCAATAAAAATGGCACCGCCACCTTTTCCGCCGGCATCGGAGGAGGAAGCTCCTCCTCCTCCGCCGAAGGAAATCATAGGATACCCAATTGAATTGTTATTGGTCCACAATGAGTCACCGCCATCGACTCCACCATCCGATCCATTCGCAAAGACTCCCGCGCCCCCACCAGCTCCCCCAGAGCCAGAACCTTGGGCCGCGCGATTGATGCCTGAGCAGGTCGCAGGAGCATCCCCCGCAGCAGACGCTCCACAATAGGAAGAACCTGCAGCACCTGGATAGCCCTGCTGACTGACATCCACCTTCGAACCATCAGCCATTTGCAAAGTTCCATTCACCCGAAAGGCAACCACACCGCCTCCGGGGGTGGTGGCAAACTGGAGGGTGCTTCCCAAAAGAACCACATTGGAGTTAAAAGTCACATTTCGAAATTGTGGCACTCGAACCGCTTGAACAAAACAATGGCTCATCCCCGCCGTTGGCGTTGCCGTCAGAGTAGAGTTGGCGGGAAGACCTTCCAGCCAACTTCCTTTTTGAACCTTTAAATAGGTGGAGGAGTCCGTATCAATCACGCGAGCAAACACCGGAGAAGTTCCGGGCCCTAAATTTTGTCCCTTATAGGATCCGCAGGCGTCAATGCCTTCCGATACGATCATAAACATCACTTCGTCCAAAGGACTAAACCCCGAAGCACTGTCCAAAGTGACCGAAACCATATGATCGTAGGGGGATGACAATGTTGACACATTGGTCACTTTGCCGTAGGCCCCCCCCAGTCCGGAAGATCCCACCGCAGCTGTGAAATTGGAGGTGGGATTGGACAATGTGGCATTCAGGGTGGAAGGCGCACGCCCCACATTAAAAGGGTTCACACAACTCCCGAGACACTGAGTCTGAATGTAGTTGCCCACATACTTTCTCAAGGTCCCCACATCTTTGTAGGCACAAAGACCAAAGCTAAAGTTCGACCAATTGCTGTTGTTCAAATTTGTGCCTAAAACAGTTGTGAGTGTATGAGACGTCGAGGCTCCATTGGCGATGGTTGCAATGGGCGAGTAACCTTGCTGCAACAAATCCTGACAGGGTTGAACGTCTCCACCACCTCCTCCTCCGCTGCTGGAAGGTTTGGCATAGAGTTCAAATCCATCCACACTCACTCCAGGAAGAGGCTTCCAAGTAAGAGTCAAAGTGCTGGTCCCATCAAAGTCCCCTTTTAAAAAGACGGGATAGGGCTCCAAAACACTTTGGTCCCTGAAGGGAGGTCGAACCCCTAAGTACTCCTCTGCGCTGTAGCCAACTAAGTCGTGACGGACTCGAAGGGTATTGGGATCCCCAAGTTTACAATTTATTGCAGCAGCATTGGCATAGAAATTTTGAACGGTTTCCGCGACTCCGCCCGCCAACCAGCGCACTTTAGAGGTCGCCACTCCACCGGAGGAATTCAAACGCACCTCCAAGGGATCACCGGCGCCACCTGCCGCATTCATCGCAAACAATCCGGGAAGAGCCTCCGGAGTTGTCATATTGGGATAGCAAACTTTATTTTCCGCCGTAACTCCGGGACCAAAGAATCCTACAAAGCTGATGCGTGCAGAATCCGATTCAAGAGTTCCATCACTTTCTTTTCGAAGACTGGCCGGTTTTTCAAGGGCCATTAAACTGTTATCAAAGGGAATGGAAGTGGCCAAGGCCATCGGTCCCGTGTAAAGATCAAATCCTCCACTGGCATTGGCTTGAAAACGAAGATTTTGAAAGAGAGTTCCCAAGGGAACTCCACCCGGACCTTCCACCACAAAATCAAGTCCGGGATTAGTACCTGCCGTTCCCGTAGACTCCAAGGCAATGGCTCGAAACCAACCGGCTGTGATTTCACCTTCCCACACTTTCATTGGAGGCAAACCGTCTGGAGGCGGAAAATATCCTGCAAGTTTTCCAGAATACTCAGGAGAAGTCCCCCTTAAGTAGCGCCCAGTGATTTCAGCGGCGCGAGTCACACTGTTCTGGCTGATTAAGTTCACTTGAACCTCTTCAGTGGTCGTCAAATTCACCTGAGTTCCACCATAAGACAACCTCATGGTCCCGAGAGATTCATCTTCGAACACACCGAGGACTTGGACAACGATGCCGTTGGCTCTGGGGACCCCTGGAATTTCGATCACATTTCCAAACTGAGTGGAGGAATCAAACTCATATTCAAAGAGCCAAGGATTGGGGCGGTTCGGAACATTTCGCAAGTTCAAGATGATCATCAATTTTTCGTTGGAGTTCTTGACAAGCGACGATTCCGAAATGGGAAACCGAATATTTACAGACAGGTCTTGAGTTCCTCTCGTGCAAGAAACCAAAGAGATCATTAAAAATAATAAAGTCAAATTGAAGCTAAAACGTTTCAATTTTCCCCTCCCACAGACAGACACCTTCTTATCGACACTCTGGCGTAAGACTTTTAGCAGGAATCCTTAGAATGTTTCAGATTGGTTCATGCTCTTCATTTTTGACGGTCCTTCGTCTCAAGTTGGGGCAGGTTTAAAGTCTTAGTCTTGAAAAACTGAAAGGCGCAAGCAAGACCCAAACGCCAAGTTTGCGATGAGGTGACCTGGCGGATGCCAAAAGGTAACTCAATTCCCTTTTAAGGGCCGGACCCATTGAAAATAGGCTGTCAAAGCAAAGAGACTGGCGGAAATCAAACAGGGGAAAATAAATCCTTGAAAATGCCAGTTTCGAAAAAGAGGAACACCCACAAAAGATCCCAAAAAGAACGAGACAATAATTCCAATGCGCATGCGATTGGCTTTTGATTCGCTGGAAGAACCTTTCAAACGTTTTTCATTAAAGGCGCGGACCAGACCCACACCCAAATCTGTGGTGAGACCTGTCATATGAGTGGTTCGCACCACGGATTTTGAAACCAAAGTGATCATTCCGTTTTGAATTCCGCAAATCAAACACAACAAAGCCACCAGCGAAAATCCTCGCAGATCCCAAGCGGGACTTCCAAATTCTCCGAAAGCTTTATTGAAGCCCCCAATGGCAACCACTAAGGTCAATAAAAACATCAGGCCGAAAACCAAAGAGTACTGAGGCCTTTGTTCTTTCATCAATTTGGAATCAATAAGAACGCCACTCAGTGCGGAACCCACCAAAAAAACCAACAGCATGGTAATCAGTCCCAGCGCATGAAATGCACCGTGAGATTCAAACTCCAAAGATGCCAAAGAAACAAAACCCGTCACATGAGACACAAAGGTTTTTGCAGAGAGCAGTCCCCCAATGTTGATGAGTCCTGCTTGAAATGCCAACGTCATCCAAATGCTTAAATTCCCTCGAGAGTAGGTAGAGATGGTCAAAGAATTGGAAATCATTTTCGAACTTTTTTCTCATGGGTAAGCCACCAAGAGATAAATCCGCGGTAGGATTGGCGACGTTCTTCTGGGAGATTTTCAAAGTTTCCAATCCGCTTTCGACACAAAGGGGAGCCGCAACGGCAACGCATGCGCCACCAATCGCTTTTTTCCGTCATTTCATAATCCCAAGTAAGGTGCTCGCCTTTTTTAATGTCTCGCATAGCCACGATTTTATAAAGGCCTCGAATGCCACAATTGGGCTCACAGGAATGATTGAAATACCGCGCCCAACCTTTGGAATCTCTCCACCGCTCGGGCCCGCATTGGACGGTGTGATTTTGAAGATCTGTGGTCCAGTCTTCAAAATCTTCGTCATAAATTTTTCCATCAAACTCGGCAAGAACCTCACCTTTTTTAATGGGTTTTGATGCAAACACGCCCAGTCCGTATTTTTTGGTTTTCTTTAACTGAATTTTTGAGCTGTCCATGCCCCTTTCGCCTTTCTCTATTCGTTGTTCGTTTTTTGAAAACAAACAACGAATCCATTTTCTTAAATCTCAAAAAGAAAATCTAGAGGGGGCGAAAAATAATTTTAAAGACCTCTCCCCTTTTTACACCTTAAAATCCATAAGCCAAGGAGGCCACCGCATAATGAAACAACGAAAAGGTATAGACCTCGTCGTTGTCCGCTCCCCCTTCAAGAAGACGGTAGCCCACCAAAGCACTTAAACCCGGATAAAAGGATTTGCGAAGTCCCACGCGCACATCTTCTGCTCTTCCCTGAGGAGCCGCCAAAGCATCCACTTCAAGCTCTGCAGACCAACCTCCACCCATATGGTAAGCCACGGCTCCATAAAGTAAGGGAACAAAACCCACATTGCTTTTCTCGCGAACAAGACCGCCTTGCTTCAATCGAATTTTGGCGTCTCGGATTTTTCCGGTAAAACCTCCAAAGACCGACCATGTTCCCTTACCCGGAACAAAGGCATAACGGTAAGTCAGGCGGTAAGAATTAAACTGATAAAACCCTTCCGCTTCTGTCGCTTCACTGAAAGAAGCTCCTTCAAAAGTCACTGGACGAGAAAGTCTTCCAGTTCCATCCACCTGCAAGGGAGCAAACACCCCTCGTATCTGATGACGTGGGGAAATCTGAAAGACCGGTTCAATGCGATATCCAAAAAAAGAGGAATCCGTCACATCCATCATTGAAAATCGAGTTCCCGTATTCCCTGGAACGGCCGCATCGTTGAGAGCTTGAAAAACCTTCTGTCCCTCCAACTCAATGAAAAACCGTGAAGAATCCGCCATCTCCAGTGGCGAAGCCCAAACGGAATTGCCGATAGAAGAAAACAAACAAAGAATCAGGACCAACGCATCACGAGTACAAAATTTCATCATAAACCTCTTTCTCCCCCATAAAAAAACCTGAAGTGAAGACACTCCAGGTTTTTTAAAAGACTCATTCATTAAGATCTTACTTCACTGTTTTTAGCAAAGAGTCCAACGCCGCTTGGTTTTTTACACCTTTGATTTTGATTTCCACACGGCGATTTTTAAACCAAGAGGTTGCCGTGTTGTTAAAAGCCACAGGCTCACTTTCACCTCGGCCTTCCACTTTAATACGGTTTGAAGAAAGTCCCGCGCGACGAAACTTGTGAGCCACCACTTCCGCCCGACGTTCCGAAAGCTTTTGGTTGAAATTCTCCGGACCTCTTTCATCCGCATGTCCAATGATCTCCACACTTTCAAACAGGTGCGCATTGTCTGCCAAAATCTGAGCCAATCGATCGGCGCGCTTCGAAGCCGAAGAAATCATTGTGGGCTTGTTCTCCACAAAGTTCATGGGACCATCAAAAACGATGGGACCACTCATAGCTTGCTCTGCCAAGTGAGGTGCGATGGGACGGGATTCGACGACAGGCTCCAACTCCAAAGGCTCGCTTTCCACAAGGCCAGGGCTTCCAGAACCATCACCAAATCCGACTTCCACTTCAAAAAGTGCCGCGTTGATTTGATCTCCACTCACTCCCACGTCAGTCATAAAACGACCGCCCATGCGAACCAAATACTGATTGTCCCAAGCGATGTCTCTTTTCACTTGAACACCCACAAAGGAGGTCCAATTTTTTGTGTTGGACTGATAACGATCATTGCCCGTCAAGGTTGTAAAAACCGGACCCACGGACCAACGGTCTGGAAGCATGAAACGAGCGGCACCTTCAAGTTCCAAAGCTTGAATGGTGTCCGCGCCTCCACCTTTTTGAATCAACACTTCATTGTAAAGACCGCCGCCCACTTCAGAAACCCAGGGGCCTTCAAAATAATAAGATCCAAGAAATCGCAAATGGCCGGGAACACCTTCGGTTCGAATGTTTTCACTGGAAGTCATGTAACCCAAACCTGCACCGAACAACGGCCAAAGTCCTTTGGGATTGTAAATGTCTCGATTGCTGGAAGAAATCACGTCATCCATGGACATGGAAGAATTTGAAGAACTCACATCCACCTGAGCAAAGGCTCCGCCGCAAACCAAACCCATGGTCAAACACAAACTGGCAGAAAGAGTTCCATAAAAAGGAATCTGTTGAAAACCAAATCGTTGAATTCGCATAAAATCACTCCTTAAAATCATTTTGACGGGAACACCGTGATCTTACGCGCGCAAGCCCCGCAGAGGCAAGCCTCAATTTTGAAGTGATTCTAAGTGGTTGAGCATTTGTTGGGCTTCACTTTTCTGGTCTGCAGAAAGCTTTTCCCAGGGCTCACAGGTTCCTTCTTTTCCAGAGGCTTTCAAGTCCAATTGAAACTCTTTGCCAAAAGAGGAATTCAAAAATCTTTCCCAAACCACACAGGAGCAATACTGACCACACTCCGAAACCGCTTTCATCAACGGCGCCAAGGTGGGCGAGGTCGCCGAAATCCGTGAGATCTCTTCAAACATTTGATTCTCGGACTCTTTTAAAAGGGGAATCAACCCTTCCGCACTGGTGGGATCATAATTGGGAGGACAACGGTTGTCGTCCGCACAGGACACCAATTCCCAACCCACATATCCCAGCCAATTCAACTCACTGGAAAATTCTGCCAAGCCTTTTTCGGATTCCACTTCCGAAGTTTTAAAGAAGTAGCTGACAGCAAACACCAATCCAAACACAATCAGGGCTGCTGCAATGTAAGGGATTTTCTTACTCATTTGAATTCTCCTCTGGAAGTGGAGTGGGGTAATCTCCATCAAAACAGGCCGCACAAAATTGAGACTTGTCACCTTTCACTGCTTCCATCATCCCTTCGATGCTCAAATAGGAAAGGCTGTCTGCATCAATGTAATCTTTGATTTCTTCCAAACTTTGTCGAGCCGCAATCAATTGTGATTTTTTCGGCGTATCCACACCGTAATAACAAGGCCCTGTGGTGGGAGGAGAGGCAATGCGAAAATGAACTTCAGAAGCCCCCGCCTGCCTGACCAAACGAATGATCTTTTGACTGGTGGTTCCTCGGACCAAAGAATCGTCGATCACCACCACCCGTTTGCCTTTGAGAATTTCGGACTGAGGATTCAATTTGATCTTCACTCCAAAACTTCGAATGCTTTGACTGGGTTGAATAAAGGTTCGTCCAATGTAGTGATTTCGAATGATTCCAAGTTCAAAAGGAATTCCACTGGCTCTTGAAAAACCAATGGCCGCAGGCACTCCACTGTCAGGAACAGGAATCACCAAATCCGCATCCACTCCACTTTCACGGGCTAAAATTTCGCCCATCTTTTTACGGGATTCATAAACACTCAGCCCAAAAACTTTGGAGTCCGGTCTTGCAAAATAGACATGCTCGAAAACACATTTGGAAAGCTTTTTTGATTCTGGAGCAAAACGCATGGAGTGCTCACCTTCATCATCGAAGTACACCATTTCACCGGGGCTGACTTCCCTGTAAAACTGCGCTCCAATCAAATCAAAGGCACAGGTTTCGCTGGCTACCACCCAGGAAAAAGATCCATCTCCCATGGGGCGTTTTCCAATCACCAAAGGTCGAAAGCCTTGAGGATCTCTGGCACAAATCAATCGATCGTGGGTCAATACCACCAAGCTAAAGGCACCTTCCAAAAGGGGCAGCGAGTCTCCCAAACATTTCATAATGTCGCTGGAGGGATTTTTTGCCACCAAATGAAGAATGGATTCGGTGTCCGTGGTTCCTTGAAAAATCGCACCTTCAGATTTCAATCGCTCTTTCAATGCATCCGAGTTGACCAAGTTTCCATTGTGAGCCAAGGCTACAGGTCCGTTAAAAAGTTGAGCGTGGAGAGGTTGAACATTTAAATTGTCGCTCTCTCCCGAGGTGGAGTAACGAACGTGGCCAATGGCCGCTTGACCCTCCAACCGAATCAAATCGGACTCTTTAAAAACATCACCCACAAGGCCCATTCCCTTGTGAGTTAAAAGGGTCGAACCACTGAGAGATACAATTCCCGCCGACTCTTGCCCACGGTGCTGTTGGGCATAAAGCCCCAAGTAGGTCATGCGCGCAGCTTCCGCATCACCCCACGCGCCAAACACCGCACACTCTTCACGAAAGCTTTTCAAAATGCTCCCTCCATCCCGTCTCGTAGGCCAACCAAACATCGGTGGTCAATGCAGACTGAGATCGATCTTGATTTACAAATTCCAACTGTCCCGGCACAGATTCGCCAAGCTTCCAAACTTTCACGTCATTTCCAAAATGAGTTTGCAAACTTTGAACGTTCAAATGTCCTTGAGGAGCAGACACCAAAACTTCGTAAAGATTTTCTTTGACCCAATCTCTGTCGGTTTGAGCCCATTCTCCAAACTGAACTCTTGCTCCCAAATCTTCGGTGCTCATTCGAAACAGAGCGTATCCCAAACCATATTTTCCAACCAATCGGGTCGAAAGGGATCCGCCTTCTTTCGCTGCGAACTGGGTCCATGCTTTTACAAATTTTGAAGCCTTTGAAAAATCCACTTCGCCCACAAATTCTTTGAGGGATTGAGCTTCGCCGGCAAGTCCCCAGGTCGAGACCAAAGGTAGACGCACCAAAAAAATTTCATCGCCGGAATTTTGAAAATGGTCCTTAGGAAGGTCTAAATTCTCCTTCAATCCCACAAGTCCCGTACTTGGAGTGCTGGTGATGTTTTTCCCTTCGGTCTCATTGTAGAAAGAAACGTTTCCACTGATGATGGGGCTCACCAAACTTTCGCAGGCCTGACTCATTCCCTTCAGCGAAGCCACAAATTCAGACATGATCTCGGACTTTTCAGGGTTTCCAAAATTCAAACAATCGGTCACAGCCAAAGGTTCAAAACCTTTCACTGCCATCTGCAAGGCCGGCTCGAAAATGCTGTCGGCACCTCCAAGAAAGGCATCCAATCTCATCATATAAGGACGGCATCCCAACACCAAACTCAATGCCCTTCCGCTTTCAGGAAGTCGTTGCACCGACAGACTGGAATCACAATCTCTGGCGGTTTTCGCTCCAACCCGCTGGTCATATTGGCGATAGATCCAGCGTCTGGAGGTTCCCATGGCGGACTTCACTTGAGACATCAATGTGCTCTTCAGTTCTTTTATTTCAAGACTTAAAGAAAGCTCCGATTTTTTAAAGGGATAAGCCCAGGGCTTAAAAGGACGCTCATACATGGGCGCATTTTCGGTCAACACATGGGGATCCAAATCACTGATCACCTCTTTGTGCCAATGCAAAATCACGCGACGTTCAGAAATGACTTTTCCAATGGGGTGGGCATCCAATCCCCATCTGGAGAAAACTTCTTGGATGGGTTTTAAATTTTCGGGAGTGCACACCAAAAGCATGCGCTCTTGACTTTCGGAAAGAAGAATTTCCTCAGGCCCCATGGAGGGATCACGAAGGGGGACTTCATCCAAATGAATTTCGAATCCCACATCCCCTTTCGAAGCCATTTCAAAAGAGGAGCTGGTAATCCCTGCGGCTCCCATATCTTGAATGGCCACCACCAAATCTTTTCGAATCACTTCCAAACAGGATTCAATCAATAGCTTTTCAAAGAAAGGATCACCAATCTGCACGGTGGGACGTTTGCTTTCACTGGATTCGTCAAAAGATTCACTGGCCATGCTGGCTCCGTGAACTCCATCTCTTCCCGTTTTTGCACCCACATAAACCACCAAGTTTCCTTCACCGGAGGCCACCGAAGTCACGACGGGGTCTTTGGCTCCGAAATAGCCCACAGCCAAAGCATTCACTAAAATATTGGTGTCGTAGCTCGAATGAAACTCTGTTTGCCCGGTGATGGTGGGAACACCCACACAGTTTCCGTAGCCAGAAATTCCCGCCACAACCCCTTCCACCAACCGAGACATGCGATGGGCTTTGGGATTTCCAAAGCACAGGTAATTGGCCAAAGCGATGGGACGGGCTCCCATGGTGAAGATGTCTCTAAGAATCCCACCCACTCCTGTGGCTGCCCCTTGATACGGTTCTATAAAACTGGGGTGGTTGTGACTTTCCATTTTAAAAGCCACTTTTTCACCCTGATCCAAATCAATCACTCCGGCATTTTCGCCAAAACTTTGCAGCACCCGTTTGGACTTGGAAAAAAGATTTTTCAAATGAACCCGTGAAGATTTGTAGGAACAGTGTTCACTCCAAAGGGCACTGAACAAGGCCCACTCCACACCCTCAGGAGGTCTTCCCAAAACTTCATTGATCTTTTCATATTCGCTTTGGGAAATTCGATAGGTCTTCAGTTTGTCTTTCAATTCCATATCACTCATTTTAAAAACCCTTCGAAAAAGGATTGGCCATCACTTCCACCCATCCAGTCAAACAAGGCTCTTTCTGGGTGAGGCATCAAACCAAAAACATTCTTGGTCTTCACTCCCGCAATATCAAAGGTCGAACCATTGGGATTGTCGAAGTAACGAAGCCAAACTTGATCCTGATCTTGCAAATTCTTAAGTTCTTCGTTGGTCACAAAATAACGGCCATCTCCATGAGCGATGGGATATCGGACTTTTTTCGCAGAAGAATAAGGACTTTCACTGCACACTTCCAAATCCACCCACTCATCGATGAATTTCCCATCACGGTTTTTCATTAAAACCCCGGGGAGCAAATTCATCTCGCACAAAATCTGAAACCCATTGCAGATTCCCACAATGGGAATTCCTTTATCCGCAGCCATGCGAAGGTCCTTCATTGAGGGAGCCTTTGCAGCCAAAGCTCCCGAGCGCAGGTAATCTCCGTAGGAAAATCCCCCGGGAACAATGAATGCATCAAAATTTGAAGGCTCAAAATGATCTTGATACCAAACCCATTCGGGTTGAAGGTTTGTGGCCAAGCAGGCTTCCCAAATGTCTTGATCACAATTGGTTCCCAAAAATCTCAACACACCAATTTTTGGCTGGTTCTTCATTGGAGCTTAGCCCTTCACTTCAAGTTCAAAATTTTCAATCAATGGATTGTACAAAACGTATTCCGCCATTTCGCGAACCTGGTTCAGCGCCAGTTCTTGGTTTTCTGCGTTGACGGAAATCTCCATGTACTTTCCCACCCGGCAGTGCTCCAGATTTAGGCCCCCTTCTTTTAAAGTGGCTTCCACCGCACGGCCTTGGGTGTCTAAGACTTCTGGACGCGGCAAAATTTTAACGGCAATCAAATAGGTGGTCATGGGTTCACTCCCTTTTCAAGGCGGTTTAAAACTTCTTCGTAAAACTCTTTAATGTTTCCAAGGTCTCGACGAAAGCGATCTTTGTCCATTTTCTCGCCGGTTTTTTTGTCCCAGAGGCGACAGGTGTCCGGAGAAATTTCATCCGCCAACAAAATCTTCCCGGCGGTATTTCTTCCAAGTTCAATCTTAAAATCCACCAAACGAATGCCAATGGAATCAAAAACTTTTTGCAAGCCTTGATTGACCATTAAAGCCATGGCTTTCAGTTCATCCAACTCCTCTTGAGAACGAGCGGCTTCAATGGCCAAAGCCTGATCGTCACTGACAAAGGGGTCACCCAGGTCATCGTTCTTAAGATAAAATTCCACCAAGGGCTTTTTTAGAGGAGTGCCTTCTTCGATTCCCAATTTCTTCGCCGTAGATCCAGCCAACACATTACGAACCACAACTTCCAAAGGAATGATTTTGACCTTTTGGCAGATCACCTCAGTTGGAGAAACAAACTCCACCAAATGATGGGGAATGCCCTCTTGCTTTAAAGATCTAAAAAGGAGGTCTGTGATCTTGTTGTTGATCTCCCCTTTGCCTTCAAAGGAAGATTTTTTCTGAGCATTAAAAGCAGTCAGAGAATCTTTGTATTCCACCCAAACCAACTCGGGCTCACCCAAGACTGCATAGATTTTTTTTGCCTTGCCCTCGTACTGAAGATCGCCCTTTTGAAAACCCAAAACCTGTTCTCCTTTATGATTTTAAAGCCAGTTGCTTTTTCAATCGCTTTAAATTTTCCTTCACTCCCACGGTCAAAGTCTTTCCACTAAAAATCTGATCCAAAGTCTTTGATTTGATTTTGCCTTTTTCAAGCAGCAAAATTTTGAGACTTTCTCCCGGTTTCATCCCGTGGCAAATCCCTTGAATTTCGGCGTAGGCCTCTTCTCGAGAAACGCCTTGCTCTTCGATCAAAGCCAACAGCGCTTGAGAGCTGAAAAGGTGTCCTTGGGAAAGCTCGATGTTCTTTTTCATGCGGTCCGTATCCACATAAAGACCTTCAATCACTCGAGCCATGCGGTCCAAAGCATAGTCACAAAGAATAAAAGCATCCGGAAAAGCCACTCTTTCCACACTGGAATGAGAGATGTCCCGTTCATGCCAAAGAGCGATGTCTTCCATCCCAGCAGAGAGATATCCACGAAGCAGTCTTGCAACTCCGGTCAAGTTTTCCGCACTGATGGGGTTTTTCTTGTGAGGCATGGCGCTGGAGCCTTTTTGCCCCTTTTGGAAACCTTCAGTCACCTCACCCACTTCTGTGCGCTGCAAATGTCTGAGCTCCACACTCAATCTTTCAAGGGCGGCTCCTAGCATGGCCAAAGACCAAAGCACTTCTGCATGGCGATCTCTAGGGATCACTTGAGTGGCAATGGTTTCGACTTTCAATCCCAATTTTTCACAGACCTTTTTTTCCACCTCAGGACTTTGAGTGGAATAGGTCCCCACAGCTCCAGAAAGTTTTCCCACCTGGGCTTGATCCATGGCACGCTCAAATCTTTGGAAAGATCTTTTGAGTTCTGCCAGATAGCCACCCATTTTCAGTCCAAAGGTGGTGGCTTCCGCATGCATGCCGTGGGTGCGGCCGGCACAAAGAGTCTCTTTGTGCTCTTCTACTTTTTGAAGAAGAGCTTTTTCCAATTTTAAGTAAGATTCTTTTAAGACGGGTTCCGCTTTTCCCAATTGAACGGCAAGAGCCGTATCTAAAACATCACTGGAAGTCATCCCATAGTGGATGTAACGCCCCATAGGACCTACGTTTTCCGCAAGGTTGGAAACAAAGGCGATCACATCATGGCGAGTGGTCTTTTCGATCTCCGCAATCCGATCCACGGAAAACTTGGATTTTTTTTGAATGTCCGCGGCCGCTTTTTTAGGAATGATTCCCAGCTCACTTTGGGCCTGAGCCACGGCCACTTCCACTTCAAGCAAACATTGAAATCGAGCTTCTGCACTCCAAAGTTCACCCATCTCAGGGCGAGTGTATCTGCTGATCAATGACGCCTCCTCTTTTCAACATCTGTTTGTCGAGTTTTTGTTTCAAAGTTTCAAGCTGTGAGAGCAATCCCACTTGGTTTTCAAACCGTGCCGCCAAATCCAACCGCCAACGGTCTTCGGAACCTTCAAAAAGCACATTCTTCATTCGAATCTTTGGCAACTGAGACGGAGAGATGGTTTCGTAAAGACTGTAACTGAAAACATCTGGAGCCGGAGGTGCGATCACCTGACCTTTGAATTCGCCCACTCGAAGTTTCAGTTCGTCCTCCACCTTTTGGGCCACAACCTCTCCGTCAAAACCCACACGAGGCGTGCGCATCCAAAGATCCCAATGACCGTCTTGATCCTTTTTAAACAGAACAAAATTCTCATTGCTCCAGGACCACTCGGGATTCTGAATCATCAAGAAACTTTCCGGAAAGGCTTTGAAAATTTCCTCATTGGATTCCAAAGCCAATCGGCGCCAAACCCAATCGGACAGCACAGGCTTTTGAGTGTTAAAGAGAGTTTCAAAAACTTTAGGACTTAAATAATGACTTTCTTCCTGCTGAAGGCCCCACACAAAGAAGTGTCCCCTCAGTTTTGTCCCTTTTTCGATTTCAATTTGATCCAACTGTTTGTGGTCCAAAAACACATCGTGCAAAGCGCTGGATTCAAAGTGATCCACTCCCGCATTGATGGCCGCACTTTTTAAGTCGTTGATCGCTCGATCATCCAAGCGAAGAATTTGAACCGATTGGTGCAATGGAAAAGGCTGGCCCTCATTTGCACTTCGACAATGAAGAGTCATCTTTCTTTGAGTCAAAGCATGGGACAGATGAATCAGCCAGTTTTCTTTAAAGGGCAGATCTCTGAAGAACTTATTGAAAACGGATTGTGACTTTGGAGTTTGAAGAACCCGCGCCAAATAATCTTTGAGAAGTCCCACTTCCAAGTTTTTTTCCGCGTAAAAGGTCCCCAAGCTTCCTCGCAGCTCCAAAGGTCCACTTCGAAGCCACATGGCAAAACCCCGGTCCAACTCTGTGGAAGCCCGTGCACCCAACCAATCCAAATGGGAGGGAAGTGCTGGCGAAGGATTCACCATGGGAAAAGGACCGTTTAGATCTCTCCAAGAAAGGTGACGAAAGGCTTTGGTCAAATCTACAAGCCCAACAGACATTCCCCGTTGAACCAATTCGATCGCTAAGGGATCGAGCCTTCCAAAAGCCGAGACGAGAACCACATCATAAACGGCTTTGGTCTTCATCCGTTGTAGCCTTCCCAGGCAGGATCTTTCAGCTGCCACTGGGGATCCGCATCGTTAGACGTCGAGGCCTTCACCTCTCCCAAATCGAGAAGTGAGAATCCCTCTTTGGACAAGTTCGACATTTGCTCGTCAAAAGAATCTGGGGCCACCACCAAAATCAAACCCAAACCACAGTTTAAAGTTTTTAAAAGATCCATCCACGCCATTTGGCTGCGGGTTTTCACTTCAAGGAAAGGAGCGGGAACGGGCCAAGAATTGATATGAGCCTCAACCCCTTTGGGAAGAATGCGAGTCAGGTTGTTCAAACCGCCACCCGTGATGTGAGCGGCCGCGTGAATGCCTCCGGCCTGAAGGGCCTTTTTCATAAGCTTTGGATAAAGAGCGGTGGGTTTCAAAAGCTCTTCCATCCAGGAATCCAAGTCTTGGGCGAAAAGCTTTCTAAGGAGGGAATATCCATTGGAGTGGAATCCAGAGCTGGAAACTCCCAGAAGACGATCTCCCACTTGGACTTTGTGAGCGCCGATGGTTTTTTCCCGGTCCACGACGCCAATGGCGAAACCGGCACAGTCAAAATCATTGGCTTCATAAACTCCTGGCATTTCAGCCGTCTCGCCACCGATCAACATCATCTCAGATTCAAGGCAGGCATTTCTCACTCCAGTCAGGAAATCTTTGGCCTGATCCAAATGAAGCTTTCCGCAAGAGTAGTAATCGAGGAAAAAGAGCGGCGCTCCTCCAGTGCAAATCAAATCGTTCACACACATGGCCACCAAATCTTGCCCCACCCCTTGAAAGCGATGGGCTTTTGCCGCCAACTTGATTTTGGTGCCCACACCATCGGTGCAGGAAACCAAACAGGGTTCTTTCATGTCTTTAAAGTCTGCTTTGAAGAGAGCGGCGAAGCCGCCAATGCCATCAATTTGGAGGTGGGAATTGGGCCATTGCGGGCTCGTGGCCTTGAGCCAATCCACAAGTGAGTCACCGGCTTCAATGTCCACTCCGGCCTGCTTGTAGTCGATTGCCACGAGGACTCCTTTATTGTTTGAGAAGTGGGCCAGAAGTTACCACCGGAAGGTCTAGTTTTCAACCTTTTGAAAGAAGCTTCATTCTATCCTTTTCTGGGAGCCCTTAGACTAAAAACATGAATGGAAATCGCCTTCTTGCCCTGATTTTAGCCACTTTGACCTGGGGACTGCCTGCTTCTTTTGCGGAGACTTCTGGGACTGGGGAGTCCGTCCTTCTTGCCCAGTTTGATGCGGATGACTCCTTTGACCCTTTTGCGGACTACAGTGAGTTCGAAGCCGCGGAAGATGAAGAGGCGGACATCAATTTTTTCAGGAATGGGCGCTTTATCACCATGGGATTTTTTGGGGGGATGAGAAAGTGGACCGAAGGTTTGGGGGGGCTCTTGAATTCTTCCAGTCCCCACTTTGGATTCTTTTTGTCTTACTTTTTTGATTTGCGCTTTGCGCTTCAGTTTAGCTATTTGACTGGGGACCACAGCTTTAGCGTGAAGTCATTGCCTGGAACCGTGGCCACCGGAAATGTAGGCGTTCAGAACTTTGGATTGGATTTTAAGTTTTATATGAACACTCAAAATGTAACCCGAGGGTTGGCCGCCTTTAACCCCTATTTTATTGCGGGGATTTCTCAAGTTTACCGAACCACAAAGGTGGACGGCGTGACGGGTTTCGGCAAGGACACGGCCATGGGTTTTGATTTGGGCGGTGGGATCGAACTTCCCATGCTTCAAAACAAAATGTTTTTTGGCGCCCAGGCCATGTATCAGTTGGTGTCATTTAAGGATGAAAATACCGAGTTGGTTTTCGACAATCAGGAACGCACCGGAATTTATCCCACCGGCGACAGCTACACCCTTCTTGGAATTCTGGGCGTGAATTTTTAGAGCTGTCGCTATCGACTCCGCCCGCATTTGCCGTTCCAGCAAACCGCTTCCCGCTTACCGGAAGCCCTCCTTTACAAACAAAGACTTGAGGAATCACTTTTCAAAAAAAATCGTAACTCTTGTTTTACTGGCCTTTCTTCAAATTCTTTATTTGTAAATCCGGACACACCCCTCCGTGGGTTCTACCCGCATTTGCCGTTCCGGCAAACCGCATCCCGCTTGCGGGAGGTCCTTCTTTACAAACAAAGAATTTAGAAAAACTCCACCAAAGAAACGGTTACTTATTTAAAGCTGTCTTTTTACGTTTTTGTTCACTCAACTCCGACGTCGGAGTCGCCACTTCTCACTTCTCTTTTTCTCATTGCTCAAAATTGTATAGCTCCAAAATTCTTCTTCGCAAATCCGGACACACCCCTCCGTGGGTTCAGCCCGCATTTGCCGTTCCGGCAAACCGCTTCCCGCTTGCGGGAGGTCCTTCTTTACAAACAAAGAATTTAGAGAAAGACCACCAAAGAAGCGGTTACTTATTTAAAGAAGTTTTTTAAGTTTTTGTTCGTTTCACTCCGACGTTGGAGTTGCCACTCCTCACTACTCAAGAAATATCCCTCCGTGCAACCGAACCTCTTAAGGCTATTTTCTCGTACCCGAATTCCTTCATCGCTTCTCGCTGATTGCAGTGAAAGCACAAGAGCCTTAGATTCTCTTTCGTAGAACATCCACCCTTTGCAAACGGCCGGACATGATCCATGTTCAAATTGTGCTGGCTGCCACACTTCTGGCATCTTCCATCGTCTCGCCTCCAAACCTGAAATTTAACTTTTTGAGAAATATATCTGGAAGACTTTTGGATCCTGGATTTTCCACTCCCCTTAGAACCGGCCACATCATCCCTCGTTTGAACTTGCAACTCCGACGTCGGAGTTTGATCTGATTGCCCGTTTCTCTTTCCAAACTTTTTAACTTTCAACGTCTCAACAGAAAGACCACACATACATTCAATCAAATCGGCCAAATTCATGGGAATAGATTTGGCTCCCAACAAGGATCTCACTTCCTCCATTTTTCGCTTAAGCTCCTCTGACACAAGGATTCGATACTCCACATGGGTCTTTGTAATCTGGCGCTCCCGTTCTTTAGGCAAAGGCACTTCTGGGCTAAGACTCAAAAGAACCTTTTGCCCCTCCCTGGCCGATTTGTTTTCAAGGCTTTCCAAAATCTGAAGCTTATCTGGAAGAATTTTTATGTTTCGCCGACCCTCGTTGATGGTCATTGAAGACTCTTTCCGGCTGGCCTGCTTTTTAATTTCTCGAAAATAACTTTGCGCTTGAGAAATGTTGCTAAGGCTCAATCTTCCATTCTCAATTTTTTGTTCGATTTCGGGAAGCTCCCTTAGCAGTCGCATGGCTTGAATGCGACGTCCCGCTTGCCCCTCACTGTATTTGAGTTCTTTAACGGCATATTCGAAAAGACTTTTGCATCCCAAGTCACTAAAGAGTTTACGACGCTCCACCTCGCGAAGGTGATGAAGAATTTTGACCAGAGTGTTGCGCTCCGATTGGATCAGTTGTTTGGTTTGAATAAGAAGGTCGTTGTCATTGAGGTGTTTGAGGTTCACAAAAATCTCCCTTTAAAACGTTTAGGAGTTTATATCATGAGAATTTTGAAGATGATTTTCACAAAGTCGCAGCTTTCTCCTAGACGACCTTTAAACCAACCCCATTGCCCGAAGAATGATTGCAATTAATAATTGATCAAATTTTTTAAACTTTAAGGCAAAACGATTCTTACAGCGCAATCACGACGGTCAAAAAAACTGTCAAAGAAATTTATGGAATAGAAACTATTACAAGAAATGCCGTCTCTTTGATGGCCTTTCTCTTAATTCTTTGTTTGTAAATCCGGACACATCCATCCATGGGTTCTACCCGCATTTGCCGTTCCGGCAAAACGCTTCCCGCTTGCGGGAGGTCCTTCTTTACAAACAAAGAATTAAGAGAAAGGCCATCAAAACGATGGATTGCTATTTTTTTAAAACGCGTCTTCAAAACAAAAAAATCAATCTCTTTTACAAATCCCAGTCCGGATCTTGCTTGTAGATCTCAAAAGGATCGAATTGAAACTTTCTATGGTTCTCTTCCCGATTGTATTTTTGAATTTCTTCATAAGCCATAAAGCCGTGCTGCAGAATTGCTTTGGTCCAAATGTCCGAACGCTCCGAAGCTGTGAATGATCTTCTTTTGTTCTCTGCATAGTTGCAAAAACTCAAAAAGTTGCCGCGAATCCCCTCTAGCGTTTCGCATTCCTTATAGCTGCGCCAACTGAATCTTGCATTGATGACCATGGACTTCTTGGGGAAATAGATATCCCCATGTTCATTCGCAAAAGCCTTTCTTAAAGCACGTGCCGCAATCACTTTTAAAACACGATCTGATGCCGAAGCTCTCAAACTCTTTAAGAGAATCTTTCCATTTTCCACATGAAACTGAAAATACACATGACCTGTGTGGTTGTACTCCGACAGGTAGGGATTGCGTTCAATGTTTCGATGAATCGCTCGCCATAAGGATTCGGCGAATGAAATCTGTCTCGTTGTGAGCTTCCGATTTCTAACAAATCCTATTCCATCATAGGATTTTGAATTGGTCCAATCACTGGACTCTTCAGAATCCGAAGACTTTGTCTTTCCAGGTTTCAAATTTGAAAATGAAAATTGTGATTTGAGTTTCTTTAAAGAAATCTTTGATCGAGAGAGATTTTTTGTCGATTTCAATTGGCGCTCTTGAACCTTTTTACTGTGAGATAAATCCTTGCCAGCTTCCACAACTGATTTTGGAGTGCTTTTAATTTCGATCCACTGAAGGGTCTGCTTAGGGACTTTGGAGGATTCCTTGGAATTTAGAAATAGGGAGAAAAGAAGAACATGAACTCCCGCAGAGAATAAGACAAAAGGAACCCATATGTTCTGATTTTCACTCTGCACTTGTCGAGTTTTACAAAACGCAATTTCCTGGTCAACGAAAGACCACAGATGAAAGAATCTTCATTTCACTTTCACGACTGAAGTCTATCGCAGCGCTACTCCGACGTCGGAGTAGCGTAACCAAAATTTTAAAAGGTGACTTCAAAAAATAACCGTTTCTTTGGTGGTGTTTCTCTAAAGTCTCTGTTTGTAAAGAAGGACCTCACGCAAGCAGGATGCGTTTTGCCGGAACGGCAAATGTGGGTAGAACCCATGGAGGGGTGTGTCCAGATTTACAAATAAAGAATTTAGAGAAATACCACCAAAGAGAGATTTAAAATTTTTTAAAATAGATTTTTTCTAAGTTCCTTGTTTGTAAAGAAGGCCCTCCCGCAAGCAGGATGCGGTTTGCCGAAACGGCAAATGCGGGTAGAACCCATGGAGGGGTGTGTCCAGATTTACAAATAAAGAATTTAGAGAAATACCACCAATGAGAGATTTAAAATTTTTTGAAATAGAGTTTTTCTAAGTTCCTTGTTTGTAAAGAACTTAGAGAAGGGCCTCCAACGGGACACGTTCTTGAAAAAATTCTTCTATGCTAATGCGAACTAATCCCCTGGATATTTCACATTATCATTTAAAAAATCTGTAATAAATTTTCTTTTGGGTTCAATTTTCTCGCTGTAGAAATGAGCCGTTAAGTCAAATCTTTGAGAGCCCGCTGCCACCTGGTAGCGAAATCCTTTTTGCTCTTGGGCAAGAAATAGAGCAAAACTTTCCGCCCAGTCTTCCCCTGGATGCTTAGACGCATAGGTGGACATAAAAGTGGATTCCATAATTCCACTAAAGATTTCTATGAGAGACGCCGGGTTTAGAAACTGACCCCCACAGAAATAGAAGCAAATGTCTTTTCGAAACGGGAAGTCCGAAGAAGGTTTTGGCGTCTGAATGTCTTTCCAGGACAACTCACCCCAACTTCCAGGAGTGGGGCGACAATCCCCCACGGGTTCCCAGGTCCCTGGAGATGTTTCCTCATAATGGCAATCGTAAACTCTGTTCAATTGATTTGAAAAATCAAAGAGATGTCCGAATTCATGGTCCAGCACATAATCCAGGAAAAATTCTTTCTCATTGCGATTTGAGGTGTATTGCAAAATTCCAAGGCGAGGGGAATCCAACGATGTTGTCCCTCCAAAGCTGGTTTCTTCCTTCCAGGAGAGCCATTCATCAAAGGTTCTCTCCGAATTCAAGACTTCCTCTCGAATCCCTATTGCTCCAGAGATAACTTCTCCTTGAGGTCCAATAAGAGGACTCGCAAATGCCGTCGCAAAAAATTGTTTCTCCACCCAAATGTGGTCCAATCGGCAATACATTTTTTGAATCAATTCAGACGACCGGTCAAAATGACCTTCAAAATAAGACGCAAATCGCCCTTCGTCAGGCAGACAAGGCCGGTCACGCACATCTGGGTGCTCTTCATTAGGTGGGTTCACATAACAAACAAGGTCTTTAATTTTTTTCCGACACTCCTCAATCGAGGGCTCGCTGGAAAATACCTTTGTTTTTCCATTTGGATCATGGGAAACAATCACATCAAAAATGGTAGTTTCTGAAAAAGATACTCTCCCAAAAAAAGCACTTAATGCGATTAAAGAAAATAAAAAAGATCTCATCCCACACCCCTTTTAAAATTGCACTGATCCTCCACTGCAATTCCCCCAAGATCAACCCCATAATCTGAAGCGTCGCTTTTAAAGCCGGCAAATCATTTCGTAGGCACCGCAGCAAAGCCGACGCCCCAATTTAGAAATTTTGAAAAGGTCTGGTCAAATTGGTTTTTCTCCTTTTAAAAGCATAAAAGGAGATGGGGTAAACATGAAGTTTTTGATCTTGTTGGCGTTTTTCTATTTGAGTCTCCCTTTGGGACGCGCTTCCGAAAATGAGGTCTGGATACCGGCACAGAAGATCAATGACAAATTCATAAGTGCCTATTTGACCAATGGAAATCAGTGGTGCTCTCCAGCGACGCTCATTGGACCAAACGTATTCCTCACCTCTGCTCATTGCCTCCCATTGATAGGTCATTCCAAGAAGATTCAAATTGTCGGCTTGAATAATAATCAGAAGGTTGCCATTCGAAACACCTACTCACATGACTCCATAATTTCTGAAGACGAATTCTTTTCTGGAGAAGAATGCAAAAATACTTTTGAATCCATCAATGACAAGTCTCAACTCAAACCTTCTGAACTCTTGAAATGCTGGTATTCAGGCGGAAAGAGCGATGTTGCAATCATAGTTACAGAAGCAGACTTTACTGCCCCCATGTTCTCCATTTCATCCCGTAAAATTGATTCTGGTGAACAAATATCTTTCTTGAGATATGCTGACGGCTGCGGAGGAGAAGTTGGAAACTATAGCCTCGCTCAATTGGATGTTTTTGGATTTCAAAAAAATCAGATGGTTTTGAATGGCAATCATCAAAATGGCTCTACCGTTAAAAACTGCGGCGGTTCAGGAGGCCCCTATTTCTCAAAAAAATTAGATGGATCTGTAGAAGTTATTGGCCTTCATTCAGCAGGAACAAGAGCAAATCTTGAACTTACTATTTATGGGAAGAGAGTTTTCTTGCCTGCAAATTTTTTAGGCGGTACTCATTTGAGATCCCAGGAAGTTTGGCAATGGCTAAATCAAATTGCCGCAGAAAAGAATCTAAAAATTTGTGGCGTCAACTTTCCCTGCCAACCCGTTTTCTTGCCAATTTACTGATTGGATTCTTTCCATCGCACGACCTAAACCTATCGTAGCTCCACTCCGACGTCGGAGTGATCGCGAAAAAAACACTAAATCCCAATGTTAAAAACAGGGAGGAATTTGATCGGGCCGTTGGACACCAAGTTCACAAGACCCAATTGAATGCCGTGCAAATTGTCCGTGGAATTCCACAAGCCAATTTGAAACCCATAAACGGTCTTCGCGGAATTCACCATCCCCAATTGAAATCCCGCCATGGTCTCCGTGGTGTTGAACAATCCCAACTGAACTCCGCCAAGAACCTTTGCACGATTGATCATACCCGACTGACCCCCATACACATTCATCTTCTCTGCCCAGTTTCCGATCCCCGAAACTTGAAAACCATAAACGCTTCCCGCTCCACCTTGAACGTTTGCACCCAACGCCAACTGAAGCCCCACAATCAAACTTTCACCTTGGTTTAAATTTAAAAGTCCGGCCGCTTGAATTCCGTAAACTTGAGTTTTTCCGTAGTTCCGGTTGAAGACTCCCGAAAAAGCAAATCCAGCAAATTCTTTGTCCGAAATTCCACCAATCAAGTTGAAATCTCCCCCCTTCATCTCGCCGTGAGCCGCCCAACCGGGATTGATGCGAAAACCATAAACAGATTCTTCCCGAGCAGGAATTTGCAGAGGAGGAAACAGTCCTTCACCAAAAAACACAAAAGACCAAGCGCTCTCAGAAAGCACCAGCAAAGCAATCACCAACAGTGAACGAAATGTTCGAATTCCCATATCCCCTCCCCCAAAAGAAAATGGTAAAGGGAAGGTGCAAAGAAAACAAGAAGCGGGATTTAAGAGAATAGCGCCCAAGCTTGTAGAGCCAACGCAATCACAATCAATGGAGTCGCCACAAAACGCATCACAAACAACCAATGACTGTACAGAAGCGCTGAAGAGCCCGACTCAGTCTGTTCAAATTCCTTAGAGACCAGCTCTTGGCGCAATTTCCAACACACCATTTGAGAAATAAAAAGGGCCACCAATGGAAGTGCCCAATTGATCAGAATCATATCCCAAAGCCCAAGCAGTCCCACTTTTCCAATGCGCACAAAACTCAAAAGATTGCTACTCAATGCAGGCAATAAAGCCACAAGCAAACAAAATGAAGTCACTCCAATGGCACTGATTCGCCGAGGCACACGGCGAGTTTCCCTTAAGTTTGCAACCAGGGTTTCAAGAAGTCCGATGCTTGCTCCAAGAGACGCCAAATACAAACACAGAAAAAATCCCACGCCAAACAAAAGCCCTCCGGACATGGATCCAAACAACTCTGGCACCGTCTTAAAAAACAAGTCAGGTCCAATGACCTTTTGATCCCCCATGAGGATCAAAGGAAAAATCACAATTCCGGCCAGCACTGAAATCACCGAGTCCAAAGTGGCCACCCGAAGACCTGCCAATGGCAAATAGGACTCATCTCGCAAATAACTTCCAAAGGTCACCATGGTTCCAAATCCGATGCTCAAGGTGAAAAACACATGGCCAATGGCCTGAGCCGGAGACGAAATGGAAAGTTTTGAAAAATCCGGATAAATCAAAAATCTCAACGCTTCCGCGGCAGAATCCAAACTCAAAGATTTGTAAACCATCAGCCCAAGAAGCAACGCAAAGACCGGCATGGCATATCCCACCCACCGCTCTAAACCGTGCTCCAAATCTTTTCCCACAATCACACCGATCACAATCAAGTGAAGACCGGTCAAAAGGATCTGAAGCCATCCGTTGTTCATCAATACGCTCAAGCTTTCAGGACCATTAAAAACAGAAATGCCCACAAAGCCTAAGAAAATTCGAATCAAAAAGTGCAACACCCAACCACTGATCACTGCGTAGTAAGACAACACCAGAAGATTTAAAATCATCGAGGCCCAAGCCAAAGACTTGTAAGAAGATTTTTCCACTCGACTTAAACTGTCTGAAGACTTCGTCAAACTTCGAACGATGTGACGTTCCCCAATCATTTTTAATGTGGCTGGAAACAAAGAACTTCGAGAAAGCTTTCCAAGCAACAACTCTCCGATCAAAAAAGGCAGTCCGATCAAAAACGCAGAGGCCAAATAGAGAAGCACAAAAGCCCCGCCCCCGTTTTCGGCCGCCACATAGGGAAACCGCCAAAGATTTCCAAGGCCGAAGGCCGAACCCACTGCCGCCAAGTAAAATCCAAGCCGCGTTCCCCAAACGGGAGATTTGTTCGACGAAGAAGACAACTTACGGGTTTCCTTCCAACTCTATGGTGTCAAATTCTTCCCCCAAGTCATAGACCACGGAGTCTTCCAACATTTCCTCATCCCAGTAAGCCTCTTCCGGAGCTTCCATTTCTTGAGAGCGCTTCCTTGGAGCCTTTTGCTTTAAGCCTTTAGGCAAAACAAAGATGCGAATGGGAATTCCTTCCAAACCAAATTCTTTTTGAATCTGCTTGGTTAGAAACCTACGGTACGCAGGCGTCACCCCTTTGGGTTGATTTGCAAAGGCAATAAAGCTCGGTGGCTTTTGTTTGGTCTGAGTCAAATAGTAAAATTTGACGTTTTCCGTTCCCCACACCGGAGAAGGTGCTTTTTTGATCACCTCGGTAAAAAACTTATTGAGCTTTGACGTGGAAATTCGAGTTCCTAATTTCTCCCGCACGAATTCAATTTTATCGAACAGAGCATTGATTCCATAGCCTGTCTTTGCGCTGACAAAAACATAGGGAATTGTTGGGAAGAAATGGAATTCTCTTTCCAAATGGGTTTTAAACCACGCCTTGTACTCTTTGTTTGAAACTTTGGCCAAATCCATTTTGTTCACAACCAAAACCAGAGCTTTGTGTTTTTCCAAACAGCTTTCCACGATCCGTGCATCCTGGGCAGTCAGTCCCACTTCCGCATCCACCACCAACAATACCAATTCGCTGCGATCCACGGCATCTCGAGTTTTAAAGGTTCCAAGAGTTTCCAAATCGCTGGATCTTTTTCCGGCCTTTCGAAGACCGGCCGTATCCGAAAGAAAATAGGTTTTTCCTTCAAATTCAAATGGCTCTTCTACGCTGTCCACCGTGGTTCCCGCGATGGTCGAAACCAGCATGCGCTTTTCTCCAAGCAGCAAGTTGGCCAAAGAACTTTTCCCTGCATTGGGCTTTCCCACCAAACTCAACCGGAAACCTTCGATTTTTTCTTCGGTCTCTTCTTTAGAGTACTCCAAAATCCACTCGACGATTTCATCCACATTGAAGTTGTTCTCAAAAGAGGCCGGAAGCAGGTCCACACCCCATTGATAGAAATCTGCCAAATAGGTTTCAGGCTCAAGGCTTCGATCACATTTGTTAACGACCACCAAAAAGGGCTTATCAAGTTCGTTCACCTGACGAAACACCTGTTGGTCTTCAATGGTCATTCCTTCGCGCCCATCCACAATAAGAACAATCAAATCCACATTCTCCAAATAATTAGAGACGCGGTCTTTGATCAACATGGAGATTTCATCTTCACGATCCGTCAATCCCCCGGTGTCCACCACTTCGAAGCCTTTTCCCCACCAATCCGTAGGTTCGATCAAAAGGTCTCGGGTCACCCCGGGCTCGTTTTTCACCATGGCTCTTCGCGATCGGGTCAGCCGATTGAACAAGGAAGATTTTCCCACATTGGGTCTTCCCACCAATGCCACTCGTGGAAGTTTAATGTTGAGGCTGGACATATCCAAGCTCCTTCATCACATGGGAACTGCGATCCCAGTTTTTGTACGCACTGACTTTCAAATCCAAGAAAACTTTTGTGCCCACGAGCTTTTCGATTTCTTTTCGCGCCTTCATTCCAATTTCTTTGATGAGTGCCGCTTTTCGACCCACTACAATGGAAACGTGATTTTCTTTGGAAACCAAGATTTCACAAAAAATACGGGTGATTTTTGGAGAGCCTTCGTCAAACAACAAAGGTCGAACAGCAATCCCAAAAGGAACCTCTTGATGAATCAACTCAAAACACTTTTCCCGAATCACCTCCACGGTCAATTCTTTTACTGTCGACGGCGTGTAAAGATCTTCCAAAAACAAAGGCGCCGGTGAGTTGGGAATTAAGCTTGGTAAAACATCTAAGATCTTCTCTTTGAGTTCGACCTGATCCCCTTTGGTGGAAGAAGATCCACTGACAATGGGAACCCCCAGGGATTCCAAATCATTTCTTAAAATTTGTGGCCGGTGAAGAAGTGGCAAATCGGTTTTGTGAATCACCACCATGTAGGGCTTTCCGGATTCTTTGGCCAACTCCACAATTTCCATCAAACGCTTGGGCTCTTTTTCATCGATGTTCAAGACGCAAATCAATACATCCGAGTCCCGAATCACATCCAAAGCCTCTTGGTGAAGAAACTCATGCAGGCCTTTTTTCGCAGAAATCAACCCTGGCGCGTCCACAAACACCGCCTGATATTCTTTTGTGGAAAGAAGCCCCACCTGACGGCGGCGCGTGGTCTGGGGTTTGTCAGAAACAATGGACACCTTCTCGCCCACAAGTGCATTCATCAATGTGCTTTTTCCAGAGTTTGGCAGACCAATCAGGCCTACAAATCCCGCACGGTAATTTTCATTTTTCAAAGCTTCAGTTTCCACGATTTTCTATTCCTTCCAATTTTGACTTTAATTCTTCCAAATTTAAATTTTCTAATGCGGACTGTGCGGAATTTTGTTCCGCTTCTTTCACACTGGCCCCATGTCCTTCACCCAAATTTTGGTGAAGGAAGTTCACTCGAACAAAAAATGTTTTGCTGTGATCCGGTCCTTCTTCTCCCAAACGTTCATAGGTGGGCGTTTGACCGAAATATTTTTGAAGTTCTTCTTGAAGTTGAGATTTCCAATCGGAGTGAGAGTTTTTCAGAATGTCTTCCGAAACCAGTTCCTCTTTAAAGAGTTCCGAGACAAAATTCACCAAAGCCTTCTCACCCAACTCCAGATAAAGGGCTCCCATCAATGCCTCCAAACAGGAAGCCACCACACGAGGCGAACAGGATTCTCTTTCGCTGCGTCCACGAAGAATTCTTTTTTCAAGCCCAAGATCAGCGCCCTTTTCAGCAAGTCTGCGGGTGCTCACCAAGTTGGATCGAGCCTTTGTCAAAAAGCCTTCGTCTTTTTCGGGAAAATTTCGATAAAGCTCGCGAGCCACAACGGCACCCAAACAGGCATCGCCCAAGAACTCCAAACGCTCATTGTCCACCCAGTGGGATTTGGATTCGTTGATGTAACTTTTGTGAGTAAAAGCCCGTTCGAAAAGGTCTGAATTTTTGAACTCTTCTGGAAGTTGCTCCAAAAGAGGGGGAAGGTCTTTCGAGATCATAAGGTCATCCTGGCGAAACGCGCCAACGTTTAAAATTACTCAATCGGTGTATCAAGGTTATGGCAACGCGTCAACTTTGCGAGAAAAACCTACAACAGGGTGCCTAAAAACACGGGATCCAAGCCAGGACGTCGATCTGGAAGGATCTCTTTCATTTCAAGACGGACTTCTCCATCTCCGGCACCCGAAACCTGGAAGTCTTTTGAAGGCCTGGGCACTTGAACGGTCAGATAGTCCCGGGTCAGAAATTTTAAAAATTCTGGATCATTGGAGCTCAAGGGAAGCCCCAACTTGCTCGCTCCCAGCTGCTTTGGAGCCTTTTGATAGATGCGCTCCTGACTGAGTTGTCGAAGCTGCCGGGCCCGCTCTTTCTTGACGGCTTCCGCAATTTGTCCGTCCAACCGCGCCGCATAGGTGCCCGGTCTTTTTGAATAGGAAAACACGTGAACGCGACTCCAAAAGGAATTTTCCAAATCTTTCAGCGCACCCAGGAATTCCTCTTCTGTTTCCGTGGGAAAGCCCACAATCAAATCCATGCCTACATAGGCTTGGGGCAAGGCCTTTTCGATGCGCGCAAACGCGTCCAACACTTCTTCCCGTCCATAACTTCGCTTCATCAGTTTCAACACTCGAGAATTTAAATGCTGAATGCTCATGTGAAAGTGAGGACAAAGGCGATCGTTGTCTTTGTAAAGATCCAGCAAGCGATCACTCAACTCCACAGGCTCCAAACTGGAAATCCGAAACCGGGGCATTTGTGTTTTTGAAAGCAAAGCTTCAACCAAATCTTCAAGCCTTTGATTTTCGTCTTCATAGTCGCCAATGTGCACACCGGTGATCACCACTTCACGAAAGCCCTGAGCGTAGAGCTCATTCACCCGTCCAATCAGATCTTTGACCGATACGCTTCGACTTTTTCCCCTTGCAAAGGGAATCACACAAAAGGTGCAAAAGCTGTTGCACCCATCTTGAATTTTTAAAAATGCCCGCGAATGGGAAGACTCCAGTCCTCCTCCGGCCTCTAAATCCTCTTTTTTAAAGATGTTGGATTTAAAAACCTTAGACGTGAGTTTTCCTTTGTAAAAATCCTCAATCAAAAATTCCAATTGGCCTTTGTGAGAGTTGGCCACGACCAAATCCACGGCTGGCATTTTCTCAAAAGCTTCGGTGTCGACCTGAGCCCCACAGCCCGTGACCACCACCAATCCAAAGGGATTTTGAGATTTGATCTTTCGCGCCTGCTTCAAGGCTTCTTTGGTGGCCGCTTCCGTCACCGCACAGGTGTTTAAAATAAAAACTTGAGGAGCCTTTGAACTTTCAAAACCCTTGGCTTGAAAGCGCTTTTCCAAAAGACCGGAGTCATAAGTGTTGACCTTGCAGCCATAGGTTTGAATGGAGAAGGACTTCAAAGGATCCATCCTCCGCCCATCAATTGGGAGCCTTTGTAAAATACCGCCGCCTGACCTTTTGTGATGGCTCGCTGAGGTTCGACAAATTGAAGTTCCACTTCTTTTTCATCCACCTTTTTCACCAAAGCCAGAGCACCTTTGTGCTGAAAGCGAATCTTCACCCGGTACTGCTCGCCTTCTTGAATGGAATCCAACCAATTGGTCCGCGCAATTTTTAAAGACTCTCCGTACAGATGTTCTTCATCCCCAAGCCACACATCTCCAGACGAGGGATCAATTTTTACCACGTAAATGGGTTCACCGGTGGCCACTCCCAAGCCTTTTCTTTGTCCAATGGTGAACTGGTGAAAGCCTTCGTGAGATCCTAAAATTTCGCCCGTCGGATAACGAAGTAAACGTCCCGGATGAAGCTGTTCTTTGGGCACACGCTCTTCAATAAAGTTTTTGTGACCTTTGTTTCCGATAAAACAAATGCCCACAGAGTCCTTTTTGCGTGCCACAGGAAGTCCGTACTCCTCGGCCATTTGCCGAAGCGCGGGCTTTCGCAAGTGCCCCACCGGAAACAAAATGTGCTTTAAAAGTTCAGGCTTTAGAGTGAACAAAAAGTAAGTTTGATCCTTCCAGCTGTCTTCACTGGAAACAATTTGCGGACCATTGCCGGTTTCCACAATTTGGGCATAGTGGCCCGTGGCCACATAATCACAGTTGAGCTCTTTCATCTTCTGAAAGAGATGATCAAACTTCAAATAGGTGTTGCAGTTCACACAAGGAATGGGTGTTTTGCCCTGAAGGTAAGAATCCACAAAATCATCGATGACAAAGGATTCAAATTTTTCTTCGCAGTTGATCACATAAAAAGGAATGTCCAAAACATCACACACCGCACGGGCGTCATCCACATCCGTGCTGGAACAGCAGGTCCCATGACCTTCTTCAATGTCACAAGTATCCGCAGAATAATCCCAAACCTGCATGGTGGCCCCAATCACTTCATAGCCTTGCTCCACAAGAAGAGCCGCCGCCACAGAGGAATCCACACCCCCACTCATAGCTACCAAAACTCTGGGCTTTCGATCGTTCACAGAACTTTCCTTTGATGTTTTAAGCATGGAGTGAATGCCCTTCTTGTTTCAACTGCCGAAGCCTTTGAACCGTCAACTTGAGCACCCCCACAAAATCTTCCATTTCCTCAAGGGTGTTGCCACGGCCAAAGCTCACACGCAAAGAACTTTGTGCTTCTTCTCTGGAGTATCCCATGGCCAGCAAAGCGGGCGATGGTTCTGGACTTCCTGCACTGCAGGCCGCTCCGGTGCTGACCGAGAATCCTTCCACATCCAAATTCATCAATAGAGTTTCACCATCAACCCCTTGCAAAATCAAATTGGAGGTGTTGGGCACGCGCAAAGAGTCGGCTCCAATAATGGAAACTCCTTGGATTTCGGTTTTCACCTTTTGTTCAAATTGATCTCTTAAATTTTGCAAAGCTTCCAATTCCATTTCCTGTTGAAAACCTTCACAGCGATGCCCAAGGCTTGCAATACTCAAGAGGTTTTCGGTTCCGGCGCGACGTCCGCGCTCTTGTCCGCCTCCAAAAATGTGGCTTTCCAACGAGGTTCGCTTTTTCACAAAAGTCACTCCCACACCTTTGAGTGCGTAGAATTTGTGACCTGAAAAGCTGGCAAAATCAACTCCCCAATCCTTCACATCCACCATGGACTTCCCAAGACTTTGAACCGCGTCCGTGTGAAAGAAAGCTCCCACTTCATGGGCTTTCTTTGCCAAATCTTTGATCGGAAAGATGCAACCGGACTCGTTGTTCGCATACATGATCGAAACCAATGCCGTGTTTTCGCTCAGAAGATTTTCATACACCTCTTCATCCAACTGTCCCTGACGATTCACAGGAACCACGTCCACCTGCACGCCTCGCCTTTTTAAAAACTCCGCGGTTTTTAAAATGCTTGGATGCTCTACAGCCGAAATGATCAATTGATTGCGTTTAGAAGTTGTCTTTCCATTCCAACCTTGCCCCGTTTGAATCCAATTAAAGATTCCTTGGAGAACCATGTTGTTGGATTCCGAACCTCCAGAAGTAAAAACAATCTCTAAGGGGTCTGCATTTAAAAACTTCGCCACGGATTTTCGGGCCTGTCGAAGAAGAGCTTTGGGACCCCGGCCGTCGGAATGAATGGAGCTGGGATTGCCAAACACCTGGCCCCAGGTCGAGAGCAGAGCAAGCACTTCCGAATCAACGGGAGTTGTTGCGTTGTGATCAAAATAGGCTCTAGAGCCTCTGTCTTGGAATGCACCCATGGGCTATGACTTGTAGCATAAAAAGTCCCGGACGAAAAGCCAGAACCCTACAAACTCCGATCAAGTTTGCACCGGATCTTGCCGATTTTCCTAAGAGATGGAAGTGAAAAACCCTTGGGAAAAACCCTTACATATTGAAGCCAAAGACATTGCGGCTTGGGAAGCAGAAGCGCCCGCCAATGTGCCCCTTTTGGTTTGGGCTTTGACCGAGAGGAAAATTGACTTTCAAAAGTACGCCCAATGGGCCATGAATCATTACGAACTTCCACTTCTCAAGTCTGAGTTTTTTACAAAAAATCCCACTTCAAACCTTATTGATCAAATGGAATCCAGTCCGTGGATGGTTCCTCTTGGAAGCTGGGAAGGGCTCACCTATGTGGGCTGTGTGGTTCCTCCTCCGGATGGGGAGCCCGGTTTGGTTTATGTTTTGGCGGATCCTTTGGATTTAAAACGCCTTTACGACAGTCACTTCGAAGTGATTGAAGATGTTGCCGATCACGAAGCTGAAGAAGCAATTGAAGAAATTCTGGAACCCCCATCTCTTCCAGAAAATGATTCTCCCGTGGAAATGGATGCCCCTCAGGGATTGGTTTTGAACCTCTCTTCCGAGACTGCGCCAGACTCCCCAGCCCCCATAGATCTTCTGTCTGAAGAAGATCTGAAAGAGCCCCACTCTCAAGAAGACGAAGAAGTCACTGTCTTTGAGGCTCCGGAAGGACTTTCTTTTGACGAAATTCCTTCTGCCCCCTCCTCAGAGGCGGAAGAGGTTTTGAGCGAAACTTCTCTTCCAGAAGTTCCCGAAGGAATGAACCTCGAAGCAGAAGAGCATGTGACATCCGAAGAAGATCTTGTCGAAGAGGAACCTGCAGAGCCCACCGTGGCCGCAGAGATTCCTGAAGATCAATGCTTTTCAGACAGTGAGTCTGAAATTCCCATAGAATTTTGGGAACAGGTCAAAGAAAGCTTTTCCCACGCCGCTCTTTTTCATAATGAAGGAGACGCGTTCAATTTGTTTTGGAAGGATGGGGCGGAGACTTCTGCCACCTCACTCCCCGCTCAAAAACCAAGCCTGCTTCGCATCGCTCAACGCACCCAAAAGCCTTACTTTGGCTTTGTGGTGAAAAACGAAGTCCACGATGAAATTTTTAAAACTTGGGGGATGAGTGACTATCCGGCATCGGTCACAGCAATGAGTTTGGAGCTCTCCAGTGGTTCGGCCATCTTGCTGTTGTTTGGATTTCTGGAAGAAAATTCTGAGGAACTTTCCCGGGCTCAAGAGCTTTGCGAAAAGTTAGAGAGTCACTTTAAGTCTTCATCTGAAAAAGCGGCCTGACGCGGATTTCACGAACATCTTCCTTGGCGCCTTTCTTTAAATCAATCACATAAACTTTGCTGCGCTGACTTTGATAAAAACTTTCCTCGATGCGGTTGGACCACTCTAAAAAGCAAAGATGATCCGAGTCTGCAAGCACTTCGAAAAAGCCACTGGATTCCAAATCCTGATCGTTTTCCAAACGATAAAGATCCATATGATCCACCACAATCTTTGGAGTTTTGTACTGATGATGAAGGGCAAAGGTGGGCGAGGAAACTCCTTCTTTGGAACCGCCAAGCCACTGGACAACTGCCGACACCAAGGTGGTTTTTCCAGCCCCCATTTCACCGGACAAAAGGATCAGATTGGGTTCGGAAAACAAATCCCCGTGGGCAGCCACCCACTGGGGCAAATCCTTCAGAGCGACCGACTCAGGAGACATGCTTTTGAAGGTACTCGGCAATTTCTCCGGCCAAAGAAGAAATCTTCCGCTCGTTGGGACCTTCCACCAAGATGCGAACCACGGGTTCGGTCCCTGACATGCGCACGAAGACGCGCCCTGCTCCGTCTAAAGCTTTTTCCACCTCTTCTAACTTTTCTTGAAAGCCGGGAACTTTGCTCAAATCCACCCGTTTGGAAACTTTGGTGTTGATCAAAACCTGTGGAACGTCGTCCATAATTTTTCGAAGTTCACTGAGGGGCTGTTTGGTTTCGCGCATCACTGACAAAACATTGAGTGCGGCCACGCAGCCGTCCCCGGTGGTGGCATGATCCAAGTGAATGATGTGACCAGATTGTTCTCCACCCAGGCTTAAGCCTTCGGCGCGCATAGCTTCCACCACATATTTGTCGCCGACGTCCGTTCTTAAAACCGAAATGCCGTGCTTCTTCATGGCCAAATCAAAACCCACATTGGACATTTGAGTGGCCACCACTTTGTTCGACCGAAGCTTTCCATTGTTCTTGAGGAAAATGGCGCAAATGGCGAGAATGTGGTCTCCATTGAGAATTTCACCCTTCTCGTCCACCATGATCACTCGGTCTGCATCACCATCCAAACTGATGCCTACATCCGCCCGGTATTTGAGAACCGCCTCTTGAGTGCGGCTGGGATAAAGTGCGCCGGATTTGTCATTGATGTTGTAGCCTGAAGGTTGATTGCCAAGAACCACCACTTCGGCCCCAAGCTCAGAAAAAATCGCCGGCGCCACTTTGTAAGCGGCTCCGTTGGCGCAGTCCAAAACAATGCGCAAATTTTCAAGGTCTGACAGCAAGGGAAAACTGTTTTTTGCAAAGACGATGTATCTTCCATCCGCATCGTCGATGCGACGGGTGCGCCCGATTTCATCGGTGTCGGCCAAGTGATCATTCAAAGAATCGCTGGCCACCAGCTCCTCAATTTTCTTTTCCATTTCTTGAGAGATTTTGAATCCATCCGGGCCAAAAATTTTAATCCCGTTGTCTCCGTAGGCATTGTGAGAAGCCGAGATGATCACTCCCGCATCCACGCGCATGTTTCGGGCCAAGAAACCAATTCCTGGAGTGGGAAGAGGTCCCGTCAATTGCACGCCCACTCCCATGGAGTTCAATCCACTGCTGAGCGCTTGCTCCAACATGTAACCGGAAAGGCGCGTGTCCTTTCCGATCAAAACCATTCGCCGGTCCCCTTTTCGAGAGGGCTGTTGCCTCAGCAAATAACCCAAAGCCTGCCCTACCTTCATCACCACATCCGGGGTCATGGGATGAGTGTTGGCTGTTCCTCGTATTCCATCCGTTCCAAAAAGCTTCATTTCTCGTCCTCGTTTTCTTTTTTCAAAGGCTGAATCACAGCCACAAATTCTTTGGGATCCACAGAGACCACGCGAGTTCCAATGGGAAGTGCCACATTGTCTGGGGACAGCTGAACGGTAATTTGACCCACCGGCTCTCCGGAAAGATCCACGGTATACACACTGATGCTTTGGCTGAGTTTTTTCAAAGACACTCGAGGGCCCACAACCTCGACGCGCACAAAATCAGGAGCGGGGTGGGCCAACTCGGTGTTTGTGGGAAGCAAAACTTGAAGTTGGTAGTCCTTGGTTAAAACAGAATCTTTGCTTCCAATCATGGAAATCCACAAAACAAACGCCACGGCAAAAGCAATCAACTTGTAACTGAGATTTTCAGAAAAGAATTTCATGAGCCCGCTCCTTGAGAAGAGGACTCTTGCTTTTGCACCTTTTGACCTTTGCGTTTGCCAAACAGCTGAAACAAAGACTGGCGCACATCCGCATGGTCCATATGAGCCGACAAAATTCCTCCATGAGCCCAACTGACGGCCTTTTGCTCTTCACTGACGACAAAAACCGTGGCGTCGGTTTCCTCAGTCAAACCAATGGCGGCTCGATGGCGAGTTCCTAAGTTTTTATCCAACGCTGTATTTTTACTGAGCGGAAGAAAGCAACCTGCAGATTCGATGCGACCGTTCTGAATCAAAATGGCTCCATCATGGAGTGGACTTTCCGGATGAAAAATGGATTGAATCAAATCCGAAGTGACTTCCGCACCCACTGGAACTCCCTCTTCCAAAAAATAATCCAGACTGATTTCATTTTCGATGACCACCAAAGCTCCAAAGCCCCGCTGTGCACAGGCCACCAGTGCCTTTGAAAGTTCATCCACCAGTTGGGCTTCTTCAATCCGAGAGGTGTTTGAAAAGAAAGAGTTACTTCCGATTTGCGCCAAGGCTCTTCGGATTTCTCCTTGAAAAAGGATCACCACAATCAAAAACAGATTGGCAAAAAACTTTTCCAGCAAAAGATTAAAGGTGACCAGTTCAAACCAAATGCTTAGCATGTAAGCCACCGCCAGCACACCAAGACCTGCTAAAATTTGAACCGCTCCCGATCGACGGATCAAAAGCAAAACTTGGTAGACCACGATCCAAACCAAAAACAAATCGATCAGGTCCTGAAATCGAACCTGACCGAGCATGGACCACCAATGGTAAAGATAGGTCATCATTTATTTTGGCCTTCCCGAATTATGCGGTTACCGGACCGGGATTGCCCACGGGGTCTTTTCCACCACCGCTGTCTTGGGTTTTCTTTTCACGAGCTTTTCGTTTGTCCTCTTCTTGAGACTTTTGACGTTCTCTTTCAAGCTCTTCCAATTTTTCACCGCGAGCTTTGCGAACTTCTTCCAAGCCCTTTCCTTCCACCAGCATGGAAACTTCTTCGGCATCGATGGTTTCCCACTCAAGAAGAGCGTCCGCCATGTTGTGAAGAACCTGTTCATTTTCACGCAAGATCTGCAAAGCCTTTTGATGTCCACCGCTGACCAGGGTGAAAATTTCCTCATCAATTTCTTGAGCCTTCGAATCGGAATAATCTTTTTGCGAAGGGTTTTGCATTCCTAAGAACACGGGACCTTCGCGTTTTTCGTAGGCCAAGGGTCCAAGCTTTTCACTCATTCCCCACTCGCAAACCATGCGTCTTGCAAGTTCAGTGGCGCGCTCAATATCATTTCCAGCGCCCGTTGTGTAATCTTCAAAAATCAATTCTTCGGCTGCACGACCTCCAAAAAGAAAGGCAATCATATGAGTGGCTTTGCTCTTTGAAAGGTTCAACTGGTCCTCTTCGGGCAAAGTTTGGGTCAGACCCAAAGCCATTCCTCGAGGAATAATGGTCACTTTATGAATGGGATCCAAACCCGGAAGGGATCTTCCCACAATGGCGTGTCCAGCTTCATGATAGGCGGTGATCTTTTTGTCTTTCTCGCTGATCACCATGGACTTTCTTTCGGATCCCATAATGACCTTGTCTTTGGCCATTTCAAAATCTTCCATTTCCACTTTGGACTTGTTGCCGCGGGCCGCTTGAAGTGCTGCTTCATTCACAAGGTTTTCCAAATCTGCACCGGAAAATCCAGGAGTTCCGCGAGCGATTTTTTCCAAATCCACACCACTGGAGAGCGGTGTTTTTCGAGCATGAACTTTTAAAATCTGCTCGCGACCTTTCAAGTCCGGCTTGTTCACAACCACGCGGCGATCAAAACGCCCTGGTCTTAAAAGCGCTGGATCCAAAACATCTGGTCGGTTGGTGGCTGCAATCAAGATCACGCCTTCGTTGGATTCAAATCCATCCATCTCCACAAGAAGTTGGTTTAAGGTTTGCTCGCGCTCATCGTGACCGCCGCCCATGCCTGCTCCACGATGTCTTCCAACCGCATCAATCTCATCAATAAAGATCAAACAAGGGGCGTTTTTCTTCCCTTGCTCGAAAAGATCTCTCACACGAGAAGCCCCCACGCCGACAAACATCTCGACGAAGTCCGATCCGGAAATGGTGAAAAAAGGCACATTGGCTTCTCCGGCGACGGCTCTGGCCAAAAGAGTTTTTCCCGTTCCGGGAGGGCCCACCATCAAAACGCCTTTGGGAATGCGTCCACCCAAGCGAGTGAATTTTTTAGGATCTTTTAAAAAT
>DKGG01000005.1:86168-89389 GCA_002453155.1 Bdellovibrionaceae bacterium UBA6776
TTTTTTAGGATCTTTTAAAAATTCGACGATTTCTCGAAGTTCATCTTTGGCTTCTTCCACACCGGCCACATCTTTAAACGTGACCCGGTGTTTGTTTTCAGTGAGCAAACGGGCGCGGCTCTTTCCAAAAGCCATGGCCTTTCCTCCACCCACTTGAATTTGGCGCATAAAGAACAGAAAAATTCCGATGATTAAAAGAAGAGGCAGCCAATTCAAAAACATGGAAGTGATAAAAGAGCTGTCGTCATTTTGATAATTGGGAGTGATCCCTTTTTTGGTCAAAATCTCAAACGTCTTGTCGCCGGTGTTTGCAGGAATGCGAAATTTTTTGCCGCCATAAACTTTTTCTCCGGCCTCGTTTAAAATGCCTTCAATTTCGTTGGTGGCTTGATGAATCACGATGGAATCGGTCACCACCTGCTCATCATTTACGGCACTGACAAACTTAGAGTAGTTGAAGTCTCTCACCACATTTGAAGCCTGCTTCTGATAGACCTGCACAAACAAAACGCCCATGACAATCAGGAGAGCCCAAAGTGCCAGAGTTTTAGAGGGTGATTTCATTTTGATCCTTTCGACATGTTGATCCGCTGGTGGGAAAAAACCAAGCCCAATTCAAGTTAGGCTACCATGGGGCGCACACTCCCCTCAAATATCATATACAATCTTAATCAAGTCTGGCTGAAGGGCCCATTCGCGATCAAGAAACTTAAATCTGGCCTTTTTCTCGGGTCCGTCAAGGCGCTTCACCAATTCTTTGATCTGACCCGAGGTGTAAGAAGCCACGCCATGCGTGCGAATGTAATCCACCAACAGCTCCATTTTTCGCGGAAGAGACAATCCCAGGTAAATTTCACGGCGAATGCCACCCTTCGTCATGACGTCTTTTTTCCACGGATGTCTTTCTTCAAGGGCCATTTGAGCCATGCGCTGAAAGCTTTTCGAGAGATTTTCTTTCCCTCCCGGACAAAAGCCTTCCAAATCCTCCAGCCACTGCCTCATTTGAACTCTTAAGTTCTCACCCTGATCATTGGAAGGATCCTCCAGCCATTTTTCGCCCATAGATTCTACAAACTGAACCACTTCTGCCTTTTTTAAATTCAAAAAAGGGCGAAGTCTTTTTTGGGGACTGAGGGGCACCATCGCTCCAAGACCCAGTCGAGCGGATCCACGAGCCAACCGCATCATTTGAGTTTCCAAAAGATCCTCAAAATGATGCCCCAGGGCAATGGCCTCCAGTTGGTGTTGCTCTTGCCATTGAATCAACCAGGTGTAGCGGTAAGTGCGAAAGTCCGCTTCACTCTTAAGATGGGTTTCTAAGGGCTCATTGGAAAGAAATTGGAATCCTTTGGAGTCTGCCAGCTCCTTGGCGAGCTGCTGCGCCTGATTGCGAAATTCATTTTGCCGGTGGTCTTTAGAAATCCCGTGGTGGACATGCCCCACTGTGAGCTGGAAGCGAAAGAGTTTTTGAATTTCACTCAGCGCCAACAAAAGCCCCACGGAATCCGCCCCGCCCGAAACCGCCACCAAAATTTTACGGGGCAAGACCGGAACCTCTCTAAGGTCTCGAATCACCTTTTGAAGAAATGACTTTTTAAAATTTGGCTCTTTTCGCGACACCGCTCTTTGCCCCTCTAAAAATCCAGAAGACTTGCCTAAACGTACCTGCCCATTGCGCCGATGAGAAGCTGGAATGCAGAGGAAAAGGAGCTGTGGTCTATGTTTTCGAAAAACGCCAAAATCCTGGTCGTGGACGATATTATCTCGATGCGAAAACAAGTGATTTGGGCTTTGCACTCGCAGGGGTTCAACACCTTTATGGAAGCCGCCCACGGACAAAAGGCCTGGGAAATGCTTCTTCAAGCAGACGCTCCCTTTGATTTGATCATTTCTGACTGGCACATGCCCATGTTGAGCGGCTTGGAGTTTCTAAAAATGGTCCGTTCACACCCCGAGTTTAAAGACATTCCCTTCTTTTTGGTCACTGCTGAAAATGACCCCGCATTGATTCGCTTGGCCCATGAAGAGGGTGTGAGTGGATACATCTTAAAGCCCGTGGACAGCGAAAGCTTGGAAAAGATCTTTCAAAAGCATTTTCAAAAGATCCATTCAGCTGTCTAAAACTTCGACAGAAGTCCTTCGGTAGCCCCAATTAAAGACCCCCTGGCTGGCCCTAGCCTTGCACTTTATCTCCTTCGAAGAACACTTTCTTTGAGGAGGAAGTATGAGAACCTTAAAAATCAAATGCTTAAAGCTCTTTGGAACCTGCATGGTCACCAGCTGTATGGCATTGGTTTCGGGATCTCTTTGGGCTGCGCCTTCTCGCCCTGCGGATGGACCCATTTCTTATTTGACCACTTTGCGCGGTGAAAACACCACTCTCTTACGAGAAGTGGAAGGGGCCCTTCAAAAGGGACAAACTTCTGAGGAGTCTCACCTTTTGGCTTTAAAAGAACAAAAGAAAGAGTTGGAATGCAGGCAGTCTTTTTTGAATCGTTTAATTTTGCAATTTGATACCAAATTTAAAGGTGGAGACACTCAAGACTTTTTGAGGGTGACTCTTCGTGAGATGTCCGAAGTGGAAGTTCAATCGGACTCGGCCAAAACTCCCATGTGGAAGTTTTTAGATTACTTGGCCCTGTCTTTGGATGCTCTTCCTAAGGGTCAGATGAATGTGTTGAAGTTTGTTGAGGGTTACATGAAGAGTTCCCCTTTTAGTAAGCCCATTGAGCCGAAGAAGTATCTTTCAAGGTTGGATTATTACAATGGAGTTCAAACTCAGAGCGCCCATGGGATGAGCCCCTCGGAGGCGGCGGAGCTTTTGGAAAGCCGCGACCCTTCCTCGTCGGCCTATTCTTTGTGATTTGACCGCCGTTTGGTTTGTAGTTCGATATTTTTGTCGAATTCCTTTAGCGCATACTCCCCGATTTCAAAGACTCACAGAAGCGGACACACCCTTCCGTGGGTTCTTCCAGCATTTGCCCTTTGGGCAAAACGCCTCCTGCTTGCTGGAGGTCCTTTCCTGTGAGTCTTTGAATCTGTGAGCTTGCCCTTTACGAGTTTTCCAACCAGAGGTCTTCTTCCTTGAGGTCTGTCGTTTTGGATTTCAGATCTTTAAAAGAGAATTTCGAGTGGTGTTCCATTTGATCAAGGCACTTTCCAGGCGCCTATAAATTGAAAACGAAATCCACTTGCTCGAGGTCCTTTCCTGTGAGTCTTTG
>DKGG01000005.1:89780-153196 GCA_002453155.1 Bdellovibrionaceae bacterium UBA6776
TGTCGTTTTGGATTTCAGATCTTTGAAAGAGAATTCTGAGTGGTGTTTCATTTGATCAAACATTTCTCCAGGCGCCTATAAATTGAAAACGTAAAATATCACCGGATCCGCAGATTCCATGAACTCAGCAGGCAAATACTTCCCTGCATAGACTCACAAGAACTTTTCTTTCAGATAAAACACCACCGGTTTCCATGAGGCCAGCTTTTACAATTGAATCACTTGTTAATTCAAAGATTCAGAGACAAGGACCTCCAGCAAGCAGGATGCGATTTGCCCGAAAGGCAAATGCTGGAAGAACCCACGGAAGGGTGTGTCCGGTTCTATGAATCTTTGAATTAACAAGTGATTCATCTCCAGGTGCCTACGAAACGTTGCGGTGAGAATTACTTTTTTTGAAAATTAAATTGACGGGTATTTTTTTAATTTTACTTAAACGATTAAGAACATCTAAATCATTTGCTGAAGCCCTTCCAAACTTCCCAATAACCTCATTGATCAATTTCTTTTTTATTCGTGGGAACCGACTCGACGGAAACTTAACCCGCTCACCAGAACACTGCTAGAAGCTAAAATCCGAAAATAAAAACCCATGGTAATCTTCTTTCAAAGAAAGAGGACCTATGAAATTACACTTTGAGCTTCTTGAACTTCGACAAAAAGAAAAGCGAATCACTTCAGAAATCCTTAACAAACTTCAAGAAATGGAAGACCAAAAAGCCTACTTAAAAATGGGACACCCTTCCCTTTTCGACTACCTGGCTCGAGGACTTGGTTACTCGGAAGCCACCGCTTACCAACGCCAAGCTTGTGTCCGCTTGGCAAAAGAAGTTCCAGAGATCAAACAAAAAATCGACCAAGGAAGTCTGACTCTGTCTGCCGTAACCACAGCATTTAAGCATCTTCGAAAAAAGCCGGTGGCAGAAAAAAGAAAAGTTTTAAAATCCATGGAGAACAAATCTTCTCGCGAAGTGAAGGCCATGTTTTTGGAACCCACTCCGACCCTCAAGATCAAAAAAACAGAATACAAAGACAAAGTGCATTTGAGATTGGAACTGTCCCATGAACAAAATAGAAAGCTTGAACAATTGAAAGCTCTAAAATCACACACCCACAATATAGAAGGTCTTTTGATGGACTTGATTGAAAAAGAACTCAAATCTTATGAAAATGTTCAGAGGAAATCTTCAAAATCCACTGAGAGCAAAGAGTTTGGCACATCAAAATCGAAAAACCTTCGGCAGATTTCCAAGCGCCTACGAAATGACGTGTTGAAGACGGCAAATTACAGATGCCAATTCCCAGGTTGCGAATCGGATCATTTTTTACAGATGGATCACATTTTTCCCGTAAGAAACGGAGGCGATCAACGCCGGAGCAACCTTCAAATCCTTTGCGCCCGTCACAACCAATGGAAGGGGTGAAGCCGAAGCCTCAGTCCTTTGGATCTTTCTTTAAGATCTCAATTTCTGCATTGATCTTGAACTTGTGAGTTTCCGCAAAACGGGCCACTTCTTTAACGATGTCGATTTTAGAAATCAATCGCATGGTTTCATTGCCAATGCGGTTGACCAACTCTTCTTTGGATTTGTTGGCGCCTTGAAGAACCATGTTCAACACGTCCTTAGGAAGCTTCAATTCCGACAACTGAGAGCGCACCGCCTCTTCAGTTAAAAAGGCTGCCCCCAAACCCGTCACCATCAATCTTCTGACAATTTCAGCCACCTTAGGAAGATCTTTGGAGTTTCCCGAGTCCCCATCAAAGGGATCAAAATCATCGGCCATACAGCTCACTCACTCTCTTCTTATAAGACTTCATCATATTGGGAAGATTCACATTGACCAAAGCTTTGGCCACCGGACCTGGAACAAAAATTTTAAAAGTGGCATCCACCTCGTAGTGCGCCTTGGTTTTCCCACCAGGCGCTTCTTCCAAAAGCCATTTTCCATTGGAGGTTTTAAAGACATCCCCTGAATCCAAGCTCCACTCCACTTTTTTGTTGGGCTCTTCTTGAAGCTTTAAGGTGTAAGAAAAAGTCTTGATCAAAGAGACTTTGAACTCCACCTTTTTGACTTCCCCTTTGTCCTCAACAATTTTGCAATCACTGACTTCGTCCAAAAATTTGGGATAATTCTCATAGTCCGAAATGATTTTATAAAACTGTTCGGGCGTACAATCGAAAATCTCGGTGGTGGATGCGGCTGCCATTTATTCTCCTTGCTGCGGGATACAGTGATCCAAAGCTTCCATCAGTTGTTCAAAATTTCGCGACACATAGTCCGCGTTGTCATAAGCAATGTCCGTCAATTCTAAGATGGAGTTGGCGCCTTCTTCAAGGGGCACAAAAAGACCTGTGGGAAGGGACGCCTGTTTCCCTTCAAGAGGCTTCAAGTCCGCATGCCACCCTTCGATGACCTCTGCCCCCTGCTGCATAAACGTGATCAGCGAGTATTGGCTTTCATCGATGATTTTTTTTAAAGCTTCCATTCGATCGCGAATTTCAGAACATTTTGGCGCTTCCGGCCCATCATCCGCAGGATCAAAAGAAAATTGAGGATGATTGGGGAAGGATTTTAGGGGCTGGGCCTGTGAGTTTTGAGTGATCAGCAGAGACAACAAAACAATTAAGGTGACCGCACAACTTGAAGCCGTTTTCTTTAAGAGCTCCATTCTCTTATAAAAAGGTCGCTCTATGAGGTGTTTGAAATCCATAATTTAGCCCCCTCTTTTCCCCTCAAGGTTAGAAAGGAATGCCCACAAAGCCCACCCGGAATGCGGCGACTGTGAGAACTGTCTATATGTGGATACTCTTATCACCAGATAAATCCTCAGCAGGCTCCCACACCGCACTCCGACGTCGGAGTTGGAATTTTCCTCATTCAAATCGCCAAATCAGCTTGGCTTTCGTTTGCCCCGAAACGGCCCAAATCGGCGGAATTGTCCTTGGCTCATTTTCAGCACCTCCACAAACCGCGGTGACAATTTAGGGCTCAAAAGGTCCTCAAACTCACTTTTTTTCAACCTGAGGGCCGGCGAAGTCTTTGCACCACAGGAGCCTGAGAAGGAGCGCTATCATGTCACCGTCACATTTAAAATGGATTCAACCCCTCGCCGCATTGGTCTTTTTGGCCGGTTGCCAAAAGGCTCGGATGACCACCGTTGAACCTCAGCCCACTCCTGTGCCCGTTGCCACTCAGGTTCAACCTCCTGCTCCCACACCCATTCCTCCAACTCCGGCCATTCCCTTGCCCGACAGTCACAGACACAAGAAAAAGCACCACCACAGACCCATCATCATCGGCGAAGATCCGCGACCTCCCGAGTTCCACCCCACTCCGGGTGAACCCATGGATCCAGGAGGAGAGTTTGATACCGATATCTTTCGCCAAAATTCTCAAACCGGAACCGAAACTTCCACAAAAGGCGGAAAAAACAAGGTGGATTGGTTTGAACAGGATCACGTGGATCCACGTCTTAAAAAATGTGGAGAAAACTGCCCTCCCGAAAAACCCAAACAACCTAAAATTGTTGAGTCCTGCGAAAATGTGAAATTGCCAAGTGCTCCAACAAATAAAAAATTGGATGTGCTTTTTGTGGTGGACACCTCCGCGTCCTTTTTTGACGAGTTGGTGAAAATCACCAGTCAAATGGATGAGTTCATTAAAAACTTAAAGCCCGATGTGGATTACCAAATTGCAGTGCTTCCTGCACATGGACCTAAAGGTCCTTACTTCGGACGCATCTACAGTGATGTAATCACCTACCGGGGCATTCAAGGCTCCCGTGCGGCCACCGCTCAATTGGTAGATACGATTAAAAAACTCTTTAGCGACAAATCCGCAAAAGACCCTTCCTACTCCATTGGTGAAACTGGAATGCTCAGTCTTTACGCCTCCATCGCCATGAAAAGTCGACTGAACGAAAACTTGCGCAAAGGTTTTTACAGAGACGATGCGTCCTTGGCTGTGATCTTTGTCGCAGATGAGAACGATGCCTGCTACCAATACAAGCCCGGCGAGACTCCACATATGGATGATTACGGGAATAAAAAAGAAAAACTCGCCTTTGAAAAAGAATGCGTTTACCACAACGGACGACGGTTTCAACCCATTCACGTGGCTTGGCGCTTGAATGAACTCAAAGGAAACTTGCCCGTCATTATCACCGGACTGGTATACACTTCGAACAACATCCCAAAAACTTCGGGCAAATATCACAAAGAAAAAGAATTGGGACACGGATACTTGGATCTGATTGAAGGCCCTGGAAAAGGTTTGCCTGTGGATTTGGCCAACCCTGATTTTGGAGCTTCCCTAGCAAAACTCGGTCAGTTCTCGCAGTTTCGGATGCAATATCCCAATCAGTACAGCTGTGTCACTTCGGTTCCTAAAAAGGAAATTGATTTGGATTCCTTTAAAATTACTTTGGAGAAAAACGGACGCACTTTGGGAGTGTTTTACACCGGTTGCAAATCCGATCCTTCAAAGTGTCCTGCCGGATCCCACGCGGCTGGCGCAGAACGGGTGCAAAAGAATCCTTACGTTCAGATTGCTCCAAACATGGACGCCTTCCACAAGTTGGCGCGCCCGGGTGCCACACTCAAAATGTCCTTCCGCCGCAAATAATCCTTAGCACCTTTAGCGGGAGACTTGAAATTCCACGCGGCGGTTGATGGCACGGCCTTGAAAGTTTCCGTTGTCTGCAATGGGTTGAGACTCGCCTAAGCCCACAGCGACCACTTTGTTTCCGGGAAGCCCCATGGAAACCAAAACCTTTCGCACCATTTGCGCCCGCTTCAAACTGAGCTTTTGGTTGTACGCCTCGCTACCCACGGAATCCGTGTGCCCCTCAATGATCAAACGCTTAAATCCCGCCGGCCCCATCAAATAATCCACAAACTCTTGCAGGCTTTGCTTTGCATAGGGATGAACCGTCGCCGAATTGAATTCAAATAATATATCGCGCGCCCGAAAGGTTTCCTTCTTTAAAGGCTTCCCTTTGATCGCGTAAGGATTGTCGTAAAAGAAATCCTCCTCACTGGAGTCTTCACGGGTTTCATCCACACGATAAATCACCGGCTCTTTTTCTTGACCATAGAGAGGCCCAAGCACCCAATTGATTCCCGTATAAATTCTCCAGTCCGGAGAAGACGTACCGTGAATCACTTCCGTTCCAAATCCTCCATGAAGGGCAATGCTTCGATTCACATCCCACTTTGCCCCAAGCAAAGCTTCCAGTGACGACAAATCCCGATCCGAAGCAAAAACTGTGTCCTTCATGGGATAACTTCCAAAAAGCTCACCGATCACTTTCACATCGTACGAAGGAATCAAATAGCTGACTGCAGCCGATGCAATCAACTGGTCCCCCAAAGGTTCAATGGGAACATTTGGCAATTTGTCCCCCGGTTGGCGCAAGCGGTATCCAATATTTCCACCCAAAGCCCACACTCCTTCCAAAGTGGTGTCTCCCGCCAACTCAAAGTTAAACGTGGGCCCTGGATTGGAGCCCGCAAACGGATTGTCTACAATTTGATTTAAGTTGAAAGAAACCACAGCAGCCAAACCTTGGGCGTCGTTTCCTAAAAATCTGTACTTGGTGTTTCCTCGAAATTCCGTCAATCCAGTTTCCGCAAACTGTCCCCGGAAGGCGGCCACATCACTGGTGACACTTTGAGAAAGCAGCATGGGCACACTGAAACCCACATCCCAATTTCTTAAAATTCCAAAACCCACGTTCATGTCTGCGGACAAAAGAGAGTCTTGAAAATTGGTGCGTGTTTGAGTGGTGGTGTCTTCATGATTGGGAAGAGAGTTCACCGCATAATTCAAAAACAATCCGAAATTTAAAATTCCAGGCTTCAAAGTTTCTGAAGAGTGAACGGTGACGAAATCCAAACCATTGGTGGTGGGATTGAAGTTCTGAGTGTCCGCACCCACCACGTTGGCATAACTTGAGTTCATCCAAAGAAGGAAAAGACTTAAGAGCAAAAGATGTTTTTTCATAGCTTCAAGTCTTGTCAAAGATCTGCCACTTGGCAAGACCAGCTATTTTTTCTTGAAAAGCGCCTCCGCGGCACTCATGAGATCTTCTTTTTTCTCTTTCACAGAGCGAGAGCCGCCGCCTTGAAAGTAATCACAACGGTTGGCCCGCTCTTTTTCCAAAACCACTTCGGCAGAGGGCTCCCGGCATTCGTTGTAAGCGCCAGGATCATAAAACTGGCAATTCTTGCAAACATGGACATCTTCGCCACACTTTTCACACTCTTCGCGAATTCCCACGCGCTCTGGAAACTGCAGCAAAGTTCCACATTTGAAACAACTAAACTCAATCACTCTTAAAGGCTCTTCTTTGAAAAATTATGTTCCGCAAATACGCGGCGAACGGTGCCGGTTTGAGATCTCATCACAATGGACTCGGTTTGACCGCGCCCTTCCGGAAGCCAACGCACTCCTTTGAGCAATGGCCCATCCGTGACACCCGTTGCACAAAACATCACAGAACCTTTCGCAAGTTCTTCCAAAGTAAAAATCTTTCCCAAGTCCGATTCACTCAGTCCCATCTTCAAAGCGCGGGCTTTTTCCTCGTCGTTGCGAAAACACAATCGACCTTGAAAATCTCCACCCAAACACTTTAAGGCGGCCGCAGTGATCACTCCTTCAGGAGCGCCACCGGTTCCAAGCAGCAAGTCGATTCCCGAGTCCTCGGAACACGGAGCAATTCCCGCAGAAACATCACCGTCACCAATCAAGTGAATGCGCGCTCCACACTCTCTCACTTCGCGAATCAATTTCTCATGACGAGGACGATCCAAAATCACAACGGTCACTTCATCCACATTCTTGCCCAAAGCCTCGGCCACGCGCTCGATGTTTTCCTTGGGAGTCAAATCCAATGAAATTTTGCCCTTGGCCGCAGGCCCACACGCAATCTTTTCCATATATGTGTCTGGCGCATGAAGGAAGTTTCCTCTCTCCGCAACCGCAATCACAGAGATCGAACCCACTCCGCCGGTGGCGCAAATGGTCGTTCCTTCCAAGGGATCCAAAGCAATGTCCACCGAGGGAGCATCTGTGCCCTTCTTCCCCACGGTTTCACCAATGTAGAGCATGGGAGCTTCATCCCGCTCACCTTCTCCAATCACCACAGTTCCATCCACATTCACAGAATCAAAGGCCCTTCTCATGGCATCGACGGCCGCTTGATCTGCAGCCTTTTCATCTCCGCGCCCCATAAAACGACTGCTTGCAATGGCTGCAGCCTCGGTGATTCGAACAAATTCTAAAGCAAGGTTTCTATCCATTTCTGTTTCTCCACAAAGTCGATGAATCGTTTTTCGGGGCGACATGGCTTCAAATCCCCATCCAACAGCACGTGCAGGGTGGAGCCTCGAGCGATGACCTGATTTTCAGGCTTTTTATAGATCACATATTGAAACTCAATTTTCAATCGAAGAACTCGCGTTTGCAGTCGAATTTCCAGCTCATCCCCAAACCGACTGGGTCCGTCATGAAACACTTGAGAGTGAAGAACGGCCAACATCCGATCCGCTTGGGGAAAATGAGTGCTTTCAAGGCCGGCCCACCGCAACCAATCCACACGGGCTTCCTCAAAATATTTCAGATAATTGACGTGATGAACCACGCCCATCACATCCGTTTCATGGAACTGCACCCGTCTCAAAAATCGGTATTCATTCTCAATCATTTTTCAGAGGCTTTCAGAATCTGATCCAAGAAGTTCAAAAGTACCACTTCCTCCTCAGGCGCGTGACTGAGGATCTGCACCAAAGACTCCTTTAAGGACTCACCACTGACAAATCGATTGTCCTCAAAAACCATGCGATCTCCGTCAATCATCACCTCTGCTTTTTTTACAGAGTGAGGCGGTTCACCCTCATTATTGAGAGTTAAAAACAAGTGGGTTTCTCGAGGTCCCGAATACCACTCGTCGTAGCCCGCATTTTCCGGTCGCAAATCTGGATTCATTCTTCGCAAATGGGAACCCACCAATTTGTCCGAGAGAAATTTCCTCAAGGTCAAATGACCTTCGGGCTCCAGATGCAAAAAACTAAATCCCACAGAGAAATCCCGAATCCAAACCATTTTCGCCTTTGCGGGCAAAGCCGGCAATGCGCCCAACTCTAAGGTCAAATCAAATTCATGTCCCACCGACAGTTCCAACATTCCTGGGCGAGAGGTCGCAAATCCACCCAGGCTCAAATCAAACACATCTGTAACTTCATGGTTTCGCCAATGGGCGAAAGCTTTGGTGATGCGATCCGAGGCGCCAAAATCCCTTCGAAAGTGCACTCGTGGAAAACGTCTTTTTTCTTCTGGATTTGCGCTCATGAGTCTCCCCCTTTGGACTTTTGAACTTTGTTGTATTCTTCTTCGACGTAACTTCTTAGTTGAATGGCTAATTTTTGAAAGACCACTTCCAAACCAAACCTTAAAAAGAAGGCCGGCATGGGAAACTTTTCGTAATTGTAATCCCCATCCACACCCACATCCGTTCGATTTTTCAAAGCCTTCTCAAAGGACAAAGTCCATTGAAAGCCCTTCATAATTCCCTCTTGAACTTCAAAGGAAAGCAAGGTTTTTCCAGAGCCCTCTTTTTTCTGGGACCAATTCACTTTCATCGAATTGGAAAATCCATAAGCCACCGCATGAATAAACAAAGAATGGTGCTTTGAATCCACCTGCACCGATTTGATAAAATCACTGTGTTGAAAAGATTTTTCAAAATCCAAAATCCTCTCCACAGCAAAATCTTTGGGCGCTCGGATTTGCCCACCTCCCGAAAGCTTCATGTGCTTTTCATGGGAGCCCTTCTCGCCGTCCACCGAGGTGACCGAAACAAAAACTCTCTTTTGCTCCACGATTTTTTGGTAAACCTCGGGCTTTGCCTTCCAAAAAGGCAGTTCTGCCGCAACTCCGTTTGAAACCAAAAAGGACCAAATAATTGCTAAAAAAATGGAGAACTCCTGGAGAAAACCTTTGTTTGAAACTTCATTCTAGTCCATTTTACAGAGATGGCCAAACTTCCAATGATACTGACTTATGCCCGTATGTTTGTCGCTCCGGTGATCATGTGGACGTTGATGATCAATGGTCGTTACATGGGTTGGATCGCCGCCATTTTGTTTGTTCTTGGATCTTTGACCGATTGGTTTGATGGCTACTTTGCCCGTCTTTGGGGCAGCGAGTCCAACATGGGAAAATTCATGGACCCCATCGCAGACAAAATTTTGGTGCTGGGATCCATTCTGATCTTGCTCACCATGGGCCGTGTGGATCCCTTTATGGTTTTCCTTCTTGTGGGAAGGGACATTTTTATTGGAGGCATTCGTGCCGTGGCTGCGGCTAACCAAATCATCATTGCTGCTAAACCTTTTGGCAAATGGAAGACGGCCACTCAGATGTTGGCCATCCCTTGCTTGATGATTTATGAGCCCCTATGGGGACTTCCTTTGCCGGATGTGGGGTATTTTCTTTTGTGGTTCAGCGTGGTCTTGAGTTTGATCTCCGGGGTGGAATACACCTACGGATATTTTTCAAAAGTAAAGACCGACTCCATTCAAAACTAGTTTTGCACTGCTTCCCAACTGGACTCCGGACGAGGGAGCGCTGAGGATCTAATCTTATGGGCATTTTTCAAGTCAACCTGTGGGAAATCAACAAATCCTTTTCTTTGCGCTTTTTGGGTGCAGTCCTTGCATTTTCCCAAGGGGTCATCGCCTACCATTGGAGCCAAAGCATCAACTCTCCTTTGGATTTTGCACGGCAATCCACAGCGGTTTGCTGGCCGGTTTTTCCTGCCTGCGGATGGGTGAAATTGCTTTCTCCAGGAATCATTGATGCCACCTATTGGATTTTTGCCCTGAGTGCAGCCCTTGCAGTTTTGATCTTTCTTTTCACCCGCGCCGGAGGACTTGCCGCGTTTTTTATGTGGTTGGCCACTCTGTTTGGCTTCTTCCTCTACACCCAAGATTTTCGCTTGAGTTCCAATGCAGGTTTTCTGACTTTTCTTTTAAGCTTTATTTACCTTTTGATTCCCAGCAAAACCTTTTCTTTTCGTCTGATTGTTGTGGCTCTCTATTTGGCCTTTGCGCTCTTAAAGCTTCAAGCAGACTGGCTTTCTGGTTTTTGGATCATTGAACAGCTCAAAGTCCCGGACAAATTGGGCGAGTGGCTTGCGGCCTTGATGACTCTGGTTGAAATGATCGCTCCACTGATGCTCCTAATCAAAGATGGACGTTACTTTTGGAGTGGTTGGTTTACCTTGGTGATTTACCACGCCGGCATGGCTTGGCTGGGTCTCACTCATCTTTCTTTGCTTTTTTTGGGAATTTTAGTGTTCCTTGCTCTTGCGGACATTGAGGATCGAAAGCTGGAACGGGAGTACATTTATCAATCTTTTATTCATCCCGAACCCAGCCGGTTTTGGACCTTTTTATTCCTCGCCATTTTTGCCTTTTGTCAGTTGGTTTCTGATTTCAATTGGTTCCACGCTCACACCCGGGTTCAAAGCTTTGCCGCACTTTACACTCCTTATCAGATTTCCAAAGTGGAAACCTGTGATGGTCGTCTTTGGAAGATTTATGATCAGGGTTGGGAGGCTTCCAGCTTTCCCACCGTTGAAGGCCGCGACCAATCGATGATTTGCCATCCTTATTTGAGATTCTTGGATCTCAAAGCGGAATGTCAGCAACTGAAAAATGAACCCGGCTTTCGAACTTTGGCAGGGGTATTTGAATCCCAGCGGGCTTTTGACGGTGTCAGTGAAATTCATTTTCAAAGCTCTGACATTTGCAATCCCCATTATCAATATTCTGACGTAGGAAAAGTGAAGTGGAATACGAAGCACGTTCAATAAAATGGTATTGGGTGGCCCTTTTGATTTTGTACTCTGGAGGAGCGATTTACCTCCTCTTGAAATCCAATCCCTATTTGTACTCACAAAAGACCTTAAAGTCTCAATTTCAAAAAAGTGAATCCAATCACATTGCTCCATGGCCACCCAAAAGTTCGCAATTTGAATTGAATGCCTCGAAACTTGGCGAGCCGGCTCCCTGGCCCTATTTGACCTCTGAAAACACCAACATCACTTCGGAAGAAGTCACTCGCAACAAGTCCTACACGGAATTTAAAGCTTACGATTTGCAAGCCATCTTTAAAGGTTCCGCGAAGCCCTTTTTGCAAACCAAAAGCTCACTGTTTGTGACGGATGAAACCGGTCGCATTTTTCTTTTTGATTCCAAAGGAAATCTCAAGTGGAGTTACCACCCTCACAGCAACGATGGATTCTTCCAGTCTTTGGTGGACAATGAACTGCTTTATTTGATCCAAAAAAATGGAGAAGTCACAGCACTACAACTGGATTCGGGTCGCCCTCAATGGATTCTGCCTTTAGAAACAGAAGTCGCTGGCGAAGCGTGGACCTATAAAGACCATTTGCTGGTTCCTCTTCAAGCAGACAAAGCTTCGAGCAAAACATCTTCTGAAATCGCCGTTCTTTCTCGAGAAAGTGGCGTTTTGGAAAAAACTCTTCCGGGATTTGACTTTAAAGACAACTTTAAAAAAGTTCGCTCCAGTGACGGATGGCTCTTGTACAGCGGGTCTCAAGTGATTGCCATTTCTCACAACTACTTGGAATCTCAAAAGACCCTTTGGTCCACCACTTTGCCTGAGCAAATTGCGGACACCATGGCCGTCTATAATGGCCAGGCCTTTCTTCACACCGTAGGCAATCGTCTTTATGTTTTGAACTTAAAGAAAAAGGGCGATGTGGATCTGGACATGGATTTGGATGTGACTCCCGGTGGAGGATTCACCTACTTGCCCGAAATGGACCGTTTGGCTTACTTGTCCAAAGATTCCATCTTGCGCGTGCTTGATTTGAAAAAAGGCGAAAAGGCGTGGCGGTTTGATTTGGGCGTGGGAGGATCTCTTCGTGAGATTTGGTCGTCACGACTCAAAGGGGCTTACATCCAAGAATTTGGAATGAAATGGGCCTATAAAGGTTGGACCATTTGGTCCCCTTGCCGAAAACACCACTTTTGCATTTACAATCCGGAAAAAGGTCAGCTGATTCAAAGAATCGAAATGTCTGGAGAGCCTTTGCATCTTCCAATGATTGCGGAAAACCAAATGCTTGTGGTCATTCGAAAGCCGGATGGAAAATTGGCGCTTTCTCTTCTTCTAGAGCCCGCAGAGTACAAAGCGGCCATGGCTAAGGAAGAAGCTCAAAACAGTACTCCTGCCAACTGAAGCTCCGCTTTCTTTTGAATTTTTTCATAAATCCTTCCAAAGACCTAGATGCAGGTCTCGCAATCAAAACTATGTAAACCTGCCATGAATGGGACAAAGCAACGATTCCTTTGCGCACTCCTTCGCTCCTCGCTAAAAGGTACCTGCTTCCTTTTTGCGATATGCACCGCATATCGCAAAAAGGAAGCAGGTACCTTTTAGCGAAATTAAAAAACCAAAAGGAGCAATTATGAAATTGAATTTTAAATTATGGATGGCCCTGTTACTACTTCCGGGCTCCCTGGCCCTTGCAATGAGCCCCTGCCCCAACTCTGTCACCGAAAATGATCTGAAAGGATTTGGGCCTCGGTATGTTTCCACAGAGTTTCCCTTTCATTACAATTTCAAAATCACTGGTAACTACGAATTGACTCTTGAAGGCGCGGCTATCGATCAGATGAAAAACGAAGCTTCCTTTGTTTCAACAGAGCCGGGCCCCGAATCTCTCCTGCCTGTAGCCGCATACAAACTAGACACCCACGGTGACCGAAAACTGGAACACATCATTTATCGATATATGTTTGTCCCAAAAGCTCACCAATCCGGGTTCTACCGTTTTCAAGGCAAAGCCCCTTTAAGAAATCTTGAAACCGGCGAAGTCTGTCTTGCCACTCTTCCCTCTTGGGATGTGGAAGTGGTTTACGTCCCTTAGCTGAAAAATTTAACTATCTATGGAGTATTCGAAACGGAAGGGCAATGGATCGGAGACTATGCTGGAACTGACGACGATCGAATTCTTTTGAAATAGGTTCTCTGGGGGAAATCTATTAAGGTGAAGCTTTCTTTGCCCTGAATGAGCCCAACATACCTAGGTCTCCAGTCATTTCCAAAGAAGAACCTTAAATTGGAGCGGGAGACGAAACTCGCTTCGCGAGTTCTTACGGGCTCATCTTTTGTGTGGGTTCGCTTGCGCTCACCGTGGGTTTGAGCCCCGTCTCCCAGCGAACGACAGTGAGCCAAACAAAGAGCGCAAAAACCTTGGGCAGTGAAAACAACTATAAGTGGTGTAAATTGGAGCGGGAGACGGGGCTCAAACCCGCGACCTTCGCCTTGGCAAGGCGACGCTCTATCAACTGAGCTACTCCCGCAATCAGGAAGGAGAGAAGTTACCCTTCTCCCCTTCCCTCTGTCAATCATCTAAAAACTGAAAAAGATCAAACAGTTAAACCATGAACTGGGTCATGTTGGGAATTCCAGATCCAGAGAAGTTCTGGCCTGCAAATTTCCAGTTGATGTGGTCAAAAAACTTCTCCAAATAGGCCTTACGGGCATTTCTGTGGTCGATGTAATAGGCATGCTCCCAAACATCGGTCACCAACACAGGCGTGTGCCCTTGGCGAATGGGGTTTTCCGCATTGGAGGTGTTCACAATCTCCAAAGTTCCTTTGGAATTTTTCACCAACCAGGTCCATCCAGATCCAAAGTTGCCCATGCCCTTCTCAACAAACTGGGCGCGAAAGTCATTCATTGATCCAAAACTTTTATCAATGGCGGCTTTCAAGTCCCCGGGCGCCTCGGTCTTCTCTGGAGACATGGAGTGCCAGTAAAACGTGTGGTTCCAGGATTGACCCGCTTGATTGAAAAGACCGCCTTGAGTCTTCTCTACAAGCTCTTCCAAAGTGGGTTGAGACCCATAGGAAGAATCGCTTTCCAAAATGCTGTTCATTTTATCCACATAGGCCTTGTGATGTTTTCCGTGATGGTACTCAAAAGTTTCCGGAGAAATGAAGCCTGAAAAGGCATCATTCGAATAGGGAAGTTCCGGCAAATTAAATTTTCTCATATATAACTCCTTATGTTGGACCCCATTTAATATGGAAATCTCTTGGACATCAACGACTGGCTCCTTGTCCCTAGGCTCGAACTGCCGTATTTTTGCTTATGTTCTTTAAAAAGGCCAACTGGTTGAATCAAAATTTGTGGATTTCCCTGTCCTTCTATGTGGGATGGTGGGGAATCGTCCATTTGGCTCACCGCCCGGCCCTGTTTTTTCCACTGATTTTGGTTTTAAGTTTTTTAAATCTCAAATGGAGCCCTCTATACGTTCGACAACCCCTATGGATGGTCATCGCGTTTCTTCTGGGCACCTTCCAAGACGGTCTTTTGCAATTTTTAGGGTGGGTGGATTTCGCTCACAACCCGTGGAGTGAATGGCACCTTCCTCCTCCATGGATTGCGGCTCTTTGGATTCTTTTTCCTTCCGCCTTTGCCGCGTTTGATTTTTTTAAAAATCGCCTTTTTCTTCAGATTGTTTTGGGAGGAGTGGGAGGCATGGCCTCTTATATGAGTGGATACAAACTGGGTTTGCTCGAATTCAAAGCACCACTTTGGGAAAGCGCCGGACTGTACTTTTTGGTGTGGGCTTTTCTGTTTCCGCTACTGATGAAAATCCACAAAGAGATTTGCCGTCCGAAAATCCAAACGGTTTAAGTCATTTGCTCCAGCCCCCGCGCTTTGCTGGAGCTTCTTCACTGGAATTTGCCGGCTCTTGAGTGGGTGCGGTATCAGAGGCCTCTTCATTGAAGTCTGAATCCGGTCCCTTTTCTTTTCCGGGACAGCGATAGAGCTTCCTCACTCGCGCATTGAAAAAGGTCCCGCCTTTGTTCAAATCCCAGGGGGGGTAACGATAGAGTGTAGCGATCACACAGTAACCTTTTTTCGCCACCTGCCACTGTCGATCCTCCGCACTGGAGGTGTACATCTCTCCATCACGATCTTGAATTAGAACTGCGTAAGAATGAATCTGTGACTCTTTGGTTTGGGCTCCCAAAATTGCAGTGGGCTCCGTGATTCGCTCCATCTCGATGATTTCACCTTGAATGGTTTTGGAGAATACCCAGGAGTAATTGAAAATCACAAAAAAACCAGCCCCTACAACAAGGAACATCAACAGCACAATCAACAATAAATTCTTCAGCGACTTCACTCAAATCTCCATGGATAAAAAGCAATTATATGACCACTAATGCCCTCAGAGATCAACGAGATCCTCCCCTTCCTTCTCCCGATCCAAAAGTTTTACTTATGGCTTTTCAAATGGCAAAAACACTGGATTCAAACACTTAACGCGCAAAGTCCTGTAAGCCTTTCAATCAATTTATAAAAATGAATTGCGTTTTACAGCGTCAGCTTTCACACCTACAAACAGTTCGGGGATCAAATGTTCAAAGGGGGGAAAAATGAACATATCCAATCGCACCATTGTGGCGCTTATGGGTGCCGTTGCTGTGAGCGCACTTGCAGCTTGCTCGCCAGGATCCAACACCAAACACTCACAAACTCCACAAAACACTCAAGAGATCTTTTCCGATCGCACGGCCGGACTCACCACCGAGCTGATCATGGTTCAGTTGGATTTACCCCCTCTCTTAGAAACGTCCGGCTCTGCTGAAGAGTTGCAAGCGGTACTTCACGAACAAGAACAGTTTGAACAAAAACTCTTTCAAATCTCTTCAGAGATTCGCGTAGTTTACCGCTACAAATACACTTTGAACGGATTTGCCCTCGCAACTCCCGCTCACTTGATTCCCGAAATTCTTCAAGCCGTAAACGGCAAAACGGTTGAGCGCGCACACAACTTCGATCGTCCAAAAAGCGAAGGAACCACAAGGTCCACTGTGACTTTAAAAGGCGATGCCGTCACGTCAGTGACCTACATGGGAGCCAACTACTTTCATGAAAAAGGTCTTCGGGGACAGGGACTCTCTGTGGGTGTGATCGACACTGGAGTGGACTACACCCATGCCATGTTGGGCGGAAGCGGGCGTCCTGAAGATTACAAAACCATTGATCCCAACAAGGCCACCCCATTGTTTCCAAACGAAAAAGTGGTGGGTGGAATTGACCTGGTGGGAACTCGATTCGGAGGCTCTCAAGGTTTTTATGACCAAGTGGTCCCTGCCCCTGATAGCAACCCCATTGATGAAGCCGGCCACGGAACTCACGTCGCAGGAACCATTGCCGGAAATGGCGATGGCGTACACACCTATGACGGCGTGGCTCCCGACGCAAAAGTTTATGCCATCAAAGTTTTTGGAAACAATGGTGGAACTCTCGATGCGGTCGTGATTGCTGGCTTTGAATACGCCATGGACCCCAATGGCGACATGAACACAAACGATCGCTTGGATGTGATCAACATGTCTTTGGGCGGCGGTTTTGGAATTCGTAAAATTCTTTACTCCCGTGCCATCAAAAATTTAGTGAAATCAGGAATGGTGGTTGTGGCTTCCGCAGGAAACTCAGGCGATTTGGCCGGAGTGGTTGGTGCTCCCTCCACATCCGATCAAGCCATTTCTGTGGCGGCCTCTGTGGATGGACGAAGTCTCAACTGGCAATTCCCCACCGTTCGGTTTGAAGCTCAAGGAATGGAAGACGTGGTCACAGATTTCAAAGAAGCTTCCTTTTCAAAACCTTTGAAAGAGGTTGATGGTTTCACTGGAAAATTGGTGGACATTGGAATGGGGGATCAGGCTTTGAGCGATGAGATCAAAGCCAAACTCAAAGGCAATGTGGCCTTGATTCAACGAGGCAAAATCAGCTTTACGGACAAGTTCAAAAGAGCCCTTGAAGGGGGAGCTGTGGGCGTGGTGGTTTACAACAACGTTGCTGGCGAAACCATCCCCATGGGCCAAGGCCCCAATGACACCTTCAAAGCAGAGATTCCCGGTGTCATGATTTCCAAAGCCGTAGGAGATGCGCTGGTTCAAACTTTGAAAAACGGCAAAGACGTCGTTGTGGACATGAAAAATTCCGACGTGATCCAAAAGCCCGAACTTGTAGATACCATTACGGACTTTTCTTCTCGAGGACCTCGGTCAGACGACTACGGATTCAAACCGGAAGTGGCTGCCCCTGGACTACGCATTCTTTCTGCAGGAATGGGAACAGGTGTGGAAGGAATTTTGGAAAATGGAACCTCCATGGCGGCTCCTCACGTGGCTGGGGCTGCGCTTTTGATCAAACAACTCCACCCTGAATTTTCGGCAAAAGACGTTCGAGATCTTTTAACCTCTACAGCTTACAAGCTGAAAGATGCCTCTGGAAACGCCTACAAGTTCACCACTCAGGGAACAGGGCGCGTAGATATGGAAAAGATCTTAAAGGCCGAGTTTGTCACCAATGGTTCCATTTCCATGGGATTGATTGAAGTTCCACAAACTCAAACTGTGAAAAAATCTTTTTCAGTAAAAAACCTTTCCAACCACATCTTGGTTCTTCAAACATCTTTTACTGGCGAGGAAATGAGTGTGGAAATGCCTGCAACAATCACTCTTCAACCCAAAGAAGAGCGACAGGTGGAGTTTTCTCTTCATGTGGAAGTGGGAAGTGTTCAGAAATTTCCACGCCGAAGCGAATTGGATGGCATCATCCAAATTCGCAGTGAAAAAGAAGTTCAAGAAGTTTCCATCATGGCCTTTCGAATGCCCCGATCTGAACTTCGCGTGACAAAAACTTCTTCTGAGACTCGAGAGATTCCTCAAAAAGAAGGAGACACTGGGCCGAAAGTCACTCAGGAGCGCGTGTCTATGACCGTCTCTAACGTCTCTCCCGTCACCGGCGGTGGATTTCTTTTCAACCTTATTGGTGAAGATGAAAAGAAAGTGGTTCCTCAAGGTGAAGAGTGGAAGGCCAACGACTGTGACTTGAAGTCCGTGGGATACCGCTGGATTCTCAAGCCCATAGCCATCTCGCAACGCCCTTACCTTCAATTCGCCTTTCAACTCCATGAAAACCGAAGCCAGTTGATTCGTTGTGAATTGTCGGTTCTTGTGGATGGAGACAAAGATGGAAAGATCGATCAAGAGATCATTGGTTTGGGCTTCTTGAATGATGCTGGCGGCAAAGGCGAGCATGCCTTTATCGCGGGAATCTTGGATTACCAAAAGGCCCAAAGAGCGCGTTTGGCCTACGAAGTGGAATTGCTTCAAGGGAATAAAGATGCTCAATATAGAGTTTTGGAGGCCGGAGTGGCACAAGGCTCTATTCGCTTTGCCTCAGAATCGGGAATGGTGATCGTGGAAATTCCCGTGGATCCTTTAAAGGTGTCTGCAGATGGAAGTTTCAATGCGAAGATCGCATCCTTGAATTCTTTAGGAGAATCGGTGGAAGCCGATGATTACTTGGGAAGTGACGAAACCCAATGGCGAACCCTTCAAACCGATCCTATGAAAATGGCTTACTGGGGAATGAGTGATGCCTCCATTGCCGGCGGCACAAGCATGACTTTGACCTCCATGAAAAACTCCAACGAGAATCCATTGGTGATGTACTCGCCGTCAAATTCGAAATCCGTGGAGATGACGATTATTCAACCTTAAGGTTGAGGTAGTGAATCCAGTTTTCTGGCAAGTGAGATCTCATTCCTGGGATCTCACTTTGATTGAGAAACTTCGGCTGAATGGGTTTTTTCAAAAGCCTTAAGTTGGCTTCCTTCAAAGACATTGACCCTTTTTTATTGTTGCACTTCGAACAGGCCGTGACCACATTGGTCCAATTGTGCGCTCCCCCGCGGGACAAGGGAATCACATGATCTAATGTGAGCTTTTTTTCCGCAAAAATTTTGCAACAGTACTGGCAAGTAAATCGATCTCTTAAAAAGATGTTCCTTCGGGAAAATTTCACTCCAAAAGCGTAATAAGGTCTAAAGAATTTTTTGAATCGAAGAACGGCTGGAAGAGCAAACGACTGTGAGGGGCTGTGCACCTCGATGTCGTGAAATTCCAAAATCTCAACTTTGCCCTGAAACCAAAGAATCAAAGCCTTTTGCCAATCGATGATTCGAATGGGCTGATAGCTCGCATTCAATACAAGAGCTTCTTTCAAAGTCCCTTGAATTTTGGGTTGGGATTCAGCGATGGATGGATTGAACTCTGCCCTCCTTTAAGAAACGCCAACATCTATAGGATCTCAAAGTCGATGCGCTAAAAGCAAGTCCAGGAAGGCATTTTTAGAGGATTGGTTATTCAAAAAGGAACTGAAACAGTCCGCCCATCTCAAAATCCGTATTGTATCTCAAATTGATCCAATACTTTTTTTCCGAATAGGGGGAATCTTGTCCCAAGCCGGTGGCCTGAGCTGGGACCTTTCCGTTGGCCTGACTGTATTCAAACAAAAGAGAAGCTTGGGTCAGTGGTATTTCCAAACCACCCACCACATTGGTGAGAGGCATTTCATAATCCAAAGATCTTGCCGTTGCGCCAATATGTTGATGGGAAACAGACATATTGATCAGTTCGTAGCCAAAATAAAATTTAAAAAGACGAAGATGAAGTCCGTAACCAAAGCCCTTCATTCGAGCCACTTCCACTTCTTCGCCATTGGCGGAATTTTCAAGACCTGTATAAGTGTAAGAAGGAAGAAGTGCTAAACCCACAGGCCCCAACTCTAAAAAAGGCAAATTCAAACGGCCATGAAAAGACATTGCTGAAAAATTGGCTTCTGAACCATCAAAGTTTTCTAACTTTCCAGAGCCAGAACCTAAGCCCAAATCAAACCCCAAAGTTCCATGAACAGAATTGCGATCAGACCTGTCTCCAAAAGCGGAAAATGGAAATGCTACGATCAAAGCGAATACGGCTAAAAACTTCACTGCACCCCCTCAACAAAAGTCATCTGGGTGACGGCTGCGGTGAAAGGATCCTTCATAAAGATTCCACCATTGATAAGATTTCCCGAAGTGTCCATTTGGACAACGGCATCCACGCCGTCCGACGCAATCAACAAAGTGCCGTCGGGCATTTCGAGCATGGCGGTGGGGTTGTTCACGTAGGCGGTGTCTGTATAAATGGTTTCTGGAGTTCCCGACCCGTCTTCAGGCAATCTATCGATACGATCGTTGGTGGTGAATCCAATGTAAAGATAACCGTCGGAATGACCAACTATCGCTGTCGGACGATCATTTCCATATCCGGTGTAAGAATTTTTGCAAGTGGGAGTGTCTCCGGAAACGTCATACACACTGATGTCATTGTTCGTATAACTGGCGACAGCAAGGTCTCCAGAAGAAGTCATCGTTAAAGATCGAGGTCCACTGAGAACACAACTTCCAACGGTTGTCCCAATATAAGGATTTCCCACTCGGTTCCCATTGAAATCAAAAGACTCGATGCCGTTGGATTCGATCACATAATAGCGAGAGCGCAAATCATCTTTCACAATTTGATAGATGTTTCCGGAAAAGAGACTGGAACCCACAAAGCTGGTCATGGATCCATCGATCAATGAAACTTTGCTCAATCCATCTTGACCATCAGTGGCCACAAGAACATGAAACAGGTCAAAAGGAGCCACTCCGCGAGTGATCAAACTTGCAGGCGAGGTGTTGGCAATCAATCCTTCAAAAGAACCGGACTCACTGTAGCGCGTGATCGCATAGGTTTGCCCACTGGCCGTGGTCATCACCAATTTTCTCTCACCCAGCCCCATGGTTCCATAATAGAAACTTCCGCTGTCGGGAGCAGAGCAAGAAATCAATGCAAAAAGTCCAGAAAATATCCAAAGAGCTTTCCACAAAAATCCAAATTTTAAGAATCTTCCCTCCATGAAAATTCTCCTTTACTTAAAGGGGTCTTCGGAATGTCTCAGAATAATATTAAGGAATTCTATGGGATCCTCGTCTTTCACCGAGGATTCTTCGACAGACGTCGAGCCAAGCTTTGCAAAGCATTGGGCTTAATAAAAAAGAAGAGGGCCTCCACCCTCTTCTTTTTCCTCTTCAAAACTTGACCAATTAAATCTCTGGATTACAGAGATTGCAATTTCACTTGAAATTCTGTAATTGCCATCTTCACCTGATTGGTCAGAACAGACACGATGATTCCGGCTCCTGGAAATAGTGATCCCGCTGAAACAGTCAGAGTATCAATTCCCGCCTTCACCAAGTCCAATTTCCCGGCCAACTGTCCCAAAGCCATGGAAAATTGACTCTCTGCCATGTCAATTTGCGCCATCATCTTATTTATTTGTGCCAATAGAATCTGATGGTCCGGACGATTTGGATCCAGCTTCGCAGCTTCAATAGCAAGTAAAGCCCGAGCATCATTGAACTTCTGCTTCACTAAAGCCACTTTGTCATAAACTTTGTTCAGAAGTTCGCTCAGCTTCTCATAAATAATAAAGATACTCTGTGATTGAACGGAATTTGTACTTCCGGTCATCAAAGACCAAATCTTAATGCTTCCATCTGGATTCGAAAAAGACGCCAAAAGTTTTTGCGCTTCTTCCATTGCCACTTTGGAATCATCGACCGAAGCCTGAACGGCTTTCATATCTATTTTTGCTGACAGATCTTCTGTCGATTCAATCGGTGCGCTCGACGACGCACTTTCGACAGCTTTTGACGACTGTCCCGGGTCTGATTGGAGATTTCCTTGGCAGGCAACGTTCAGGAAGGAAATGGCCGCAAGACCCATGAACAATTTTGTGAAATCACGTACTTTCATGGTTCCCCCATTCCTATAGGTTAGTTTTTTGTTCGCATTCGAACATAAAAGTGAAACTGCAATGGGAGGGCCAGCTTTGCTCGCGAGAGCGCCGCGTTAAGCGGAACAAAATTTCTCAATCCTGACTAAGCCTTTGGTCCTGTAAAAGACTTCAACTGATTTCGCAAAATTTTAAAGATCAAAAATGAAACGAAAAGGCCTAAAAGTGCACCTGTTAAGACATCCGAAGGATAATGCACTCCCAAATACACTCTGGAAAAGGCCACAATCATCGCATAAATGTAAAAATAGTAGCGAGCTTGCGGAAAAAACTGACCGAGTGTGTAAGCTCCTGAAAAACTATTGGCCGAATGATTGGAAGGAAAACTGCTTCCATGGGCAATGGCCGCTTGGCGAACTTGGGACCTCATCGCTTCATCTTGAAACGGCCGCTCCCGTTGAACGTTCTTTTTGATTCCCCGGTAAACCATCAAATCCGTTGCACCTACAGTCACCGCCAGCATCAGTGGAACCACCCAGAACCTTTTTCCAAATTTTTTCCACGAAAAATAAAACAACACCAAAAGTGCAAGACTGGAGCCCCAAAAGTTTTTGTGAAAATCAGTTACAAATAAAAAGAAGGGATCAAAGGCCTCATTTCCCAAGGAAACATTTACTTTTAAAAGCAACCACTGATCCCAAGAAAGCAATGTGCTAAAAATATTCAAGGCTTCATCTCCTTAAGGGAGGATTGGACTTCTGTGTAGGGAATGTCTCGCAAGCATTTTTGAAACTCTTTATTCACACAAGGCCCCTGCCCATGCTTGCTGCAAGGACGACATTTTAAATTGCGCTCCAATACCCTTGTGGAAGGCATCGAAGGATACCCAAAGGGCGCCGGCCCCATCAGCGCCACACAAGGATGCCCCAACTGTTCCGCCATGTGCATCACACCGGTGTCGTTGGAAACCAAGGCCCGACTCAAATGAACCACCGCCGCGGATTCCATCAGATCCAACTTACCTGCAAGATTTAAAACTTGCGAAGGGAATTCCTTTTCCAGATCTTCCAAAAAGCTGTCTTCCGGCCCCCCGAGCAAAACAAATTTTTCTTCCGAAGAATTTCGAATCAAATCTTTCCAATGATCCAAGGGCCAACGTTTCAAAGGATATGCCGCCGAGGGAGCCAAGGCTGTAAATTGAGGCCAATGAGACAAATGATTCTGTTTGGTTTTTTGAATCAATTCTTTTGAAAGAAACAAATGAGGAGGAGTTGGAATCTCTGTGGAGTATCCCCATTTCTTAAGGGGACGAATTTGATCTTTTTGCCCTGAAAAGGGTTGCTCAAAAAGATTGATGCGAAAGCGAAACAACAAAAACCTGCGAAAGCGATAAATAGGTCTGCGAAGAAATTTAAAAAAACATCCACGCAGTCTCAGCATCAAAACCAAAACTTGAGATCTCAAATTGTTATGAGCATCGTACACATGTGTGAACTTTGCATCGGCCAACTCACCGGACATCTTCCACAAGGGCTTCAGTCCAGAAGATTTTGGAATGGACCAAACTTTATGTACGGCGGGATGCGCCTCAAAAAATGGCAAAAAACGAGATTGAGTGGCCACGTGAATTTCAACATCCCCATTAGTACGGCTTTTTAAAAGACTCACCACACTCAAAGTTTGAAGCACATCACCAATGCTGGAAAAACGAAGTAACAATATTCTCATACTTTGGACCGAACACCCTTTGCTCTTCAGCTTTAATCCCCGTAAGATTCAAGTTCAACAAGGAGGAACCTGTATCATGAAAACACAATTATTATTGGCCGTCTTTCTTGGCCTGGCCCTGAGCGCCTGTTCATCTTCCAAGAAAAATGACTCAGAGTCGAAGGTTGAAGAAAAAATGGAAAAAGCGGCAGAGAGCACCAAAGAAACTGCTAAAAAAATGGTCAATGAAGCAAAAGCCAAAATGGATGGTGAAACTCAGTGCAAATTGGGTGGAGACGTTCGCACCATTGGCGTGAAGGCTGTGGATAACGGCTGTGAAGTGATCTACACGAAATTTGGCGAATCCAACTCCATCGCGTCTGGATCCAAAGGATCTGAACATTGCGTAAATGTTGTGTCTAAAGTGAAGGACAACTTGGAAAACGCTGGATTCAAGTGCGAATAACACGTCGCATCTGTTGATAAGTCGACCTAGGTCGGGGTTTTTGTCAGGATTTGCAAAAACCCCTTTTTTTTATTTGTTGAAAACCCAGCCTTTGGTCAGACTCTAAGCATGAAGTTTCTACAAATCTACACAATTGCCCTTCTTCTCCCCTTAATTTCACTCGCAGCCCAGGCCGACCGCCTTACCAGTCCGAAAAGCTACTATCCAAAAAGCTTTTATTCGGATGTGGAAGAGGGCCTTCACGGAGGGGCTCTAAAGGAAGAACTGTTTGAGATTCTTTCTCAAGCTCACATTCCCCAAGAGCACGGTTCAGACACCTTAGTCAAAAACTGCCGCGATCAGGTGGAAAGCTGCTACCAGCAAGAACCCATGTCCTACTCGGCCGCCAGAGACTTTGTCCTTGGAAAGTTGGACCTGCTTAAAGTGAACGGCGAGTATGCATTGAAGGATGTTTACTGCCAGCAGGTGTTCACAGCAAAAGACTTCAAACCTGGAAAAGGTCCTCAACCGGGCAAAGCTCCTGACTACAATGTTTTCAACGTAGAGCACACCTGGCCTCAAAGTCGATTCTCTAAAAAGTTCTCTGTGGGATTTCAAAAATCGGATCTTCACATTCTTTACGGAGCTTCAAAAACGGCCAACACATCCCGCGGAAATGACCAGTTTGCAAACATTCAAACCGAAAAAGACGCCATTTGCCCGTCGGTTCGCAGAGGTTGGGCTCGCGGTGATCGGGAAGAGATCTTTTTCGAACCTCCCGTTGAGCACCGAGGAAACGTGGCTCGTGCCTTGTTCTACTTCTCGGTTCGCTACAAGCTCTCCATTTCAAAAATTGAGGAAGAAAGCCTTCGACGCTGGCACCGCGAAGATCCCGTGGACGATGCGGACCGCGTTCGCCACGAAGAAATCTTTAAAGTTCAAAAAGACAGAAACCCCTTCATCGATCACCCTGAACTTGTGGACATGATCTCTGACTTCTAAGCTCCCTGACCAAAGCCTTCCATTTCCCGGAAGGCTTTCCGAATCCAGTTACCGACCAAAACCCCGTCGATCTTACAATATTTGATTTGAGCCCTGACCAGGCAGTGACACCTGTTAAAAACTTCGAGAAGATGAAACTCTATGAAATCTGCAATTGTACTGACCGGTGGCGGAGCTCGAGGAGCCTATCAAGCGGGCGCTTTGCGCGCACTTTACGAAATTGCTAGAGATGAATCCCGTTTGGAAATCTTTCGAAACCTTGTGGGAATCAGTGCGGGATCCATCAATGCGGCCTATGTGGCCTCTCGACTGGATGATTTGGATGGTGCCACCTCCGAACTTTGCACCCTTTGGAAAGCTCTGGAAACAAAAAACGTCTTTCAAACGGGAACCTTTTCTTTTGGGCGAACAGGTCTAAAGCTTCTTCGCAACCTGTCTTTGGGGGGATTGAGTTCCAAGCTTCGCAGTGAAAATTTAGGACTTCTCAACACCAAGCCTCTTTACAACCTGATTCAGTACCACACCGACTTCAATAAGATTGAACAGTTCTCAGATGCAGGAAAGTTGGAATCTTTGTGCATCACCGCCACCGATTATGCCACTTCCATTGGAGTGACCTTTTACACCGGAAGCCGAAGCATTCCTGATTGGAAACGGCACTTGCGACAAAGTTTAAGAACTCCGCTTTATGCGGACCATGTGATGGCTTCCACAGCCATTCCCATTTTCTTTCCCCCCTGGAAAGTGCGCGGAAGATATTTCGGAGATGGATGCTTAAGAAACACAGCTCCCCTTTCTCCGGCACTTCACATTGGAGCGGAAAAGGTGATAGTTCTTGGCGTTCGAAGACAAAAAGAAGTGAACCTGACGGATGAGTACATTGCGCCAAGTATTGGCCGGGTTTTGAGTGTGATCATCAACTCGGTATTTTTAGATGCCATTGAAAATGACATTGAACGCGCCGAATTTGTAAACCGCATTTTAAGAAGCTACGGACCCACACCGGAAGGCTTTCGACCCATTGATTTGTTCTACCAAACCCCTTCTGTGACCATTTCTGACATTGCGTCGGATTATGCCGATGATTTGCCCTCGATCTTTGGATTTTTGATGGCGGGACTTGGAAGCCCTAAAGAATCTGCAGAAATTCTGAGCTATTTGACCTTTCTCCCCGCCTATTGCACAAAATTGGTGGACTTGGGTTATGGGGATTTAATGGCCCGGTCTGATTCTTTAAAGAAATTTTTGCGGGAGAGTTCTGCAAGTTGAGTTATGCAAACTATGTGAATAAAGAGCTGGGCTGGCTGAAGTTCAACGCTCGTGTTTTGTTTCAAGCCGAAGACCCTCGAAATCCACTCTTGGAGCGAGTAAAGTTCTTTAACATCTACAATTCCAACCTGGATGAATTCTTTATGAAGCGCGTGGGTGGTCTTCAGCGCCAACTCTACGCCGGCTACTCGGGGCTTTCCAATGACGGTCTCACGCCTTCGGAACAGTTGGATCTGATCCGAAAGGATGTGATTCAGCAGTCAAACAAAACCAAAACTTTGCTTCGAAAAGATCTCTTGCCCGCACTTGCCGAACAGGGCATCGAAATGCTTCGCTTCAAAAATCTCTCCAAAGAGGAGCGCAAATGGGCGAAAGATTTTTTCAGTGAAAAGCTATTTGCGGTTTTAACACCCATGGCTGTAGACCATGCCCACCCTTTTCCGTTGATTTCCAACCTGACCACATCCTTAGCGATCTCTTTAAAATCTCCTCACTCCGAAGATTCTGAACCCCTTTTTGCGCGCGTAAAAGTTCCGGATGTGTTTCCCGAGTGGATTGAAATTCCTGAAAGCGTCCATGGTCAATCCAAAGTGGTGCGCTTGGTGAGTTTGGTGGACATCATTCGCAAACATTTGGACCTTTTGTTTCCAGAAATGGTCGTTCAAAACATCATGACCTTTCGAGTGACTCGAAACATTGATGTGGATGCGCCTCCGGAGGATTCAGAGGACCTGTTGGAATACATCGAAGACCAAGTCAAACGAAGAAAATTCGCCGATGTGGTTCGTTTGGAGCATGGACCTAAGCCGGATGAGTGGTTGCTTCAGTTTTTAATGGATGAGTTGGAACTGGAACCCACCGACATCTATGAAGTTCCCTACCCCATTGAGTTTAAAAATTTGTCCACAATTTATGATTTGCCTCGCCCAAAGTTGAAAGATTCCCCTTGGCAGCCCGTGGTCCCAGCACCACTTCTGGATGAAGGCGCAAACATTTTTAATTTGCTCCGGTCACAAGATCTTTTGGTTCACTTCCCCTATGAAAGCTTTTCGGCAACGGTGGAGCGTTTTGTTCTTCAAGCATCTACAGATCCTGATGTGCTTGCCATCAAAGTCACTTTGTACCGCACCGGACGTGAAAGTCTGATTGCAAGATCTTTGATTCGAGCTGCAGAAGCGGGAAAACAGGTGGTTTGCTTGGTGGAGTTGACGGCCCGCATGGATGAGGAAAAGAACATTCGCTGGGCTCACGAAATGGAGCGCGCCGGAGTGCACGTGGTCTACGGGATTGTGAATTTAAAAACTCACGGAAAAATTGCCCTGGTGGTGCGCAAAGAAAAAGAAGGCGTACGTCCCTATGCCCATGTGGGAACGGGAAACTTTCACTCCGTAACGGCGCGCATCTATACGGATTTTAGTCTTTTAACATCAGACCCGGACATCACCGCAGATGTGGTTGAGATTTTTCACTATCTCACAGGGCGCTCCTTGAAATCAGATTATAAAAAACTCTTAGTGGCCCCTGTAAACATGAAGCCACGGTTTCTGGAACTGATTGAACAGGAAACGGAATTTGCTCGTAAAGGAAAACCGGCTCGCATTGTGGTCAAAGTGAACAGCATGGATGACAAAGCCATTATCGATCAACTTTACGAAGCCTCGAAAGCCGGTGTTTCGGTGGACTTGATTGTCCGTGGCTTTTGCTGCTTAAGACCCGGCGTCAAAGGTTTGAGTGAAAACATTCGCGTCCACTCGATCATTGGCCCCTTCTTGGAGCACTCTCGTGTTTTTCTTTTTCAATCTGGAAAGGCCACTTTGCTCGAGGGTCAATTTTATATTGGCTCAGGAGATTGGATGAATCGCAATTTGAGCCGGCGCGTGGAAGTGGCCACTCCCATCGAAAAACTTCCGCACAAAGAAAAAATATGGGAGTATTTGGACATGCTCTTAAGAGATGAACGCCTGGGATGGATCATGGACTCCAATGGAAACTACCATTTGAAGGGCTCGAAAAAATCCGACGAAATGGGAAGCCATTTTTATTTGGCGGAAAAAACCCGTGCGCAAAGTTTAGCTTACCAGGCGGCCAACCGTGAGAGCTGATTCTCACCGCGTTGCCGTTGTGGATGTGGGATCCAATGCCATTCGCTGCCTGATTGCAGAAGGTCGGGACTTTCAACATTCGCGCACCTTGTTTGAAGACCGCGCTCCCCTTCGTTTGGGTGAAGATGCATTTTTGTATGGAGAGATTCAAGAGGTCACGCGACTTAAACTTTTAAAAGCCTTTATCGATTGGAAGTTGATGTTCCTGGATTTGGGCGTGGAGTACGTGCGCATTGTAGCCACCAGCGCGTTGAGAAATTCCAAAAACAGAGATCAAATTTTAAATCAAGTCTTTGAAGCCACGGGGCTTCAAATTGACATCATTGATGGGCTGGAGGAAGGCCGACTGCTTCGTGATGTGCTCTACCAAAGACTTCCCCATGTGGCTCCCTTGTCTTTGTGCATGGACATTGGAGGCGGAAGTGTGGAGTTTTGCTTTAAAGATCAAATCTTCAGCCTTCCCATTGGAACCGTTCGCTTGTTGGAGAAAGTTTCTTCCAAATCCATGGAAGATTTTAGACTGCATTTAAGACCTCACCTCTTAAGGCTCAAAAGCACCATTGACTCCCATAAGCCTCCATTGTCTTTGGTGGGAACGGGAGGAAACATCAAAAGTCTTTCGCGCTTGGCGAATCGACTTCATTTGGCAAAATCTCGACGGGAATTTTCAAATTTAGCCGCTCAAAAAATTTCCGAAAAACTTTTTTCGTTGAGTTTCGAGGAACGCCTGGAGCGTTTGAAATTGAACAAAGATCGAGCAGATGTGATCTTACCCGCGTCCTGCCTTGTCGATGAGACCTGCCGCATCTTTGGCCTTTCCCGCATTCATGCCCCTCAAGTGGGACTGAAAGAAGGACTCTTACTCAATAGCTTTGATCGGCTTTTGGGCCATACAGCACCGAGTTGAACTGGACAAAATCCATCAAATTGAATACCAATTGAAGGTCATCCATTTGAGAGGAGAATTCCATGTCCCAGCGCTTTGTGCCGGCCAAATTTCAACAGCCTTTGCCCACTGAAAAACTGATTGTTCGTGAAGCGCCTCAAGGAGACGAAGTGGTTCCCTTTGATGTGACTTTCGTTGGTGCGGGACCCGCAGGACTCAGTGGCGCCATTGAACTTGCAAGGCTTTGCAAAGAAGACCCTGAATTGAATCAAATCGAAATTGGAGTTCTTGAAAAAGCAGGAGGCCTTGGGGGACATAGCTTATCTGGTGCTGTGGTAAATCCCGTTGGATTTCAAACTCTTTTTCCAGAAATGGACATCAAAGATTTTCCTTTTCGCCGTCCCGTCACTGCGGAAAGTGTTTACTACATGACCGAAACTTCGGCTTTAAAAATTCCAACTCCCCCCACCATGAAAAACCACGGGAACTATGTGGCTTCCATTTGCGAAATGGTAAGATGGCTCGGCGAAAAGGCCGAAGGCCTTGGAGTAAATATTTTAACTAGCTTTCCTGCGGACTCTCTTCTTGTGGAAGAGGATCGCGTGGTTGGTGTGCGCACCACTCCCGCAGGTCTTGGAAGGGATGGACAACCGGGAGCGCAAGCGATGCCCGCAACAGACATCAGCTCTCAAGTGGTGGTTTTGAGTGAAGGCACTCGCGGCCCCTTGGCTCAGGCCTTTTTCGAATGGCAAAACATTTCCGCAAAGTATCCGCAAATTTACGCATTGGGTGTGAAGGAACTTTGGAAGGTGAAATCCGCGCCCAAAGACATCATTCACACTCTGGGATGGCCACTTCCAAAAGATACTTTTGGCGGAAGCTGGCTCTATCCCATGGCCGATGATGTGGTCTCTTTTGGTTTGGTAGCAGGGCTGGATTACAAGCAAGCAAACATGGATGTGCACCAACGGCTTCAAGCGATGAAGGCTCATCCTTTGTTTCAAAAAATTCTCGAAGGTGGAGAGTGTTTGGAATGGGGAGCGAAGACCATTCCTGAAGGTGGATTTCATTCCATTCCTCAGCGCCTCACCGGAAACGGTGCTTTGGTAGTGGGAGATTCTGCAGGTTTTGTAAACGTGCCGGCCTTGAAGGGCGTTCATTACTCCATGCTTTCAGGAATCATGGCTGCACGAAGCATTTTTGAAGCCTTAAAAAAGAAAGACGTCTCTCAAAGTGCATTGAGCTCTTATGATCAAGCCATTCACTCCAGTAATTTTATGAAAGACCTTCGAAAGGTTCGCAACATGAGACACGCTTTTAAGAGCGGGTTTTATATGGGTGGAGTGAAGTCCGTATTGATGACTTTGACCGGAGGAGCATTTCCTGGAGATGGAAGTGACACTCACAATTTGGATGATGCGGCCGAGTGGAAAGAGTTTGGCAAAGGGGATTTTAAAGTTCCCAATGGTTCTTTAAGCAAAGTGGACGCTGTTTATTTGTCAGGAAACAAAACCCGAGACGACATTCCACAACATTTGATTGTGGGCGAAGACATTCCCGGAGACGTTGCGGAATTTTATTCTCATGTTTGTCCGGCGGGAGTTTATGAACGCCAAGGCGACAAGTTGGTGGTGAATGCCCCCAACTGCGTGGACTGCAAAGCCACCGACGTATTGGGACCGCGTTGGACTCCCCGCGAAGGCGGATCCGGCCCCGACTACAAACAGATGTAAAAGCGCATAACGCACCGATTACAGATTTTGGTGCCTGGCACCTTTCTCTGCTTGCGGTGCGGTGATTGGAGGGATGAAACATGGCAAGTTTGTTTACGAAGATTTTGAAGGGCGAAATTCCAGGTGAGATTGTTCATGAAGATGAACTTTGTTTTGCGCTGAAAGACATTGATCCCAAAGCACCGGTTCACCTGCTGATCATTCCAAAAAAAGAAATTCAATCCATTGCTCACAGTGAAAAAGAGGACCAGGCCACCTTAGGACATTTGTTTTTGGTCGCAAAAAAATTAGCCCATGGCTTGGGCCTAGATTCAGAGGGCTACCGCTTGGTCACCAACATTGGTGAAAATGGCGGCCAGTCTGTACCCCATCTTCACGTTCACCTTTTGGGTGGTCGCCCCATGGGCTAGTCGCCAAAAAGTACCTGCTTCCCTTTTGCGATATGTGGTGCCTATCGCAAAAGGGAGGCAGGTACTTTTCGGCGGTGCTTTTGGCGCAGACAGTGCCAAAAATTGTTCGACAGGCGCCTAAAGTAAGGGGCCACACAAGAATGCCCCATAAACGCAAACTTCCCCTAGGGGCCTCCCCAACCCGACTTTGGCGCCTTAAAGATTCAATCCCCTTTAAAAAGCCCTCAATTCCTAAGAAATTCCACAATTTCAGACCTTTAGAGCCCCAGGCATGAACCTTGCTGATATTTCAAGGTGGAGGACTTTATTTATGTCTCAAAAATCTTTAAAACTGATCCCTTTGGTTCTAACCCTGGCCCTTTCCACATCGGCCTATGCCGGCCCTTTAAGCTGGTTGGGCTTCGGAAAAAAGGAATCCGAAACCAAAGAGGCCCCTCAAGCTATGGAAACCCGAGAGGTTTTAGAACTCAAATTGGATCCAAGGGTGAAAGACTTCATAGAGAACCTCACTGAGAAAGCCCTTGAAGGAAAAATTGAACCCTACGTCGGCGGCGAACATTTGATGGCCCAAATGGATCAAATTTTTGAAGGAAAAAAAGGTCTTTCTGTCATGGGCATCGCTCCACGAGGGGCCGGGAAGTCCGCCTTGATCAACGGATACGCTCTTCATTTGGCACAAAAACCGGGAAGCAAAAAAGTAATTCTAGCTTTAGATGTGGAAGCCTTCTTGGCCGGTGAAGCTCACGCAGTTCAAGAGCGATCAAAAAATTTAATAGAGTTTTTGAAAGCAAATCCTCAGGCCATTTTGATGATCGACGAGGTTCATAAAATTTTTAAAGATGGGGCCACCCTTCCCAATGCTCTGAAACCATTGATGGCTGAAGGAAAAATTCAAATTGGAAGTTTCACCACGGATTATGAATACAAAGAATTTGTGGAAAAAGATGCAGCCTGGAAAGACCGTCACACCTCCATCAACCTTCCTGCCCCTACCCATGAATCCGTTGTTCGGGTTCTTCAAGACAAATTGAAGTCCTATACGGATTTCTACCAGGTCAAAGTTTTGCAATCCGCCATTGAAGAAATCGCCAAACAAGTCCCACTAAATTTTGCGGCGGACTCTTACAATCGAAAAGCTCTAGAGATCTTGGATCAGGTGATGAGTTCGGAAGCTCGAGAAATGAAAGAAGGCGATGTTCAAAGTAAAATTTTAGAGGGTCGAATTTCATCCCTTAAGAAATCCATTCAGCTGCACCAAGAAGAGCTGGATTTCACTTCGGATCCGGAAGAAACCAAGGAAAAAATTGAAGAGCTCAAAAAAGAGCTCACTTCTTTGCTGACAGAACATGAAGAAATTCAATCCAAAGAAAAGGCAAAAAAACTTTCAGAACAGCTGCCTGAACTTTACAAAAAACTAAGAAACTTGAGCGAAAATCAAGTGGAAGAAAAGCGCAAACTGGAATTTGAAATTGCAGAAATCAAACACGAAATTGAACTGGCGAATTTAAAAGAGGCCCCCCGCGGAATCATTGATCGCATCAAGGTCTTAAAACTTGTGGGACAAATGGTTGGCATTCCTTTAGATATTCTTGCGGAATCTCCAAAAAGACACCTTGAGCGCAGAGAAAGTACCTTAAAAAGTATTCTTGTGGGTCAAGATTCCGCCATTGATCGCGCCTTGGAATTCGTTCGTCTTTCCTCGGCAGATTTGGGACCGCGTCGGGGCCCTAAAGCCTTGACCCTGCTTGTGGGTGGACCGGGACTTGGAAAAGACACTTACGCAGAACTCACCTCAGAATTGCGCGAAGGAAAAGGACGCTCTCCCATCACTGTGAATTTTGCACAAATGGATGCCGGAACTTTTAAAAATGCCTTCTTTGGAATTGCTGGTGGATATGTGGATTCCGAGCAAGGTGGGATGCTTGATGAAGTGCGACAACGCCCCAATGCCACCATTCATCTGGCAGAAATTGACAAACTGGGTCCCAGAGAACTCAATTCTCTTTTGACACTTTTGGATTCGGGAATCTCCAAAGATGGTCGCGGTCGCCCTCTCGATCTTCGCAATTCCGAGGTGGTGCTCTCTGCCAATTGGGGTGCCGAGTATTCCTATGACAAACTGGCAATGAGCGATTCCCAGATCGAAACCAAATATGGCTTGGATCAAGGATCTCTCAATGGAAAAAGCCCCGAAGCCAAAGACAAAATGGTGATTACAAAAATCATGAGGGATGCGGGAGTGTCCGTGGAATTTATAGATCGAATCAAAGATCAAATTGTGGTCATGAACTCTTTAAGTTTTGACCAAACCGTCGAAGTGGCCCGAAGACTTGTGAACCGACAAATAGAATCTGTTCGAGATCACCGGCGTGTTGAAATCAAAGTGGATCCTTCGGTTTACTATATGGTTGCACGAAATGGCTATTCCCCAGGGGGCGGAGCAAGAAGCATTGGAAGCTCTGCTTCTAGCACCATAAAAAATATTTTGGCCGACGTCAGTGTCAATCATGAAGAATACTTTGAAAAAGGAAGCACTTTAGAAATCAAATTTGATCTGAAGGCAGACGAATCCGGAGGAACTTTAAGAGTCCATTCAAAAGGAAAGGAAGTGGCTTCACGTGAAATTGAACTGGGCAAGTTCGACGTGTACCAAGCCGAACGCCTCAGCACGCCTCCGAAAGGCTTGAAATCCATTCCGGGAGAAGTGGGTCGCGTTTCTGATCCTCGCAATGCAAAAGATGCGGCTCGCAAAGCAGTTCGCAGAGCGAAGAAAAGATAGGAGTTCCTTTCGTGAAAAGATCGGTCTTTAAATCTTTAACAAAGTTTTTGATGGTGGGGTCTCTTGTGATGCCCACCTTCGCCTTTGGAAAAGAGACCTCCTTTTCAGCAACCACACCAACCTCAAAGAGCACCTCAGAAATATCGTTCAAAAAATTTCAAGAAGATCTTAAAACCATCACCCGCACCTCACCGGCTTTTAAAAAACTTGCGAATGCACCTTCTAAAGTTTTTGAAAAATCCCAAGGCCTGGCCCACCCTCTTCAAACCATGTCTTTAATTTGGGTTCTCGCCGTCGTCGAAACTTACCGCCAACAATCCAACTTGGGCCCCCTTCAAAACCACGAAATTGACTCGGAACTTCTTTGGACTATTGCTGATCAAATTGTCAACGACATGGAGATTTACTCAGGAATGGTGGGCGCCGGCGCCATTTCACTTCCCATGGGAAAGGCCTTTCAAGAACTGCACGGAGTGCTCTCTCAAAACATTTCAAAAAAATTCTTGGTGGAGTTTCTCCACTCCGGTGCGGTTTCTTTTATCACTTTCGTCGGCTGGGAAGCGGGATCGCAACTTTGGAAGGAAGCCATTTTCCAACTGAACCCGGATGAAAACGAATCGAAAATCTTGGAAGATTTTAAAATTTTAAAACTTCTTTCTCTCCAATCCACCGCTCCAGAGCGAGAGTTGTTTTTGAAAGTGCTCGATAAGGCCTTTGAAATTTTACTTTTTCAAAACCCTTCACAAACCCGAGACTGGATCTACAATACCTGGCGTTTGCGTCTGGCCACCGGAGAATTTGCCACTCTCGTAACCGGGATGGTCAGCGGTGGCGTTGCTGCAGGAACAATTTTCCCTCCTGGATTTATCGTAGGTGCACTGGGCGGACTTGTGGGTGGAGTGGCCACATTGTTAATTCCCCACGAGTGGACAGCCGCCATGACCTCCAGCATTCGAAGTGCCCGAAGCTCCGTCAATCAATTGAATCTCAACACCACTTATATTTCTCTTTATCAGGTGGGCAAAGCCTACCAAAAAAACCGCGAACAAAAGCAGGTGCCTATGAAGTACCAGTTTGAAGGTCGTTACCGTGCAATGGACGATGCCTTTCAGCTGCGTGAAGAACGTAGAAACGATTCCTTCACGGCAAAGCTCGAAGACATTTATGACTCGAAAGTTCGTTTGCAAGAAGCCACCTTGCTGTATGCTCTTGCGAAACAACGGTTGACCATGGATCTCGACCAACAGACAACAAACCACGTTGAAACTCGTCGCACACGCAGTCTGAAAAGGCTCAATGAAAAAAAGCTCAATGATCTGTTGGCGGATGCGTCTCTTCACATTCAAGATTCAACCCATTTGATGACTCAAAGATTTGAACAGATTCAAAACGAATTGAATGAGGAGTTGAAGCTTTTTAAGTCCCTCGTTGAACGACGAGATCTTTTCTTCCCAGCAACGGCAAAACAGAAGCTCAACACTCAAATCCTTCGACTCATCGAACTCAAAGAACAGCTGAACTGGCTTCAGACCGGAATTCTCACCGAAGATGCCGGCAGTAGTGAAAACCCTGAAATTCGCCCCCTTATTCAGGCCTCTCAGGGGTGGTTGAATCTCTTCCACGGCCGAGGCTTTTACACAGAGTGCATGATCAATCCCGAGTCAGCCCAGTGCCCGTTTTCGGCCGCTGCAAACAAAGCCCAATAGAAATCCCATACAACCCCCCGAGGACCCATCTCTCGGGCACAAGATTTGCTTTAAAAAACCTTATGAAGTGGCCTCAGATTTGGACTTATTTTTTGTGTCTCATTTTGATTCAAGGACAGGTGTCCCTGGCTCAAGGAAGTCCTTCGAACCGCACACCCACCTCTTCCTCTGAAAAACGCAACATCCAGACCCTTAAAGGCGTTAAGGGGCCCAATGGAATGCCCATCGATATTTACTATGCCGAATCCAAAGCCGGCGAAGCTCCGAAAGCGTGGGCATTCACTGAAGATTTGAAAAAATTTGAAGGCAGACTGGTTGATATACAAAACAAAGTCGTTGAGTGGACCTCCAAAGAAGCAACCCACTTGCCGGGTCAAGGCTCACAAAAACTGCTTCCTTCCAAAATCATGAAGAATGTCACCTGGGACGAACAGCAAAAAGAAAACATGAGGAAACTCCGTGAGGCCGTTCGAAACGGCGATCAGTCCCTCATCGCTGAACTTCAAGAAAAGCAGGCCAAAGCTTTCGAATCAAAAGCTCCTGGAGTCAACGCCGTCGGAAGATCCACTCAAATCGGAATCGCCATGTACATGGCCATGGGAGTTTTGGCTTACCTCACACTTGCCACGGACTTTCCAAATGAACCCAGAGCTTGGCAGGCCTACCTAGACTCACTCAATGATCCTGTGGGATGGCTGATGCTTCCGGCTTTTCTTGTGGCCAGCCAATGGGTTTTTAAAATGACCAAAGATGTGGGCGGCTGGAAAGGGTTTATGGTTCAAAACGCCGCAATGGCTGCTGGACTGATTGCCTCTTCTCTTTTGGGTCGCATGCTGATGGACCCAGACTTAAAACAATGCATGGGTATTGCCAGCTACCGTAAGAATGGAAGTTTCGAAAGAGATGATGAAGCCTGTGACCGCTATTACAACAATTGGTCCGGCGAAGAACTGTTTCTGACCATCGTTCCCCTTGTGGGGCATGCGGTTATGGCAGGGAGTCTGATTTCCGCAATGACGTGGATGTTTCAAAAAGGCTGGGACGTTTTTAAACTTTCCGAAAAATTAAAAATCGGCGCACGCTTTGCCAGCAAGTCCACACGTGGTCGCGGACTGATCTCTTTGGTGTCCAGTGCGGGCAGCATGCTTTTATTTTTTGGAGCCTTTGAGCTTTCTTATAAAATTGTCGATCTGGAACATTCACTGAGAGAATTTTTCCTGGTCAACTTGAACCCCTTCTCTCCGGAAAAAGGAAGTTTAACTTACAATTTACAAGATCTCAGCGCTAATTTTGAGGTGCTCAAAAAATCGAACTTTGGCGAATTTCAACCGGCTCCTCACTGCAGTGGCCGACCGTCTGACATGGGTCCCGAATGCCGCGGGCCCAATTTGGCAAAAATGCTCCAAGCAAACTCAAAACTCAATTCAGAATGGCGGCAATTGAGTCACCAGAAAGTTTATCAATCCTTAAATTCTTGGAGCATCAAAAATCAAGACTTCCTGGAGTCTGTTGTTGCAACCAAACAGATCTACCGCGTGATCTTCTCGGATCTTTATTGGGAACGCCGGGGAGAAAAGCAACCTTCCATGATGACTCCGGAATATGAAGGGGATGTAAAAAGCGGCGCAAGATTCTTTTTCAACAGTCTTGCAAAAAAGACCCACAAAAATGGAAATTTTAAAGAGGCCTTCCCAAAAATTCTTCTTCGCGACAATTATGATTTCTTCTTGGCGTCCTTGGCTTGCGGCCCAGAGGCGGGAACTATAAAAGACCAATGGAGCTTTTCAGACACCTTAAAGGAAGCTGTCTCCTCCTCCACAACTCCCCATTTTATGATCGAAAATATCCATGGACGAGATGTTAAATTCCATCCGCCACGCATGGTTCCAAAAGAATATAAAAATATTTGTGAAAGCCCCAGTCTTTATGGATGGTGGAGTCCCACGGACTGGCTGTCTTCTGCACCTCTTCCTTTAAACTACTTGCAAGGCACTGTGAAAAACAACAGAGGCGAAACGGTTCCCTACAAAGGAATTCTCCAATACTTGGTGCAAACCCTTCCTGAAAATTTCACCGCCGGCAAAGAGCTTGAAGCTTTCAATCAGTGGTGGGATGAGAACATTGTCCCCTCCATTGCAAAGACCGATCAAAGCTTGGAAAAAGAAATTTTTGTTTTTCACGAGGAGCTAAAAAACGACCTGAGCTCCGGTTCCGCTCGTTGTGAAAGTGTTTCTGGGACAGACGCTCTTCAAGGTTACACCCAACTGATCCTGGAGGCTGGACTCCCCCTCGAGTGTGGAGCAAGAACCCCTCTTCATCTGAGTTCTAAAATTGAAATGAGTTTTGTGGAGCAAATGGCCCTTTACCAATTTCTCTACTTGGAAACTCTAAAATCCCAGGGCCATTCCATTAAAAAAATCAAATCCGTCTTTTCTAAAAATCTGCTGTGGTTCAATAGCTATTTTAAAACTCTGTTTTCTGAAGGCTCTGAAAATGTTGCTCTTTTGGATAAACTGGAGTCCCAGATGTGGGAAAAGTTGAATGTGGAACTTATGGAGCACCCGGGACAAGCGGTGTCCTCCGGCGCACTCACCCTCAATGCCGCTCAAAGTTTGGCCGCGCTCGCCCTCACCATGGCAGCCGTAAATAAAGAAGCGCTCTCCTACCGAGCCTTTATCAAGGTCCAAAGTGCCCATGAAAAAGCCCTATCCATCGATCAATAGAAGGCCTCCCTTTTGGAAGTCTTACAGGGTTGATTCCATAATTTTCAAAACCAGAGACAATTCAGGCCCCTTTCATTGTGTAGAAGGACCAATTTTGGCACTATGCTCCCCTGAATCCAGACTGATGGGGAAGAGGGCTTGGCCCGGTGATTGCTTCTGAAAAGCTTGTTTGGTTTCGAACTTATACGTCCTTAGGAGGAATGACATGAAACGCTCTCTTATCGCTGCCCTTGTACTTGGAATGCTTTCCAGCACAGCATTGGCCCAAAGGGCTCGATTGGCTCCAAAAACAGAACCTGTTCGCACGGCTCCTTCTGCAAAAACCACTGCAGAAGCTCCTGCTAAGGCTTCAAAAACTGACGCAGCCTTGACTGCAAATTTGGAAGCATTGGCTCAAGGCAAACAATTGACTGCTGCCGAAGCCAAATTGACCTGCAACGGAAAAGACGGCTTGGTTCCTTTGGTTCGTAAAACCTTCAAAAGTTATACAGACCGCTTGAAATTCGACAATGCTTTGAAAGCCATCAACGCCGGTGGAGCGGTTGTTCAATCTTGCCAAGCCGGTGAGCCTATTACAAATGAAGACTCTCTGAAGAATTTGGGAGAAATGGTGGTTGAAGTGGGAGCTCTCATTGAAACCAACCAAGGAAAAGCTTTGGATAAAAACACCTGGGCTCAAGCTTTGGCAAAAGTTTTGAAAATTGATCAGGCGGATGCACTTGCTCGAGTGGAAAAGCTTGCGGGCGAGCCTTGCAATTTGTTGAAACTCAACTAAGAATTTGCGAAATATCAAATTTCTCAAAAACCCTGCGAAGATTTCGTGGGGTTTTTTTTGTCTTTCTGGACCCGCTCATTTAATTTGACTCCAAAACCCTGTTTGGAAAAGAGTGCGCTCATGAATCCACAAGATCTCCTCGATCAAGACCCCCTAAAGACCTTTGAATCCTGGTTTAAAGAAGCGGAGGCTTCGGGAAAATTGCGAGAGCCTCGAGCCATGGCCTTGGCCACCCTTTCTCCCGATGGACGTCCCCACAACCGCATTGTGCTGTTTAAAGACCTCAGTGACGAAGGAGTCACCTTTTACACCAACTACGACAGTCAAAAGGGCAAAGACTTGTCCGCAAACCCATTTTGCGAGGTGGTTTTTTACTGGGACCCTCTTGGAAAACAGGTGCGCATTTCCGGATCCGTCCAGAAAACTTCACGGGAAACTTCCGAAGCCTATTGGGCCACCCGCCCCCGGGAAAGCCAACTTTCCCAACACGTTTCCCGCCAGTCCACCCCCGTGGAAAGTCGAGAGCAAATGATTGAAGCGGTTGAAAAAGCCCGCAGGGATTTTGCGAATAAAGAAATTCCTCTTCCTGAAAACTGGGGAGGATACCTTTTGATTCCCTCACACGTGGAGCTTTGGATCGCAGATCCCGCACGCCTTCATGATCGTTTTGTCTTTAGCAAGTTTAAAGACGGCTGGACCTCCGCCCGGCTCCATCCTTGATCTCCTGGAGTTCCCCCTTTTTAATGGTATAGAGAGGGATTTCCTACATGCCGAATATTGTTGCGATTTCGAAAGATCAACGGCTACTTCGAGACATCGAGAAGCACTGCCAAGACACCGTTGGAGACGACCTTCGATTCGCCGGATTTCAATCGGGCGCTGAATTTGAAGCGCTTTATTTTAAAGAAAAAAAAGAAGGCGACGAGGTGCCTCAAGAAGAAGATTCGGAAGAAGGGGTTGGTGATCTTCGACTGTTCAGTGAAGTTCATATGATCGTGGTGTGCGAAGATTCTGTTGATGGAAAGATCTCAGAGTTTGCCCCTCGTTGCCTTAACTTCACACGACGCATGGGCTATTGGCCCAAAGACAATCGCACGCGCATCATGGCTCTTCGATACGAAGAAGACGACATGGATAAGGTTGCTCTACTGACTCCTTCTCTTGAAGATCTATTGCTGCTTCCTTTGGATCGACTTTTATTTATGCAAAAGCTTGAGATCTTTTTAAACCTGCCAAGCCTCACATCTCCTTCTTTTTTATTCTCTCAAGAAACCCATGATGATATGGAGCTTTCTAAAATCGTTATTTTAGAAAGACTCAATGACTGTGCATTGGCCATTCGCAATCGCTCCCCGTTGAAGCCCGGTGTTCGTGGAAAGTTTTATTTAAAACCGCCGGGTTCAAAAGAAATCATCCGTTTTTATGGAAAGGTTTTTAAGAACGAACCTCACCCCGATCTTCCTGGTGAAAGTTTGGTTTACTTTTTCTTTTTTGGAGTTCGCAAGAAAGAGGTTACCGTCATTCGCAAATGGTTGAGCTCGGATCCAAAGTACCACGGGATCCTCAATGACAGTCCCAGTGAATTTTCCTACAATCCAGATGACATTTTCCTATCCAACGCCGACAAAGAATCACAATCCGTTGCCATTGTGGACCGTGACGAAAATCACGGCAAGGGTCTGGTGGAATTGATTGAGCGAAGGATTGATCGCGTCTCGGCCTTCAATTACACCTACGCGCTTTTCCATGATATCGGACTAGGAGAATCTGAAGTCCCAGAGGGTTTTTCTCCGAACCCGACGGAAATGGTAGACCTTCCAGGTGGCCCCTTCACCATTGAAGTGGAAAGAGATTCGAAAAATCTTTTGGACATTTCTTTTGAGCCTACGGAATTCGCGAAATTTTGCGGACATCCCTCCAATGAAATTTTTCTGAACACTCAAAACATATGGTGGAATATTTTTGACCTCCCCCTCAATGAATCTGCCTTCAAAGACGCCCTGTTTGAAAAGACGTCTTCAAAAGTTCTCTTTGTGAAAAACTCCGTGGGAGATTGGCAAGGTTTTCTGGTGCATTTTGATAATTTGGATGAAAACCGCATTCGATTGCAATTCGAACCCGCAACCTCCAATGTCCTACTTGAGAAAATTCCAGAGGCCAAAAAACTCAATAAACTTTCTGCTCTTGTGATTGACACTGCCTTTGTCTCTCAAGATTTTGAACCCTGGCTGACCGGTTTGATCGAAAAAACCATCAAAGCCGGTATGATCAAGTCTCCTGAGGAACTCAAAATCATTTTGATGTCCAAGCGCGAAGACCATTTAAATGAAGAATGGCTCAAGTGCGACAATATCAAAGCCTTCATTCTTAAGCCGGTGGATCAAAAAGCCATTTGCGTCACCTTGGCTGAAATCCTCGGCAACAGAAATACGGTTTACACTTTCAAAAATTTAGGTTGGATCAAGCCCTCCATGCGACTTCATCTTTCAAAGCCTGCAAAGTTGGATCACTTAGGAGAATTTGGGGCCACCATCAATACGTCGACACCTTTCAAAGAGGGGTCATTTTTCTTTCTTCGAAAAGGAATTTTCGATGAGGCCCCCAATGAATGTTTGGCCGCTCGTGTTTACAAAACAGAACCTCATCCTTCTGAAGATGGAAGGTATTTGGTTCACACCACATATTTTGGAATCAATGATCACTTCCTAAAACATGCGCGCAACTTTATGAGAGAAAATTACGCCCAGAGCAAAGCGAAAAACGGTTGAGGCCGCTTAAGCCGCCAATTTGAATCCACACTCCGGACAAAATTTATGTTCCTCTTTAAGTTCCCCTTGGCAAGAAGGACATATGAGTGTGGCACTGCCCACAGCGCCCTGAGGGGCATCGTCTTTCAAAGACACTTCACCCTTTTCATTCCAAGCCTTGATTTCCTTCAACAGATCCCAAAACCGAGCCACTCGCTGAAACTCTTCCAAGTCATAAGCAACTGTGGAGCGCCCATCGTCGTGGGATTGTCGTTTTACAAACAATCCCTTGCGCTCCAATTGATCAAATAAACTGGCTTTGAATTCTAGACCAAAACGCTTTTTATAGGCGTCACTGATTTCACCAAATTCCAAGTGGGTGGACTTTCGGTGATCTACAGGTTTGCCCACGCCCAAGTCGGCCATGATTTGAGCCACCTTCCAAGGGGTCTCCTCGAAAGTGATCAACTCATGGTTGGGGCTTTTGAAATAATAGTGCTGAAAGAACTCTGCGAAATCCTCGATTCCTTGAAGGTCGAGCATTTGGATTTTTCCCAACTCCAGCTCCCCCTCGTCATTGGTGGATTCTTCAAATTGGGCAAAGCCTTTTTTCTTAAACAACCGCATCCACTGAAATACGCGCGAAGAAGGCTCCATAAAAAACTTCTGTAAAGATTGTCGAAACAGATTCCAATCCACTTCCACGGCATTTTCAGTGGGCTTTCCCAAGTGGCGAGCCGCCAAATGAATCAAACTCAAAGACTTTGCCAACTGAGCGGCCGGCATGGGGGAAAAGTCCCCTTCTAAAACCTTAGAGCGTTGAATTTGCCGGGCGTTTTTCAATTCATCACCCATACTTTTAAAGATCATTTTTAAAGCCGGATTCATTTTCTCCATGTGAACTTTCAAAACGTCCAAAGGAATTTCAACCACGTGCGTTTCCTGAGTGGCTTCATAGCTAAATGCGCTTCTGGCTTGAGAAAACAGCCACTGCTCGCCAATCACCTGCTGAGGACCGAACACCGCAACTTCTAAAGGATGGCCACCACGCTCCAAGTAGGCTCGGATTTTGCCCGACTGGACGAAAAATACGGAGTTTCCCACCGCACCTTCTTGAAGCAATTTTTCACCCTTCTTTAATCGCTTGGAATTGTCTTGAGCCATCTGAAAGCTACTCCTCTTTGGAAATGGAAAAAATCACCCCTCTCCATCGGAATTTCAGACGGGATTTTTGAGGAAAAACGGCGTTTGATGCGGCTCGCCAGCCTGAATGGAGGTCACTCAGAACTCGGCTCTGTGTTAAAGTGAAACGATTATGACCACTTTAATTTTACCTTTTGTACTTGGTTTTTTTGTTGCAATGATTCTTGGCTTTTTGATCGCTTACCTCAATTTGCGCGGACGCCTTAAAATTGCGGAGATTGAGGCTCAAGAGTTGATTCAAGATGCGGAGCTGGCTGCGGAAATCCAAATCAAAGCCACTGAAGAAGAGTTCGAAAACTTCAAGGATGAAAACTTAGAAGAGGTGGAGTCCGAGGCTTTGTTGGCACAGGCGCAGTTCGACGAACTGAACAGTCAGCTGGCCGAAGAGGAAGAGAGTTTCACTGAAAATTACGAATCTCAACGTCGCCGTTTGCAAAGCCGCGAAGATCAACTGAAAAACAAAAAGAATTTTTTAGATCAAAGAACCGCGCGCATCCAGCAACTGACGGACCGTGAAAAAGATTTGAATCAAAAGTTTTCAGAGGGGCTGCGAGACAAGGTCCAAACACCCATCGAAGAACTGAAAGAGTCTGTATCGGCTCAACTGACCCAGGAAGCGAAAAACATTGGGACCAAAAAAGCACAGTGGATTGAACAAAATGCGGAGATCCATGCCGAGCGGGAAGCCCAGCGCGTTCTCTCTATTGCGCTCAACCGCTTTGCTCGCCCCTACTGCCCGGAACGGGGAATTCAAAGTGTTCACTTTAAAGATGGCGCCATCAAAGACCAAATTTTTGGAAGTGATTCGGAACTGCGCTCGTACATCGAAAAGGTCTGTGGCGTAGATATTGTTTTTTACCAGGAATATTCCAATGCCGCTGTCATGGGTTTTGATCCTGTTCGACGAGAACTTGGAAGATTGGTCTTGGATCAAATTTCCACTCTCAAGAAGGTGGACAAAGACATCGTCAATCAAACCGTAGAGAGATGTAAGAAGCAACTTTTCAAAAAAATTCTCAAAGACGGCAACAAAATCGCTCAAGAGTTAAACATTCGAAATTTTCACGAATCCATTCGCTCCATGTTGGGCGCATTGAGATACCGCTATTCCTATTCTCAAAACCAATACTTCCATGTGGGAGAAGTGGGGTGGCTGTGCGGATTGATGAGTGCCGAGCTGGGGTTGGAAGTGGAAAGAGGCCGCCGCTCGGGAGTTTTGCATGACATTGGAAAAGCCATGGATCACTCCAAAGAAGGTGGTCACGCTGTGATCGGTGCAGAATTCATCTTGGAACATGGAGAAAAGCCCGACGTGGTTCATGCGGTTCGAGCTCACCATTATGATGAAACACCTTCCACAGAACTTGCCTTCTTAACCATTGCGGCGGATGCCATTTCGGGAGCCCGTCCTGGAGCTCGTCGGTCCACCGTGGATTCCTACACTCAAAAAATGGCAGACCTTGAAAAAATCGGCCGCAGCTTTAAAGAAGTTCAATCCACTTACATTTTGAGCGCTGGTCGAGAAATTCGACTTTTCGTGGATTCAGGACGCGTGGATGATCAAAAGGCTTTGGACCTCTCAAAGCAAGTGGCACAAAAAATTGAAGATGAATGCAATTACCCTGGAACCATTAAAGTCACTGTGGTGAGACAAACACAGGCCATTGATTACGCACAATAAGGAGACCTCACATGGAAGCACGAAAAGTTTGTGTGATTACCGGAAAACGAATTCCCTTTGCCCGCTCTTTTTCAAAATACATGGGCAAAACAAATCAGGAGTTGCTCACGGAAGCCGCCAAAAATTTGGTGTCCGAGTTGGGACTTGAAGATCAAATCATTGGCGAATTTGTTTCTGGCTCTGTGTTGAAACACTCTTCCGACTGGAATTTTTCACGGGAAGTTCTTTTGGGCTCAGGCCTCAGTGCCAAAACCCCAGCCTATGATGTGGTTCAAGCCTGCGGAACCAGCTTGCAAGCGGCTATGGCTGTGGCAAATAAAATTGCTCTGGGGCAGATCGAAGTGGGTATTGCCGGCGGCGTGGACACCAATTCCGACATTCCCTTTGTTTTTAATCGACACTTCAACCATCAAATGCTCAAAGCCAACCGAGAGAAAACTTTGACGGGTCGCCTGAAACAGTTCGCTAAAATTTCTCCCAAGGATCTTTTGCCGCAAGCCCCAGGAGTGGTGGAGCCTCGAACCGGATTGAGCATGGGTGAGTCTTGCGAACTGATGGCCAAATCATGGAATGTGACTCGACAAGAACAAGACGAATTGGCTTTGGCTTCTCACTTGGCGGCAGGAAAAGCTTATGAGGAAGGATTTCATCAAAAGCTCATGGTTCCTTTTAACGGATTGGATAGAGACAACAATGTCCGCCCTGACACCACATTGGAAAAATTGGCAAAACTTAAACCGGCTTTTGATCGCAGTTCCAGTGGCACATTGACCGCAGGAAACAGCAGTGCTTTGACCGACGGAGCTGCCTGTGTGTTTTTATGCAGTGAAGACTATGCAAAAAAACATTCCCTTCCGATTCGCGCCTACTTGAAGGATTTTGAAACGGCTGCAGTTGATTTCGTTCATGGGGATGCCAAAGCACAAGGCCTTCTTATGGCTCCTACCTATGCAGTTTCTAAAATGTTGGATCGCAACGGTTTGAAATTTTCGGACTTTGATTTTTTTGAAATCCATGAAGCCTTCGCTGCTCAGGTGCTTTGCACGTTGAAAGCTTGGGACTCCAAAGAATTTTGCAAGACCGAGTTGAATCGATCAGAAGCGCTCGGATCCATAGACCGCAGCAAGATGAATGTGAAAGGCGGATCTGTGGCATTGGGTCACCCCTTTGCCGCAACCGGCGCACGAATCTTGACGAGTCTGGCTCACATCCTCGAAGAAAATAAAGGCGGTCGTGGATTGATTTCTATCTGCACCGGCGGCGGAATGGGTGTGACTGCGATTTTAGAAATATAAGGAGCCTCCCATGGAAGACAACCTCTACCCCATCACGGAACCCTTTCACTCGGGTCATCTTCAAGTTTCGGACCTTCATCAAATTTATTTTGAAGAGGTGGGAAAGTCGGATGGCGTTCCCGTCGTCTTTCTTCATGGCGGCCCTGGAGGTGGAATCTCTCCTTCTCATAGGCAGTATTTTGATCCCCATTTTTACCGCACGGTTTTGTTTGACCAGAGGGGCTGTGGAAAAAGTTTGCCTTTTGCTGAACTTAGGGAAAACACCACCTGGGATTTGGTCGAAGACATTGAAAAGCTTCGCAAGCATTTGGGCATTGAACAGTGGATTGTTTTCGGCGGAAGCTGGGGAAGCACCCTGGCTTTGACCTACGCACAAACCCATCCGAATCGAGTCAAAGCGCTCGCGCTTCGTGGGATCTTTATGTGTCGAGCGAAAGAGATCAAATGGTTCTACCAGGAAGGTGCCAGTAAGATTTATCCCGATGCATTTGAAAAGTATTTGGCGCCCATCCCAGAAGAGGAACGGAGTGACTTGGTCATGGCCTACTACAAGCGACTGACTTCTGAAGACCCTCAGGTCCGCAATGAAGCGGCCCGGGCGTGGAGCGTTTGGGAGGCCTCAACTTCACGCCTTTCCCCAGATCTTTCGCTGATTCAAGATCACGACGAAGACCATTTCGCTTTGGCCTTTGCCCGCATTGAGTGCCATTTCTTTATCAATAAAATCTGGATGGAATCAGACGATCAAATTTTGCAAAACATAGATCGCATTCGACACATTCCCTGCGAAATTGTTCACGGCCGCTATGATGTGGTCTGCCCCATTGAAAACGCCTACGAACTCCATAAAGCATGGCCAGAATCCACCTTGCACATTTCCCAAGAGGCCGGGCATTCCTCCAAAGAACCACAAACACAAAAAACTTTGGTGGAAATGATGGAAAGATTTAAACAGATTTAAAGACAATTCCGGGAAATTCCCTCATGCAGCAGCGCATAACTTTTGCGAAATCCCCGAAATGTAAAGTCTTTGAAACTTTTAATGCCCTTTGAATCTTTAAAATCTCCCTTAAATTTTTAAGAAAACTGTTCTGTTCGTGAGCAAACCAAACACTTAAACACTTTCACGAAAATTCTGTTTTTCATTTCAAATTGAAAAAGTGTTTTTATCCTCGAGACTTGATGCTTTGCGTTGTTCGTTTCGATCTCGACTCGACCTTGGTCCGCCAATTGCTCTTATCAAAAGTAAATCTGTGAATGGAGAATTTTATGGGCGTACAAAAATGGATTTTGAAGTTGGCTTTGGGCGGGCTGACTTTCTCAATCATGGCATGTTCCGGGGTGGAGTTTACTCCGGCGAACATTCAGCAAAGTTTATCAACAGCAGAGCCGATCACACCGGTTGAAATCAATCCTGTTGAAGATAAATCTGCGGAAGAGAGCTTTTATCCAAACCCTGTAGACTCCAAACCCAAAGTGGACATCCTCTTTGTCATCGACAACTCCGCATCTATGGAGTTGGAGCAACAAAAGTTAGGTGATCGTTTGTCTGCTTTTATTGGAACTCTGGACAATGTGGACTGGCAAATTGGAATCACCACAACAGACACATCCAACGGTCGCTTTGGACAACGGGGTTCATTGGTACCTTTGGTGGGAACGGGTGGGCAGTACATCTTGAATAAAAACACACCCAACTATGAAACTGTTTTCTCAAGCACCGTGGTTCGGCCCGAAGGAATCAACTGCGGAAGCAATTGCCCTTCTGTGAAGGAGCGTCCCCTTGAGGCTTCGATGATGGCTTTGGGCAAAGGATTGATGAACGGCTTGATCCGTCAAAATGCCGAGCTTGCAATTGTTATTTTGAGTGATGCGGATGAAAATGGAAATGGCCAGAACTTAACTGCAACTCCAGAAACCTTGGTTGCAACTGCAAACACCATTTTCTTTGGACAAAAGAGACTCACTGGCTTTGGTATCATTATTGAACCCGGCGATGTAAATTGCTTGAACGACCAACGCCAATTTTCTCGATTTTCTTATTATGGAAATCAGGTCGCCGGATTGGCTGCGCTCACTGGTGGCGTCACTGGAAGTGTTTGTGATTCCAATTACTCTCAGTCTTTGACCAAGATTGGACATCGAGTTTTGAACTTGGTGACTTCAATCACTTTGTCAAAAATGCCGGTGGAAGGCTCCGTGAAACTCACGTTGAATCCTGCAGATCCCAACATCACTTGGAGCATTGATGGGAAAAAGATTGAATTCTCCACTCCTCCAAGTCCCGGAACTCGTGTGGATGTGAAATACCTAGTGGAAGACGACCGTCATTAAGAGTGTGTCTTTCCTAAGGCTTTCAGCTGTAAAATTTAATTCTTAAAAAAGCGTCCTTCATGGGCGCTTTTTACGTTTGACCTCTACTCGAAAATTTTCAGCTCTCGAGGAAGCTCACTTTCAAGATTTAAAATCCATATGACAGACCTCAATCGAGCAGGATGCGATTTTCCTGAAAGGAAAACGATTGTGAGTCCATGGACGGACGGGTCTGGAATTATGGGTTTTAGGACTTGGAAAAAGAACACTCGGAATAGGAACCTCAAAAGATGGATGACAATTGAGTCGCAAAGGATTCGAACACTCATTTTCCAAGCGCCTAGAAAGCGTTGCGGCGCTGGCTTTCTTTTTTTGAAAATCTATTTGACGGGTTTTTGACTGATTTATTTTTTATGAAACCAAAGTGCAAGGTTGCCTACACAGCCCACCTTAAAACTCTTTAAAGCCACACCATAATCTTTATTTTTCGTTTGCATGATCAATCGCGGAAAAATTTAAAACTCGTCTAACAAGTCATCCTAGGAAGGAAAATTTAAAAACAAAAACCCATGGTAATGTTCTTTCAAAAGAAAGAGGATCTATGAAAATTCACAAGGAACTTTTGGAACTGCGACAAAAGGAAAAGCGTATCACCTCCGAAATTCTAAACAAACTTCAAGAAATGGAAGACCATCGCGAATACTTGGGGATGGGTTACAATTCCCTTTTTGACTACTTGGTTCGGGGTCTCCATTATTCCGAAGCCACTGCCTACCAAAGGCAGGCCTGCGTTCGTCTTGCAAAAGAAGTTCCTGAGATCAAACAAAAAATCGACCAAGGAAGTCTTTCCCTTACGGCAGTCACCACCGCCTTCAAACATCTGCGAACCAAGCCTGTGGATGAAAAAAGACAGGTTTTAAAATCCTTAGAGAACAAATCTTCCAGAGAAGTAAAAAAGATGTTTTTGGAACCAATGACGCCTTTGAAAATTCAAAAGACCGAATATGCAGACAAAGTTCTTTTAAGACTTGAACTGACCCACGAACAAAATCAAAAACTGGAAAAGCTAAAAGCACTGAAGTCACACAAGCACAACATCGAAAGTCTCTTGGTAAACTTGATTGAAAAGGAACTCAAATCCTACGAGAGCAATCAGATTAAATCTTCCAAAATTAATGAGGTTTCAGCTTTCAAAGGGACACGGCCAAGAAATCCTAGGCAAATTTCCAAGCGCCTACGAAATGATGTGTTTAGGGATGCAAGTTTCAAATGCCAACATCCCGGCTGCAATTCCAATCATTTTCTACAGATAGATCACATCATTCCCGTTCGACAAGGCGGCGATCAAAGAAGAAGCAATCTTCAAGTCCTTTGCGCCAATCACAACCGTTTGAAAGGTTGATCCGAATTCATCGCCGCAATGCTTTCTAGGCGCTTGGAAAATGAATGTCCGAATCCTTTGCGACTCAATTGCCTTCCATCGTTTGATGGGTCACGTTCAGTGTGTTCTATTTTCAAGATCTAAACTCCATCATTCCAGATCCGTTCATCCATGGACTCTTCGATCAGATATTTCTCATTTCTCAGGTTCAAAGACCTCATCAAGCAAACGCGCCCATCCATGGGCTCACAAGAATTTTTCTTTCAAAAAAACACATCCTGTTTTCTTGAGGTTTGCTCGATGAGATCTTTGAATTTGAGGAACCAGAAACACTTGAAAAGGTTTATTTTTATAGGCGCCTATAAAAATGAAACTTTTGAAGTGTTTCGTGGGATTCTGCTTTCAAGTTCAACGATTCGCAGAATGGGATCTCCGGCAAGCAGGATGCGTTTTGCCGAAAGGCAAATGCCGGAAGAGTTCATGGATGAACGTATCCGATTCTGTGGATCGTGGAACTTGAAAGTGAGCTTCCTCGAAACCTAATTCTTGTGAGCCCATGGATGGGCGAGTGTGCTTGATGAGGTCTTTGAACCTGAGAAATGAGAATTATTTGATCGAAGAGTTTATGGAGGGACGCGTCTGGAATTATGGATTTTAGGACTTGGAAAAAGAATGCACTCATCGCAAGTCTGCAAGAATGTAGGGCGCGTTTGCTTGATGAGGTCTTTGAACTTGAGAAATGAGTAGCATTTACCAGAAGCATCCATGGATGGAGGGGGTAAAATAGAACACTCGGAACACATCGCTTTTAAGCGCTCAAGCGCTTTCTTTCCATGCGCTTCACCCAGAACTGACCGCCGGTGATGCTGGCAAGAATCAGAAGAATTCCCAAAGATGCAATCAACCCCAAAGGCTCTCCAAAAAGAAACCAACCCATGGCCACCGCATAAAGAACACCCATGTAATTCACAAGTCCAATGTCCGCGGCCTTTCTCAAACCATAAGCACGAGTCAAAAAGATTTGCCCCCCCTGAGTGGCAATCCCAATCGCCAAAAGCAAACCCGCCTCCCACAAGTTGGGAGGAATCCAATGCTTTGCCATCAGTGGAAACATCACCGGCAAGGTGATCATGGGAAAATAAAAGATAATCACAAGCTCATCGTCCGTAGATTTCAGCCTTCGCACGAAAGTGTAAGCCAAACCCGAAGCCATCGCCGACACCACCCCAATCAAAGCTGTGGTCATATCCACCCGAGGATCATAGCCTTGAATCAAATAGACACCCAGAAAGCCTCCACAAAAGAACAGCCACTGCGCCAACGAGGCCTTTTCTCGAAATAGAAAATGGGCCCAAAAAACAGTAAAAATGGGAGACAAATATTGAAGGGTCACTGCCGTGGCCAAAGGCAAAGTCTGAAGCACATAAAAGAACAGACTCAAAGCAATGGTCCCCGCCACTCCTCGGCCGATAAGCAACCGACGGTTATTTCCCAAAAAAGAAATCCCTTTTTGACGGATTCCCCAGGTGCACAAAACCAAGCTAATGAGGGCGCGGAAAAACACCACCTGCGAAAAGTGCAAGTGCGAAAGCTCCTTCACAGAGGCATTCACCACAGCGAAACAAGTGACAGAATAAAATAGGTACTTGGCACCCATACGAGCCGTATTGGCGCCAGAAAGAGAAGTGTCTTTGGAAGGATCCAGAAGTCTTACTTGCGTCCGTATTTTTTACGGAACTTCTCAGCGCGACCTTCTGTATCAATCAAGCGCTGTTGGCCTGTGTAGAAGGGGTGAGATTGACTGGAAATATCTACCTTAACCAAAGGATACTCGTTGCCGTCTTTCCATTGAATGGTTTCTTTGGATCGAACCGTAGAAAGAGTGAGCATCTCATAGTCACAGGAGACATCTTTAAAAACAACCGGGCGAAATTGGGGATGAATCTCTTTTTTCATAAGGTGGAAGTTATAGGACTTCCACTGACGCTTGGCAAGAATTAAGTTGAAAAGAGCTGAATTCGCGAACCCTCGACGCTGTCGTCCTCCTTTTCCGCGTAAATAACTGAAATCACTTCCGTTTTACTGCCCGGGCTCAAGTTAAAGATCAACTCGCTGGAGGCCTCTACGATTTGATGAAGACCACGCCCCGCTCCGCCCTTGCCCTCTTGAGCATTGATCTCTTCGGGCTCAGAAGAATAGCAGTTCTTTAAATACCTGTAGATGGTGGCCGAATCCAACGCTCCAAAGGGATCACGAACCGCCATCAAAATCTTAGTTCCATCAAAAACGAAGGAAAATGTCCCTTGCTGATTGGGCTCCAAAATCACCTCTTCGGTTCGAGGAAGATGATTGAACAAAGGCTTTCGATCAATGGAGTCCACTGGGGCATCATAGATGGCGTTCATTAGCAATTCGTCTGCAACCAAACGCGCCCGCTCGCGAATATTTTTGCGAACACCCGCCGTATTCAGATATTGATCCAACTCTTCCAAAAGGTCCGCTCGCTGAGTGCTGGATTTGATGCGCTCAGATCTTACCTCTGCGCCAAAACCCATGTAAGGCTCCAAACCAAAATACTGATCGGTCAAAATTTTCGTCACTGCACTCAACATGTTCTGAATTTGCGTCTTTTTATCCTGAGAGCGAAAGAAAAATCTCAAGGCGCCCTGCAGATGGCCAACAGAATCCAATTGATCCCGAATAAAACCATTCAACACTGCCAAGTAAAAGGAACTGGGCTGAAGGTTTTGAGCTTCCTCAAAATGGGACAAATGCTCTTCATCAAAGATCACCAGAGAATAACTCTGAGAGGAAAGTTTTTCCTTGGCCTCCTCCCAATCTAAGGCCTGATCCAGAATGGCTCCCGTTCCCCCAAGTGAAAGCTTGGTGGAAAGATGATTCTTCTTTTGTGAATCCACATAAAGAATGCGCTGACCTTTCAGTTTGAGCCCACTGGAAAGAAAGGATTTAATCGGATTCAGAATCTCAAGGGCATGCAAAACTTGACCGTGATCTTCTGGGCTCAATCGAGAAGAGTCTTTGAGAGGCGAAAGCTGATCGTACAACTCACCAATTTTTCCTTCGAGGGCCTTCATCCGCTGATGAACTTGATCCTCGAGATTTTCATTTAAAGATTTCAAATCGGCTTCTGCACTTTTCAAACGGTAATTGGTCTCTTCAAACCGCTTGGCCTTTTCATTGGTCTTTTCCAACTTCTCCACCAAAACATGAGAGTACATGCAGTAAAGCACAGAGTTGTACAAGCCTTTAAGTTCTGCATTGGAATTCAAAAGCCCATTGGTGTTGATTTCAATCAACTTCACCGGACTGTCCGCAACCAACGTGGCCGAAACAGGGCTGCGCTTAATCACACTCATTTCACCCAAAAGAGAACCAGGTTCAGAAATCTTTCCAACAAACCCTCCATCCACAAAGACACTCACTTCTCCTTCCATAAGAAACAGAAGGTTTTCGTTCATTTGTCCCTGAGCGAGGATTTCCTCATTCTTTTTAAACTCTTCAAACTCACTGAAATTGACCAGTGGGCTTAAAAGCTCCTGGGGAAATTCCGCAAAAACTGGAATTTCCCTAAGGGAATTTTCGATATCTGCGATTTCATGAATTAATTTTGGTGCACCCATAGTGGTTTTATCGGCCAGCCCACCCAAAGATTCAGGTCCATATTGTGTTTTTTAACACATCCGCTAAAATAGAAACCATGAATCTCAAATCGGGACTTCCTCTGCTCTATTTGCTGCTTTCTTTCAAGGCCTTTGCCCAGGAAGAGTACGATGACATTCCTCCACCTCCCATCATGGAAGAGATGGATGAAGACATGATTGAAGAAGTTCCCCCCGATGAATACATCGATGGTCCAGTTTACAACCAAGAGGAAGAACGCAGATCCGCGACGCCCCCTTCTCCGGCCGGAGACTCAGGAGGTGGAGCCGGATTTTCTTCAAGCCGTTCCATTTCGCCTCTCAGACAAGGACGCGACGGAAATCGCCGCATCAACATTCGACCCTCAAATCATGGGGGCGGAAAAAACAACTTTGGCGAATCTGATGGAAAGCTTCATTTTCAAATTGTCGAAGGTGAGTTTTGGGAGAAGGGCAAAAAACGCGGTCGCAAGGACCGCGATTGATGCCTTCGTGATTTTAAATCCCGTGGGATTCAATTTTTGATTTTACGGGACCACCAGAAACATATTCCTCTTCAGAGAAATCATCCACCTGAATGGCGTCGTATCTCAACGCTTCTGCCCGTTTGATCAATTCAAACTCGGAATTGTTGATGACATTTTTAGACAAAGCATCCTCCAACAAGGTTTTGGACTTCTTTTGGAGTTGGCGCGCCTTGATGGCTTTGCGGATTTTCTTTTCCACCACTTCAGCTTCCTTAATGGTTTTGTACGCACGTTCCAAACGCCCCATGGCTTCTTCTGGATCTTTACCGATAAACATTCCATCGGTCAGACGCTCTCTCACCTCTTGGTTGTCCATGACCGAAGAGGCCACCTTGTGAGTCAATCGATCCGTAGGAGCCAAACCGTAAAAATTCAATCGAGACCACCAACGGATGGGACCTTTAAAGAGCCAGTAAAGTCCAGGCACGTCCATGTTTCCATAAATTCCATCAAAGGCGTCTTGAATGCGATGGAAAGCCACAGCCAAAGAGTAATCCAAGAATGGCTTGTCTTCAGGCTTTCGACCTTCTTCTTCGTAACGTTTCAAAACAGCAACCGCAATAAACATCCAAGACAGAATGTCTGCAAAGCGACCGGTGAGTTTTTCTTTCAGTTTGAGTTTTCCACCCAACAATCCCATAGAGATGTCAGCCATAATTGCAAAGCTTGCAGAAACCCAAGCCAACTTTTGAAGATAGCGATGACTTCGACCCGACAAAGGAGTCATCACGAAGCGGGCACGAGTCACTGTCAATACGATGGCGCGGAACAAGTTTCTAACAATGTGGCCAATATGTCCCCAGAAGGCTTTGTCAAAACCATCCAAGTCCCCTTTTTCAATGGCATCCACTTCTTTAAATGCATAAGGATGGGCGCGAAGGGCTCCCTGACCAAAGATCATCAAGGTCCGAGTCAAAATGTTTGCACCTTCCACAGTGATCCCAATAGGAGTTCCAATGTAGGTGATGGCCAATTTGTTTCGAGGGCCCATGGAAATTCCGGCGCCACCCAAGATGTCCATTCCATCATTGATCGAGTGCCGTGCAAGCTCGGTGGCATTGTACTTGGCGATCGCGGTCACCACGGGTGGGGAAATGTTTTGATCCAAAGCACTTAAGACATATCTTCTCAAGGCTTCAATCAAGTAAGTGGTTCCTGCAATTCGAGAAAGAGGCTCTTCTACTCCTTCGAACTTTCCAATGCTCAAGCCAAACTGCTTACGAATTGTGGCGTGGGCACTGGCCACGCGAGAAACCATTTTGGTTCCCCCTGCTGCCTGGCCGGGAAGACTGATCCCACGACCGGTTCCCAAAGACTCCATCAACATCTGCCAGCCAAAGCCTGCATTCTTCAAGCCACCAATGATGGCTTCTTCCGCTTTGATTTCCACATCATGTCCTTGAGTGGGACAGTTGTGAAAGGGCACACCCAACGGATCATGGCGATGTCCAATGACAACACCTTTTAAATTCGAAGGGATCAAGGCGCAGGTGATTCCAAGGTCTTCGCCTTTTCCAAGAAGACCTTCTGGATCTCGCAAGCGGAAGGCCAAACCAATCAATGTGGAAATGGCAGCCAAAGTGATCCAACGCTTGTTCCAATTCAATCGGATGTAGATTTCGCCGTCTGAACCTTTGAATAGCACGCCTTCAGCCTGAACGTTTCCGGCGTCGCTTCCTGCAGTAGGTTCGGTCAATCCAAAGCAAGGAACCTCATCACCAATAGCAAGACGAGGCAAATATTTGTCTTTTTGCGCTTGAGTTCCATAGTGATTGAGAAGTTCTGCTGGACCCAACGAGTTTGGAACCATCACATAAATCACGGTGCCAATGGAGTGAGAGGAAATTTTTTGAATCACTGCAGAGTGAGCCGCGTGGGAAAAACCTTTTCCACCGTACTCTTTCGGAATGATCAAACCCAAAAAACCCTTCTTTTTGATGAACTCGAAAACCTTGTCATCCATCTTTCGCGTTTTGAAGGTTTTGTACTCGTCCACCATGCGACAAAGTTCTTCGGTTTCATTGTCCAAAAAGCTTTGTTCCTCAGCCGTCAACTGAGAGTAGGGTTGATCGAGCATTCTTTTAAAATTGGGTTTCCCGGAGAAGAGCTCGGACTCCATCCACACCACACCCGCTTCGAGAGCCGTTCTTTCGGTGGCAGAAATTTTAGGGATCAACCCTAAGGCCTTCATGGTTTTAAAAACCAAAGAGGAAACCAACACTTTTCGGATGGGAGTGATCACGAAGATCAAACAAATGGCAAAAACCACAGCCACGGCGACGGGCGGACAGCCAAATCCCACCATGATTCCCAACACACCCAGGGTCCACAGCCAAAAGGGCGCACCCATGTATCCTAAAATCAAGACCAAAGCCACGCTACCTAAGATGGCAATCCCTTGGTAACCTGAGGTCAGAAAATATCCCCAAAACGCTAGGTTTTCCACAGCAAACTCCTTTTTATAATGCTTCAATCTTACCACCGAGGATTGGCAATTCAATCAATTGATTGAATTTTTTAAATAATCGATTAAATTTCTTAAGACCATGGGGAGAAAAACCACGTCGCAAAACAAGCGATCTCAAAAAGAGTCAGCACCTGATCTGCTTCTTAAGGCGGCAAAACCTCTTTTTGCAACAAAAGGTCTCTCTGGAACTGGCATTCGAGAGATCTCCAAGGCCGCTCACCTCAACTCGTCTTTGATCAGCTATTACTTCCATGGGAAAGAGGGACTCTATCGGGCGTGCATGGAAGACATCGCTAAAGATTTCTTGAAGATGGCAGAGCAAACCTTAGAGCCCCCACAGTCCAGGGATGAATTTCGCGCTCACTTGAACTTGTTTATCCACCAGGTGATTCACTTGTTTTTGGAGGACCGCCACACCGGCTTGATTTTAATTCGTGAGTACGACCGTTCCCACTCCCCTGCAGCCGATGTGTTTCAAAAAAGTTTTTTTGAAGTGCTCAAGCGAATTCAAAAGTTCTTCAGGGCTGCTAAGGTCAAAGGATTTGTGCTTCCCGATCAAGATCCGGTCTTGCTGGCCAACCTCTTGTTTAGCTGCGTCATTGGACAGCTGCGCTCCGATCACCTCTTTAAGAAAGTCACAAAAAAATCCCTGACAGACAAAGGTTTTAAAACCAAACTGGTCAAACACATCGTCCAGCTGTTTCTATCGTCTGAATCTTAAGGGGGGCCTTGATGATCCAAGGTAAGGCATGGGGAATTCAAAAGACACTTTTTGCAGTGGCACTTCTCGCTTCTTTTTATGGAGCCGAGCTTTTTGCAAACCCAACCCTAAAATCCATTCACGTCAAAACTCCATGGGATCAGTATGAATTAAAAAGGCAAGGAGCCGATTACACCCTGAACTCGCAAAAGGTCTCTGAAAAACCTTTGCGGCCCTTGATAGAAATCATTCAAACCCCTGCAACCGCACCCTGCCCAAAGACGTTTAAGGGCGATGTGGTTTTAAAATTGGATACTGAAGCAAACCAAAAAATTTTGGAATTGAATTTAAAGGAAGGACTTCTGAAAGGCCGGGAAGGCTGTCTTTTGATCTCTGGAAGTGGATTGGATCTTTTCCCCCTTTCTAAAGATTGGTTTTTAGGACTTGGCGTACAAAAAGGACTTTCTCCAAAGAAAATGGTCTTTCGATCCAACAACGAAAATTTCAAAGCTCAAAAGATCAAGGACGAATGGAAAGTCATTGAAAAACCTACCTCTGAAACCTTTAATTTTGAGTTCTTCGAAAAATTTCTTCAAAGCCTAGAAAGCTATTCTGTCGATTCTTACATTCACGAAAGAGTGGCGGAGAAAAAGCCCGTTTTTCGCCTTCAAATTCCAGGAAAAACTTTAATCTTTTACCAAATTTCTCCGGACACTTGGGCTTTGAAGGATTCAAAAAATCCATGGCTGAAGATTTCATCCACATGGAATTTTTGGAAGGACCTGGATTCCAATCAGTGGACCGATACTTATGCAAAGTTTATTGAGCAAATCCGCTCGGAAAACTTATCCCCAGAGGAAAAACAAAAAAATATTGAGGGATTAGGAAACATTTGGTCAGAGTCTTTAAAACGCGCATATCACCATTGTTTGCTCAATGACTCCAACTCCATCTCCGTCCGTCGCCTTTGCATTCAAAAAATTCGACAACGTCCTACGGACTCCAACACGCGAGCCATCCTTGCAATGATTCACAAGACTCAAGAGCCCGAACTCATTGAAGAGTCTTACAACTATTTGAAAATTCAAAATCCAAAGGGAATGAAGCCCGACAAAAATTTCCCAAAATACATTAAATATTGGACCCAATGGTGGAAACAAACAAAACATTCGGACTGACTCGTCCACAGTGGGCCTGGGCCTTTTATGATTTTGGAAATTCAGCCTTTGCAACCACGGTCATGGCTGGATTTTTCCCCCTCTTTTTCAAACAGTACTGGGCGAAAAATTTAAATCCCACGGAGTCCACCTTTATGTTGGGCTCTGCCAATTCCTTGGCAAGCTTCGCCTTGGTTTGCATTATTTTATGGATGGGCCGGTGGGCCGATGAAACCGCAAAAAGAAAAGTGTTTCTGGCGGCGACGACTTTGGTCGGTGCTTTGGCCACTTTGGCCCTTTCCTTTGTCCCCTCGGAAAGCCCCTACATCGCTTGCCTTTTTTATGGGATGGCTGCCTTGAATTTTGGTTTGGGACTGGCGTTTTACGATGCCCTCTTGGTGGATGTATCCCCTCCCGATTCTTGGGATTGGGTCTCTGGTGCAGGCTATGCTCTTGGATACTTGGGGGGCGGAATTTTATTTTTAATCAATGTGATCATGACTCTTCAACCCCAATGGTTTGGGTTTTCCTCGGTGGCGGTTGCGGTGAAATGGTCTTTTGCATCCGTTGCTTTTTGGTGGGTCCTCTTTTCCCTGCCGCTTTTTAAAGGAGTGAAAGAAAAGTCTCCAGAAGCGTCTGAAAAAGATCTTCAGTTCAAAGAAATTTTCAAACACCTCAAAACTCATAAAGCCATGGGATGGTTTTTATTGGCATTCTTATTTTACAACGATGCTGTGAACACCATTGTAAAAATGGCTGTGGATTACGGTTCCGCATTGGGATTTGAGAGCAAAGATTTGATTGGTGCACTCTTGATGGTGCAGTTCATTGGTTTCCCAGCGGCCCTTGCTATGGGAGCCCTCGGAAATCGCATCGGCCCCCTCAAGGGAATTTATTTTTGTCTGTTCACTTATTTGATCGGGTCTCTGCTTGCACAGCATATGAGTCAAGTTCTGCACTTTTATCTTTTGGCGGCAATGATCGGACTGGTTCAAGGAGGCGTTCAATCCCTCAGTCGCTCTTATTTTGCACGTTTTATTCCTGAGGGAGAGGGCGCCACTTATTTTGGACTGTTCAATTTGAGCGGAAAATTCTCTGCGGTTCTGGGGCCTGCACTGATGGGCCTTTTGGCGTGGAGCACGGGAAGCAATCGCCTTTCCATGCTTGTCGTCATCGGATTCTTTTTTATTGGACTCCTCCTATTGAGGAAGTCACAATTGAGGACATGAAACGGACTTCATTTTTTATTGGTTTTTTCGCTCTGGTTTTTCAATCTTTAAACGCTTCGGCCACAGCTCCTCATTTTGAATGGGAAATACTGTACACCCCGCATTTTGAGGTGATTTATCACAAACCTCAAAAAGAATTGGCCAAGCACTATGCCTTTGCTGCCGAAGAAAGCTATCGTCAACTTTCCGCGGTTTTTTCAGATCTTCCCGAAACCACCGTTTTAGTTTTGGATGACAGTACCGATTTGACAAACGGATCTGCCACATTTCTTCCTTACAATTGGATCAATATCTATCCTGCCCTTCCCGCAGAAGGGGACTCTTTAGATCACTACGGATACTGGCCCACGGCCATCATGATCCATGAGATGACCCACATTGCAAATTTTCAACCGGTGAATGGAGTATTCACCCCTCTGTCTTGGCTGTTTGGCCGTGTGATTGCGCCGAATATTTTGCTGCCCCGTTGGTATTTGGAAGGTCTGGCTGTGGATGTGGAATCTCGCTACACTTCCCACGGAAGACTTCGCTCTCCTCGCACTCAAGGAATTTTGCGAGCCCTCGCAGAGGAAAACGCCTTTGATGAATTTTCAATAGATCGCATCAATGAAGTGCGCATTCCCACCTGGCCTTTCGGAGAACGCCCCTATTTCTTTGGAAGCCTTCTGCAAAAATCTTTGGTGGATCAAGGCTCTGACGACATGAGAGAGCGCTGGAATCAACGTTATGGACGACGGATGCCCTTTTTTATCAATGCGGTTCCCCAAGATGAATTTGGAAAAGGTTTTGTGCATCTTTTAGGAGATGTCTACGCAGAACTCAAAACCAAAGCTAAATCCCAAGTGGAAAGTATTCAGTCCGAAGGCTCCTCTGATCGCACCGCCTTTAAAGAGGTGGATCACGAACAGCATTCTCCAGTGATTGATTCTTCAGGAACTCAACTGATTTATATCTCTAAGTCCGATCAACGCAGTGGAATTTATCGAATTCAAAAAACCAAAGCCGCACCTGATTTTTCAAAAAATGACCCCGAACTTTTGTTCTATGCCGGCTACCCTCAACGTTTGGTTTGGAACAACCAGGGCACGGGATTTTATTTTGATGAGCTGAATTTGGACACCCCCTTTGTCGCTTATCGACAAATTCTTTATTTTGATCTGAACACCATGGAAAAACATTTGGTGTCTCCTGAAAATTTAAGACTTCAAGATCCTGCGCTAAATCCCTCTGGGGATCAGTTGGTCGCCATTCTTACAAAAGAAAACGGACGACAAGTTCTCGCCGCTCTTTCGTTAAAAGACCACTCTGTAAAAGAACTGTATCAGGCGCCTTTGGAAGAACGATTGAGCTCTCCCAATTATTTAAATTCCGAACAGATCGTTTTCGTGAAAAAAAATCTTCGCGGTGAAGAACAGATTTTGGTCTCTTCTTTCAAAGACTTGAAAGTTTCCAAACTGCCTCAATCCTTCTTTGATCTTTATTCGGTGCGAGCTTATGGAAACGCATTGAGCTTTATTTCCAGCAAAAATGGGGTTCCCAATATTTACCTTCTTTCTTTGAAAGACCCCAGTGCTTCACCGAAAGCCCTGACAAACACCACCAGCCTGGTTCACAGTTTTGCTCCTTCAAATGAAAAAACCTGGGTGACTTCGGAAATGACGTCCAAAGGACGAAAGCTTTTTCTCCGTCCGCTCCGCTCTCTCAAGGATCCAGCTTTAAAGAGCCAGCCTCCTGTGGTGGCCTACAAAGACTCACCCAAAGAAAAAATCCCCACTCAAAAAGAATTGGATGAGGTGGTTCAGGACGAAGGCTCTTTTTATCCTTTCAAATATCTTTTGCCTCGGTACTGGATTCCCTTTGTCTATCCTGTGGAAGGTGGAGTGCTGATGCAAGGAAGCACCTCCGGAACAGATCCGGTTCAAGTGAATCAGTATTTCCTCAATGGATCTTACGACACCGCCACCAACGGCTCCAGCTACGGCATCGCCTATTTGAACAATTCCTTCCCTGTATCCATTGGACTTTCTGCTTCCAAATTTCAAGAGTACCTGGGCGCCAGCAGCGCCACCATTGAAAAGACCAGCTACTCCGGAGAACTCCTTTATCCCTTGGGATTTCTTTCAAAGCGCTGGAACGCTTCCCTTGGATACAACCGAACTTCTGCAGAGCGAAGTACCGGAAGTCTCCACCGCGAAGGCCCTGGAGCGGCTTTGAGTTTTTCAAACCTTTTGGACAAGCGCTACTCTCAAAATGGAAGTTTGCTTGCGCTGTCTTTTGACAAATACCTGTCAGGCCCAAGTCGTCTGGAGTATGAGCGCACTCGGTTTTCTTTGGGTCAAAAAGTCTCCTATGGGCTTCCCGAAGACCATTCTGTATGGCTGGGGCTTAAGGGCTCTTTCTCAAACCAGCTTCCGCGCAGTCAAATTTTAGATTATGGAGATCGAAGTCTGGGAGCCAACTATTTGGTAAACCTCACAGAGAGCAGCTTTCTCTACCGCGGATACCCCTCAGGAACCCTTCTGGGCCGCCAACTTCTGAATGGAAACTTGGAATACCGCTTTCCCATCAAAGACATTCAACGGGGAGATCGCACCAAGGCCTACTTCCTCAAAACTCTAAATGGAGTGCTGTTTGCGGATGCCATGGCCGTGGATGGCTACTATTTCGACCGCCTGGATGAAAACACCAGCATTTACCGACGGACCTCTTTGACGGAAATCCACCCCTCGGCCGGAGGAGAGCTGCGATTGGACACCACATTGGCCTACCACCTGCCCATCACCTTTATTATGGGCGGATATTATGGATTGAGCCGCCAAATGGGTGAAAATTTTAGCTTCTTTTTAGGGATTGGAGGCCAAGATCCGCTGTCAGAAACCTCTCAAAGAAGATCCCATTAAAAATTGCCCATTTTCCTTGAGTTTGACGCAAAATAACTGTAACACAGTCGTTTTGACGCCTATAAACCATGATCGAGAAGGAAAACTGAATGTCGAAAAGTGTTGGAAAAACGGCTCGCTTCAAAATTCAACGAAGATTGGGAACTGAGCTTCCCGGACTTGGAAAACCTGGAGCCTTGGAAAGACGCCCTTACCCTCCCGGTGAGAACGGAAACAAAAGAAGAAAATATTCGGACTTTGCCCTTCGTTTGGAAGAAAAGCAGAAGATTCGTCACCACTATGGATTGAAAGAAGAGCAACTTCGCCGTTTCATCCGTGATGCGAAAAAAGGAACTGCGGCAAACTGGACCGGTCAGTTGATCGGACGTTTGGAGCGCCGATTGGACAACGTGATTTTCCGATTGGGATATGCTCCTAGCATTCGCTCTGCCCGTCAGTTGGTGAGCCATGGTCATGTTCGTGTGAACGGTCAAAAAGTGAACATTGGATCTTACGTTCTTCAACAAAATGACAAGGTTTCTGTGGCTGAAAAAGCTCAACAAAACCAAATCGTTTTGAGAGCGGCTCAAGCCCCTCGCTTGGAACTTCCTGACTATTTGAGAAAAGATCAAGAAGGTGGACAAGAAGTGGGCGTGATTCAAGCCATTCCTGGAATTGAACATGTTCCTTTCAGCTTCGACGCGGGTCTCTTCACAGAGTACTACGCAGCTCGAAAAGCTTAATCTTAAAATTTTACTGCCGGCTCCTTTCGTGGAGACCGTGCAAATTCAGAAAGAGAGCCCTCCGGCTCTCTTTTTTTTGCCCACATTTCACAAAGCTGCAGCGAAATCGGGCTCCTCTCCAAACGGACGCCTCCTCGCCAAAAGGTACCTGCTTCCCTTTCCG
>DKGG01000039.1:0-197730 GCA_002453155.1 Bdellovibrionaceae bacterium UBA6776
TACCACTTAATGTCAAAATGAACCAAAGCGGGTGACAAGAATTGTCGCTGGACTAACAGCCCGGATCCACTCTTGAAATTTAAAAAGTGTCTAAACTAAAGTCATGTAGAGATTACATGGAGTCCTGTCTAACTATATAAATTCATTGGATTTTTAGGCCTTTCGTTGGTATTCTTTGAATGTCTGTGGAGAGTGAAAGGTACGAAAACTATGAATTCCAAAATTCATCAAATTTTAAAAATCCTTCTTAAGCCATCGATGATAACCACATTGGTTGCATTGAGTTCCATTGCGCATTCACTTCCCACGTTTCCACCCAATCCCATGAAGAACAAAAACTGCGAAGAGATCCGCACTGACGAAGTTCAAGACTATCGAAAGCTCGTCCAAAAGGTTGCTATCTATGGCAAGGACGACCGCGAGTATACCGATGCAGAGTACACACGCGCGACGATGAAACTTTTTTGTATTCCAAAAAATGGAAAAAAAGACATAAATGGCAAGCCCTATGCACTCCGTGTAGGGTCAGCAAGTCTTACGGGACCAAATCAATTATCCCTTTCTTCACATACGATTACTTCAGCAGATAACTGCAAAGTCTTTCGAGATTTAGACCAATGTTTTGCACAAGATATTTCATCAAAGGAATATTTTAAATTAATGGCGAATACTGTTCAGGGAAAGCCAAACTGTATGAAATCTGTTGGAGATGTTGGGAAAGACGAAGTTAAGATTCAAATTGCCACGACTCCACGAGGCGTTCGGCCCTATGAAATTGGAGATGCCACTCTTTTAAAAGAAGGGGAAGAAATAACAGTTGTAGCCACACAAGCATACAATTTTCATGGAGGAGATAACAATCGTAACGAAAGAATCATTCAAAAGTGCAAAATCTTAAGAGTTGAAAATAGAAAAAACCGATTCAGAACCGACTGTGATACAGGAGTTTGGCAATCGGGCGCAGTGGCTCTAAATTCACGGGGAGAAGCTGTAGGTCTGTTAGGAGGAGATTTCAACGTGGGGGATCCCAAAATTTCCCCGAACGGTTTTGAGGGATTGAAAGTTAATCCTGACGGGTTAGATGCTGAAGTTAATACGAATTATTCAGTATTCACAATGATTAGCAAGGGCTCTCCCCCAGAGATGTTGTAAGCCTAGCAACTTGTCTCATAATAAGACGTTCTCGCGATTTAATTTCTTGAAATTTGGGAAAATTACAGACACCGGCTATCATTAAAGCGTGGGTCAATTTAAATCATTTTTGATTTTATATGCATTCCTTGCGACTTTTTCGAGTCCAGTCATGGGCTCAGAGTGCGCACTTCTCCCTGTTTATGATTCTGTCTTCAAAGATTGCACAGCAAAGGTCCAAATCCTATGCGGAAATATGAATCCATCGGCAGGATCCACTTCATCCACGGATCCGGCGATGGTTCGAGAGTGCGGACAAATGATGTCCAACTGTACAGATGTCGCCCAAAGAGCACAAGATGCAAGGGATGAGTGTTATGCAAGTATTGAATCCAACACATTTTCGGCGAATAGTGGAGCTCAACCACAATTTGCAATAGATCCTCCGAAGGCTCCTGTGGTTCAGCCACAAAGGGCAAATGTCCCAATTCCGACGGCGCGGCCGACAGATCCAAAGAAGCCTGTGGCAAAACAAAAGCCACAGCAACCTCAACGCCAATCTGGATTTACCATGGCTGATTTGGATCGGGAGATGATGTCTTGTGAGAACTCCATCGAATCCGCTGTAAAAAGTTGTAATGATTCTAAATCCAAATTGATCACTCCACCGGCTTCGGGAAGTGATCCACAAAGCATTCGAAGTTTTTGCTCTCAACTGGAACAAGCCAGTAAACAAGGTTGGGATCAAAATGCCAAATTGGCGGGATCTTGCTACAGCGGAAGATCTTCCTGTTCAACCTCGTGCAAAACCTCAAAAGAGAAATGGCAGAACTACGATTGCTCTGGTGATCCCAGTTGCAGCACCTCTAAACTTCAAACTGCCCTAGAAGTTTTTAATGATGGAAAATTCATTTGTGAAAACCAATTGGAACAAGTGGAGCGAACCATCACCGCACAATCCAGTTCGAACTATTTAGATTCCTTAAAATCACAAAAATGTGCGCAGACCGCTTCTCAAAAACAAGATCCAAATAAAAACGACAATTCAAACAACAATGACAACAGCAACGCCAATAACAATTCGAACAATGGAAACAACGACGCATCCACCGCGAGCAACGACAGTGGTGGAGGAATGGGCCAAGCCCTTTCGGGACTGGCAGGCATGGCTGGAAACAACAACAACCAAACAAATCAAGCTGCGGCAACCTCAGACACCGATTGCATCGCCTATCCCAACTCGCCTGCTTGCGGAGGTTCCGCGGACAACTTCAACACTGCAGCGGATTTGAAGGAAACCGGAGGAAGCGCAGCTTCCCTTTCGGATTTCAACACCGGATCTATTGATGGCCTTCCACAATTTCCTCAGTACGACACCAAAGTAGCGGCAGCTGCACAAGGGCGCGCCATTCCCAACGGAGGCGCCGGAGGAATTCCAAATGGCGGTGGCGGATCAGGTTTCGGTTCCACCGGAAATGAAAATGGTGGCGGACAAGCGGGCGGAGTAAACACCGACATTGAAAAAGGCCTTCGCGGTGGCGGAGGTTACCAAGGAAACAATGCAGATCCTTCGGCAATCTCCTCTTCGGGTGGATTCGGTGGATACGGATCCAATTCACGAGGATATCGAAACAAGTATCGAGGCTTGGATTTGAAAAAATATCTTCCTGGCGGATCGAAATCGAGTGCAGGATTTGTCGGTCGATCGTTGGCCTCCACCCATCCGGACATTTCATCCACGGGTGAAAACATGTTCGAAAAAATCACGACACGCATGTCGTTGATGTGCAAACTCAAGCAACTCATCGGTTGCGACTAGAAAACTCGAACAGTCCTCGCTTCGCTGCGGAACTCATTTTTTGGAATGATCTAATATCCAGCAAACACGCACATCAAGTTTTCATACGCATCTAATTTTACTGAGCAATGCTTTAGAACTTTTAAGATTTGATGGGGCACTTTCGCAAGGTCTTTAAAAATTGAGTTCCGCAGCGAAGCGAGGACTGTTTGAGATTTTTAGAAACCTTGTGGAAGTGACAGATGAATTTTCAAAAAGTTTCATACGCTTTTGAGAAGGTAATCGAGTTCTTCGGCGACTCGGGGCCATGTGATTTCGTTCATTCGCACTGTCAACCGAGAATCAGGAGTGATTCCATACTTTTTGTTCGCCCTTGAAGTCAGTTCAATGGCCTTTTCAGGTGACAACGGAGTGCGCTCTGTAAAGGCCAAAGCCAATCCCACTTTGCCTGCACTTAAATCTCTCACGCCCAAATCACGACACTGTTTTCGAATCAACATCAGACCCATCAAATTGATCACCGGTTCTGGAGGTTTTCCAAACTGATCGCGCAGCTCTTCCTCAATGCGATCCAAATCCTCTGGTGATTCGATTTGTGCCAAAGCTTTGTAGTAGGCCAATCGAATGCGCAAATCCGAAATGTACTGATCGGGAATCAATGCAGGAATGCGCAAATTGATTTCGGGTTCGATTTCCACATCGGCCACATCTTCTCCGCGCGCGCGGTGAATGGCTTCTTCCAAAAGTTCCAAGTAAAGTTCATATCCAACCGCATTGATGTGTCCGGCTTGGCTTTCGCCCAAAATATCTCCGGCTCCACGCAGTTCCAAATCATATTGAGCAATTCGAATTCCCGAACCCAACGCCGAGTTCTCTTGAATGATGCGCAATCGCTCTTGTCCGTCTTTGTCCAATTTCTGATTTTGCGGAATCAACAAATAGCAATACGCTCGCTCTTTGCTTCGCCCCACACGACCACGCAACTGATAAAGTTGACTCAATCCCAATTGGTGAGAACGATCGATAAACATCGTATTGGCTCGAGGCACATCCATCCCTGATTCCACAATGGTCGTACAAAGCAGCAAATCAATTTCGTGATGAAAAAAGGCAACCATGGCCTTTTCAAGTTGCCCCTCTTCCATTTGTCCGTGAGCCACCTGCATGCGAACTCCCGGCAAGGCTTCTTTCAATTCTTCCGCCAGGGCGTAAATGCTCTGCACCCGGTTGTGAATAAAATAAACCTGACCTCCTCGAGACAACTCGCTCTCCACTGCTTTTTGAATGGTGGCCCGATCAAATTTGCAAACAAAGGTTCGGGTGGGCAGTCGGTCCACGGGAGGCGTATTGATCAAACTTAAATCTCTGACACCCACCAAGCTCATATTCAAAGTTCTAGGAATGGGAGTGGCCGACATGGCCAAAGTGTCTAGATGAGCGCGCATTTTTCGAAGCTTCTCTTTGTGCTTTACTCCGAAGCGTTGTTCTTCGTCGATGATCAATAGACCTAAATCTTTAAACCGAACATCCTGACTTAACAAACGGTGAGTGCCGATCAAAATATCAACGCGTCCCTCTTTCAAATCTTCCAATGTTTTCTTTGCTTCACTGCGCGGAACAAAACGGTTCAAAGATCGAATCACCAACGGCCAACCTTTAAATCGTTTTTGAAAGGTTTCAAGATGTTGAAAGGTCAGTACTGTCGTAGGAGCAATGATCGCAACTTGTTTTCCTTCTTGGGCGACTTTAAAGGCCGCACGCATGGCCACTTCGGTTTTTCCAAAACCCACATCGCCGCAAACCAATCGATCCATAGGAGCATCTTTTTGAAGGTCACTTAAAATGTCATCAATGGCTTTCAACTGGTCTTCGGTTTCATCGTAGGGAAAGGCCGCTTCAAAAGCGCGGTAATCTGCATCGGGAATTCCAAAAGAAGGTCGCTTGGCCATTTTTCGTTTGGCGTAAATTTCTAAAAGTTCGCCGGCAATGTCTCGCAAGTGAGAGCGCACTTTGGTTTTGGTTTTTTCCCAACTGGTGCCCCCCAGTTTATCTACGAGTGCGGGAGACGCCGGGCCCGAGTACTTGTGAATCTGATGAATGCGATAGACAGGAAGATACAAACGGTCGTTGCCCTTGTACTTCAGTTGAATGAACTCGGCGTCCACCCCTTGAATGGGCATGACTTTCAATCCTTCGTAGACCCCAACGCCGTGAAGCTTGTGAACAATCAAATCGCCAGGTTTTAAATCCGAAAAGTTCAGTGCGAAGGCTTTGGAATCTTCATTCACACCTTCTTTGGAGGCCCGTCGTTTTTTAGAGGTTCTTCCAAACAGGTCGGCTTCTCGAAGAAAAATCCAACCGGGTTCATTCAATCGAAAGGATTCGGGCAAATTCCGAATCATCAAATGAACGCCCTTCACATTTTGTTGTTCCCGTTCAATAAAATCCAATGGAACGGGTTCATTGTTTTCAATCAAGGTGGAAGTCAACCCCACTCGATCCAATAAAAGCTTGATGCGTTCGGCTTGGCTTTGAGTGGAAAGTGCAAACACGACGGTTTGTTTTAAGTTTTTCCACTCGGAAACTTTTTGTCCCAAAAATTGAGAAAGGTCCGTGGCATTGCCGCTCAAATTTTTAATTTGATTTGCCACTTCTTTTAGCGAACCTGTGGAAACAGGAAGAAGTGCCGGTTTTAAATGCTCTTCGACTTCTTGCGCGCCTTCTTCGATTTTAATTTTGGACAAAGAAAGGGTTTTTGAATCTTCGGGGTAAGGCAATTCATCCACCGAAACAAATAGATCTTCAATTCGGGGGTGAAACACCAAGTTTTCAGAAAGTTCGAAATCCTTTTTGAGATTGCGAAAAAATTCATCTCCAGATTTTTCGCAGGCCATGGGATCTAACATCCACACATTCAACTCGGAAGAAAAATGATCCAGCGGAGAATCTAAACTTTCAAAAAATCCCGCCAGCAAAAATTCCATGCCGTGTTGATAGGCACCCAAAGACAAATGCTGTTTGATGTTTTGAACTTCATCCGGGTTTTCCACATCTTCGCTGAGCGTCTGTTGAAAGTACTTCGAAACACGTTGGCGACTTTCAGAGGTGAATTGGATCTCCATAGGAGGGATGACTTCATACCGAAGGCAATCCTCTTCGCTGCGTTGAGACCCCGGATCAAAAAACCGCGCCGAATCAATGACGTCTCCAAAAAGTTCCATGCGAAGGGGTTTTTCATGGGCCGGCGAGAACACATCCACGATGCCGCCCCGGAATGAAAAGGTTCCCACGTCCTCAACAATGGGAGTCTGGGTGTAGCCCCAAGACTTTAAAATCTCTGCAAAATTATCCGACAGAAGTTCATTTTTTTGCAAAGTCATCTGCCGCTTGGAAAATTCTGAATAGGGCAAAGTTTTTTGAAGAAGGGCCTCGATGGGAGCAATAAAAATTTGGCCGGCTTTGGCGTGGGAGGCCTTCCACAACCAACCCATTCTTTGCGCCATCAATTTTCGCGAAGGATAAAGTCCGGAGTAAGGACTCACATCAAATCCGCTTAAAATTTCAGCAGATGATGCGGGATCGAAAAATTGCAGCGCTTGAACCAGGGAGTCCGCTTCGTCAGAGGAAGGAACAACCACTAAATGTGGACGGGCATTCCAACGAACCCGGTCATCTAGGAGACAGCCCGCCAGAAAAACCACCGAGTCAGAACCCACAATGTCCATAGCGGACCGCGAGCCCTTAAGAAAATTTTCGATGTTCTGATTTGACGGCCAAAAATGAAAGCTCATGGTTCCTAACTCGCTGCACTAAAAGCCTGTAATGACTTTTGCTTCTTGGTATCTTGACTCACGCTTTGTATATATTAGGAAATTTCATCTTTGGCTAACTATTGGGACGGAAAATATGTCGCAACTACTACCCGTGCTTGTTCTCAGTGGCTTTGTCGTCGTGTTTGGAGCTGCCATCATTGTTGTAGCTTCTTTATTAGGAACGAAAGCCGCAAAATCAAAAACAAAATTAGAAACTTATGAGTGTGGACTGGAATCCGACATGAGCGGATCTACCAAGGTTCCCATCAAGTTTTACCTCACCGCAATTCTATTTATCCTTTTCGATATTGAAATCATTTTCATGTACCCCTGGGCGTTGAGCTTCAATGACTTCATTCGACAGGGATACGGTCTTTATATTATGGGTGCCATGGGCGTCTTTCTTTTGATTTTTATTTTAGGTCTTCTTTGGGAAGTGAAGTCCAAAGCCTTGGAGTGGGAATAGATCATGGGTTCAGATATTTTTGAAATTGGTGTGAATTTTATCAAGATGGTTTTGATCTTCGTGATGATGGTGCAATTGGTGCCACTTCTTGTTTGGGTGGAACGTCGTGGATCTGCTTACATTCAAAACCGATTTGGTCCGAACCGTGTGGGACCTTTGGGTCTCACTCAGCTTCTTGCTGATGCAGTGAAGTTCTTGACCAAAGAAGATTTCATGCCCGAGCGCGGTTACCGCTTTTTGTTTTTGGCAGCACCGGTTGTGGCGTTAATTCCTGCAGCCCTCGCATTCGGAGCCATTCCACTTTCCCATCCAATTTTTGTCGAACCCTTCGAGTGGTTGGGGCAAACTTGGGGACCCTACCAATTTGATTTTCAATCCTACAAAATTGGAATCGGAATCGTTTTCGTTTTGGCGGTGTCCTCTTTGGCAGCCTACTCTTTGATGCTTGCGGGGTATGCCAGCAACAACAAATACTCCTTGTACGGAGCCCTTCGCGCCAGCGCCCAAACCATCAGTTACGAATTGGCCATGGGTCTTTCCATCGTGGGGATCTTGCTTCTTTTTAACACTTTTGATTTTTCCGAAATGATTCGTCTGCAAAGCGGCCCCTTGTCTTTTCACGTTTTAGGAACGGTTTACACTTTTGATTTTCTTCCGAACTGGGGAATCTTTTATCAGCCGCTGGGTGCGATCTTACTGTTGGCGGCAATGTTCGCCGAGACCAATCGCTTGCCTTTTGACCTTCCGGAAGCTGAAGCCGAATTGGTGGCGGGATACCACACCGAGTACGGCGGAATTAAAATGAACATGTTCTATATCGGTGAATATGGACATATGCTCGTTGCTTCAGGATTGATGGTGACCTTTTATTTTGGGGGTTACACTCTCTATCCGTTCTTAACTCCAGGAACCGTGAGCAGTTGGTTCGCCGGTTCCACACCCACAATGACCAGCGTGTGGACGTCATTGATTCTTCACGTTGTTTTTTTGACAAAGGTTCTGTTGTTTCTTTGGTTGTTCATTTGGGTGCGTTGGAGTTTGCCACGCTTTCGTTATGACCAGTTGATGGATTTGGGTTGGAAAACCATGCTTCCATGGGCTTTGGGAAACACCATTGTAACGGCAATTGTCATTTTTATTATGAGAACAAGTTGGTGATATCATGATTTATGAAGCGATCAGTTTTTATGCTCTAGCCCTGTTTTTGACTTTTTTCGCCTACAAAACCATTTCTGCGACAAATCCCATTCACTCCGCACTCTACCTGGTGTTGACCATGTTGGGATTGGGCGCGGTTTTCTTTTCGCTGGGAGCTCACTTTATTGCCGGTGTTCAGGTCATTGTTTATGCCGGAGCCGTGATGGTTCTTTTCGTAATGGTGTTGATGCTTTTCGATTTGAAATCAGAACTTCAAGCCTTTTCGAAAGGAATGCTTTCTGGATTTTTAAAAGTATTTTCTGCGGCCGCGTTGGCCGGAGTGGCCATTGGAGTGATTTCTCACAGCGTTCAAGTTGTGGATGGAGCTTCTTGGGGCGTGGGTGATCCAAACGCGGATGTGACCAAATATCTGTCTATATTATTGTATACAAATTATCTGTTTGCTTTTGAAGTGTTGGGCGTTTTGCTTTTGGTGGTTGCCATCGGAGCCGTCGCTTTAAGTCGAATGAAAGGGGGCACCCATGCTGATCGCCGATAAATTTTTGAGAATTGGTCCCGAGCATTACTTGGCCCTTTCGGCCATTTTGTTTTCTTTCGGGATGATTGCCGTCATGATGCGAAAGAATGTGATCGTGATGTTGATGGGTATCGAGTTGATGCTGAATGCAGTGAACTTGAGCTTTGTCGTTTTTGCCAGAGAGACGGGCGCACTCAATGGACAAATTATGGTGTTCTTTGTGATGACCATTGCTGCGGCGGAAGCGGGTGTTGGACTGGCCCTAGCGGTAGCAATTTATAAGAAATTTAAAGAACTCAACATCAGACACTTCGAGAAGTTAAAAGGTTAATTTCATGGATGCTTCATTTTTAATTGGATTGTTGCTCGCCTCTCCATTGATTGGATTCTTTATTAATGGCCCTAGGTTTCGCTCAAAAAATGCGGTCTTGGCCGGATCCATTGCCACAACGGCGGCGGGGATTTCTTTTCTTTGTGCGGTGACATTGTTTGTGAAATTGGTGGGATTGCCTGCCGAAGAGCGATCTTTGGAAGCCTTGTTTTTTACATGGATTCCCGTGGGATCTTTAAAGGTTCAAGCGGGCTTTGTGGTCGACCAAATTAGCGCCATCATGATCTTGATCATTTCTGGCGTAGGAACTTTGATTCATCTTTTTAGTATTGGGTACATGTCTCACGATGAGCGCCCGGCAAAATACTTTTCCTATTTGAACCTGTTTTTGTTCAACATGTTGATCTTGGTTCTGGGAGACAACCTGTTGATGACTTTTGTGGGTTGGGAAGGTGTGGGCCTTTGCTCTTACCTCTTGATTGGTTTTTGGTTTACGGATTCAGAAAAAGCAGCCGCAGGGATGAAAGCTTTCATCACCAACCGAATTGGAGATGCGGGCTTTTTAATTGGACTCTTTATTTTATTTCTGACTTTTGGAACTTTGGACTATTCAGAGCTTGCCGCAATGGTTCCTCAAGTGGCGGAATCCGCTTGGACCGGCCCGATCACTTTGGCCTGTTTGTTTTTGTTTATCGGAGCCACTGGAAAGTCGGCTCAAATTCCTCTTTATGTATGGCTACCTGATGCCATGGCCGGTCCCACTCCTGTTTCTGCATTGATTCACGCGGCAACCATGGTGACAGCTGGTGTTTATTTGATCGTTCGAATGTCAGCACTTTTTATGGTTGCTCCACATGCCATGGAAGTGGTGGCTTGGACCGGAGCTTTAACGGCATTTTTTGCGGCCACCATTGGAATGACCCAATGGGATATCAAAAAGATTTTGGCTTATTCCACCGTTTCCCAGTTGGGCTTTATGTTCATCGCTGTGGGCGTGGGCGCCTTTCACGCGGCCATGTTTCACTTGATGACTCACGCCTTCTTTAAGGCCCTGATGTTCTTGGGGTCGGGCAGTGTGATTCATGCCATGCACGAAGAACAAGACGTCCGAAAAATGGGTGGGTTAGCGAAGATCATGCCGATCACTCACATCACTTTTGTTTTTGGATGGTTGGCCATTATTGGAATGCCTCCTTTTGCAGGCTTCTTTAGTAAAGATGAAATTTTGGCTTATGCCTTTTTTAGTCCTCAAGGAAACTTGGGAGTTTGGTTGCTTGGAGTGGTAGCCGCAGTTTGCACCGCGTTCTATATGACCCGTTTGATGGCTTTGACCTTTTGGGGAAAAGCCCGGTACGGATCGGACACTCATCCTCACGAATCTCCTTTGACGATGACCATTCCTTTGATGGTGTTGGGATTTTTGTCCGTTGTGGGTGGATGGATTGGAATTCCCCACGTGATTGGTTCTGTTTTGCCTGGCCATCCCGAAAACTATTTCCTCGAGTGGTTGGAGCCCATGATTCACAATGCGCATTTGGGTCATCCCTCTGTATTGATGGAGTGGGGATTGATGGGGCTTGCCGTTGGACTTGCTGGAATCGCAGCCTACTTTGCCTATGACTTTTATATTCTTCACAAAGATCGACCGGAGAAAATTGCAAAGTCCATGGGGCCCGTACATCCCATTGTAGAAAACAAATATTATGTGGATGAAGGTTACTTTGCATTCGTGATCAATCCGTTGATCGAAGGATCAAAAGCCCTTTGGCTGTATGTAGATGTGAATTTCATCGATAAGATGACCTATGTGGCTGCGGATCTTTCCAAAGGTCTCTCTGAATTCGTTAAGACGTTGCAAAATGGAAAAACCCAACAATATGCCCTCTATATGACTTTGGGAATTGTTGTTGTACTTACCTACGCATTGATGGGGTCATAAATGTTTCTGTCCATACTCGTATTTTCGCCTTTGGTTTTGGCTTTGATTGTGGGATTGGTTCCCAAATCTTGGATCCGTCCCACAGCATTGATTCTTTCAATCTTACATTTTGGATTTAGTCTTTTGCTGTTTCAACACTTTGATCCTGCAACGGCAAACCTTCAATTGGTAGAGCAGTCTCCTTGGATTCCCACCTTAGGAATTCAGTACTTTCTTGGAGTTGACGGGATCTCCTTTTGGTTGGTGATCTTATCTACCTTTTTGGTTCCCTTTACCATTTTGGCCAGCTGGACCTCGATCACCGAGCGCATTCGCTTTTTTCATATAAATTTGTTTTTTCTGTCCACAGCTATGCTTGGAACCTTTTTGGCCATGGACGCAATCTTGTTTTATGTGTTCTTCGAAGCGTCGCTGATTCCCATGTATTTTATGATCGGGATTTGGGGAGGCGCTCGAAAGCTGTACGCCACGTTGAAGTTTTTCATCTACACCATGTTTGGATCACTGTTGATGCTTCTTGCGATCATCGGTTTGATCTTTATGGCTCAAGAGCAGCTGGGCAACCTCAGCGCCAGTGTTTTGGATTTCTATAAATTGTCCGTTCCTTTTGTGGCGGGTCAGTTTTTAAGCACTCAAACCTTGATGTTTTTCGCGTTCTGCTTGGCCTTCGCAATTAAAGTTCCCATGTTTCCGGTTCACACCTGGTTGCCTGATGCCCACGTGGAAGCTCCAACTCCCGGTTCTGTAATTTTAGCCGCAGTGATGTTGAAGATGGGAACTTATGGGTTCCTTCGCTTTGTTCTTCCGATTTTTCCAGAGGCCGCACAGTACTATGCTTGGTTGTTCCTTCTATTGGCTGTGGTGGGTATTGTTTATGGAGCTTTGGTTGCCATGGTGCAAACCGACGTAAAAAAGTTGGTTGCCTATTCTTCTGTGTCTCACATGGGATACGTGATGCTTGGACTTTTTGCGTTCAACATTTACGGAACAACCGGCGGACTTTACCAAATGCTCAATCACGGGATTTCGACGGGAGCACTGTTCATTTTGGTGGGAATGATTTACGAGCGCACTCACTCTCGTGAAATCAAATCTTATGGAGGACTTGCAAAAGTGGCTCCTTGGTACACCATCGCCTTTTTGATTGTGACCTTCTCAAGCATTGCCGTTCCACTAACCAATGGATTTATTGGTGAATTTTTAATTCTTCTGGGTGGATTTCAAGCCCACAAAATTTTAGGTGGAGTTGCTGTTTTAGGTGTGGTGCTTGGAGCAGCTTATATGCTTTGGATGGTGAAGCGGGTTTTCTTTGGAACCGAGGGAGCCTTGGTTGCAAAATATAAAGACCAAGGTCTAGACATCAACTTTAGAGAAGTTGTGATTTTGGTTCCGTTTATTTTACTTATATTTTGGATGGGTTTGTTTCCAAACCACTTCCTTTCTTACTCCAAAGCGAGCTTGGATCATTTTGTAAACAACATGTCTAACTACGAACTTAAAGTTGGACCGTAGAGGTTATTATGCAGATTTCATTTGGTTGGGTTGATCTTCTAGTTGCTTCGCCAGCAATTGCTTTGTTTGTTGGCAGCTTGGTTCCGGTTTTGATCAAGGCGTTGTCTGGAAACAAAGAGCCAAATGCATTTGTTCCTTACGGGATTGCCATGGTCTCTTGCTTTTCGGCCTTGGCACTTTTGTTTGGTAACTGGGGGATTCAAGGGGAATTCTTTTCAAAAGCCATCGTTTTTGATTCCTTATCGATGATTGTTTCCATGTTAATTTTGCTTGCGACTTTGGTCGGGCTCACTCTGTTGAAAGAGAACCCTTCCACTCAAAAGCTTCAATTTTCGGAAATAGTTTTTCTGACTTTGAATGCAGCCATTGGAATGATGGTGTTCGCCTGGTCCAACGACTTGATTGTAACTTTTATTGGCATCGAGCTGATGAGTCTTTGTCTATATGTATTGATTGCTTTGAGTGAAGAAGAGCGTCTTTCTAAAGAATCTGCATTTAAGTACTTCGTTTTAGGAAGTTTTGCGTCTGCCGTTTTACTGTATGGAATTTCATTTATCTTTGGAGCCGGAGGAACGACCAGTCTTCCCGAGCTGAAGCAAATGGCCGTCAACTTGGCTTCCACCAACCGTTTGTTTTTAATCGGGGTGATCTTGTTCATGTCCGGTTTGCTTTTTAAATTTTCGATCTTTCCTTTTCACTCCTGGACCCCAGACGTATATCAAGGTTCGCCAACTCCAGTTACAGCCTTTATGGCTTCGGGCGTGAAAGTGGCCACGGTCTTTTTTGTTCTTCGATGGATGTCTTTAGACATCTTCACAGCGCCTAGATCTTTTCCATTTGTAGATGTACTTCAATGGTTGGCGGTGATCACCATCCTGGTTGGAAATGTGGGCGCCCTTCGACAAAAAAGCATCAAGCGGATGTTGGCCTACTCGGGAGTGGGTCACTCCGGTTACGTTTTGATTGGTTTGATTGCCGCAGGAATTGGCGGACAGAACTTGGTTGGAGCAACGGGCGTGGTCTATTATCTCTTTGCTTACACCATTATGACTTTGGCCTCGTTTGGAGTGCTTTCTTTGCTTGAAAGAAATGCGAACCAAGAAATTGTCTTGGAAGACTTAAAAGGATTGGCGAGATCTCGACCGGTCCTTGCGGCTAGCCTTTCGGTGGTGCTTTTGAGTTTGGCGGGGATTCCACCCACCGTGGGATTTTTTGGAAAATTCTTGGTGTTGGCTGCAGCCATCAAGCAAGATTTGAATTGGTTGGCACTTTGGGGTGTTTTAGGTTCTGTCATCAGTGTTTACTACTACCTTCGTCCAATTGTGGCCATGTACATGGAAGAGTCTGTGCTTGAGGAGCGAACTTGGATTCCCAAACCCGTTTCTCAATTTGCAGTGACTCTTTTGGCATTGATGGTCGTGGGTTTTGGAATTTCTTCGGAAAGCTTTTTCAACCAGTTCTTTAAATCCGTCTTAGAAATCTTCAGCTGATCCCCTTCGGGCTCGGCAAAAATCTTCGCCAAAAGGTACCTGCTTCCTTTTCCGATATGCGGTGCATATCGGAAAAGGAAGCAGGTACCTTTTGGCGGAATGGGTTTGGATTGTTTGAGATGGGATTGGAATTGGATTTGGGTTTAGATCGGTTTGGCTAGACCAAGGGCCGCAGGGATTCCATTGCGGCTCGAAAGCCCGCTTTGACCAAACTCTCTAAAACCTTTTTGTTCAAACTGAAGTGATCCGCAAAAAAGAAGCGATAATCCGAGGGACTGGGATGGATGTAAATGTAATCCACTGTGGGATTTAAATTGGTTCGCTGGACCAAAATCTCGGTAAGCTTTTCGATGTGCAGCTCGTCAACCTGAGCTTCTTTCAAATAACCTTGAACGGCCTTAATCATCGACCTCATGTCTTTTTGATGTTTGATGTGGCGTTCAATCTTTTGCTGGACCAATTGATAAAGTGCCTGGTTGAAAATGATGGGCATTCCATATTCATGAAGCGAACCCATCTCTTTGTTGTAATGGTAGGGCTGAATGGAATAGCTGCTGACTACAAGATCCGCACCTTGATCGGCGGCCACATGGGTCGAAAGGGTGTCCCGAATCTCTCCATCAAAAAAGAAATGTTCCGATCCATTGGGCATACGAATGGGAGTCGGCGCAAAAAACGGCGGCAAGCTTGCCGAGGCCGAGGCCGCTTCCGAGACCGTCGCAAAATTTGCGTACATGATTTCTTTGGACTTCGTCGTTTCCGAATACGGACCAAAGACCACCTTGCGGGAATGATTCAATTGAGTGGCCACAATATACAACTCGGCAGCCAGTGAATGAAAATCATTGTCGGTCAGGACCTTCTCGCGAAGGTAACGTTCCAAGTTTCGGGTGCTAAAAAGACCATTCACCTTGAAGCCTTTTTTGAACAAGGTCTCTAGACCTCCGGACAGGGAAGGCCGCTCTTTGAACAGCTTGGAGAGCAGGTTGGAGGGGTGAGCACTCTGGATATTCAGTGCAAAAATGTCCTTGTAAGTGATTGGATACAGGTCATTTTCATGAGTATCCAAGGGACGCGAGGAGGAGAACCCAGCCCCTTTGGTAAAGGCGTCCACAATGGCGTCCACTGAGTATCCACTGGCGAGGAAAGAAGAGATCATCGACCCTGCGCTAGAGCCCACATACAAGGTAAAGGTCATTTCCTGTCCCTCAAACTTGAACTTCGGATCGCGGTGAAATCCTCCGGAGAACTTGAATCCCTTCTCACGAAGGGCAAGGACCACTCCAATATGGAAAGCCGCCGCCTTCACTCCGCCGCCACTTAGAACCAGGGCCAACTTCTTCTTTTGCTGTACACGCATAGTCTTATTAGATCTGGTTATTCATAGACTTTCAATCACTTGACCAGTGCCTAAGTCTGGATTTTATTTGAATAGTCCTGTGACTCTTTACAGGGGTGAGGCCTGTGTTAATGTCTGATTAACCAGAAGGAGATGTTTTGGCGAAGGAAAACTGGCTAACTCTGATGGAATACTCAAGTCAACATAACGTGAGTATCTCCACCTTGAGGAGAAAGATTAAGTCCAACGACTTAACCTTCCAGTTCACCGACGGGAAATATTTCATTCTGGATGACTCCCTCCCAACACAAAAGCAGGCTTCTGGCCCTGAGACCATCGTCCCCCCCAAAGGTAGTGCCACTCAGGACCAGGAGCCTAAAGCTCCTTCTTCTCAAGGCTCGGATTCGAGCGAGACCACGAAGCTTCTTTTGCAAGAGATCAAAAAGGCCTACTCCATGGTTCTCCAGGAGAAGGAAGAGCAGATCCTTCAACTCAAAGAAGAAGTCTCGGACCTTCAAACTTTGGTTCGAGTCCTTGAAAATGAAGTGCAACGGCAGAAGACTGTGATTGAGGCGTCGGCCAAACCTGTGGCTCCCACCGCCACCAAATCGGCGAGCCCTCAACCGTCTCCGCAGCCTCAGCAAAGTTCTGTGAAAAACCCAGAGTCTCTTTCCAGCCGGATGGCGGCAGAGCAGCCTGCAGCGGCAGCGGCGGCTCCCATGCGAAGTTCCTCTTCGCTTTCGGCCTTGGACTTCGATTTGGAGCTCGATCAGTTCTAAGCATCCCGGTCCCATCTTTGCAAAATCAAGTCTGCAAATTGACAGTTGAAATGCCATTTCATATTCAGAGTTCAGCACAATGCGGTTCAGGGGAGAGGCTTTTGAAAATATTTGGAAATAGTTCAGGTCCTGTTGAAAAGTTGAACGGGTGCCAGTGGGGAAAGCTTTGGCTTTTTGTTGCCCTGGTTCTTTTTGCGGGATCAACCTGGGCCAAAGAGGATTCCTTTTGTGAAAAGGCCCTGGCCCGAAATCAGGAAATTTCCAACAGCAAAACCTACGCACGGGTCAAAGTTGAAATTCGCCGCCGAGCTTTGGAGTCCGCAGAGCGCCACCGGCTGGATGATTTTGATTTGGAGGAAATGGTTCAAACTTCTCAGGTCAGCAGCTTTCGAAAAAACAAAAGAAACATTCTGGTTCTCTTTCACACAGTTCGCGATAAAAAGCGTTACCGAGATTACGTCTACGCGGCGGAAGTCCAGCAAGCCTTCACTCCTGGAAGAACCAAATCCGTGACTCTTTTGGATTTCTTCCGACCCTCGACAGTCTATGATGAATCCAAACTCATGAGAGAGCTTGCGGAATCTGAAAAGTACCGCGGTTTTCAGTTTTCCATTTCCAGCGGCATTTTTAGAAAGCTGGAAGGGGGCTGGGAAATTCCTCGAGGTCCATTGGCAGTCACGCTGACACCCATGGTTCGGGCAAAGATCTTTTTAAAGCACAACATCGATTTGAATTTGTTGAGAGCGGCCTTTGGTCATCCTCCAGATATTGTGAGGCTTTCAACCAAGGGCAATCAAACCATAGAGATGATTTACGAAACAGAAGATCAATCACTGCTGATTGTTGTAGCAAAGGGTCCCAAACCTGAGACCCTGAACTTAGTGACGGCTTATTTTTTTAGCAAAGAGCTTCAGAACTAAAAGTTCTTATGCTGCCGCGGAAGTGGGTTTGCCCTTTTTGGCAGCTCTTCCCACAGGCTTTTTGCTTTCTTCGGTGCGATCCAAAGCCATTGCAAAAACTTCGTCTAGGTTTTCAACGAAGATGAAATTCATCTTCTTTTTGAAATCCTCAGGAATGTCCACAACGTCTTTCTTGTTGGCCAAAGGCAAGATCACTGTTGAAACTCCGTGGGTGAGTGCCGCAAGACACTTTTCACGAATCCCACCAACAGGTAGAACTCGACCAGAGAGAGTGATTTCGCCGGTCATGGCCACGTCTTTCTTAACAGGGACGCCTGTTGCAAGGCTGATCAAAGCGGTTGATAAAGTCACCCCAGCCGAAGGTCCATCTTTAGGAATGGCACCCGCAGGCAAGTGGATGTGAACTTGGTGTTCGTCAAACCAGTCAGGATCAATTTCAAGCCAATCTGCATTTGCCCGTGCATAAGAAGCAGCGGCTTGAGCAGATTCTTTCATCACATCACCCAATTGTCCGGTCAGAGTGAGTCCACCCTTTCCTTTCATTTTCAAAGCTTCTACGTAAAGCACTTCTCCACCAGCTTGAGTCCAGGCCAAACCTGTTGAAACTCCCACTTGGTTTTCTTTCAAGCGCTCTTCTTTTAAGAATCTTGCAGGACCCAAAAGTTCTTGAACCACTTCTGCATCCACAACAACTTTTTCAACTTCACCAAACACATATTTTTTAGCAACTTTTCGACAAACAGATCCCACTTCTCTTTCGAGATTTCGAAGACCCGCTTCACGAGTGTAGTGAGCAATAAGGAATCCTAGACCTTCATCAGTAAATTCGATTTGGTCAGGACCAATTCCATTTGCATCCATCTGACGACGAACCAAATGTTGTTTTGCGATAAAGAGTTTGTCTGAATCGGTGTAACCAGAAATGTGCAAGGTTTCCATACGGTCACGAAGTGCTGCAGGGATATTTTCAAAAACGTTGGCTGTGGCGATGAACAACACATTGCTCAAATCAAAATCCACATTCAAGTAGTTGTCTTTAAAGGTTGAGTTTTGTTCGGGATCCAACACCTCAAGCATTGCGGCACTGGGGTCACCTCTAAAATCAGAACCCAATTTGTCAATCTCATCCAAAACGATCACAGGGTTGTTGGTTTTAACCTGTTTTAAAGCTTGAACGATTTTACCTGGCATTGCGCCCACATATGTTCGGCGGTGACCACGAATCTCGGCCTCGTCTTTGACTCCACCTAAAGCGATGCGGTGATATTCTCTGCCCATCGAGCGAGCAATGCTCTTTCCAAGAGAGGTTTTTCCAACTCCGGGAGGTCCTACAAAACAAAGAATAGGACCTTTCATGTCTTTTTCTTTGAGTTTTCGAACAGCTAAGAATTCAAGAACGCGGTCTTTAGCTTTGTGAAGATCGTAGTGGTCTTCATCCAAGATTTCTTTTGCACGCTGCAAATCCAAGTTGTCTTTGGAGGAGACATTCCAAGGAAGATCTACCATCCAATCCAAGTAGGTACGAACCATGCTGGCTTCAGAAGCATCGGGATGCATTCTTTCAAGTCGAGCCAATTGTTTCAAAGCTTCTTCTTGAACTTTAGGAGGCATTCCAGAGTTGTTCACTTTCTCGCGAATTTCTTCCAGTTCCTCAGATTTGGGATCATTGTCGCCGAGCTCATTTTTAATGGCTCTCATTTGTTCTCTCAAAAAATGTTCTCTTTGAGCTTTTCCGGTGTCTTCTTTGGCGCCTTGATTTCCAAGTTTAGATTGAGTTTTTAGAACTTCAAACTCAGTGGCCAAAATTTGGTTTACAACTTTTAGTCTTTCAACAGGACAGTCAGTTTCCAAAACTTTTTGCGCTTCAGCCACTTTCAATCCGAGGTTGCTGGCAATCAAATCAGCCAAACGTCCAGGATCTGTGACATCATCCAAAACAAGAAGGATGTCTGGAGAAAGCATGCGTCCCAAAGCAATGATTTTTTCCAATTGCTCTTTTGCAGTGCGAATCAAAGCTTCCACTTCGACTTCACTGGCGCTGTGTACGGTGTCAGAAATTTTCTCAATTTTAGTTTCGAAATAAGGAGCGGAAGTGTTGAACTCGGTGATCTTTGCTTTGCAAACGCCTTGAATCAAAACTTTTACTCGACCATCGGACAGTTTTCTCATTCTCATAATCATGGCCACTGTTCCAATGGGGTAAATGGATTCAGGGCTAGGATTTTCTTCGGCAATGTCTTTTTGAGAAGCTAAGAAAATCAATCGATTTTTAGAAAGGGATTCTTCCACTGCCTTGATTGAAGAATCACGGCCCACGTAAAGGGGAAGGATCATGTAAGGGAAAACCACAATGTCTCTAACAGGTAGAAGGGGTAGTGATTCTGGCACATCAATTACTTTATCATCAAAGCTCATTCGTTCCTCCGCTGTAACTCCTTCTCGGCGGCCCGAACATTTGCTTTAAGCTCTAAACAATAATTTCGTCCTTAGGCTTGTGGTTTTTCTGAGACAGTCTCTGCTCCACGCGCAGAGCCCGACGCAATCTTTTCATCAGACCGAGTCGATTTGCTTTCCGTAAGGAGAATCTTTCCAGGATTTTTTTCTTCTCCTCAATGAGGACTTCTAGACCTTCATCCATAAGAGAGGAAGTACACCTTTTATGGATGATGGCCAAAAGCTTTTGCAGCGCGGGAAAGAATCAATTTTATTTGGCTTCTCGCAATTCCGCACCCTCAAGGCTGAGGCGCGTCCAAGGAATGGCCAAAAGACGGGCGGTTTCAATTTCTTCCAAAGTCTCTTCGCAAATTCCGAAACTGTTGCTTTCGATGCGACCTAAGGCTTGTTCCACTTCTAAAAGTTGGTTTCGCAAAAGGTGGTGACTGACAAAGTGCTGGTGCTCATTGATAACGCCCATACTTTGATCACCCTCATCTCCGCGAGAGGTGGAATCTCTTTTTAAAAATTCCTGATGTTGGTTTCGAATGCGGTTGAGCAAATTTGATTTTTTCTCAATCAGTTTCATTTTGCAGATTTCGATGGCTTGTTCGCGATCCATTTTAACCTCCCCCTCGACCAACATCTGGCTGTGGTCTCTCTGTTACCTAAGACAGGAGAGATTAAAAATCAGGTTAAAAGTTATTCAAAGCGGGGTAATTTGACCGTCCTTAACTGTCAGCGCCAAGATGGGCTTCTCAATTTGATGGTTCTCATTCATGACGGCACTTCCGCCAATGGTCGAAAAGCTCCCTAATCTCGAGAGGGCTTGGGCCAATTCTTCCCGGTCATCGGCCCCTCTAGAGATCAATTGTTTCAAAATCTGCGCAGTTTCATAACCTTGAGCTTCAAAAAGTCCCGGCTCCTCGCCAAAAACTTCAACATAGTGCTTAAAGAACTGAGATCGAGAAAGCTGGTCTGAAAAGTTGATGGCTGCATCTACAAAAACAGCACCTTCCACATTTTTTTGTCCGCGTCGAACAAACTCTGCTGTATTCCAAAGGTTGGTCCCCAAAAGCTGCAGTTTCCCAATGCCCAAATATTCGAGCATGGGAGCCACCTGGCCAATGGTCTTAGGTCCGTCAGCAACAAAAAGTGCATCGAAATCTACGATGGGGGGAAGCAAGTCTTCAGGAACTTCTTTTCGAGATCCTTTCTGTTGGTCATTCCAATTTTTAAGTCGTCTTTTATATTCCACCTGACGGTCTTCCACATAATAAGTACCCACAAGGCGTTTAATGGAATCTCTAAAATCTGTTTCATCAGAACCGTAAGATTGAGCGGCAGAAATCTTTCCACCACGCTTTTCGACTTCATCCCAAAATAGGTTGGCGTATTCCACACCATAGGCATCGTTGGGAAAAAGTATGGCAAACTTTTTCAAGTTCATTTGATCCATGGCCACGGAAACCAATTTTTGGATCAGGGCTTTGGAATTGATGGAGTTTTGAAAAACCAAAGGACCTTCATTTGTTAAAGAGGAGATTTGCGCCAAATGAACACTGGGCACTCCAATCTCATTGGCCTTGCGAGCAATGATAGGAGCCGTCTTACTGAGAATACTTCCAGTAATTGCAATCACGTGATCTTTTAAAACCAAATCTTCCACCGCATTGGCGGCTGTTTGTGAGTTCACACCGCTGTCTCGAACCGACAATTTATAAGGAGTGCTCGAGTCATCAAAGAGACCTAGACCAAGTTCCAGTCCGTTAAGTACTTTTTGAGAGACCGCTTCATAACGCCCAGAAAGAGGCAAAGCCACTCCGATGGAGCGCCAGTCCACTTCACGAGCGGCGCGGAATTGCTCCAAATATCTTTGTGCTTGCTGACCAGAAGGGGAATCGGATTTGAACCGGACCGATTCGCGGAAAAAATCTTGGGCATCAGATCGTCTGCCAGCTTGAAGTTCGGCCAGTCCCACTCGGTAAGCACAATAAGATTTATAACTGTCTAAGATGGGCTCCATCAAAAGCCCGCGCAGTCCGCGCAAATCAATCTTATGTAGGATAGGAATTCCAGAAGTTTCTAAGAGGTCTCGTTTGGAAGAATCGGGCTCTTGGGAAACCAAATAGCTCAACGAAACCAAAGCTTGAGAAAGGTCTCCGGTGTCCTTTAACAATGAAAATCGAAGTTGATGAAGTTCATGGGCGACTTTTTGTGAGAGGTTTGAAAGCTTGAGTCCTCGATCAGTCATGGTCAAAGCTTCATCCACTCTTCCAAGTTTGGTCAGGGAAAGAGCCGCTCCCAAAGTGGCTTGATCTTCGTTGGGACTGACCACGGGGCTTTGAACCACCTGAACAAAATATTCGTAGGCCATTTTGTAATCTTTGTCGGTGTAGTAAATGCGGCCCAAGGTCATCAATGCAGAATCAGCCACATCCGAATTGGGGTGGGTTTGGACCAATGACTTCAGTTTTGCAATGGCGTCTTTTTTCGAAGTCTTTCGATTTTTACTCAAGTCTTGTTGAGCCTGTTCCAGTTCGGATTGTGCTTTTGGAGGCGCTTGAACCAGAGGCTCTTTCTTGGGTCCGGTTTGACATGAGGTCAGGGCGAGAAGAACAAAGGCGGCGAAAATTTTTTTCAAGAAGAACCTCTATTTCTAAATAGCTTTTGAACCTGTTCTTTGTAGCTTTTCACAAGGGGAGACTGTTCTCCAGCAGATCTTAAAGCTTCCAAAGCCTTCCGTTCGGAATCGTTCAATTCATTCGGAATATCAATAATCACTTTAACGAGCATATCGCCCGGTGCATACCCACCAATATCAGGAAATCCCTTTCCTTTAAGACGAAAGACCTGGCCTGGGTGAGTGCCAGCGGGGATTTTCAAATTGGCTTTTCCAGTTAACGTTGGAATAGAGACGTTTGTTCCCAAAAGTGCATCCACAAAGGAAACAGGCAGCTCCAAGAGCACATCGTTGTCCCGTCTTTTAAACAGAGGATGGGGAAGAAGTTGCACAATCACATACAAATCTCCCGGCTTGGAAGTTCCTAAAGGTTGGTCGCCTTCGGCACGAAGTTTTAGGCGCTGACCTTCTTTGACTCCTCCGGGGACGCTGATGGAAAGCTTCGCCGCATCTTCCTTGCCACCACGGTCTCGAATAAAGCTGATTTTTTTCTCGCAGCCAGTGGCCGCTTCTTCCAAACTGATGGAGAGGGAGTAGCGCAAATCACTCCCCCGCGTTTGCCGAGGCCCTCCGGAAGCACGTCCACCGCCGGAGAAAACATCTCCAAAAAAGTCGCCGAAAAAATCGTTGAAGCCTTCTGGCCCCCCACTTCGAGGGTCAAAGCCTCCGCTAAAGCCCCCAAATCCTCCGGCAAAACCACCGGGTCCCGCACCAGGTCCACCAGGTCCTCCTGCGGCACCGGGACCGGCAAAACCAAACTGGTCGTACATTTTTCGTTTTTTATCGTCTTTTAAAACTTCGTAGGCTTCCGAAATTTCTTTGAACTTTGCTTCGGCCTTTGTGTCGCCGGGATTCTGATCGGGGTGAAACTTTAAAGCCAACTTTCGATAGGCTTTTTTAATTTCATCTGCGCTGGCAGATCGAGAAACCCCAAGTACCGCGTAATAATCCCTTTTGGCCACGTGAGATTACCCCTTCTCTTTGGGTTCTGTGGCGACCACCACTTGGGCAGGACGCAAAAGTCGATCGTTGTAAGTGTAGGCCTTTTTAAAAACTTGAGTGATATGACCGTTTGGAACTTTGTCTGTTGGTTCCGAGCTTAAAGCTTCATGCATGTTGGGGTCGAAGGCCTTTCCTTCGCAGTTTACTTCTTTCACACCAAATTTTTGCAGAAGGCCACGCATTTCAGAAACAATCATTTCCACTCCAGAAGCCAAACTTTCTTTGGTTTCTTCACCGGTGTGGGCAATCAAAGCGCGTTCCATGTTGTCCATAACCTCCAAGAGGTCACGCAAAACCCGTTCGTTTCCAAACTTCACCAATTCGGAACGTTCTTTGATGGCATTTTTCTTATAGTTTTCAAAATCTGCCGCCAAATAGAGGTAATCTTGCTTGGCTTGCTTCAGTTGTTCTTCAAAATCAGGGGTGTCATTCTCAGATGTGGTTTCGGCCGAGGTTTCGGTATTTTCGTTTTTCAATTCTTCGCTCATGAGTTCTCCTGAGTCGGGGCTTAAACATCTCTAAGCCTTCAATATGGGAGAGTTTTTCTCAATGTCAATCTGACGGGAGATCTTCTTTCAGGAAGGTCAATCTTGCGTAAATCAGGTTGCTTTTCAGCTCGCCTTCCGGTGTCAATCTCCAGTGATTTTCTTCCTTTTTAAGGAGCTGATCTTCAACCAAGCCGAGAAGATTCTTTTCGATCAAAGTCTGGGCGGGCTTCGGGAATTTCTGCAGCGCAGCCAAAGGCAGGCCATCGAGGGTACGAAGGTACATGTGGCAAAGGTCCGTCATGGCTTCGTGAAGTTTCAGTTCCTCTCTTTGGTCCTCTGAATGGAAATCGGAAATCCGATCGCCACTTCGCTGAACCTCACTGGGATAGGCTTTGATGGATTTTGTGTTCCAAAAGCGCGTTCCATATTCGCCCGCTCGGGGATCGTAGGAGTGACTGCTCAAACCAACTCCCCAGTAGGGGCGATCGTTCCAATAGCTAAAATTGTGAACGGACTCAAAGCCAGGGCGAGAAAAGTTAGAAAGTTCGTATTTGAAAAGATGGATCTTTTTTAGCTGAGATTCAATTTCCGAAAACATCTCCACCTGAACCTCTTCAAGCGGTCGATGAAAAGACATGGGATGTCCCTCGGGAACTGTTAAACAGTAAGTGCTTAAGTGAGGTGGAGCCCAATCTAATATTTCATCCAAATCTTTTTGAAGCTGCGACAGAGTTTGATGGGGAAGCGCAAAGAGAAGATCAAAAGAGTAATTGAGATCCCGAGAGTTCAACATTTGCAAAGTCTGGCGAGTGTCATTGGCATCGTGCTTTCGACCCGCATTTTTCAAAAGAGTGTCATCAAAAGTCTGTGCGCCCACACTGAAGCGATTGATTCCTGCACTTAAGTACTGGTCCAAACTTTTTTCGGTCAGTGTTGCGGGATTTATTTCGATTGTGATCTCTGTGGTGGGATGGATTTCAAAACCAACGTTGGCGAGATGCTTCAGAGTGGATATGATAAGCTCAGGATCGACGAGGCTTGGGGTGCCCCCACCAAAATACAAGCTATTGAGCTGACGCTCTTTCCAAATCGAATTCCTTTGTTCAATTTCCTTGAAAAGGTCATTGAAGTATTTTTCAGGACGGTAGATCTCTGTGGCTTCGAAAGTTGTGAAGTCACAGTATCTGCAGCGCTGAAGGCAATAGGGTGTATGGACGTAAATGGATAAGCTCACAACAGGAGTCATGAATTGAAGTGCCGAAAAATTCAACTAAAAAACGGATTGAAAGTCTTACTCGTTGAAAGTCACAAATCTCCGGTGGTTTCCGTTCAAATGTGGGTGCGAACTGGCAGTGCAGATGAATTGCCGGGGGAAGAGGGAATCAGTCACTTTATTGAACATTTGGTTTTTAAGGGCAGCGAGTCCTTCAAAGTGGGTGAAATTGCGGCCACGGTAGAGGCCTCAGGAGGCCAAATCAATGCCTACACATCGTTTGATCAAACGGTCTTTTACGTCACGTTGTCCAAGCAATTCGAAGACACAGGACTCAAAGTGATTTCTGAAATGATGGGAAGCCCCCTATTTGACGAAGAGGAAATTGATCGCGAACGAGAAGTGGTCGTTGAAGAAATCAAACGAGGTCAGGATTCTTTGAATCGACAGGCCAGCCGACTTTTATTTTCGACGCTTTATAAAGGACATCCTTACGAAAAGCCTGTGATTGGATACGAAAAAAATGTGCGTGAGTTTTCTCAGCAGCAAATTCAAGATTATTTCAAAGGTCGATACAATCCCAAAAACATGTTTCTTCTTGTGGTGGGCGACTTCAACTCCAAAGAAATGAAAGAGAAAATCAAAGAGCATTTTGGAAAGTTTAAAGAAAACCCTTTAAGAAAAACCAAAAGATCAAAATGGAGTTTTGATGACCACAAAAAGTTGGTCGTTAAGGAAGGAAAGTTCAAAGAGACTTTGGTTTATTTGACCTGGCCTTTGCCCAAAGCCAGTCACAAAGACATGCAGGCCCTTGAGGTGTTGGCGTTGATTTTGGGACAAGGGGAAAGTTCGCGGCTCCATAAATATTTACGTCTTCAAAAGGCTTCGGTGCTTGGATCTGGAGCCGGTGTGTTTTCTGCAAAAGACTCTGGCTTTATGGCGCTGACCTCTTCGCTGAAGGGAGAAAAGCAGGAAGAGTTTTTTAAAGACATGATTGAGGCTTTAACAGAGTTTGTGGACAACCCACCCACACAAGAAGAATTGGACAAAGCAAAGGTCAATTTTTTCAGTGAACAATTTTACTCGATGGAAACTGTGGATGGTCTGGCTCGAAAATATGGTCACTACGAAGATCTTTTTGAAGACCCGGATCACTTCGAAGAAATTTTAGAAACTATCAAAACTATGGAACTGAAAGATCTTATGAAGGTCTTTCGAAAATATCTAAAACCTGAAAAGTTAAAAATCATTTCAATGACCGAGGAAGGCTGTTCGGAAAAAGTAAAAGTTTCTGCGCGGAAGTTTGTGAAATCCTACGTCAAAGTCTTTGATCGAAAGAGCCCTTCCTTAAAAGGATTGAAAAAAGGAAAATTTAAGGCTTTTCGAATGCCAGCTTCTAAAAATGTTTTAAAGGAAACCGATTACTTTGAGCAGGTAAAGCTGAATGGCGGAGCTCAATTGATTTATCGGCCCAGTTTTGACACCCCGGTGGTGAGCTTAAGAGCGGGCCATTTGGGTGGAGCTCGTTTCGAATCCGAAGGATCCTTTGGCGCGGCAGAGTTGCTATCCAGAGTTTGGATGTCTGGATCAGATCAACTTTCAGAGGATGAGATCAATGCAAAAATGGAATCCTTGGCGTCTTCGGTTTCCTCCTTTGCGGGTCGACACACCATTGGAATGTCACTGACCACATTGACGTCCTTCTTTGATCCGTCACTGGAGCTGTTTTCGGATCTTTTGAGAAAGCCCAGCTTTCCTGAAAATGTTTTGCAGCGGGAAGTTCAATCTATGAAAGACCAGATTGCTATGAGATCGGATCATCCCGCGCAGTACTGCATGCTCCAATTTATGCAGGAAATGTTTAAGGATCATCCCTATGGGAGAGACCCTTTCGGTGGCGAGAAATCCTTGGAACATCTTGGTCAAAAAGAAGTTCGCGAAATTTGGAAAAAATCGTTAGGGCCTAAGGGTCTTGTGATCAGCTGCTCTGGCGCTATTGAAAAGAACAAACTTGTAGAAAGTTTGAATGGAATGATTGAAAACTGGAAGGATGAATCTGTTCCGTTTCCTCGGATTCCATTTAACGGACTTTCTGAATCTCGAAAAATCGTAAAAGATTTTGAAAAAGAGCAAACCCATATCGTTTTGGGCTATCCGGGCTTGGATTTAAAAGATGAAGATCGATATGCGCTGAACATCATTCAGGCGGTGCTTGCGGGACAGGGGGGAAGACTCTTTGTAGAACTCAGAGACAAAGCTTCTTTGGCATACTCGGTTTCACCTTTGAGAATGGAAGCTTTGGAGGGAGGATATTTCGGGGCCTACATAGGTTGCACTCCTTCCAAAACAAACAAGGCCATCGAGATGATGAGAAATGAATTTGACCGTATCAGCTCTACAAAAATTTCCACGGCAGAGTTGGAGCGTGCAAAAAGATATTTGATGGGCCGTCATGACATTGACCTTCAAAGAAATGCTAGCTTGAGTTCGAGTTTGATGTTCGATCAACTGTATGGAACGAATCCCACGGAAACTTTTGAGTTCGCAAAACACATTGAGCCTATTGGTTTGGATGAAGTGCTCAAAGTTTCTCAAAGAATCTTTGGGCAGCAGCACGTGCTTTCTATTGTCTCATAATGAGAATTGATCATTAAAGTTTAGACGGTGTTTAAAGTTTTTTCGTTCAGAATCAAGAGATTAGCCTAAAGTTGGATCGACTTTTGCTCGACAAGACTATTGTCGGGGGGTCTCAATGAAAGTTAGAGCCATAGTCGTTTCTGTCGCCTGTTTGGGCTTATTGGTGGGTTTTCAAAACTGTGGTGGTGCTGTGGGTCCAAGTGCACCAGACGCCCTGGGGTCCTCTCCAACGCCCACTTCCAAAGCTTCTTTGTCTGGGACTTATGAAGTGAACAAATTTATTGCCACAAGCAGCTGTCCTGATTTGGACACCACCGAACTTGAAGTGGAATGTGCTGCAATTTACGAAGAGGAAGCTGCAAGCAGCTCTCATACGGTAGAGTTTCAGTCAGACGGTACTCTGGTGGTGCAAGGTCCTTGCAACACCTTTTATGGTCAGTATGAATATCAAACCAGTGGATCTCTGGGCCAGCTTCGAATTTCAGATCTTTTAGGCACTTCTGCAAATTGTGGAAATGCCATTGATAAAGAGGAAGAAGATCTTCTTTTGAAGCGATTGGGGAAAGCTGTCCGCACGGTTTCCGATGGACCAGACTCCATAACCATCTACACGGATCAAAGCTCGGCAATTTCCATTGCGAAAAGCTCCAATTATTGAAGCGATCAAAAAAATTTAGATCTCAAATGAACATTGTTTCAGAATGATCCAGTTCTCCTGGCTATACATCCAGGAGACCGCTCTGAGGACCCATCTCCAGGTGAATTCACGATAAATTAGTAGTTAAAAGATTCCGAAAAGAATCTAAGGCTATTTTATTGTGAGGTGAAGGTTTCATGGGTTCAGAGGAAGGTCGCAAATCCCTCAAAGGATCAGAACTGTTTGTCAGTTCCAAAGAATACTTTTCAGAAGAACTGGAAAGTGCATTGAAACATTTTGGCTTTGATCCCCATCCACTTTCAAAGACCTATTTGGTCGATCTTTTGGAAAGATTTATGCTTCCAGAAAATCTATATGAAGTGGATCAAGAAACAGGAAAGTACAAGCGAGACACCTTGGCCGAAATGTACCTGAGAGCTCAAAATGAAAACTCGTCACGGGTTCGCATGGACCTTTTTCGTCGTCTTGGAGACACCAGTCTATATATCAGTGGATTTTTTGGAGACTCGCTCAATCGAAAAATCGTTGATATTGATTACTATGTAGATATGGGTGGAGTGGCCTATGGAAGTGTGGCCAGAGAAGTTCAAGATTCCTCTATGGCCGAAGTCTACGGATGCTTTTCCACTCGGTTTGTGGAGTTCGTGGATGTGTTGACCTTTATTTCTCAAAAGTCACAAGTTCAAACCGATCAGGATCTTTTAAGGCTGTACGACCGCTATTTGGCAACCGGATCAAAATTGGCAGAGGATCAGTTGCTTGAGAAAGGTGTGTTAAACAGCGAATTGAGCAAAGCCAAGGGAATCAAACAATAGACATCAATTTAGATTCGTTGATACGCTTAGGCCTCGTAAAGAGGTTTCTGAATGTCACGTTTTCTAAAGCCGCGCAAAAAACGCAAAGGACTTCCTCCCGGTTCCTTAGTCTATCTGGGTGAATCTAAAAATGTTCCTGTAGAGATGACTTTGATTTCTTACAGCCCCGATTCTGTTGACGAACGACGATTGGTCGATCTTCATGAAGCAGCCAAACTTGCGACCAATCCCAAAAACGTTTCTTGGTTAAACATTACGGGCTCAGTTGAAAAATCCATTATGGTGGATGTGGGTGAGCGGTTTGGAATTCATTCGCTATGGTTGGAAGATGTTTTAAACACCGATCATCGACCCAAAGTAGAAGAGTTGGACAATCTGATCTTTGTGATTGTGAAGCTACCAAAGCTTGAAGACAAAGACTCGGGAAAAGTCTCCTTCGAGCAGATCAGTATTTTTCTTGGGGAAGGCTTTGTGATTTCCTTTCAGGAACATCCCGCAGACACCTTTTCCTCTATCAAAGAGCGCATTCAAAAAGGACTGGGGAACGTGCGGTCAGCACAGGCGGATTATCTTTTCTATGCTCTGATCGATCGGGTCATCGATGATTATTATGACGCCGTTGAAAACCTCGGTGCACGTGTTGAGAAATTGGATGCACAGCTGCGCGAAGAGATGGACGACTTTGATTCCCACAAAATTATCGAACTGAGAAATGAATTTTTGTTCCTTCGAAAATCGGCGGTGCCGATTCGTGATTCCTTGAAATCCATTCTTTCCAGCAAGAAAGATGAGATTCAGCAATCCACAAAAAGGTATTTTCGAGATGCCTATGACCACTCCATTCATATTGTGGAAACCATTGACGGGTATAGGGAGCTTTTAAAAGGCCAGGTGGACGCTTACCAAAACATGCTGAATCAGCGGATGAACGAGGTGATTAAGGTTTTGACGGTCTTTGCCACCATATTTACGCCTCTGACCTTTATTGCCGGGGTTTATGGGATGAATTTTAGGTACATGCCAGAGCTTACTTGGCAGGGCGGGTATTTTTTTTCCTTAGGTTTAATGTTGGTTGTCGCGCTGGCTCTTCTTTACTACTTTAAGCGAAAGCGCTGGCTTTAGGAGAGGTCCATGTTCAACCTTGGGTTTTCGGAATTGATTTTACTGGCAGTTGTGGCGTTGGTTTTTATCGGCCCCAAGCAGCTGCCCGAAGTGGCCCGCATGATTGGCCGCCTGATCAACGAATGGAAACGGGCCACCTCTGATTTTTCCATGTCCATCAAAGACAACGAAGCTTTCCGGGATTGGGAGCGACGAAAGAATGAATATTTGAATGATCTCAATGACCAGGTTCACACCACTCCCGATCAAATGAAATCTCAAGAGCCCATGGTGGAGGAAATGCCGCCGGTGCAACAGAGCTCGCCCGGGAAAGACGCACAACTTAGCCTCAATTTGGATGGCGATTCCGAAGGAAGTGACAAGTGAGTTTGGAAGACCAAGAGCAAAGCCTGGTTGATCACCTGACGGAGCTTCGCAAGCGCTTGGTTTATGCTTTCCTTGCAATTGCTGTTGGGATGGGTGTGTGTTGGGCCTTTTCCGAACAGTTGATGGATTTGATTCGAAATCCAATTCTTCCTTATTTGCCAGAGGGGGGGTTGATTTTCACTGGAGTGATGGACAAGTTTATGGCTCATGTGAAGGTGGCTTTAGCTGGCGGAGTGGTGTTGAGCTGTCCCTTCTGGCTTTTTCAAGTTTGGAAGTTTGTTTCTCCAGGTCTTTATGAGAACGAACGCAAGTATGCGGGTGCGTTTATCGGCGTTGGATCTTTGCTGTTTATCACCGGAATTTTGTTTGTCTATTTCTTTGTTTATCCCATGGCCTTTAGTTTTTTGATGGGTTTTGGTGGCATGGAAGACAAACCCATGATTTCAATATCTGAGTATTTGTCTTTTTTCACCACGACCACTCTTCTATTTGGATTGGCTTTTGAGTTGCCGTTGATTTTAGTGATCTTGGCATTGATTGGATTGATTGATGCTCAGTTCCTGAAGAAAAATCGCAGATACGCCATTGTAGTTTTGGCGCTGGTTTCGGCATTTTTGACTCCCCCAGATGTGATTTCCATGGGTATGATGATGGCGCCATTGATGCTACTTTATGAATCTGCAATTTGGGCGATTGTCTTCTTGGTCCGTAAACGCCCCGCGGTTTAGAATGGGTCTATTTTTACCGTTCACTATTTACAGTAAAATCAATTCGGTGTTAGCCTTTTTGAGGTGAAATCTATTTAACCTAAAATTTGAAGGAATTGTAATGAAACACTTACCTCTTATTCTTTTGAGCATAATTATATCCGGATGCGCGCACGCAAAAATAGATAGCAAAAAAATGAGGGAACCGGCTCACGTTGCAAGTGAGGACTTTGATGAGCCGAGTACCTTGGTATATTTACTCTCTAATATTATTCCAGATATTTATTCAAACAAATTAAGCCAAGACGACATTGCGCCCGCGAATAAAAAAGATCTAGGAGCTCTTGTTTCCATTGGATATGAGGTAAAGCGGATTGCATTTCTACAAGACCATGAGAAATGCAAAATTCAAATTTGGGCACAGCACCCAGAACTTGGCCAGTCAGTTGTCTATTATTCTATTACAAAAAGAAGTCCTCTTAGACAGAGCAATTTTTATCAAAGACATTGTCAATTCCACACTCACTAGTATCCATTTGATATCGTGAAGTGATTCAGAAAAATGCAGGTTTTTGACCTGCATTTTTTTCTGAGCGCCGACTAAACGCTGTGTCATTGCCGAAAGAAACTTAAATTCAAGATTTACGATTTCCTTCGGCATTCAAGACCCATTTAAATTTCTATTTTTAACATTTTAAAACCTATTAAAGTGACTTCGAGATTCGGGTGAATTATCCAAATCACATGGAAAAATGGATATCATTTATTATTCTTTCGATCACATTTTGCGGTTGCGTTCATAAAAATATAAAATCGAGTGGCGGAGACATTGAAGAGATTCCTATAATTTCCCAGTCAGCAGACGGAACGTCCATAACGAGCTGGTTGTATCCTCAATTTGCAGCAAATAATAAAGGTCTAATGGTTTATTTGCACGGAGGCCCTCATATTTCGGTTAGAAATGAAATGCCAGCAGTTATATCGTTCTTTCGAAAGATCGGTTTTAGTGTGTTGGGCATTGATTATCGAGGAAGCCGTGGTTATGGAGTCAATTTTCAAAATACCATTCAAGGAAATTTAGGCGATCGAGAGATAGAAGACGTATATTCATCATTGAAATCCTTTTTGGCGTTGAATCCAATATACTCTGATAAGCCGATTTTTCTTTCTGGGCATTCTTATGGTGGATTTCTTGCTTTGTTAATCTCTATTGATTCGAAAAATCCTTTCCAAAAAATAGTTGCCATGGCGGCGCCATCAGATTTGAGAAAAGTGTATGCATCACTGGAAAAATGTTCCTTGCCTGCTTGTATAGGAGCGAGACGAGAAATGAGAGAAGACATCTATGGATCTGAGTCTGACGCCACCTATCTTTCTAGAAGAAATCCATTGGCAATGACCTCTAAGATTGGCGTCCCAGTCTACGTAGTGCAAGGAGAACTGGATCCATTTGTTCCTATGTCGTTGACGAAGAAGTTCATAGCAGCGTCAAAGAAGAATAAGAGAAGTGTAGAATTGTTGATTTTGTCAGGAGTGGGACACGACTTAGGAGCCATGAATTCTCCCGAAGATTTTATGAAGAACCTAGCTCCAGTCTCTACATTTTTAGAAAATTAATGGTGCTCACTTGAAAATGTTGCATTTTTTTCTGAGCGCCTTGTCATTGCCGAAAGAAAATTCAATTCAAGATTAGCGATTTCTGTCGGCATTCAAGACCCATTTAAATTTCTATATCCAAGGATTCATAGATATAGACCTTCAGTAAACGTGAAGTGATTTGCTCGAAGAGCAAATACTGGTAGAGCCCATGGATGGGCGTGTCTGTCTCTATGAATCCTTGGATATAGAAATTTAAATGGAACGTGAACCGAACTAAAGAGTGATCTTTTCTTGGAATTTTCCAAAGACACCGCGAAGGGCGTCGGAGATTTCCCCAAGAGTCACATGTTTTTCCACAGCAGAAACAAAATGTGGCATCAAGTTCGCTCCAGATTTGGCGGCGTCGGTGATCTTTGCCAATTCCGATGCAACTTCATCGGCATTCCTTCCGCTTTTAAACTTTTTCAATCGCGCAATTTGTTCATTGGCAACAGCTTCGGAAACTTTCAAAGTCTCAAAGGGAGGTTCGTTTTCAAGGACATACTTGTTTACGCCAACCACGATCTCGGAGCCACCTTCTAGATTCTTTTGAAACTGATAAGCAGCGTTTTGAATTTCGGACTGAATCCAACCGGACTCAATACAGGTGACCACACCCCCTTGGGTTTCGATCCGTTCGATCAAATCCAAGGCCTTCTTCTCAAGATCGTTGGTCAAAGACTCCACATAATAGGAACCCGCCAAAGGATCCACCACATCTGGCACACCCGTTTCTTCTGCCAAAATCTGCTGGGTCCGAAGAGCAATGGTTGCGGACTTTTCCGTGGGAAGCCCCAAGGCCTCATCCATAGAGTTGGTGTGCAAACTTTGAGTGCCACCCATCACAGAGGCCATGGCTTGATAAGCCACGCGGACAATGTTGTTTTCGGGCTGTTGAGCAGTCAATGTGGAGCCGGCAACTTGCGAGTGAAAACGAAGCTTCATCGCTTTCGGATCTGTGGCTCCAAAGCGCTCTTTCATAATGTGCGCCCACATTCTTCGAGCGGCTCTAAACTTTGCCACCTCTTCAAAGAAGTTGTTGTGAACGTTAAAGAAAAAGCTCAGTCGCTTTCCAAACAGATTCACATCTAAGCCTTTATCAATGGCCGCTTGAACATAAGTCATTCCATTAGCCAAAGTGAAAGCCAATTCTTGTGCGGCCGTACTACCGGCTTCACGAATGTGGTAACCACTGATTGAAATGGTGTTCCACTCGGGAACTTCCTTCGAGCAATAATCAAAAATATCTGTGATCAATCGAAGACTGGGCTTCGGAGGATAAATGTAAGTTCCCCGAGCGATGTATTCTTTCAGCAAATCATTCTGAATGGTTCCGCGAAGTTTCTTGGGATCAATGCCTCGTCTTTTTGCCACTGCGATATAAAGAGCCAGCAAAATTCCCGCAGTGGAATTGATGGTCATGGATGTTGAAATGTCCCCTAAGGGAAGGCCATCAAACAGAATTTCCATGTCTTCAATCGAGCTGACCGCAACACCCACTTTGCCCACTTCGCCTGTGGACATAATGTGATCCGAATCGTAGCCCATTTGGGTGGGAAGGTCGAAAGCCACACTAAGGCCCGTGGTTCCTTTTTCCATAAGCATTTTGTAGCGCTCATTGCTCTCTTTGGCCGAGCCAAAACCGGCATACTGTCTCATGGTCCAAAACCGACCGCGGTACATGTTGGGCTGAACCCCTCTTGTAAAGGGGTACTCTCCAGGATCGCCTAAATTGTCGGAAAAATTTTGATCAGGAAGATCCGAAGGAGTGTAAGTGTTTTTGAGTTCAATCTGACTGGAGTTCAAAAATTTAGACTTACGCTCTTTCATAAAATTCCTATACCGGTTCGAAGGTGATCAGTTGGGCGCCAGATTCCACGTTGTCTCCGGCTTTTACAAGAACCTCTTTGATTTTCACACTGTGAGAAGCGCGCATTTCGTTTTCCATCTTCATGGCTTCCATAATCAACAAAGGTTCGCCTTCTTCAACCACGTCTCCGGCAGACACAAAGACCTTTACAATTTTCCCAGGCATTCCTGAGGCCAAATTGGACGCAGAGCCCATGGCTCCACCAGCCTTAAGACTTTCGTGAAGAAGAGTCTCTTCGTTGTAGATTTTAAAGTTTTTGTAAACACCACGAGTGTAAACGTCGAATTCGGTTCCTTTGGGAATCACGTCAATCAAGTAAGAGCTGTCTTTAAAAAGAAAGCTCACCGTTTCATCCAAGTAACGATAATCTTCCTTGGAAATTTCATAGTTCTTCCACTCTTCGCCCTCAGACTGAAAACTCACTTTCCAATGAGTTTTCGTCTCGTGCACATTCACTTGATATTTCTTTCCGTTGGATTCAGCTTCGAAAAACATCAGAATTTCCTCAATGCAGAAATGCGTCCAGACCGTTTCCATTGACTTGCAACATTCACATCACTCACATCTTGAGATTTGCTTTCGTTATAAGCTTCGATGGCAGCGGAAATTAAAAAGACTTCCTCGTCCACAAACATAAAAAGTTCCTTTTGCTTCTTGCCGGCCACTTCATTGTCTAGAAACTGAGTGGTGTAAGAGCCATCCAAGAACTTTTTGTGAATCAAAATGTTCTTGTGGAGCAAAATGTTACTTTTGATTCCAGTGAGCATAAATTCAGCCAATGCGCGCTGAAGACCCTTTACGCATTGATCCCGGTCTTTCCCCCAAACAATCATTTTTGAAATCATGGGATCATAGTGAATGGGAACTTCGTAGCCAGGGTAGGCACAGTTGTCCAAACGAACAAAAGGTCCTTGCGGCAATCGGCAGCGTCGAATCAACCCAGGGCTTGGAATAAAAGTCTTCGGATCTTCAGCGCAAATTCGAAGTTCAATGGCATGACCTTTGAGCTTGATGTCCTCTTGAGTGAAAGACAGTTTGTTTCCAAGAGCCACATTGATCTGCTCTTTCACCAAATCAAATCCGGTTACCATTTCGGTCACAGGGTGTTCCACCTGAAGACGAGTGTTCATCTCCATAAAGAAGAACTCTTTGGTGTTGTTGTCGAAAATAAATTCAATCGTTCCGGCACCCACATATTGAATGCTTTTGGCGGCCGTAACCGAGACTTCTCCCATCTTCTGACGAACTTCATCAGGAACGGAAATGCTCGGACTTTCTTCGATCAACTTTTGATGGCGTCTTTGCATGGAACATTCACGCTCGAACAAGTGAACCACGTTGCCATGGGTGTCGCCGAAAACTTGGATCTCAATGTGTTTTGGATTTTGAATAAAGCGTTCGATAAAAACACGGTCGTCGCGAAAAAAATTCTTTCCTTCGGATTGGCAGGCTCGAAAGGACGAAGCCAACTCCTTGGGTTCGTGAACCACGCGAATTCCTTTTCCGCCACCTCCGGCAGAGGCTTTGATGATCACTGGAAAACCAATGCGTTGAGCCTCTTTCTCGGCTTCCTCAACCGTCGTCACTGGGCCGGGACTTCCCGGAACAGTGGGCACACCCGCCTTCTTCATCAGTTCCCGAGAGTTGAGTTTGTCTCCCATGGCTATGATGTTTTCTGTGGTTGGACCAATAAATGTCAGGCCAGCCTCTTTGACAGCTTTTGCAAATTCGGCGGATTCACTGAGGAATCCGTATCCGGGGTGAATCGCTTCCGCTCCCGATTTTTTTGCAACTTCAATGATCTTGTCGATCCGCAAATAAGATTCGGAACTGGGTGCAGGACCAATGTGATAAGCTTCGTCCGCCAGCATGACATGAAGTCCATTTCGATCGGCTTCGCTGTAAACCGCCACGGAAGCAATTCCCAATTCACGAAGAGTGCGAGTCACTCGAATTGCGATTTCTCCACGGTTGGCGATGAGAACTTTTTTAAACATAGGTCTCTCCTACAAAGGAATGTTTCCGTGTTTCTTGGGGGGATTGCTATCCCGTTTGTTTTTTAGCATTTCCAAAGAATCGATCAGTCTCTTGCGAGTCATCGAAGGTTCAATCACTTCGTCAATGTAGCCCACTTCTGCAGCCACATAAGGGTTGTTGAACTTGGCTTCGTAATCTTGAGTCAATCGTGTTCTCTCGGCGGCTGGATCCGATGCTTTCGCGATGGCTGCACGTGAAATGATGTTTACGGCGCCCTCCGCACCCATCACCGCAATTTCTGCAGTGGGGTAGGCCAAGTTGATGTCACCACGAAGATGCTTCGAAGACATCACATCGTAGGCTCCACCGTAGGCTTTTCGAGTGATCAAGGTGATTTTGGGAACTGTGGCTTCCGCATAGGCGTAAAGTAGTTTTGCTCCGTGAGTGATAATTCCATTCCACTCTTGATCGGTTCCCGGAAGAAAGCCAGGAACGTCCACCAAGGTGACCACGGGAATATTAAAGGCATCACAAAAGCGAACAAAGCGAGCCGCTTTGATGCTGGCCTCAATGTTCAAGCAACCAGCAAGAATTTGGGGTTGGTTGGCTACGATTCCCACACTGCGACCATTCAAGCGCGCAAAGCCTACAATGATGTTTTGAGCATAGTGCTTGTGAATTTCTAAGAAGTAACCTTCGTCTACAACTTTAGAAATCAGTTCCAGCATATTGTAAGGCTTTTTGGAGCTATCAGGAATAAAACTGTTTAATGATTCTTCTACACGATCGGGGGGATCTTGAGTGGGAATCACAGGCACGTCATCCAAATTATTGCTTGGCAAGAAGTTCAACAGTTCGCGAATCATCAACAAACAGTTGCGATCATCTTCGGTCGCGAAGTGGGCCACACCAGATTTACTGGAGTGAGTGGTTGCTCCTCCAAGATCTTCTTTGGAAACCTCTTCATGAGTGACCGCTTTGATCACATCCGGACCGGTGACGAACATGTAGCTGGAGTTTTTCACCATAAAGATAAAATCGGTTAGACTGGGGCTGTAAACCGCACCGCCGGCACAGGGGCCCATGATGGCGCTGATTTGAGGAATCACTCCAGAAGAAGTGACGTTTCTTAAGAAGATATCTGCATATCCTCCAAGAGCTTCCACGCCTTCTTGAATGCGAGCGCCCCCAGAGTCATTCAATCCAATCAAAGGCGCACCGTTTTTTAAAGCCATGTCCATGACTTTCAAAATTTTGTTGGCCTGTGTTCGCGACATACTTCCACCAAATACGGTGAAGTCTTGAGAGTAGACATAAACGGTTTTGCCGTTCACTCGGCCGTAACCAGTCACAACGCCATCGCCAGCAATTTTTTGCTTTTCCATTCCAAAGTTGGAGCAACGGTGTTTTACAAAACGATCGATCTCCACAAAACTTCCGGGATCCAAAAGCACATCCAACCGCTCGCGTGCAGTCAAACGACCTCCGGCTTTGTGCTTTTCAATCCGTGCTTCGCCTCCGCCAATAAAGGCTTCTTCGTTCAAAGATTCAAAAGCGCCCAGCTTTTCTTTGGTTGTGGTTGGTCTTTGGATCTCCATATATATGTCTCCTCTTTAGGGATGATATCTTCCGTACAATCTTGGAAAAGGAATCGTCTCGCGTACGTGGTTTAAGCCACACACCCAAGCCACAGTTCTTTCAAGCCCCAGTCCAAATCCAGAGTGGGGGAAAGTTCCGTATTTTCGTAGATCTAAATACCAATCAAAATCTTCTTGGTTCAGATCGTGTTCTTTGATTTTGCCAACAAGGGTTTCATAACTTTCTTCCCGCTGTCCGCCACCGATGATCTCGCCGTATCCTTCCGTTGCAAGAAGATCGCAACTCATAGAGTACTTGGGATCGTCATCATCTGCCTTCATGTAAAAGGCTTTGATGGCTGCAGGGTAGTGATGAACGAAAACAGGCTTGTCATATTGAGAGCTAATGATGGTTTCATCAGGAGCACCGAAGTCGTCTCCAACCACAAAATCAGGGTTTTCCTTTTTAATGATCTCACAGGCTTCTGCGTAGTGAAGTCTTGGGAAAGGTCCTTTGATTTTTTCAAGACCAGAAGTGTCTCTTTCGATGGCTTTCAACTCTTCGGCCTTGTTTTTCAAAGTGCGCTGAACAATGTACTCTACAAATTGCTCGGCCAACTCCATGTTGTCATAAAGATCATTGAAGGCCACTTCGGGTTCGATCATCCAAAACTCAATCAAGTGTCTTCGAGTTTTAGACTTTTCGGCGCGAAAGGTGGGGCCAAAGCAATAAACTTTTCCAAAGGCTGCGGCAGCCGCCTCCATATAAAGTTGTCCACTTTGAGAAAGGTAAGCTTTTTGGTCAAAGTATTGAGTTTCAAAAAGTGTGGACGTTCCTTCGCAGGCACTGGGAGTAAAAATGGGAGCGTCCATCAAGGTAAAGCCGCGGCCATCAAAAAAGTCGCGCATGGCAGAAATCAATTCTGCACGGATGCGAAGAATTGCGTGTTGCCTTTTTGAACGCAGCCACAGGTGACGGTTGGTCATCAAAAAGTCCGTACCGTGTTCTTTGGGAGAGATGGGATAGTTTTCGCTTTTCGAAATCACTTTTAAATGAGTGGCTCCCAATTCGTATCCGCCGGGACTTCGAGCTTCCTCTTTGACGAGTCCTTGAACTTCAACAAAAGCTTCTTGCGAAAGATTTGGAAATTCCTCAAGGGCACTGTCTTCGCATTCCCCTTTGAAATATACACATTGGCAGAGACCGGTTCCGTCTCGAAGAAGCAAAAACTTCACTTTTCCAGAAGACCGAAAGTTGTAGACCCAACCTTTTAGTGTGACCGACTGACCGACATGATCTTTGAGATCTGAAATCCAAACGCCCATAGAACCCCTCGTGTTTCAAACGGCAGAGACTACCATGGCTTAGGATGATTTTGGCAGTTTGAGAAGCGGGGAATGGGCGCGCAGCGTTACAGCTCGAGGCGCCCCTGGGTTTGGTTTTCATAGCTTTGGGACTTTGCAACTTTGCTCAAAAGTTGAGCTTTGATGTCGAAGGCCGAAGCCTCTGGATTTGCCGCCCATAATAGTGCTGCCGCTCCAGAAACAAAAGGAGTGGCCATGCTGGTCCCGCTGTAAGTTCCATAAGGAGCTTCACCCTCAGCAACCGCACTTTTTGGGAGAGTGCTGGAGATTTCACTGCCGGGGGCAAAGATGTTTACAAATCGGGCACTGTAGTTGGAGAAGGTCGACATATTTAAGCTCTGGTCGATGGACCCTACGGTCAGCTGAGTGAGGCCTTCAAAAGATGCCGGGTATTCGGGCCAAGTGTCCAAGTTGCTAGAACTGTTTCCTGCGGCAGAAACGAAGATCACATTCTTGTCGGCCAAAGAGCGAACTTCATCGCGAAGTGAAAGCGAGCACCCATTAGAGCCCCAGCTGGCGTTGATGATTTTGGCGCCCCGCTCCACGCCATAGCGAATGGCGCGGATTCCGTCTTCGATGGACCCTCCACCTTCCGGACCAAGAAAAGAAGCCGGAAGGATTTTAACTCCCGGGGCGATGCCCAGCACTTTGCTGTTTTCTGTGGCAACCGCTTCGCTGTGTTTGGCGGCGATGATTCCAGCCACGTGGGTGCCATGTCCTTCGGCGCCATTGTCACCAGTCAGTCCACGGTCAAAGTAAAAGTCGAAACCTTTCCAATCGTCCACGTAGCCATTTTTGTCGTCGTCGATGTTGTTAAAACGTTTGTCTTTGCCGTTTTCATCCAATCCAGTTTCGCCCTCGTTTTCCAAGATTTGCGAAGCCAGTTGAAAGTGGTCCAAGTCCACACCGGTATCAATTACAGCAACGATGATTCCTTGGCCGTAAACGTTTTGGCTCCAGTATTTGTCGGCGTGAATTTGAATGGAACCCCAGTTGTTGAACCTTAAATCTTCCTTCACTTTCTTTTTGAGGGTGTTGGCTGAAGTGGGAATTAAAAAATCACTGGTGTGTATCGAGTAGTGAGGTTCCGCCGTTTGAATCTGATCTTTATGTTTTTCAAAATAGCCACTTAGAAATTCGTCTTCAGATTTTGCATGGATGACTTTCAAATCTCCATTTTTGAGTCGCACCAAATATTCATTTTTAATGACCGATCCTTTGCAGGTGTAGCCTTCGGCTTTTTTGAAAACAGGTTCTCCGCTTTGTGGAGAACCGCAGGCTGAGAGAACTGAAATGGCCAATGCGAGAACGACGATTCGATAGAAACTGAACACCTGAACAACCCCTTCCGTGGAGGCTCATTTGGTTATCAAGATGGAGTGGCAATCCTTGCCCAGCGATGAAGACATCGCCCCCGTTTCTATATTTTCAGATCAGTGGAAATAGACCGCCAGTCCGGTTTTTCGTCGGTGTATTGGTTGCGCCTAACTTTGAGTAAAACTGGTCTCCGGTCCATATAAAAAAGTACGCATCTGGACACACGTCCAATGCGCTTTCTGGTGAATTTTCAAAAGAAATTTTTTTTAAATCTAAGAAGAGTATTTTTTCGAATAGCGTTTGGTGAAGTCTTTCAGCGCAATAGAAAAATTCTTTTCTACTTTCTTTGCCACTTCTTTCACATCTTCATGAGTCAACTTCACCTTAGACAATCCTGTCCCTAGGTTTGTGATGCAACTCATGCCCGCGACTCGAAGGCCTGCGTGATTGGCAGCAATGACTTCGGCCACAGTGGACATGCCGACGGCCCCTCCGCCAAGTTTTTTAAACATTTGGATTTCAGAAGCGGTTTCATAGGTAGGACCAAGCACTCCACAGTAAACACCTTTTGAATGACGAATTTTGTGAGCCTTCAAAGACTGCAGCAAAAGTTTTGTGAGGTCCTTATTGTAGGGTTCTGTCATGTCCACAAACCGGGGGCCCAGTTCAGAAAGGTTTTCGCCGATCAGTGGATTGTTTCCCGTGAAATTGATGTGGTCCGTGATCACCATAAACTCGCCGGGCTTCATGGTCGCTTTCAATCCTCCTGCGGCATTTGTGACAACCACATCTTCGACCCCCAACATTTTTAAAGTGCGAAGGGGATGAACCACTTTTTGAAACTCTAAACCTTCGTAGGCATGAAGGCGGCCTTGTAAAACAGCCACTGAAACTCCATGAAGTTTTCCAAACAAGAGTTTTCCCGGATGCCCTTCGATCGTAGCCGATGAAAAATGGGGAATGTCTGAAAACGAAAAGGAGTGTTCCAATTCAATCGAATTTCCAAAAGAGGCCAGCCCTGATCCCAAAACAAATCCAAGCTTCGGTGGAGTGGTAATTTTCTTTTCAAGAAACTCTTTGGATTCCATTAAATTTTTAAAAAGAGTGTTCATACAATCCTTTCGTGGATGAGCGGCAACTTCTGAACCGGCTCATTTTGAATTTCAAATGATTCTTGCAGATTTTTTAGAGCAGAAGACAGCTTCTTCTGATCTCGATAATAAAGTTTAAAAAGAGGTGCGCCCTTGCAAACTTCTTCTCCATGGTTTTGGAACACTTCAATTCCCACCTGAGGATCAATGTCATCTGAGCTTTTCATGCGACCGCCGCCCAAAAGAACACTGGCAACACCAATCTTTCGATTGGAAAGAACTTTAAAAAATCCGGTTTCGTCCGCCGTCACAGTCAGTTCAAGGGTGCGTTTTCTTTGAAAGCTCGAAAGGTCCCCGCCTTGAGCAAAAACCATGCGTTCAAAATTCTCATAGGCCATTCCATTTTCAAGACGTTGAAGGCAAGCCTTGCGACATTCCTCCAATTCCGAATGATAACCACTGGCGTGGATCATTTCTGCTGCCAACTCAATGCTGAGGTCTAAAGTGTCTTGGTAGTTTTTGAAGCCATCCGAGGTGGGATTCAAAGTCAAAATTTCCAAGCATTCGTGAACTTCGAGGGCATTCCCCACAAAGCGCCCCAAAGGCTGATTCATGTCCGTGATCAGTGAAGTTACCTTTAAGCCACTCAATTTTCCAATTTCACTCAATTTTTTGGCAAGGTTCTGTGCCCTATCTATAGAGTCCATAAAAGCGCCGGATCCAACCTTTACGTCCATCACTAAGCTTTGTGTCCCCTCGGCAATTTTTTTCGAAAGGATGCTGGCGCAGATCAGAGGAATGGAATCCACGGTGGAAGTCACATCTCTTAACGAGTACATGCGTTTGTCTGCAGGACAAATCTCCTCGGTTTGACCCACCAGAAAAAATCCAAGGTCTTTCATTTGTCTTTTCATCTGGCTGACAGAGAGCCGAGTTTCAAATCCAGGAATGCTTTCCATTTTATCCAGGGTGCCCCCTGTAAATCCCAATCCGCGTCCGGCCATCATGGGCACAGGGATTCCAAATGAGGCCACCAGGGGAGCAATGATCAAACTGGTTTTGTCGCCCACTCCTCCGGTGGAATGCTTATCTGCTGGAGGGAGGTCAAAGTCCTCCCAATGAAATCTTTCGCCGGAATCAACCATGGCTTGAGTCAAAGTTACGGTCTCGGCGTCTTCCAAACCGTTGAGGCAAACGGCCATCAGCCATGCGGCAACCTGATAGTCGGGAATTTGGTCGGAGGCATACTGACGAATGAATTCCTGAATTTCACTTTCGGTATGCTGGCCCCGTCGCTTTTTCGTTTGAATAAATTCTGTGACGATCAAAACGAGCTCCCCCGGGTTTTAAGTTCATTTAAGATTTTTACACTGGCGCTCAATCCCAATCGAGTGGCTCCGGCCTGAACCATAGCCTCTGCTGTTGCAAGATCTCGAATTCCACCACTGGCCTTGATGCCGCGGGAAAAATGCTGCTTCATCAACTGAATGTCCTCTACGGTGGCTCCAGATGTGGAAAACCCTGTGGATGTCTTTACAAAGTCTACTCCAGTGTCTTCACAGATTTTGCAAACCTGGATTTTTTCATCCTCGGTCAGTAAGCAGGTTTCTAAAATCACTTTTAAGACCTGATCCTGACAAAGCTTTTTTAAGCGTTTCAATTCTGAATGGATCACATCCCAATTTTTATTTTTGACTTCGGTCAATCGAACAACGGTGTCCACTTCGTCTGCTCCAAGCCTCAAGGCTTCAGAACATTCGCTTTCCACTTGCGATTGAAGGTTCGAAGCCAAGGGAAAGTTGACCACAGTCGCCAATTTGACGGCAGAACCTTCCAGAGCTTTTTTGCAAAATTCCAAATGATAGGGGTGCACGCATATGGCGAAGAACTTGTGCTCGCGAGCTTCGGTGCAAAGTTTTTGAAGGTCTTCATTTTTGGAGTCGGGCTTAAGAAGGGTGTGATCCACCAGATTTACGAAACTTTCGGGGTTCAATGGAACCATGATTTAATCCTTTTAATTTCGTCAAAATGCTTCTAACTTATTGTTATGAGCTTAGTTCTGAGACACTACTTGATTTCTGGTCGAGTTCAAGGGGTGGGATATCGTGCATTTAGTCAGGAGCAGGCAGAGAGCCTGGGCCTAAAAGGTTGGGTGCGCAATTTAAATTCTGGAGAGGTTGAAATTCTGGCGGAAGGATCTCCTTTTGCTTTGCAGGAATTTGAAAAGGCTCTTAAGGAAGGTCCCGCGTCGTCTCAGGTGGATGGGTTAAAATTTGTGGATCTCAGTGATCCCATGGAGCTGTCTGGCTTCGAAGTGATTGAGAACGGGGAAGAACCATGGCGCAAAGACTCTTTTGTATGAAGTGGCTGATGATTTTAACCCTTTCCGTGGGGTTGGGATTCGGCTCCTTACCTGTGGCTCACGCTCAGGCGGCAGCCAACTATTCGGGAACGCCCGGTCCCAAACGTCAATTGGCTACAATCATTTTTGCGGGTCTTGGCGGAGCTGTGATGGGCTTATCCACTTTGAGTTTTTACGGCAGACCTCAAGATAACTTGAACAACATTGCAATTGGGTTTGCCATTGGAGTGATTTCCGGAACTTTGTACACCACTTATCAAGCCGCCGCCCAACCGCGCTCTTTTTATTCGCTGTTAGAATCTGAAGGCTTGAGTGAAATGGAGCGCAACCAAGATCGCTTCGCACTGTCGCGAAACTCCGTGGTGGCTCCATTGAGTTATCAGATTTCTTTTTAATTAGTTTCCAAAGAGATACTTCACTTTAACAGAAGCAACTTCATCACCTTCATTTGCGCCACCGACTTTTTGAACCACTTCAACTTCATAAGAAGCAGATCCAACGGCAGCTCCGTTTGAAAGGGTCACTTCCCACTTCTCAGACAAGACTTCTGCTGTGTTTTTTGTCTCCAACAATTTTACGGAAACGCTGTCCCCAGAGCGCATATACATGGTTGTGACTGTCGATTGCGCAAGCTCTTTGAAAAGCGTGGTTTCACCCGCAAATGCATTTAGAGCGAAAAATGTTAGTGCCATAAATAGAACTGATTTCATTAGGACCTCCCCAGTTTTTTAATGTTTGGAAGTTTCCTAGCATAGGGTGGCGGTGATCCTATAGGTGATTTTTCGCGCTGAAATTGTTACATGAGAAAGCTTCCATGCAAGCAAGAGATCTTCATGCTGTGGACAAAATCTTAAAATCTCTAGCCGGTCTTTTTTCCGAATCCAAAGAAGCCTGTTTTCTTTTTGGTTCCACCACCAACATCTTCATGAATTTTAATCCCAGAGTCTGAAGGGGGTGGAGTGGCTGCGGGCTTTGAAGCCGCGGGAGCTGCAGGTCGTTTCTCAGCTGAAATTGGAGCGGGAGCTGTACCAGGAGCATTGTTTCGCGCCACTTGCGGACGAGGGAATTCCCGCGCTGACGGTTCGGAAGGAGTTGCGGGACGAGGAGGAGCTTTTCTCTCGGGAGCGCCTGTACCACCACTTCCACCGCCAGATCCTGAAGAGTCAGAGGAAGCGCTCTTTCCGAGAAAAGCATCCGCATCTTTCTTCGAAACCTTTCCTTGAGAAACCAGCTCCGACAAGTGCTTTTCAAAAGTCATCATTCCGCGGTTGCCACCAACTTGCATGGCCGATGGAATTTGAAAGGTTTTTCCTTCGCGAATCAAATTCCCTACCGCATGGGTGTTCACTAAAACTTCCAAAGCTGCCACGCGACCGGGTTTGTCCGCCCGTTTAAAAAGAGTCTGTGCAACCACTCCGCGCAAACTTTCCGAAAGCATGGTTCGCACCTGAGCTTGCTGGGCTTCGGGAAAAACGTCGATGATACGATCAACGGTTTTTGCGGCACTGTTGGTGTGAAGAGTTCCAAACACCAAGTGACCCGTTTCCGCAGCGGTCATTGCCAAGCTGATGGTGTCTAAATCCCTCATCTCACCCACAAGGATAATGTCTGGATCTTCACGCAAAGCTGCTTTCAGGGCCGAAGCAAAAGATTTGGTATGGCTGGAAACTTCCCGTTGGTTGATCAGCGATTTTTTATTTTCGTGAACAAATTCGATGGGATCTTCAATGGTCAAAATGTGTTCGTTGCGAGTGCGATTGATCTCGTCAATCAAAGCAGCCAAGGTGGTCGACTTTCCAGATCCGGTGGGTCCGGTCATCACAATCAAACCGCGAGGGACATTGATCAAATCAATCAACCCTTTAGGAAGATTCAAATCCTTCGGGGTTAAAATTTTCTCAGGGATCACTCGGAAGGCGGCACCCAAACCTCGGCGTTGCATGAAAACGTTCACACGAAATCGTCCCACTCCCGGCAAGTGGTAAGAGCAATCCAGCTCCCAGGTTTCAATAAAAAGCTTTTTTTGTTTCTCAGTGAGGATCTCAAAAACCAAACGTTGTGTGGCTTCGGGAGTTAAATCCGGTTGCTCCAGACGTTCCATTTTTCCATGAATACGAACAATGGGAGGTGCCCCTGTTGATAAGTGCAAATCAGAACCGCCATGCTCAACCATGTATTTAAAAAGCTTGTCGATTTCAGCCATTTCAGAGATCTCCTTGTCTTTCTACTCGGCATGTTATCCGGGCCTCTTTAACAACAGTTGTGACCCGACTAAAGATCAGATAGGGTTTCAAAATATGTCTGCCGAAATTCTTGTGAACATCCGTCCCAACCTGACCCGAGTCGCCTTCGTTGAAGAAGGTGTGTTGATGGATTTTAAGGAAGAGCGGGCGGCCTCTCCGACTTTGGTCGGGAGCATTTTTCGCGGCAAAGTGCTTCGTGTGCTTCCTGGAATGCAGGCCGCCTTTGTGGACATTGGTCTTGATCGCTCCGCTTTTCTTTATGTGGGGGACGTTCGTCAGGATGTGGAAAGCCCACCGGCCTTTTTGCTGGAAGAAGATGAAGAAAAATCAGATGGAGGCGGGGAGGAATCTGGAGAAGGCGGCGACGTCAACACTCCCATTCAGGATCTTCTTCATCCGGGCCAAATGATCATGGTTCAAGTGGCCAAGGATCCCTTGGGAACCAAGGGCGCGCGGATCACCACCCACATTTCCTTTGCGGGAAGGCATTTGGTTTACATGCCGACAGTCAATCACCTGGGGGTGAGCCGAAAGATCGAGTCGGAAGAAGAGCGCACCCGCTTGCTCAATATCGTTCAAGAACTCAGGCCTGAAGGGGGCATCATTGTCCGAACAGCCTGCGAAGGGGCCGCCAAGGACAACATTGAAGCGGATTTGGATTACCTGCAGCGGCTTTGGAAGGGCGTGGATAAGGCTTACAATAAGCGAAAAACGCCTGGTTTGATCCATGCCGAGTTGGATGTGGAGCTTCGAGCTTTGCGGGATCTTTTGAGAGATGGAATTCAAAGGGTGCGAGTGGATGATGCCAAGGCTCACAAAAAAATCGTCAACTTCATTGGGCAGTTTATGCCCAAATACAAAGACTGCGTGGAACTTTACGAAGGCAAGGCCTCTCTTTTTGACCTTTATGATGTGGACCTGGAGATCTCTCGCGCATTGGAGAGAAAGGTTTGGCTAAAATCCGGAGGCTACATTGTTATCGATGAGGCTGAGGCCCTGGTTGTAATTGACGTGAACACCGGTCGTTACGTGGGCAAAAAAGATCTGGAAGACACCATTTTGAAAATCAACCTGGAGGCGGTGAAGGAAATCGTTCACCAACTGAGGATCCGGAACTGTGGTGGGATTATCATCATTGATTTTATCGACATGGATAAGCCGGTTCACCGCGAGAAGGTCATGGCTCAATTGGAGCAGGAGTTGGCCAAGGACACGGTTCGAACCACTTTGACACCCATGTCTGAGTTTGGGTTGGTGGAAATGACCCGAAAAAGGACCCGACCGAGCTTGGTTTCCAGCTTGTGTGAGCCCTGTCCTTACTGTGACGGAACCAGTTATGTGAAAAAAGTATCCACCGTGGCTCAGGAAATTTTTATGGCCCTTGAGCGGGAACCTTTGGACGGTCCCAGGGAACCGGGCCGGGGCTTGGTGGTTCGCTGCCGTGGGGACGTGGCCGATTGGATTTACGGGGAAGAGCAAGAGACTTTGGAGTTCATCGAGAAGCGCATTGGTCAGCCTGTGGTGTTTCGCGTCGAGCAGGATTTTCATGTGGAGCAGTTCGAAGTGGGCGACCAGCTGCAAGCAGAAAACCTTTGAAGCTTTTTTAGGCAAAATCCCCTTTTTAAGCAGGTTTAAGCCTTGACAGTGAGCGGTGCGCCGTGGCACTTACCAGTGGTTTCGGCGCAATCTTTTATGTTCTGGAGGTCAGTGCAATGTACGCCATTATCCGCACAGGCGGGAAACAATACCGGGTCAAAGCCGGTGACGTAATTCGAGTAGAGAAATTTGACGGAGATTTAGGTTCTGAATTGGACCTTACAGACGTGATGTTTGTGGGTGGAGATAAGAATTTTATTGGAACTCCAGTTGTTAAGGATGCCAAGGTGACTGTGGTTGTAACAAACCAAGCCCGTGGGCCAAAGTTGATCGTGTTCAAAAAGAAGCGTCGTCAGGGTTACCGACGAACCAATGGACACAGGCAGCCCTTCACAGAGATTTTCGTGAAATCAATTTCAAGTCCAGAAGGCCAAACTTCAAAGGCTGACAGTGAGCCTCAGGTGTATGATGCTGAAAAACGCGCTCAACGCTTGATGAAATCTGCTCAGATCCGTGAAGAGAAAAAGGGCCCTGGTCAGAAGACAGCAAAAGCAGCGAAGAAAAAAACTGCAGCTTCAAAGAAGAAAGTGACCAAGAAAAAGGTTACTAAAAAGTCTTCTGCGAAGAAGTCGACTGCAAAAAAAGCAACCAAGAAAAAGACGAGCAAAAAGAAGTAAGAGGAGTTTGAGAAATGGCATCGAAGAAAGCGGCAGGTAGTACGAAGAACGGACGCGATTCGAAGAGTAAACGCTTAGGTGTAAAGCGCTTTGGCGGCCAAACTGTAAAACCAGGTATGATTTTGGTTCGTCAACGGGGAACGAAGTTCCACGCAGGGAACAATGTGAAATTGGGAAGAGACTTCACAATTTTTTCATTGATTGATGGTGTGGTTCAGTTCGAGCGCATGGGTAAATCAAGAACAAAGATTTCTGTTTATCCAAAGACCGCCTAACAAACGAGTGCGGCTGTTTTAAGTGATTTTCTAAGAGCTTCTCCAGTGAGAAGCTCTTTTTTTTAGTCCGTCTTAACGCGGTGATTACAGATTTTGGTGCCTGGCACCTTTTTCTGCTCGCGGTGCGAAATGGATTTTGGAGAACCGATGAAGTTTGTGGATCAGGTCATCATTAAGGTCGCCTCTGGCAAAGGGGGACAGGGAGCCGTTAGCTTTCGAAGGGAAGCTATGGTTCCAAGAGGTGGACCGGATGGTGGCGACGGCGGTCGTGGAGGATCTGTGGTCTTCCTTGCAGACTCTCGCCTTCATTCTCTTTTGGATCTTCGGTTTAAAAAGTTTTATCGCGCCCAAGACGGAGAACCTGGAGCCGGTGCAAACAGTTCCGGTCGGGATGGGCAAGATTTAGAAATCAAGGTTCCTCCAGGAACTTTGATCAAGGATCAGGAAACCGGTGAGATCTTGTGTGACATGGCCACGGTTGAACGTTTTGTGCTTTTGGAAGGTGGAATTGGCGGCAAGGGCAACACCTTTTACAAATCCAGTGTCCACCAGGCGCCGACCATCGCTCAAAAAGGACTTCCTGGAAAGGAAAGAGACATTGAGCTGGAGCTTAAACTTCTAGCCGACGTGGGCTTAGTAGGGCTTCCCAATGCTGGAAAGAGCACTTTTATTTCGAGAATCTCACAGGCCAAACCCAAGGTCGCAGACTACCCCTTTACAACTTTGGTTCCTCATCTTGGAGTGGTTCGGTACAACGAAGAACAGAGTTTTGTCGTTGCGGACATCCCTGGGCTGATTGAAGGGGCTCATCAAGGCACAGGCCTTGGTCATCAATTTTTAAGACATGTGGATCGCACGCGCGTTTTTGTGCATCTTGTGGATGCAACGGGCTCCATGGGTGTCACCCCACTCAAAGCTTACAAAGACATTCGCCGAGAGCTTGAGTTATATGATAAAAATCACGAGGGAGATGCCAACTTTAAACCTCTTTCATTGAGAGAAGAAATCGTGGTTCTTACTAAAATAGATGCGGTCTCAGACGAAGACCTGCAAAACCACATTGAAGACTTCAAACAAGTGGGTCTTGAAGTGAGAACCTGTTCCTCTGTGACAGGTGAAGGAATCAAAGAACTTGTAAGAGAAATGGGACAGAAGGTGTTTGCAGAAAATGGATAAAATAGGAATTTTTGGTGGATCTTTCGATCCCATTCATTTTGGCCATATCAACAGTATGACAACCGTTCGCGAAAAAATGGGATTGGACCGAGTCTTGGTGGTTCCTACCGCCGAAAGCCCGTTGAAGGTGAAGACTCAAGGAGAAAGTCCTGAAGCCAGATGGGCAATGATTGAAGCCGGTTTGAGTCACCAATCTGAAGAGTTTCAAATTTCAGATTTGGAAATAAAAAGAGGTGGAACCAGCTATACGGTCGATACTTTGCGCGAACTTCAAAACAGCGGTTCCGAAGACCAATTCTTTTTGATCATTGGACTGGATCAGCTTCAACAGTTTGATCAGTGGAAAAACTTTGATGAGATCTTGAATCGAGTGGACTTGATAGTAACTTCTCGACCGGGTCTTCATTTTCCAAAGATTGCCCGTCAGTTTCCTCGAGAGATTGCAGAATGGATTGAAGACTTCGACGGCCAAGTGGCTATGCTCAAAAATGGCCGCTCCATTTACTTTGTTCAGTTGGAAGACGTGGAAGCCTCTTCTTCCGAAATTCGAAGAAAAATTCGATTGGGCCAACCCATTCATGGAATGGTTCCCTCTGAAGTGGCCAGTTACATAGAGGAACATCAGCTGTACGCGGCCCTCAATAAGAAAATTGGCGATTTCGAAAAGTTCACACATTTCAGCGCGGACATCTTAAAAGATCACGGTGGTATTTTGGTGCGTGCCTTCGATCTGAGAGAGATCAATTCTCCTTCTGAATTTGGATTGGTCACTTCGGGAACCAGTGTGAGACATGCGTCTTCATTGGCAGAAAAGCTGATTGAAGAAACTCGAAAAAAATACGGCGTTTGGCCTCAAGGAATTGAGGGGCTTAAAGAAGGGCGTTGGGTCGTAGTGGATTATGGATCCTTGTTGGTTCATGTTTTCTATGATTTTGTTCGCCAAGAATACCGATTGGAAGATCTTTGGAAGGAAGGAAAAGAGATCAAGTTGTGACTTTGATTTTTCTTCACGTGGAAACCAAAGCCCCGGCGTGGTTTCAATCGGCCAAAGAGCTTTACTTCAAAAAAATTTCTGGATTTGTGAAAGTTGAGGAATGGACGATAAAAAGTCCGCCACAACAGAGAAAAGATTCCAGCCAAAAAGTCAGCCAAGAAGCTCAAAAAATTTTAGCAAAGCTAATCCCTTCAGATTTTCTGGTTTTGTTCGACGAAAAGGGAAAATCCTACGATTCGATAGCTTTTTCTTCAGAACTACAAAAGGTCTTTGAACGTTCTCCTCAACGCATTGTTTTTCTTATTGGAGGGGCTTTCGGTGTGGACTCCTCCATTCAGGAAAGAGCCCAATGGAAAGTGTCCTTGGGGAAAATGACAATGAATCATCTTGTGGCTCAGATTGTCTCTTTGGAACAAGTTTATCGCGCCTTGACCATTCAAAAAAACATTCCTTACCATAACGAATAATCACTCCCAATGGATCGAGATCTTTGACTGAAGCCAGAGCGATTTACAAAAGTGAGCAGGTAGGTGCATGAAGATTACCATTCGAGCAAAGAGAAATGATGAAATTTTGGAATTTTCAATGGTTCCTTATAGTCATCCTTTGGCCTACGAATGGTGTGAGGAACTCAAAAAATTTAAACAGGAAAAGATTGAGATCTTGGAAAAAAATCGCATTTACGGACTCAATCGAACATGGAACGCCCCTGATATCATAAAGAATTTAAAGAACTGTTATGAAATCATTAATAAATGGAAGCCCATCATTGGATCTATAGATTTTTCTGAACCCAGCCAAGAACTGATGAATGAGTTGCATGTTTACTTTGAAAATATGGTGGGATTGGATCATGCGCGTTCAAGAATTTTAAAGGATTCTCCGCCGGAAGTCGCTCAGGCCATCATAGATTTCAACATCATGATTCACTTCTATGAGGATTATTGTCGACATGAGATGAATCAAACTTACTCTCGCCTCGTAGTCACCTTCAATACAAGCCGAAAACATTTCATCAAAGATGAGGATTTCCAGCGATTCACTCTAGCTCACAAAGCGGGGGATGTAGTTCTTAACTATTGTCATGTGGGAAAACCTATTTGGGATGTGATTAAAGACGATGATCATCATGTCACTTTGGAAAACATTCTTCCCCAGAGCAAATGGAGCGGAGACTTTATGGTCCTTTTTACGCCAGGTCATCGGAATCTCAATCGATGCGAGCAAATGATTGATCAATTTTGGAAGGAGCGGGGAGAAGATCTCAAAAAAATAGGGCTTCACAGAAACGATCCAAAACTGGCGATTGGTCGATTGCCAGTTGCTCGCTTGGAAGAAGACCCCATGGATTTGCGCGAAAGAATTTATGGAATCACAGAGATCGTTGATGTTTCTGTGGAAGACGAATTGAATGTAAGCCCGCCTCACGAAGGCAATGAAGTTTCGCTCCAAAGATTTTAAATCTCCCAGGCATTGGTCTTTGAACTGCAATTCCAATTTCGGTGGTTTCAAATCCTTTCGTATTTTGCATCATTTGCTCAGAGTTTTCCGGATTTCGGTCGATTCTTTGTGACCATTGTCATACTCATCTCCATAAAAAGCAGATGCTGGAAAGATGTGTGCTGACTGCTCAAGTTGGATTTCCTGTCTACAGTCATCTCTCTTGGGATTCAAAAAGCAAAACAGATGGAGTGAGTCAGTTGGTTTACAATTTAAAAGAGTCTCGGACGTCTTTTTTAGCAAACTTTTTAAGTGAAGGAATCCTTTCGAAGTTTTGGAACCGGTTGGGCCCTCTGGAAGATGTTGTCCTCATTCCCATTCCCGGTTCCACGGGAAGAAAGCATTCTCTCCGTCTTGCGAGATCTCTTGGAGACCTTACGGGTTTTCCCGTGAGGGAGGAATTGAGGTTCAGGGGTGGAGAGCCACAACGGGGAAAGAAAATCGAGGAAAGGTTGCGGAGAGAATTCCACAGGGTGCCTAAACTAATTTTACAAAATTACAAAACTGTTCTGCTTATCGACGATGTCGCAACAACAGGTGCCAGCCTTAGGGCGGCTCAGAAGGCCCTGCCGGAAGGTCTAAGGTGTATTGGCCTTACCGCCTTCTATCGCGCGCTCAGCACGGATCTTGCTGAATCTTGAGGTCTATAGGGATTATTTGGTATAGACTCTAAACATGAAAAAGACATGGGCATTCGTTTCTATTGGCGCACTGCTCTTCAGCTTGCCGGTTTTTGGACAGGCTGGAGACACCAAGGCTTTGACTCGACTCTTGGAGCCTTACCAAAGATCTTCGGGACTGGAGAGTGAGATTGTTAAGGTTTCTGAGCAGTCCCTGCTTGGAAAAACAATTGAGTCCGAAGGATGGATTCAATTGTACAAAGGCCGTTTGAAGTTAAAAATTTTAAAACCCGAAGAAAGCCAAAGTCTGATGGTTTTAAATAGCAAAGCGCTCTGGTTGGAGGTTCCCTTAGGAGAGGGCTTTCCCCCTTCTGTGACAAAGATTTCCTACAAGAACTTCAAACGTCTTGAAGGTATTTGGAGCGTGATTTTGGGTTATGGAAAGCTTGAAAATCTTTTTGAAGTGACTCAAGAGCCTGGGCGGAAATTTAATTTGAAGCCCATAAAATGGGGCTCCTCAGATTTAAAAAGCGCAATGTTGGATTTTAAAAGGGACGATTTAAAGTCCTTAGAATATACGGATCAACAAGGAAATCGAGTTTTGTATAAGTTTAAAAAGTGGAAAGACCAAAAAATGAAAATGGAAGATTTCGAATACACTCCACCTAAAGGATCAGGAGTGAGTGAGTTATGAAGAAGGTTCACTTCGTCAGTTTAGGATGTCCTAAAAATCTCGTAGACACCGAGATGATGCTCGGATCATTGATGAATGATGGGTACAGTGTGGTTGAGAATGCGGACGATGCCGATACGGTTGTCGTTAACACTTGTGGATTTATTGAAGCATCGAAGCAAGAGTCCATTGATAAGATTTTAGAAATGGGGGATTTAAAGTCCTCTGGGAAGCTTAAGAATCTTGTGGTGGCGGGTTGTTTGACTCAAAGATATAAAAACGATTTGGTGGAAAGCCTTCCCGAGGCAGATATTTTTATTGGCTCCGGAGAATTTCAAAATCTTTCTGAAATTTTAAAAAGCAAAGAGCAGGGAAGTTTAAAGAAAGATTATTTTGACCTTCCGACCTACCTTCAAGAAGACAAGACTCCGCGGGTGAACTCTCAGCCCAGACATCGCGCTTATTTGAAAATTTCTGAAGGATGCAAAAAGCGATGTGCTTTTTGTGCCATTCCTTTGATTCGTGGAAATTTGCAATCTCGAAAAATTGAAAGTTTGGTGAATGAGGCCAAGCTTTTGGTCGCTGGGGGAGTGAAAGAACTGATTGTGGTCAGTCATGATTTCACGGATTACGGTTGGGATCTTCGCAAAAAGTCAGACGAGGCTAAGGAGTCTCCCTATGAACTTTTAAAGGCACTTTCCGAGCAGTCTGGAGCAAAGTGGATTCGAGTCCTTTATCTTTATCCGGATGGCATTGACGACAAAATGATTCAGCTTTTTAAGGAAAAAGAAAATTTGGTGAAATATTTTGATATGCCTTTGCAGCACATCAATGATCAAATGTTGAAGTCCATGAATCGTCGAATGACTCGCAAGGAAGTGGAAGAAGCTCTCCGAAAAATTCGTACTGAAATTCCAAATGCCGTCATTCGCACTCAATTTATCGTGGGATTCCCCGGGGAAACCGAAGAACAGTTTCAAGAGCTGCTGGAATTTGTAAAAGAGCAGAAGTTTGATCGCGTGGGCTGCTTTCAGTATTCCATTGAAGAGAACACAAAAGCGGGAACCATGGACAATCAGATTCCCGATGACATCAAACAACGTCGCCATGATGAATTGATGGAAGCTCAAATGGAAATCAGTCGAGACCGACATGCTTCCTTTGTGGGGCAAACCATCGAGGTTATGGTTGAAGGTTACAGCGAGGAAACAGACCTGCTCTTGGTGGGCCGAAACTCCCAGCAGGCTCCGGAAATTGATGGCGTTACTTACATCAATGACGGGGAAGCCAATGTGGGAGACATTGTTCAGGTGAGGATCACCGAATCCATGGACTATGATTTGGTCGGAGCCATCGAGAATTCCTAGATCATCTTCATTTTTGGCGAAGCCGCCCTCTTGCGGCAAGTGCCCGAAATAACTAGACCTTTTGTTGACACCACTAAAAGTTGTTCGCAACAATGTGGGTGTTGGCATCTTGGAGGTTTCATCAGTGATTACGGGCAACTTGGTTATGCTATTTGTCTATTCGGCAATTCTCTTTTTTGTGGTGAATGTGATCGTTCATTAAGAACGATTAAGATTTGACGATAATAACGCAAAGCGATATATTCCTTTGCACATGAGAATCTCACATTCTTTCGAGCGTCCCAAATGGCATTGGGTCTTGCTCTCTCACGCTTTATTGATTTTGTCTCTTTTGCCTTTTCAGGCAAATGCAGAAATCCAATGGAGAGAAAGTTCTCTTTGGAGATCTGCAGCTGTTTTGCCAAAAGGACAACACAGCTGGTCCGCCCGTATCAGTGGCCAAAAAGTGCAAAGTAAATTTGATGATTCGGGAGCCTTGGAGCCTTTAGGTCAACCCTACGAGCAAAAATGGCAGTGGGGAGATCTTCTTTCCTCTCAACAAAGCAAAGTGGCTCAAGAAGAAATTCGCCAATATATGAAGAGCAATTCCATTTCCGAAAATGATGTGGCGGCGACTTCTGGTTTTGACATTCAAAGGGAAGAAATTCGATTCGATTTGTCGTGGGCTTACGGATTGACCAAAAAGTGGATGTTCGGAGTTTTTGTTCCCATCTCTCAAGTGACCACCCACATTCACCCGGAAGTTCATATCGCCAACCAACCCGCCCAAGAAATGACCATTCTTTCTCAAAAGCAAAACAACGTGAGAAAAATGGTAGAAGGTGTGATTCAGCAAAAACTTGAAAATCAAGGTTTTCGAAATGTGACTGAAGAGCGCCGACAAATCATCTGGGGAGATGTCAGTCTTCTGAACCAGTATCAGTTTGTGCAGCAAGAGTCTTTTCGTTGGTCTTTTCAACAGATCCTGAAAATGCCAACCTCAAGAAATCAAAGCCTCTCGGATTTTGCTCGCATCACACGTGATGAAGGGCAAATCGATTTGGGAGTGACCAGTTTGTTGGAGCACAATTTTGGTCCCACCTTGGGAATCTTCGGCTTGGGTTATGTGAATCAGTTGCCCGGACCAGTAAGAGTTCCTCAATACAATCGCGAAAAAGATCAGCTTGAGAATGACGTTGAGATCACTCGAGATCTAGGTGATTATTTTTGGACCGGTCTGGAAGCAAGATATGCCTTCAGTCCTAAGTGGAAGTTTGACGTGGCCTATCGCTACTTTTCAAAGGGTTCAGACTCCTGGGAAAACGGAGTGGTTGATGAAAACAGCCGCCAGCAAGCTCATTTGGCAAGAATCGAAGCCAGTTATATCTTTGCACGCAGTTACAGATATGAAATCGAGAAAAAGTGGACACTTAATTTGCAAGCGCAAACAACCTTGGCCGGAGTGAATATGGACAAATCCACAACGGCAGGCTTCGAAATTCAAACCTATTTTTAAGACGACTACTGAGTGAAGTTGAAGATGTCTTTGTAATTTCGGCCGATCTCTTCCGAGTCCATTCCGTATCCAATCACAAATCGATCTTCAATGGTGCGACCAATGTACTCTGGGCGAAGTGGAATTTCTCTGCGAGCAGGTTTATCCAAAAGGGCCACAACCTTTACGCTGGCAGGAGACGAAGCCCGAATCCGAGCCTTTAAAAAATTCAAAGTTCGTCCGGCATCTACGATTTCTTCAACAATAAGGACATGTTTGTCGCGAATATTAACTGAAACATCTCTTAAAATTCGACAGCTTTCTCCTTTTGGGGAGGTCACATGAACAAAGTCCAACACTTGAGTGAGTTTGAGTTCTCGACAAAGATCCGCGAAAAAGGGAATCGAACCTTTGAGAGGGCAAATCATAACGACTTCTTTGCCTTGATAGTCCCGCTCAATTTCACGAGCGAGCTCACGAACCATTTCTTTGATTTCGTCTTCAGTGATAAATGGGACCATTCCCTCGATAGACTGGCTCATACAGACTCCTAAAGGTGAGATTCAATTAAACCTTGAGATTGTCGCAAAAGTCGAGAAGCTTCTTGATTTTCAGGGTCTTTCAACAAGACATTTTCCCACTGTTCCACGGCAGAGGCCACTTCGCCCTTTTCAAAATAGGCTCGACCCAATTGGATGCGAGCGCTTACAAATCCAGGATACTCGCGGACCAACTTTTCCAACTCATTGATGGCTTTGTGATCCTCTTCCATTTGGAAGTAGGTTTGAATCACCTTCATCGTCAACTCGGGCTTTCGAGAGGAAAGCGCCAAGGAGCGATAGTATTGTTCAAGGGCTTCTTCAAACCGTGAATGTTGAGCATAAAGATCGCCAAGTTCATCGTGTTTGATGGAAAATTTCTCATTTAAGAAGGGGTCTTGATCCTTTGAAGACTTCTTAAGAGCTTTTTGAGCGTCTTCAAAAACTTGGCGGCCTTCTTCGTAACGGCCCAAATCATTTAGGATGATTGAAAGTCCAACGCTGGCATCCGTAAAGGTCGGTTCAATTTCAAGGGCTCTTTTGAAAGCTTTGATGGCTTTATTAAATTTTCCTTTGTCGTAATAGATGGTTCCCAACATGTGAAAAATTTCAGGATTTTTGGAACCCTTTAGGATCAATTGATTCAGAAGGGGTTCGGCCTGGTTATATTTGTTCTCTTTAAAGAGTTCTCGTGCTGTGGCCAAAATTTCTCGTTGATTGTCGGTATCAAAGTTTTCCATCAAAATCCCTTTTTGCTTTTTGGGCCTCGTCGGAGTCACCGTAATTTTGTACGAGATATTCGTAAAACTTCTTTGCTTTTGGAAATTCTTTGATCTGGTAGGCGGAGTCGGTGGCCTTGTATAAAGCTTCGCGGTCGTGTCCCAGTCCCGGATATTTTTTCAACAAGACCTCAAAACGTCCCAGTGCAGCTTCATAGTGGTCCCGGATGTAATAGAAGTTCGCAATGTAGAACTCTTTGTCCGCAAGCATTTCTAAAGTGTCACGCTTTCCTTTTTTTGCTTTTTCCGCATATTCGCTGTTTGGATAGGTCGTGAGAACTTCATCAAAATAGACAATGGTTCGTTCCGCCAAACTCAAATCTCTATCAATAGAGGCAGGCAGTTGCTTGAAGTAACTCATGGCCAACTGATAAGTGGCATAATCAGCTTTGGGATGGTTGGGGTGAAGTTCTTTAAAGATTTGGTAAGCCGCTTGAGCTTCGGGATATTCCTCGCGTTCATAATGAATGTCCGCAATTTTAATTTTGGCTTCGGTCGCAAGCTTTGAATATGGGAACTTATTTTTTACGCGATTGAATTGAGCCAAAGCCTCTTCAAAACGGCTGCTTTTTTGGAATTTTTCACCCAACTGAAAAGCACCCTCAGGAGTGTTTGTGTCGTAGGAAGCGGTGCTTGAACAGGCCGTTAAAATAAGGCTCAAAGCCAAAATGACAAGGGGTTTCATGACTTCAGAGTCTAGCTCTATATTCGGGATTCCGTCAAATGGCGGTAGACGGCTTCGAGGGTCACTTTGGCCGCGCTGGTCAGGGGAATGGAGATGATCATTCCCAGGATTCCCATAAACTGTGAACCGGCAATAATAACGATAATGACCGTCACGGGATGAAGGTTCACAATTTTTGCCACAAAGAATGGAATCAAAACAAAACCATCAATAAATTGAGCGATGGCATAAACTCCAAACACCAGAAACAAGTCAAAAGAACTTGAGCCATTGACCAGCGCAATCACCAGGGCGGGAATCATTCCAATTAGAGGTCCGATATAAGGAATTAAGTTGGTGACCGCCGCAAACAGCGCCAAAAGCAAAGAAAAGGGGAAATCGATCAAGACCAAACCCAACCAGGTGACCAGTCCAACCAAAAGAGCTTCAAAAAGACGGGCTCGAACGAAAAAGCCCAATTGATGGTTGATTTGGTGCTGCAGGCTCAATGCCGTTTCAAAAATGTGGTTGGGAATCAAATTGAAGGTTTGTCTTAAGATGGCGCGTCCATCTTTGACCATAAAAAAAGCCAAGAAAGGTCCGAGCATCATCACCGTAAAAGTTTGTTTGAGAAATCCGGGAAGGCGATTGAAGAACACCTCGGATCCTTGAGTGAGGGAGCTAACGGCATACTCTCTGAGGTCCAATGAAAGCAGGGGACCCGAAAATCCCTTGAGATGCTTTTCCAATTCTTCGATCAATTGAGACAAGCCTTCAATGTATTTGGGAGCTTCTTGCTGAAGGCCCAAAATTGCAGAAGAAAAAATGGGAAACACCAAAAAAGCAGTCAGACCAATGAGTCCTCCCACCAATGTAAAAGTCCAAAAAGTCGACCACATTCGACTGAATCCCCGCCGCTCTAGGTGATTGACGATGGGATTCAATAGGTACGAGATCACGAAAGCCACCAAGGTCGAAACCAAGAGGTTTTCGATCACAAAAACAGCTGTCAGTAAGAAAACCAAAAGCAAAAAGAACACAAACAGGCGAATGCGATTGAGCCTTCGAATTTGTCGGGTCAGCGTAAGCTTCAAACCTTGGTTCTCCCCGAATTTTTTAGGGTTTCAGCTCGAAGTTCTGTCAACTTCACGCTGGTCTGCTTCAGCCGCCGACCCAAAACCTCCGCCAATCGCAGCACAATTTTGCTGCCGGTTTGAGGCTGACGGTCCAAGATTTCCAACAGGTCTGGTTTGAAAAATCCAATTAAAGAACTTTCCACTGAAGCTTTGGCAGTGGCTGTTCTTCGACCTTGTTTTTCGACCAAAGCCAACTCTCCAAAGAAATCTCCAGATTCAAGTTGAGTGACCAAGCGGGGTTCATCGCTCCCACTGGGGTCCGTCGCCATAACATCCACTTTTCCATTTAGGATGATATACATTCCGATTCCAAGCTCCCCTTGGGAAAAGACAATTTCGCCCGGAGCGTAATCGCGAACATGTATGGTTTGTATCACCAGTTGAAGCTCTCTTTTGGACAGGCTTCCAAAAATATGAGTTTGCTTCAAAGTTTCTAAGACCGACTTTTCCTTGGAATCACTGCGGAAAAGGTTGGCCCATGCAAAGTTATTCATTCGGGGCTCCGGGATAAGTTAAAATTTGATGGGATTTGACCCAGCCACTCTGGCCGCTGTGATTTGTCACTTGAACCCAATTTTCCTGAGTTCGAAGAACCTGATACTCAGAACCTTGATTGAGCTTTCCGATTTCAAATCCGTCTTCGCTGGGAGTGCTCATCAATGGAGTGTCCATGACAGCCACGGAGGCAAACTTTTCGGTTTCAAGAAAGAGTCTCCAGCTCCAAAGACCGGCGCTAAAAATCGCAACGGCAAGAAAGGTGAGGGTGGGCCAGGTCAATTTGGGTGGAGCTTCCATGGCTTCTCGAGCCCACTTTCTTTTGACCAAAAAGCGAATCCAAAAATGAAAGAAACTCGTGAGAGACAAGAGGAGTAGGGCCAGCAAAATTGTCGTGCTTAAGCCCGCGATAAAGGGTCGAATCCAGCGGTGATAAGCTCCGGATACTCCTCCGCTCGGAGTGTAAGAAGTGCGCAGTTTGCCTTCCAAAACAGAAAGTCCCTCAAGTTGAGGGTTTAGACCCCTTGCCTTGTAAAAATGAGCCCAACTTTCGGGCCAATTTTTTTGGCGCGCCATCAGAATGGAAAGATTGTAATGAGCCTTAGCGTCATTTGGGTTCTGGGCGAGGTATTTAAGAAAGGATTCTTTGGCCTCATCCAATTGACCTTGGGAATAAGCCTGGGCACCAGCATAAAAAAGATCTTGGCTGGGCTCGGCGGAAAGGGCCTGCAAGGAGTGGAGCGCAACGCAAAAAATAAGGGCTTTGATCCAAGTTTTCACAGATCTTCAATCTTAAATGTGAGGGGCCAGGATGTCCAGAAAGCAGCTTCAGCAATTCTCGATTAGGGTTCCCGCGCTATCTGCATTGGGTCGTTGTCTCCTCTAAAGTCCCTAAGTAGAATGCCGCAAAAGGGGTAATTATGTCTGAAACAGTTGGTTCAAAAAATCGTCATTCTACAAAATTCTTAGGTTTGGTTGAGAGTCTTACAACCGAATTGCTGGCGGCCGGAGATCATCTCCAGGGAATTCAGCCTCCGAAGCCAGAGTTTCAAGGAGATTTTCAAAGTTCCTTAAAGGACATCGCCAAATTTCGTGGTCGTCCTCTTTTTTACGACTACATTGGAACAGGTGTTGGAAATGGTCCCTATGTAGAACTTGAAGATGGAAGTGTAAAGTTGGATTTGATCAACGGGATTGGAGTTCACATTATGGGTCACTCCCATCCGGTCGCAGTCAAAGGAGCAATTCAGGGGGCGGCTTCAGACATTGTGATGCAGGGGAATCTTCAGCCCAACGAAGAATATTTGGAAATTCAAAAGGTATTGAGTGATTTGGCCGGCCGAAACTCACGTCTTCAACATGTGTGGTTGGCCACCTGTGGAACAATTGCCAACGAAAACGCACTGAAGATTTGTCGTCAAAAGCGAAATGGTGCTCGCATGATTGTGGCGTTTTCCGATGCCTTTGCCGGCCGCTCCACTTTGATGACCGAAATCACTGACAACCCTGCGTACAAAGTTGGACAGCCCAGTTACAACGAAGTTCTTCGGTTGCCATTTTTTAGCCACAAAGAACCTGGTGGAAAAGACAAAGCCCTTGCGATTTTAAAGGAACATTATGCAAAGCATGGAGACAACATCGGTTGTTTTAGTTTTGAGCCCATGCAAGGCGAAGGTGGGTACAAATATCCATCTCGAGATTTTTTACTTCCTCTTCTTGAGTTTTGTCGAGAGAAAGGAATTCCTGTTTGGGCCGACGAGGTTCAAACTTTTTGCAGAACGGGTCAGTTCTTTGCTTTTGAGACTTTTGACATTGGTGACTTTATTGATGTTTGTACCATCGCAAAGACGGCGCAAAATGGAGCCACTCTCTTTACTCCTGATATGAATCCCAATCCTGGCCTTCTGGGTGGGACTTTTTCCGGATCCAGTTCTTCTTTGCGCGCGGGCGTGGAAATTTTGAAGGAGTTGGATCAAGGGCAATACATGGGGCCACAGGGGAAAATTCAAAAAATACACAACAACGTTTTGAAAATGCTCAGGGACCTTTCAGAAGGTTCGTGCAAGGGCAAATTGAATGATCCGGACGGTTTGGGTCTAATGGTTGCATTTACTCCTGGCGATGGATCCAAAGAAACTCAATTGAAAATTGTTAAGAAACTTTATGAGAACGGTTTGATGTGTTTTGGATGCGGTCATGATCCCTATCGCATTCGGTTTTTGATTCCTGCAATTTTAAATGAAGAGCACATTGAAGTTGCAAAAGGGGTCTTGGAAAAAACTCTCGTGGAGAACATTTGAGTTTTATAGAAGATTGTCGACAGATCATTGGACTTGATAGCACTCCTGGTCAGGGGTGCTTGTCCGTTGCCGAAAAGCTGAGGAGTTTTGCCGAAGAGGCAGGATTCCATTGTGACTTTTACGGAGAAAATCAGCAGGGCTTGCCTCAAGCCAACCTGTTAATACGTCCCAAATCTTCGAATCGAAAAAAAGAGCTTCTCTTGCAAACTCACATGGATACCGTGGAGCCTGGAAACTATGGCTCCTGGACACGCACCCAAGCCAATCCCTTTCAAGTGAATGTCTATGGAGACGAAATGTACGGTTTGGGGGTTGCGGATGTAAAGTTGGACTTTATGTGTAAGCTTGAAGCAGCTAAAAGTTTTGCTCACGAGAAAAATTTTAAATCCCCTTTTGTTTTGGCGGCCACCTATGGGGCGCAAACCGGAATGAATGGGGCCATTCGATTGATGAGAAAAAAACTGATTGATGCAGACAGAGCCTTGATTGGAGAGCCTACGGGCCTAAAAGTCTGCGCCTCTGGAATGGGGCTTGCCACCGTAGATATTTTTGTTCCCTTTGGGGACCAAGAGCGCGCTTATCGAGAGTCCCATGATTTGATGGAATCCAGCTCGACCCAATCCAAACTTTTTCACGGAAAAGCGGCTCACTCGTCCAATCCAGATTCCGGTGAGAACGCAATTTTTAAAGCCCTCGATTACTTAGAACAGTTGCCGACCGGACTTGCGATTATGGATTTTGATGGGGGAATCAATGACAACTCGGTTCCTCCACAAGCATTTTTAGAAGTGGATTTTGTGGGAGACTTGAAAGCTCCTACGGCACAAAAACTCATACGGATTCACAAAGTGATTGGTCAGTTGCGAGAAAAAATGAGAGAGGAACGCGACCATCGCTTTGAACCGAATCATTCTACTTTAAATTTGGGAACCATACGAACCACATCTGATGGTGTTTACATTTCTGGAAGTTGTCGAATCCCTCCAAGTGTGGACGATGGGGTTTACCGATCTTGGATGAATGAGATGGGTCAAGTTTGCGCCGAAGTGGGTGGAAGATTTTCCGTACGAGACTACCGTCGTGGATTTGATTCATCGAAGTCAGATTTTGCCAAAGAGGTTTGTGATCTTGCAGGTATGAAAGCTCCACTTGCGATTCCAACAACCACGGAAGCAAGCGTGTTTTCTAAAATGGGAATTGCCTGTGTGGTTTATGGGGCCGGCGAGAGTTTAGGAAACTCTCATCAGCCCAACGAAATGGTTCGAGTTTCCGAGTTGAATCGAAGCATTGAGTTTTATCGATCTTGTATTGAAAGGTTTTGTTTATGAACTTTGTGGTCCGCAGTGCTCGTAGGGAAGATTTGTCTCAGCTTTTTGATTTGGCCAGACAGTTTACGCTGTTAAATTTGCCCGCAGAAAAACGGTTGATCGAATCGAAGCTCGAAAAGTCTTTGGCCTCTTTTGCAGGTGAGCTGGATAAAGATCAGGCGGAATATCTTTTTGTTTTGGAAGATTTGGAAACGAAGTTCATCGCAGGAAGTTCCATGATCCTGGCTAAAAGTGGAACCAGGGATTCGGCGAATTTCAGCTTTGAAGTTTTGAAAAGAGAAAGATTTTCTCGAGAATTGGGAATTGGATTTATTCACCAGATCCTTCGATTGAAATCGAATACGGATGGTCCCACGGAAGTGGGAGGTCTCATCGTTGATCGTGGTTATCGCCGACGGCCCGAAAAAGTGGGTCGAATGATCAGTTTGTCTCGATTTTTATATATTGGTTTGCATTTGGATCGTTTTGAAAAAGACCTGCACGCTGAGATGGCACCGCCCTTGACCGAAGAAGGTCGAAGTGAGTTTTGGGAATCCTTGGGGCGGCGATTTACGGGAATGCCTTACCATGAAGCGGACATGCTCAGCAGCACCAACAATGACTTTATTCGCAGCCTTTTTCCCGAAGAAGACATCTACCTGTGTCTCTTGGATTCCAAAGCCAGACTTGTTTTGGGCCAAGTTGGGGAAGAAACCCAGGCAGCGATGCATTTGTTAAAAAAATTGGGATTTAAATACAAAAACGAAGTGGATCCTTTTGATGGAGGTCCTCACTTTGGATGTCCTGCCAAAGAGTGCTCATTGGTCAAAAATGTAAAGAAGATGAAGTGGGGCGGAGAAGCTTCAAAAGGATACCCTTTATCGGGTTTGGTTGGAGTGGAGCGAGATTCGGAATTTGAATCCGTTTGGGCTTCATTTGCTGTTAAAAAAGACAAAATATTTTTTCCTAAAAAGGTTTCGGAAATTTTAGGGTTGGAAGACGGTGAAAAAGTCGCGGTTACAAACTATCAACCCATTGATAAAGAATAATGGACCAGGTTGGACCTTCTGGTCTCCTGATCGATTGAAAAATATGTTAATTTGGTTGCGGACAAAAAGGGAGTTGTTATGAAGACCATAAAGTTCAAGGGAGATTACATCGGGTCCGAGTTTATTCGACCGGAATCTGGTGAGGAAAGTTGGGAAGTCCACTCTCCGGCGGATTTAAGTGATCTGGTTTTTGAACCTGAAGCCTTCTTTTCTCATGTGGACAAAGCTGTGGAATCTGCAAATAACGCCTACAAGGCGTGGCGTGCAACCACCCTTGAAGAACGAAAAAATCATCTTTTAAAGTTGAAGGAGGTTTTTCAAAAGCATGCGGATGAAATGGCCGAAATTATCAGCCGCGAAACAGGAAAGCCCCTTTGGGAAGCGAAGACCGAAAGTGCAGCACTGTCGGCTAAGATTGATGTGACTATTGGACACTCCTTAAAACACATCGAAGGTGAATTTTTGAAAGATGCACTTCCTGGTGTGGATGGAGTGGTGCGTTTCAAATCTCGCGGAGTCTTTGCGGTCCTAGGGCCCTTTAATTTCCCGGCCCATTTGGCAAATGGTCATATCATTCCTGCACTGCTTACTGGAAACACCGTCATTTTTAAGCCTTCAGAGAAGACCCCAGCCGTGGGTCAATTCTACGCGGAAATGATTCATGAAGCCGGATTTCCCAAAGGTGTTTTCAACCTTCTTCAAGGAAAAGCAGAAACGGGCAAACGCCTGACCACACATGATGGCATCGATGGCATCTTGTTCACTGGATCTTACGAAGTGGGATTGAAAATCAAACAAGACACCATTTCCCACTTTTGGAAAATGCTGGCTTTAGAGATGGGTGGAAAGAATGCCACAATTGTTTGGGAGGATGCTCTTTTAGACAAGGCACTCTATGAAACTTTAATTGGATGTTTTTTGACTTCCGGTCAGCGGTGTTCATGCACCAGTCGAGTGATCTTGCACTCCAAAATCTACGATCAGTTCTTGGAGCGTTTTTATCAAAATGCAAAAAAGATCAAAATTGGTCATTGGAAGGAAGATGTTTTTATGGGGCCACTGATCAGCGCCGAGGCGGTTGAAAAGTACATTCGATTCCAAGAAATTGCCAAGCGTGAGGGTGCGGAATCTATCATGAGAGGAAAAAGCCTAGATCTTCCTCATAAAGGCCACTATGTCACTCCAAGTATCAATGCTGTCGGAAAATTTGATCCGAAGTCGGTTTACCAAAAGAGTGAAATTTTTGGTCCAAATGTTTCTGTTTTTAAGGTGGATGATTTTGAAGAGGCTATGGTGATCAACAACTCCACAGGATTTGGATTGGTTACGGCATTGTTCTCTAAAAATAAAAGCCTTTATGAGAAGACTTTGATGGAAGCTAAAGTTGGTTTGGTGAATTGGAATCGAACGACCAATGGAGCCAGCTCCAAGTTGCCGTTTGGTGGAATGGGCAAATCTGGAAATGATCGACCTTCGGGAGATTTCGCCATTCAATACTGCACGGTTCCGGTTTCCAGTCTTGAAGATTACAATGAGTCTCTTCCCGAGAAGCTGATGCCAGGACTTGATTTTCAGTAAGATGAAATATGCTGCAATTGTTCTTATAGCTCTTTTGGGCGTCGGAATTTTATTTTGGGAGATGGCTTTTGAACGGGTCATCTTGCCTTCGGGTTCCGTTCAGGTTCCTGAAACTCAAGTCTTGGATGTTCCCAAAGGCTCCACCTTCCGATCGGTGGCCAAAAAATTGGCCGATCAAAACATCATCTCAAATCCTCGGGCATTCTTACTTTACCTGAAACTGAAAGGGGAGAGCCAAGGACTTAAGGTGGGCGAATACGAAATTCAATCTGGGCTCCATTTGAAAGATCTCCTAGGAATTTTGACTTCGGGAAAATCAAAGCAATATGCAATCACCTTTCCGGAAGGTTCTAATATTTTTGAGATGGCGGATCTATTGGAAGCTACTGGGCGCTTCCGTGCAGAGGAGTTTCTTAGGGAAGTTCGAAATCCTGAAGTGGTGCAAAAATTGATTGGTCAAAGATTTCCAAGTCTTGAAGGTTACCTTTTTCCGGAGACCTATCAGTACACAAAATTTACAACTCTCAAAGAAATGGTTCGATCCATGACCGATCGATTTTTAAAAGTCTACGAAGAGGTTTCCATGGGCTACCAAGGACCTTTGAAACGTCATGAGATTGTAACTTTAGCGAGTGTGATTGAAAAAGAGACGGGAGCTCCTGGTGAAAGACCTTTGATTTCTTCGGTTTTTCACAATCGATTGAAAAAGGGAATGCGCTTGCAAAGTGACCCTACAATTATTTATGGGTATTGGGTTGAAAATGGCGAGCCTTTAAGAAATATCCGAAAGAGCGATATTCAAAAAGGCACCCCTTACAATACCTATCGAGTGAAGGCTTTGCCGGTGGGTCCCGTAGCAAATCCAGGAGCTGAGGCTTTGAAGGCTGCTATGTTGCCAGCACAAAGCGACTATCTTTACTTTGTCAGCCGCAATGATGGGACTCATGTTTTTACGCACACCTATTCAGACCATCAAAAGGCAGTTCGAGATTTTCAGTTGAATCGCAAAGCTCGCGAAGGAAAATCTTGGCGTAACTTAAATAAGTGATTTCAAATAGATTTAATTCTTTTTAAGAAAATCCACTTTGATCCATTTTTTTACAGATCCGGATTCATCAACAATTTGCATTTGATAAACAATGGTATTGTCTGATTGGACGATCTTGTAAACCTGAGAAGAGAAGTTTTGATCCTCCATGGCTTTTGAAGGAGGCGTTGCTTTGGACTCCCCCTGTTTGACTTTGCCAACCAAAGGATCTTTTGAATTCAAAGACATCGAAAGCGTTCGCATTTGAGTGGTGGTTTGTCCCCCAGCAGCCACATTGACCTCCGAAGGAAATTGAAATTGCAAATCGAGGGTTTTCAAATTAAGCGCATTTCTCACGCAAACGGCGGAGTACTGATGATCCTCAGCTGCAACTTTTTCTTCTTTAAGAACGGGCTTTTCTTTGATGTGGTACTGGAAGTTTGTGGCTTTATCCACAAAGTAAAACTCCATATTGATGTATTGGTAAAGACCGGGCTCCATTACGGGATCTGGTGAAGCGGATTGAGGCCAGCTGACTTTGGAGACGTTTGAATCTTTTTCGATTTCACTGGTGATGGGCTTGTAGGAATCTGCAGCTGGGCACTGAACCACATCTCCTGTGTCCACTCTGGAAAACCCGCCGCCTCCGCCACAAGACACCAACGAAAGACTCAAGATTAAGCCTGCGGAACCACCAAGTAACAGAGTACGTGTCATGATAAGAAAACCTTTCTTTGATCAAACCAATATGGGGATTTTTATAGCAAAAATTCGACCAAGGCACCACTTATTGAGTGGGAATGGAGGAGGAAATTTCCTGAAATTCATTCACTGATGGCTGGTATTTGTACACATTTAAGCGGGGGCGGCGGGCTTCATCAAAGGTCGGAACCAAAAGCTCCTCAAGTCCATCATGATCCACATCACTGGCTACCAAACGAGACATGTGGCCCCGATAATTGAACTGACCATCCAATGGGTGGCCGGTGCGAATCTCGTACACTTTTTTTAGGCTGCCATCTTCTCCATTCTCAAAAAATTCAATAAATACACCCTCTCCATCAATCATCTTTACCGCTTTTAAAGATCCCCGAGATTGCATAAACTGACCGCGAACAGTGGCTAGAACCCTTCGTTGGTGGGTTCGAAATTGATCCTGAACTTGAGACCTCAAGGAGGGGACCAAAGCAATGACTGCGAATCCCACAGAAGTGATTGCTAGTAGCCCAATTAAAATCCATTGAATTCCGGTTCGCATGTCTCTTAGTCTCTCTAAAAATGGGATTTTTGAAAAGTCCTATTGCAGTTTCGCAATGAAACTCAGCATTCTTCCCGCATTCTTTCCGTTCCTACGATAGGAGGGGTGCTCAGAGCTCGAAAACGTATCGATGGATAGAAATTCCAGTTTCATATTCGGAGCCAGAGAACGTCCTTGGTTTTCTATGATTGGATCCAGATTTACGTATCGTTTATCGGAATCTTTGTGAGGGAAAATAATTTTTGAAGGATCCCCACCAGGATCTGATTTTGCTAACCGTTCAGCAACATCAATGCCCACTTCAAAGCTTTGTTTTAAAATATGAGGCCCAGCCACAACAAAGACCTTGTCCTTCTCTAAAGGGCGAAGCCTTTCAAGGGCCTTGGTGAAAATTCCATTTTCTACACCTCTCCATCCTGCATGTAGACCAAACACTCTTTCGGGAGTTTCAATCAATAAGGGAATGCAATCTGCAGTTTGAATGACAAGAGCTTCATTTTTGTTTTGGCTCCAGTGGCCATCGGCTTCGACAATTTGGTCTGTGGATTCAATAACGATGTTACTGTGGATCTGTTTCAACATTCTAAAATCAAAGTCAGGATACAGCCTCTTTAGATGTTCCAAACTGGCGTCTTTGGATCCAAAAAAGCCTAAGGAATTGGTCGTCTTGAACTCATGCCCTAAAAAAACATCGTGCTCGTAAATCTTTTTAAACATCCTTAAATCCTAGTAAGGATACTAGGGGCGTCAAGTTTTCGGGCCAATTCTCTTTAAATAAAAGGAATTCATTGGTGATGGGATGGTGGAATCCCAATTCTCGGGCATGAAGGCCAATGCCTTTCATCGAGCGAATGCAATCGATCAATTCTGAGCTGAGTGGCTTCAATCGTCTTGAAGTGGAATAAATGGGATCACCAACGATGGGGCATTCCATTTCACTCATGTGAACTCGAATTTGATGGGTTCGGCCCGTTTCCAGTTTGCATTGAATCAAACTTATGCCCCGGGAGGACTTCAAAGTTTGATAATGTGTGATTGCGATTTTTCCCTTGGAGCCGGAGTGGAACTTCTTGCGATGAACGGGGTGTCGCTCCAAGTGGGTTTGAATCCGACCTTGGGCTTTTATGGGAGTTCCATAAACCAAGGCATAATAAATGCGGTGGACGGATTTTTCTTTAAATTGATGGCCAAGGGACTCGAGGGCCCTCTCTGTTTTTGCCACAACCAGGATTCCAGAGGTGTCCTTGTCTAATCGATGGACAATGCCAGGCCGTTTTTCATTAAAGCCAATTTTCAAACCTTCGATCTTTCCAAGAATGGCATTTACCAAAGTGTCTTGTGCATGTCCTGCAGCAGGATGCACCACGAGTCCAGCAGGTTTGTGAACAACCAGGCAATGTTCATCTTCATAGAGAATGGGTATTTCTAATTCTAAAGCTTTGAGCTCATTCGCCTCTGGATGGGGCACGGTCAGTAAGATCTGATCTCCGGTCTTGAGCTTGTAAGAGGATTTTGAAGGGAGGCCGTTCACAGATACGAAACCTTGCTCAATCAGTTGAGTACATTTCGATCTGGAAAACTTGAGATCGGTCTTTTGAAAGTGATCTTGCAAGAATCGATCAAGACGTTGCCCGGAAACCCCCGACTCAATTGTTAAAGTATCTGAATATCGGTAAGTTTCAGCGCTCACGTACTTTTCTGTGACTTATAATAAGTCATATAGGCAGCAACCACTTTGTGTTCATCCAAACCAAGCATTCGGCAGTATTGAACAACGATTCCTCGAGTAAACACCTGAACAGGCAGGCGGTCCAATTCATTTTCCTCCAGCGCTCGGAGAGTGGACCGACTTGTTTTCATGGCTTCGCTGAGTTCTTGCAAAGGCACATTTTTGTATTCTCGAATTTTTTGCAGAAAAGATCCGTCGCACTCTTCCACGTCTTCAATGTCTTTTTCGAATTGAGCGTCGACAGTATAAGTGCTAAACCGAGTTCGCTCCTGACCTTCAGGAAGTGGATCCACCTTTCGATGAACTTTCACAATCCCGGTCCAACCTTCTTCGGCTCTCCCAACCTTTCGTTCCTCCACAAGCGAGTCTTGCTTTTCAGGAGATTTATTTGGATGGGAATGATAAGCATTTGGTGTTTCATTCTTCAATTCTTCATCGTCGAGCAAACCTAGCCTTAAGTCATAGGCGCGTTTCCGACTGCGATTGCTTAATGTGGAATAAGCTTCATCCACAAGCCTTAAGAGTTCACGCGCTTCCTCTTCGGTAAACATGGAATAAATCGCAGCGCTGTGGGGCGAATAGGTTTCTCTAGCACGCTGATAGGCTTCGTAAATTTCCGTAGGCCCAGCGCTGGGGGAGATCTCTAAGAGATCATAAAAAGAAGTTTCTTCCTCTTGGTACATGCTCATCCTTAATCACGATACCATATTTTTTGGCTGAGATGGATCGGCCAATTTCCGGGCCATTGCCATTATTTGAGCGTACAAGTGACTGTAAGGATTCGCTACCAAAAGGTGCTTTTTTTGGCGTAATGACTGCCATACCGCATTATCGTAACTAAGGGCTCCCAAAAATTCACAAGGCAGTCCGAAGTGCCTTTGGCAAACGGATTTGATTCCCTTTCCTAAGTTTCGATCCTGTGCAGTTCGAATTTGGTTAAGTACAATTTGAAACTGTAACTGGTTCATTACCTCTTTGAGATCTTTGGAAATCTCAGGGAATTCCTTATGGAGGGTATTTAGAAGATCCCTTGGGGACTTGATGTTGTGATTGTTCTTAGTGATGTGTTCAATACGTTGATCAATGTCTAAGCGACTTCCATAGCGACGAATCTTTCGATAAAAGACAGCTTTCATAAACCGGTAGGCATTCTCAATGCTGGAGGGCTCTGGGGTAAAGACCACAACGTGATGTTGAGCCATGAGGAAATAATCTAAAGTGGAGGTATGAGTTCCCGCACCTAAATCCAAGATAATGTAATCAGTCGGGTAATTGTAAAGAGCAGAAAGCAAACGAGATTTCTCAGCGTCCGAGATGTCCCCATTGTAAAGCCCCTCGGAAGCGCCCGAGATCAAATGAAGATTATTTTTCATTGTGGGGCTGATGACATCGCCGATTGTGAGGTTGGTGTCTTTCATGAATTCATTGATGCCTTTGCTCGGAAGACCTTCACCGAGCCAAGTGTGAAGATTCGCGGCTCCAAGATCCATATCAACCAACAAAGTTTTATGGCCCATCTGAGCGAGAAAATATGCCAAGCTTGAACTGAAAAATGATTTTCCAACGCCGCCTTTACCAGCACCTACAGCAATAATAGTAGATTGAGGCGCTATTCGGCCTCTAAGATCCACCACCTTCTTCTTTGTTGCTGTGCTCAACTTCGGACTCGCTTTCATCATACAAAGGTTTTAATAGCCCGCGGCTTAAATTCTCTTCGGCTTGTGATCGTCTCAAATAAAGAGGATGGACCAGATTCCATGACTTTTCTTGGAACACCCTGGGCTTTTGTCTGTAAAAGGTCAGCATGTCCTCTACTTTGGGCCAGTGAGCATTCAATGATGTGGAAACGTGAGAGCGAAACTGAGTGGAAAAATTTTGAAGCTCATCATCAGTTGCAGATTGAGGCGAAACGATTTCGATCAATTCGCCATTCTTCCTTTCATATGCGGCAACATAGTGATTCCCTTTGATTGCGGGGAAAGAAACCAGAATTTGTTCCGCAGAAGATTGAAGGCTTGCGAGTTCCAAGCTGTTAAACTCCAAGATGGGAATTTGAAGTAAGTAGGAAAGACTTAAAGCAAAACCAAAAGCCACGCGAAGCCCGGTAAAACTTCCCGGGCCCACATCGAGAATAATTTTTTGAAGGTCTTTGGGTTCAATGGAAGCTTGAGAAATAATTTTTTCAAATTCGTGAGTGATGGTTTCAGAGTGGGAGACCTGATCGGTCCACTGGGTTTGAAAAATTTTTTGAAGGGTGGGATCTGCGAGCAGCAGCCCGCCCAATTTTCCTGAAGTTTCGACAAATAAAATCATCTTCCTCTGAACCTTTAGGTTCTACCATTGACTGGAAAAAAGATTGCTCACGTCATTGAAGAGAGCAAAAGCCATCAATAGCAAGAGGAGCATAAGTCCCACTTGCTGGGCTATCTCCAATTTTTTCATGGAAACAGGAGATCCCTTAAGCGCCTCTAGGCCGTAGAAGACCAAATGACCTCCGTCCAATACGGGAACGGGAAGTAGGTTTAACAGAAAGAGATTGATTGAAATGATCGCCATGGTTTTTAGAAATACAGACAAGCCCGCATCATAGGAATGGTTTGCAACTCTTCCTATTGTGATCACACCGCCAATATTTTTATAAGAGACAACACCTTGGAAAAGTCGAACCATGGACATCACGGTAAATTCAGTCCATTTCCAAGTTTGTGACAATCCATATGAAAATTTACCAAGAAGACCATCTGGACGATAAAGGACGGTTTCTGGGCCCACATTTAAGTTCGAAGAAAGAATTCCAATGGTGAATCGATTTTCCTCTTGGCCCTTTTCGTTCATCAGCTGAGTCATTTCAGGAACCAGTTGGAGTGGAATGTTCTTACCCTCTCGCATTGCCAGGAGAGAGATGTTTCCTTCAGATTTGGGGTCAAAGTTCTTAATGGAATCTAAGATGTTGGTCCAATTGGAAACAGGTTTGCCATCAATCGAAACAATCTTGTCACCAGATTTCAACCCGGCTTTATGTGCGGGCGAGGGGTCTTTCACCTTAAGCACATAGGTTTCAGCGAACTCGATTCCAAGAGCATCAAAGTCGGTCGATGAGGAGGCTAAACTTATGGTTCGCTTTGGACCTCGTTTGCCTTCCGCGAAACTTTGCACTTCCATTTGAACTTCAGATCCCGTTTTTAGCCCCTCAATCACTGCGGTTTTAAAACTTCGAAATGAAGAAACGTCTTTTTCGTTGACCTTTAAAATGAGGTCTAAGTTTTTTAGACCAGCAAGAGCCGCAGGCGACTGAGGACTTGGCACTCCAATCAATGCGGCATTGCTCTCGAAGCTTAGGCCTTCAATTTGAGGCACCTTTTCCTGACTGCTGAAGATGTTTTCATTTTTTGAAATTTCAGGTCGACTTGAAATCTGAATCGACTCATTGCCTCTCTGGACTTGAAAGGAAAGTTCTTTCTCGTTGCTTTGTGAAATTCGATCGATCAATTGAGTCCATCCATCCACGGACTTGTTCTCGACGGAAAGAATTTTGTCACCGGGACGGAATCCGTCTTTGTAGGCTTGGGTCGTTGATGCGATATCGCCGACCACGGCGGCAGGTTGACGGTCACCAATAAATCCAATGGCCGTGAATAAAAAGATCGCGAAAAACAAATTCATCAAAGGTCCGGCAAGGACCACAGCGATTCTTTGGCTGACGGGTTTGTGAATAAAAGAATGAGATTTTTCTTCTTCTGAAACCTCGGCGGCAAAGTTGTCGCCAAACATCTTTACGTATCCACCGAGAGGGATCATGGAAATGCAGTAAGTGGTGTCTCCGTGCTTGTATTGGAGCAATTTTTTTCCAAAGCCCAAGCTAAAGACTTCAACACGAACGCCACACCATTTGGCGACGAGGAAATGTCCAAGCTCGTGAACAAAAACCAAAAGACCCAAAAGCAAAACAAAAGGGCCAATTCCAGAGAGAGTTTCTTGAAGGTAATGAAGAATTAAGTCCATAGAGTAAGATTGCCTATGACTGGCTCGCATTGCAAGGTCGCTCGACTTCAAAACCATCAACGCACCGGGTGCAGAAAAAGGTGCCAGGTACCAAAATCTGTATTCGGTGCGTAAAGATTGAAGAGATTCTAAGCGAGATTAAATGACCAGGAGATAGAGAAGTGGACAAACCAGAAGAACGCCATCCAAGCGGTCTAGGATTCCACCGTGACCGGGAAGAAGGCGGCCGGAGTCTTTCACTTGCGAAACCCGTTTCACCAAGGACATCAGCAGGTCTCCTGCCTGGCCCACGCAGCCACCAAGGAATCCAAATAAAAGCAAAAATCCTAGTGATAGGTCGGGCTGGGCGAAATACCAAAACCCTGCGGCGGCCAGCAGGGATCCAAACAACCCTGTGATGGAGCCTTCCACGGTTTTCTTAGGAGAAAGTGAGGGATTGAGTTTTGTTTTTCCGAAAAAATAACCGCCAAAATAAGCAAAGGTGTCGCCAAAGAACACCACCAACAGCAAAAGCAAAAAATGCTGAGGACCATGGGGAGCCAATCCCACCTGTGCTGCCATCCAAGGACAGAGCACGCAGTAAAACAATCCAAAAACTCCAAGCGCAATCATTTTTAAAAGTTGTTCGTTTTCGACTCTTTCTCGACCAAGAATGATCAATCCTGTTGCGAACAAGGAAGCGGATACGCCAAAAGCTTTCAATCCATCAAAGTTGAAAATGAAAAGGCTTAAAATCAGTAGCAAACTTGTAAAAGTGTAGAAAGCCAAGAAGGGGAGCTTCTTAGATTTTAAAAATAAGAGGGATCGAAATTCACGACTGGCCAAGAGGGAAACTGCCAAGCAAATGCCAACCAAACCTCTTTGGTCAAAGAGCAAATAAATACCCAAAATAACGGCTGCCGCAACAAGAGCTGATGCAATCCGAATTACAAGGGATTTATCCTTTAGCATCATGAAGCCTAATGACTTGAGCAGAGGTTTTTCCAAATCTTCGCTCATGGGAGCGGAAGGTGGCCAGCGCATTTTGCAAATCACTTGAATTGAAATCGGGCCAAGCTTTATCGATAAACTGCAGCTCGCTGTAAGCGCATTGCCAGAGCATGAAATTTGAAATTCGAGATTCTCCGCTGGTGCGAAGGATTAAATCTGGATCCGGTAAAAAGGCGCTATCCATTTCTGCTGCGAAGATCTCGTCAGAGATATCTTCCGGCAAAAGTTCACCGCGAGCCACTTTTTTAGCAAGAGACTTCACGGCAGAGACGATTTCTTGGCGTCCGCCATAAGACAAAGCCAAAGTTAAAGTCATACCAAAGCAATCGCGAGTCTCATCCAAGGCCTTTTGCACTTGTTTGCGTGCGAAATCAGGAATGCGGTTGATATCGCCAATGATCTGAAACCGAATGTTTTGACGAACCAAATTTCGAGTTTCTCGATTGAGCCATTTGCTCAGAAGCTTCATTAAAAATCTAACTTCGTCTCGGGGTCTGCGCCAATTTTCGGTGCTAAAGGCGAAAAGTGTGAGGTAGGGCAAGCCCATTTGAGAACACTCTTCAATGACGCTCTTGGCGACCTTTGCGCCCCGAACATGTCCAAAGAAACGGTTGTGACCACGCTTTTGCGCCCACCTTCCGTTTCCATCCATAATGATTGCCAAATGATTGAGTGAGTTCAATTCTTTAAATCTCTACAAAGTCAAAAGTTCTTTTTCCTTTTCCTCGGCCAGCTCATCCACTTTTTTGATGAACTCATCGGTCACCTTTTGAACTTCATCGGTCAGACGTTTTTGTTCGTCTTCACTGATTTCTTTATCTTTTAATTGTTGCTTCAAAAAGTCGTTGGCTTCTCTTCGAGCTTGTCGAATGGCAACGCGGGATTCTTCGCAGGTTTTTTTGACTCCTTTCACCAAGTCTTTACGTCGATCTTCAGTCAACTCAGGAACTTTCAAACGAATAACTTTTCCATCATTTTGAGGGCTCATTCCCAAGTCACTTTTAACAATGGCAGATTCCACTTCTTTCAAAATGGAGGCTTCCCAAGGGGAGATCAAAAAAGATCTCGCATCGGGAGTGGAAATGGCGGCCACCTGGTTGATTGGAGTTGGTGTGCCGTAATAGTTCACTTTAATGCCATCAAGCATAGAAACTTGCGCACGACCTGTGCGGACTTTCTGTAAATCACTCTTCAACGAAGAAATCGCTTTCTCCATCTTCGATCGACTTTCTTCTCCAATTGATGACATATCTGTCTCCTTAAAATTTGTTGAACACGTTGAACAGAGAACTATTTAACAATGGTTCCGATCTTTTCACCACGGATCACCTTGGCAATGTTGCCAGACTCCGTGAGGTTAAACGTAATGATAGGAAGTTTGTTGTCCATGCACAAACTGATCGCTGTGGAATCCATCACTTTTAGACCCTTGGAAAGGACATCCATGTAGGAAAGTTCTTTATAAAGTTTCGCGTCCGGATGAATTTTTGGATCCTTATCAAAGATCCCATCAACCTTTGTGGCTTTCATAATCACATCGGCGTTGATTTCCATGGCCCGCAAGGAAGCAGCAGTGTCTGTGGTAAAGTAGGGATTTCCCGTTCCAGCAGCAAAAATCACCACGCGCCCTTTTTCAAGGTGGCGAATGGCTTTTCTGCGAATGTAAGGTTCTGCAATCTCGGCCATGCCAATGGCTGTTTGAACACGGGTCGCCAGACCTTTTTTCTCCAAAGCGTCTTGAAGAGCCAGGGCATTGATGACTGTTGCCAACATGCCCATGTAGTCCGAACTGGCCCTGTCCATTCCTTGAGCGGAGGCGGCAACACCTCGAAAGATATTCCCACCGCCAATCACGATTCCCATTTGAACTCCGCTTTCAAGACCTTCTTCAAGATCGGAAGCGATTTGTTGGATGACCTTGGCGTTGATTCCTTGGCTGGCATCTCCAGCCAAGGCTTCTCCACTGAGTTTCAATAGGATGCGTTTGTAAGGTTTCAATTCGAAGTCCTTAGCCTTTTGTTACCGCAGCAACTTCTGCAGCGAAGTCTTCTTGTTTTTTCTCGATGCCTTCGCCCAATTCAAAGCGTGCAAAACGACGAACGACAATGTTTTCGCCAATTTTAGCAATCAATTCTTGAAGTCGGTCTGCAACCGTTTGATCGGGATTTTTCACAAACTTTTGGTCCATAAGACAAATCTCAGCGGCCCATTTCTTAATTTGGCCTTCTAAAATTTTATCAAGGAATTCTGGTTTTTTGCCTTCTTCAATGGCTTTTGCTTTCAAAACGTCCATTTCTCTTTGGCGAACTTCTTCAGGAATTTCGTCCATTTTTACGAATTGTGGAGCCAAAGCAGCGATGTGCATTCCAATGTCATTGACGAACTCTTGGAAGGCTTCGTTGCGTGCCACGAAATCAGTCTCAGAATTCACTTCCAAAAGAACACCAATGCGGCCTCCGGCGTGAATGTAAGAAGAAACCATGCCCTCTGCAGCCACACGGCCCGCTTTTTTTGCGGCTTTGCTGAGGCCTTTTGTTCTCAACCAATCAATGGCTTGATCGAAATTTCCAGAAGTTTCCTGGAGTGCTTTTTTACAATCCATCATTCCGGCTCCGGTTTTTTCTCGAAGCTCTTTTACAGACGCTGCTGTGATTGTCATTTTCAAATGTCCTTTCTTAAAATCTCTTATTCTTTGTCAGATGATTCGTCTTCAGAAGTGGTGTCGTCCTCTTCTTTTTGTCCTTCGAGCTCCATTGCAATTTCAACGTCGTCTGCAGTTCCAGCAGCAACGAGTTTTCGAGCTTTGGAGACCTTCACGACGGCAGGACCAGCAGCTTCAGTTTCTTTGGCAGGAGCCGCTTTCACAGGAGCTGGTTTTGCTTCTTTTTGAGCAGGTTCTTCGTCACGAGCTTTGGAGCTGTACTCTTTTGCTCCTTCAAGGAAAGCATCTGCAACCATGTTGGCAAAAAGTTTAATAGAGCGAATGGCATCGTCATTTCCAGGAATTGGATACTCAATGGTTCCAGGATCAGAGTTTGTATCTGCAATCCCAACAACAGGAATTCCCAATTTTTTCGCTTCAGCAACGGCAATGTGTTCTTTGGTGATATCCACAACAAACATGCAAGAAGGAGCATCTTTCATGTCGCGAATTCCGTCCAAGTAATCCACAAGGCGAACATATTCTTTTTCAATGGAAGCACGTTCTTTTTTAGAGAAGTATTCCAACTCGCCTTTTTCTCTCATTTGGTCGATGCGCTTCAAGCGATCAATACTGGATTTAATGGTTTGGAAGTTTGTAAGGGTTCCACCGAGCCATCTTTTGGTCACGTAAAACTGACCGGATTTTTGAGCCGCTTCTTTGATGGGTTCAACGGCTTGCTTCTTTGTTCCAACAAAAATCAAGCGACCCCCTTGGGCAGCGATTTTGTGAACGAATTCCGCAGCGTTCTTTGCTCCAACCACTGATTTTTGCAAATCGATGATATGGATTCCGCCTCGTGCAGTGTACACGTAAGGCTTCATTTTTGGATTCCATCTTTGAGTCTGGTGACCAAAGTGGACTCCGGCATCCAACATGTCTTTCATGGTGATTTGTGGCATAAATTGTCCTCCTGGTTAAGCCACCCTTTCGCAGGGGAAACCCAGAGGGCACCAGAAGCTTGCGAAAGGTGAGTGTTATAGTTGCTGTTCAGTTAACACAGAGCTCTGGGGCTCGGCAACTAAAAGCTCAGCCAGTACGGCTTCTGCAGTCTGAAGTTCTCCAAGTGAGCCCAACAGAGGAGAGAACCGATGGTTCGCAAGCCAGAGGTTCGAAATCTCATTAAATTTTTGAGGATTTTTCAATTTAAGATCCAAAGATCCATAGGCCTCGTCCTGAATGAAAATGTGCTCTTTCTCGGTCTTTTCCAACAGATCCGGCATGTGGCGCTTCAAAACCCGTTTTATGGCCCGAATTTGGTGGGTCACATAGTCAGGTTCCATGGCCTTTTCGATGGGGATCAAGCTCATCCATTTGGAGTGATTCTTGAAAACCCTTCCCACAGCGGGTTCTAAGTCTTTTCCGGTGCCAAGCAAAAAGCGCACAGATTCCTTCTCGGACACCTCTTCAGAGTGGTCCAAACGAAGAAAAATACCAGTCCACCCGTGTGCCCGAGCCAAACGGGATCGCGTGGAGGATTTCAAAGCCTCGTGGGACAGGAGTTCCAAAAGGCGCGAAGGTGACGGGCAAAACACCAGCTCGTCCACGGCCATTTGAGTGGAGCCATTTACGGTAATGGAAGTGACAGACTCCTTCTCAACTTCAATGTGAGTGATCTCGCTCCGAAGAAGGACTTTGAAAGGCGGATCTTCCAAAAGTTTTGCAACCAGGCTGGAGGCCTTTGGAGTCATTTCCAGCTGTGAGGAGCTGTTCCACTTGGAAAGGAGGTCTACTGAAGTCGCAGGATCATCTCCAAATCCCACGAATCCTCGCCACTCTCCATGGATGTGAGTCAAAGCTTGGTGGGGTTCAATCACCCAATCAAAGGTGTCAGGAACTCTTTTAGAAAGAGTCTTTAAAAAACTTTCGTGAGCTTCATCGCCGGCAAAAAAATCCAAATCTGGAGTTTCAAAAGGGGAGTCTTCTCGCACCCTTCGATAGCGTCCGCCAGCAACTTCACGGGATTCCAAAAGGGTCACGTCAAAGCCGCTCTCACTGAGGTTTTGGGCGGTCCACAAGCCGGTCAGGCCACTGCCTACAACTGCAATTTTCTTCATAGACTCAAAAGGAACAATTTATTCGTTGGTTTTCAAGTGCTTAATGAGGAGAAGACTCAATTTTTTTAGGGTTGGCCGCAGCAATTGTTTAAGAAACGGGCGTCTGCGAATCCAGTCTGCCAAGGGAGGAGACATTTTGTAGTAGGCCCAAATGAACTGCTTGCCTAAAACGTGGGTGCGCAGGTGCTGGTCGCGAAACTTTCGAAAGACCATAAGTTCCACGGCATAAGGTTCGTTTTCAAAAACGGCGGTGGCCAAAAAGCAGGGGCCACGGGAGGTTTTTGTCAGCTTTAAAAACTGGCGGATTACCGCAGGGTTTTTTGCAGATTTTGAAAAGGCCTCGGCCTTTTTTACGACCATAGGATAAATCGTCGTAAAAGGAAGGAACTCTGCAAGCTTTGCTGCGGCCTTTGCCATGCGGTCACCATAGGCGGGGCTGGTGTCATAAATGCGTACCAAATCCCAATAAACAGAGGCAATCACAGTCATTTCCTTACTGCGTTGGGAATTGTTAAAAACTTTTGGAGACAGCTCGCCCCGATTGAGATTGTAAACAATTTCAAGAACACGAATGTACTTTTCGTAAATCACGGCGGCTTCAGAATAGGCTTTGTTGGCCATCAATACACGGGCGTGTTTGACCAAGTTGACCCGAGTCTTCCACATTTTCACTTTGTTTTTTTCCCGCGCCTCCTGCTCCATGCGAAGTTTCATTCCCTGGGAAACATTGGTCGCAAGGCTAGAGTAGCAGTTTTCACAAACTTTTTGAGGGATGTCTCCCCCCTGTCCCGTGCTGGAAAGAGCGACCTTAAGGGCCGTGTCGACACGGTAAAAATGTGTGCTCATGTTGCCGCATCTTGGGCAAGCTTCGCCTTGGGAATCCGCCATAGCTTCTTATTGTATATGAAGTCACGGACAGAGGGTAAATCCAATTTTATAAATTAGGCCCTGGTTGGGAAGATCCCCTAGAGCATGTGAAGGGGATCAATATCGACCTGAACTTTAGTCCCGGAATGCAAACATTTGTCGTCTTGAATCAAGCGTCGGCAAAATTCACGAATCACTTGCGACTGTGGTGCCTTGATCAAGACTTGATAGCGGTACTTGCCTCGAAGTCGACTCAAAGGCGCAGGTGCTGGTCCTAGAACTTGTACAGATTCAAAAACTTCAAAGGCCGACTTCAACTGGTAAGCTCTTTTCACTAAACTTTGGGAGCTTTGAAGAGTTTTGGTTTTGTCATTTCCTTGAATCTTTAAAAGAGCGATGCGAGCAAAGGGCGGATAATTAAGGTCTCTGCGCTCACCAAGTTCCGATTCGTAAAAACTTTTGATCTGGTGAGACTGAGCCACCTGAACACTTTGATGGTTGGGGCTGTAAGTTTGAATGAAAACCTGTCCGGGATCTTGGGAGTGTCGCCCGGCTCTTCCGGTCACCTGAGTGAGCAATTGATAGCTGCGTTCAGTGGCGCGGAAATCCGGCCAATGGAAACCCACATCCGCTAAGACCAAACCCACGCAAGTGAGTTTGGGAAAATCCAATCCTTTTGCAATCATTTGGGTGCCCACCAAAATATCAATTTCGTTTTTTTCCATCCGTTGAATCAAATCTTCCAATTCGTGACGAGATTGAATTTCATCTCGATCCGCCCGCGCAATGCGCGCTTGAGGAAAAAGTTTAAGAAGATCCGATTCCACAAGTTCAGTTCCCAGACCTAAAGGTTCCATTTGTCCCACATGGCAAGAGGGACATCTTTTTGTCTGGGCTTCGGTGTAACCACAATAATGGCAAACCAAATCGCTGCGCTGATGAACGGTCAGGGAAACGGCACAGTTGGGACACTCGCTGACAAAGCCACATTCTGGACATTGATTGGTTTGAGCCGTTCCTCGACGGTTTAAGAATAATGCCGCTTGTTCACCGCGATTCAAAGTGGATTGAATGCCTTCATAAAGAGTGTCGGAGAGCCAAAACGGAAGTTCACTGGGTTCGTCTCTCCGATGTTCTCGAACTTCTCTGAGATCAACAATATGCACGTCCGGCATGTGACTTTCGGTGGCTCGGCTTTTCAGTTCGTGGAGTTGATACTTTCCCTCTTGGACATTTTCCCAAGACTCCATGGAGGGAGTCGCAGATCCTAAGATTACGGGGCACTTGCAAAAAGATCCCAAAACAACCGCGGCATCTCTGCCATGATAGCGAAGCTTTTCTTCTTGTTTGAAAGAGGGCTCATGTTCTTCGTCCACCACAATAAGTCCAAGGTTTGGGATGGGGCAGAACAAAGCCGATCGCGCGCCGATGAGAATTTTTCTTTGCCCGTCGATCATGCTCCACCATTGGTCCGTCTTTTCCCGTTCTGTCAATTGAGAGTGAATCACTGCAACCTGTCCCGGAAAGCGTTTGGAAAATCGATCCACCAACTGTGGAGTGAGGGCAATTTCGGGAACCAGAACCAAACCGGACTTACCTTGGCGAAGAATTTCTTCAAGGACATTTAAATACACTTCTGTTTTTCCCGAGCCGGTGACACCTAACAAAAGGTGAGTTTGAAATCCAGAACTTTTGAGGATTTGTTGAACGGCATTTTCTTGTTCGGACTTCAAAGTGGGAGCTTGTTCGGGCTCACGAGTCGGGTCTTCCCAAAACAATTGATTTTTTCGCTTGCGGTTCGAAGTTTTTTTAAGAGGTGGAAAAAACTGACTGAGCACTTGCCCCAATGGATGCAAATAATATTCAGAAAGCCATTTGCCCCATTTCAGGTGGGATTCTGGGAGGAAAAATTTGCTGTCTTCTTCTTCCTCTTTCAAAAGAACCGGTTTCAATTCAAATTCTGTGGAAGGATTTTCATCAATGCCGAGGACCACGCCTTTAACTTTGCGCTTTCCTAATGGGGCGATCACCTGGGTGCCAGGATGTGGAAATTGCTCGTAGGTCCAAAGATAAGTTAAGGGGCCAAGAATGGGTGCTTCGACGGCAACCTGAATGGCACGGTCCGAAGTTGAAGATGTGCTCATCGAAACAAACTGTAAAACTCTTTCAAGGGAATTTCATCGCTCCACTGGAAGGTTGGATTTTTCGAATCTCCTTGGAAGACCGAGGGTTTGGGATTGCGGCCCAAGTAAGTCACCCGTTTCAAATTTACGGTGACCTCATTGTTCCCCCATTTGTAAACAATCAACTTTGGGTAATAAAATCCACCGCTAAATTCTTCGTAATTGTGAGCGGTCACGGTGGCTCCTGTAGGAAAAGAAACTTGGGTCACGACAAACTGATCCTGTTCAATAAACAAGTAAGGAGCTTGAGCCGTTCCTATTCCGTAGGTGATGGTTCCACCAATGCGTTTTAAATTGACGAAATTTTGCCCCGTGTATTTGGGTGCACTGTCGGCAGAAAAAGGTGGCCGACCTTGTAGGGATTCAGCTCCGGTCATCCCAATCTGGTGAAGGTAAGACTTCATCCAACCGGAACTTCGAAAGTGAAAGAAAACCGGAGAAAAATTTTGAGGCCAACGAGTGGTCGTCAGTTTTTCGCCACTGTCATAAACTTTCCGTCGGTTGGCCGAGTAGATGATTTCACCATTCACTTGGTTTTTCAAAAGGCCAGCACCTTGAAGATTCAGTTTCATTTTGGATTCACTGTCTACCCACCAATCTTCATTGACGTGGTAAAGACTTCCTTCACCGGACTTCCATTCGACAACCTGTTGAATGTGGTAGGCGCCGGCGCCGTGATTTTTTGCAGTTCGAGAAATGATGGTGTCGTATTCCAAGACGTAAGCAAAAGCGGTGGAACTCAAAAGGAATGCAATTAAAAATTTCATAATTAGGAAAGTCCTTTTACTTTTTCGATCAGGAAGTTTTTAAAATCTTCGGACACTTCTGGGTGACGAAGGGCCACTTCCACATTGGCTTGAAGGTACCCCAATTTGTCTCCGGCATCAAAACGTTGGCCTTCAATCGTCATCGCGCGAAGGGAACCGCCTTGGGCCAACAAATTCATTGCGTCCGCCAGCTGAATTTCACCATTGCGGCCAGGGGAGCATTTTTCAATGCACCGAAAAACAGAGGAATCAAAAACGTATCTTCCTGTCAAAGCCATGCATGAAGGGGCTTCGTTGGGGCTCGGTTTTTCGATGACTGAGGTCACATCCCAAATTTGATTTTTCAATTGACCATCAATGATTCCGTATCGGGAAACATTGTTCTTTGGGACCTCCATAATGGATGCCACACTGAGAGAATTTTTTTCGAATTGGTCTTTGAGCTGAGCAATGGCAGAAGGAGTTCCTTTTTCCGTAAAAACCACTTCATCTCCAAGGAGAACTGCAAACGGTTCTGATCCCACCGCCGGTTGAGCGGTCAAGACGGCGTGGCCAAGTCCGAGAGCACTTTTTTGGCGAATGCTCATCAAACACACTTGATCGCGAATGGCTTTTAAATCTGCAAGCAAATCGGTGCGACCCGATTTTTCCAAAGCCCATTCCAATTCAAAGGAAACATCAAAGAAATCTTCAATGGCTTCTTTGTTCCTACCGGTGATCAAAACAATTTCATTGATGTTTGCGTTCAAACACTCTTCGATGATGTACAGCAAGATCGGTCGATCGACGATCGGAAGGAGTTCCTTCGGAACGCTTTTCGTGGCTGGCAAAAATCGAGTGCCAAGTCCTGCAGCGGGTATGACGGCTTTTTTGACAGTTTCACTCATGGATTCTCACAGAATCACAGATTTCTGAGAGATGGCAAGGACTTAGACCTTAGGCCAAAAAAAAACTGAAGGATTTCTGGATTATTCCGATACATCTCATACGAAGGTCTTGGGTCAAGAGGTGCTTATGCGATTTGGTCTCAAAGTGAGACATATTGTGAGTTTGGGAGTGTTGAGCAGTTTGTTCTTCTTTCAGAACTGTTCGTCCTACGATGAAAACTCCACCGGAGTGACGGGCTTTTCATCGCACATTCAACAGCTTCCTTTTGCTTACAAAGCCTCTTTAGACACAATTTCTTACATGTCTTGTTCTCGAATGAAATCCGATTATGAAAAGCGAGCCTATTTCACCTTTCGCGCCGGTGCTTATACACCCAGTTATGGTTTATCTATGAATAAGGACTATTTGGAAGAGACCAAATACTATTCTTTGGAATCTAAGGCCAATGCGCTTTCCTCCAATCCTAAAAACACCAACACGCGATTGCAGTTGGCTTTGAGAAACACCAACAATCTTCAATCAATTGTTGTGAACGGTTCTCCGTCAAATGGGACCAGTTTGGGAACCATGCTTTCAAGTTTGAGTGCAAGTCCTATCGTAGATCACCTGGTCACCATGCAGGCGGGCGACGTGAAACATTACTTCCCGTCGGATTCGGACGATCGATTGATGGCTTCCAGTTTGAGATTTAATGATGGTTCCGAGGAAAATGTGGTTGGAGAGATTCGTAAAATGCTTCGCGATCGCCAGGCGCTCTTGGCTCTTACATTTACAGATACGGACAATCCCGACGACAAAACCGCAAGAGGTCCTACGACCGTAACAGGAGATTCCACCAGCACTTCTTCTGCATCGAATGACGTCTATGGAACAGGTTACCAAATTCAATTCAAGTCCCCCATGAATTGGGCAACGGCAGAGCAAAGAGTTCTTTCGACCGTGAACGAAGTGAATTTGAGTTCAGGTTTTCCTTCCACGGGAGGCTCTTGGAGCTGTCCATCCTCAATGCAGTTTGTGGTGGTTCGAAATGAAGACCTGGCAACAGTGAGCAATTGTGAAGTGACGGTGGACTATTACACCAATGACACTCAACGGCTGGCTTTGGATGCCATTCGTCGGGTTCTTCCTGTGGAAGATTTCTATGTGGACGTAGTTCACCAGTGTATTGTGGCGAAAAATCACATTGCCAATCAATCTTGTTATGGGGATCGCACGGGCAGAGGAGCGATTGATTACAGCTCTGGAAGTTGTTCTGGAGACAGTTGCCCACACTATGTTTCCGTTTGTGTAAAAACAAAATAATTCTCCGCTGGTCAGCAGACCATTTCTTAAATAAGCTTTCATCCCATGAGAGCTTTTGGAAAAAAATCAGTTTTATTTTTGCTGTTTGTTATCGGTCTGCAAAGTCAGGCCACCGATCAATTTGCTGCGGGCTCTTACTCTTTGGGTTTGAGTGGTACAGGACGGGCGGGATTGAGTTCTCCGGAAGCTGCATTTTTAAATCCAGCCCTTGTCGGACTGCTCGAGAGTTCGGGCCAAGTGACGTATATGGATGGGGCTCCCGCAGAGTCCGCCCATCGAACCATCATTGGGGCGTCTCTTGTGGATGCGGAACCCAACAACATGAGCAATGGGGTGATCAGTTACCGAAAGATTCGACGGACGGGTGAGGGTTTGGATCATGCTGCGGACGGAGAGCTTTGGCATGGGGCTTTGGGAAAGATTCTTTCTCCTCATTTTGTCTTAGGGATTTCAGCGCGAAGATTGACCTATCAAATTCCTGGCTCAAGTTTGAAGGACCAATGGAATGGTTCTTTAGGAATGCTTTACCTATTTAACTCCTCCTTTGGAGTGGCCTATGTGTTGGACAATCCCGTCAATGAAAACGAGGACATCCCTTTGGCGCTTCGACAAAATCTGACTCACGGCTTGGGAGTTTATTTTAAACCCTACGAAATGGCCCGGATTCGGATGGATGTGACCAAGCAAGAACGGTTTAACCCTTCAAACAATGTGGACTTTGCCTTTAGCTTTGAGGCCAAAACCGCAGAGATGTTTATGATTCGCCTGGGCCATCTGTGGAATGGGGTGGAGGGCCGAAACGAGTGGGGCGGAGGCTTGAGTTTTGTGGGACCGAAGCTGATCTTGGATTATGGATTTCGGCAAAACCTTAAGGATTCCGAGACGATGCATGGCGTTGACTTGCGAATTCCCTTTTGATAGGTTAGGCAGCTCTTTTGCTAATTTAAACGAGGACTGGAAAATGGCATCTGCATCTAAAATCACTGAGTTTCGTCGCAAACGTAAAGAAAGTAAGGCGGGAAAAAAGCGTAAAGCTAAAAACCGCAACCAAGGAACCACTCGATCTGAAAAAGAGCTTTTTGGAGACAAAGAGTAATCTGAAGTTTGATCTTTGGTGAAATCCAAAAAAAAAAGCGAACCTATCGGTTCGCTTTTTTTATTCCATGGTGCTGGAATGGGCGGCTTCCAGGTCGTCTGGAATGTTGTTTTTCAAAGTAAATTTCACCGGATGTTCGGTCCAACCACTTTGGCCGGGCAAATAACGAAAGTTTGAAATGGCGCGGATGGCTTCATTGTCCAATTCATCATAGCCAGAGCTTTCTGCCACTTGAATTTCTTGAACTCCGCCGTCTTCATTGACGAAGTAATTTAAAATCACCCGCCCTTGATGACCTTGGGTCAATGCTTCTTTGGGATATCTGGGCCCTTTGTTTCCCGGAGCTTGGCTCAACCCCAAATAGGATCTCATCGGTTCGCTCTGTTCCACTTCAGAAAGAAGATCTAAGTTCTCAACCTCAGCCAACTCTGAAGGAGTTTTTGTCACTTCAGCTTGTGCTTCTGTTTGACTCTTCTCGGTTTCGGTTGGAACAAGGGTGACTTTGTTTTTGGGAAGAGAAATTTCTTCGGAGGAATCTGAAGTGGTTTTGCTTTTCTCCGGAAGAGCAGCGCCGACGATATTTTTAGATTCTTCTTTTTTTGGTTTTACATTTTTCTGGGCAAGGACTTTTTTAGAGGACGTTTTTGAATCCTTTTTCGAGGATTTTACATCCACCTCTTTGACCACAGATTCTACTTTGTGAAATTCAAAGTTCTCCGAAGGCTTGATGTCCGCAAGGACCTCCTCTTGAGGCAAGACTTCCACGGCTTCTTGATTTTGTGTGAGATCTACAGCTCCAAAGATCTGTTCGCGAACCTTCAAGTAAGAGTCTTTCAATGAAAGACTTTCAGAGAAGTTCCAAAAAAGGGCACTGTGAAGGGCAATGGAAAGGCCCACCAAGGTCAATGTGCGAGCTGGGGAGTTAATAGGTTTCATCTGATCCTCCTGAAAACGTTCAACTTAAACACCCGCTGAAAGGGGAGTTCAAGATGAGTGCCGGAAGCTCAAGATTGAATCAGATCAGCGGGAACGGAGCCGGATTTAACGGCATCGGCAAGTTTCTGGTGGTGTGCGACCATTTGTTGGAAAGCCTCTTCATTCCAATCGGGAAGAGGTTCGGAGGACAAAGTCTTCTTTTTGAGATCTAGTACTCTTTGATAGGAATCATCCACCCGTTGCGCGGTGATGACATCATCCTTCAAGGCTTTTGCCATCGCATCCAAAGCCATTTGTGGTTTGGAAAAGTCATTGCAGTAAAGGAGCAAATCCACTCCAGCTTGAAAAGCGCGGACGGGAATTTCTTTATCATCGTAGTGGTTTGCCAATGCCTTCATATCCAAATCGTCGCTGATGATCAGGCCTCGAAAACGGTATTCTTGCCGGAGAATGTCTTGAACAAATTTTTGCGAAAGAGTGACGGGCCAATCCTTATCGATATTTTCGAACAGAATGTGAGAGGTCATGACCATATCCAGGCGTGAGCGAAAGACCTTTTTAAATGGAACCAGCTCTCGATCTTGCAAGGTTTTGTAATCGGTGGATTCTTTGGGAAGTTCTTCGTGGGAATCTACGGAAGTGTTGCCATGCCCGGGAAAGTGTTTTGCACAGGGAATCACTCCAGATTTGATGTAACCACGAACCAAAGAAGAGGCGATCTTGGCCACTTCTTCAGGATCTGAATGGATGGAGCGATCTCCAATCACGGGGTTTTTTGGATTTGTCAGAACATCCACGCAAGGAGCAAAATCCAAATTGATTCCAACGGACATCAACTCTTCACCCATGGAATGAGCATATTTAAAACCCAACGAGGTGGATCCAATTTCACCCAATTTTGAAAGAGGAGGCCACTGAGTAAATCCTTCTTTCAAGCGAGCCACTCGACCACCTTCTTGATCAATGCCGATAAAGAAAGGAGCATGAGAGTGAGTTTTTTTAGAAAGCTTTTGAATTTTTTGATTCAGTTCGAAAACCTGCTGAGGGCTTTCGATGTTTCGAGAAAATAAAATCACTCCACCAATGTCATTGCGAACAATGAAGTCGGCTTCTTTTTCGGTTAAATCCTTGCCCTCAATTCCAATGATTAGCAGCTGACCAATTTTTTCGAGCATTGGGCCTCCAAGCCTTTAAGGATAGAGGGTTTTGGTTAGCCTTTCAATTGGCGTCTTGGATCAAACAGGTCTCGTAAGCCGTCGCCCAACAAATTAAAACCTAAGACGAGGGTCATGATCGCAAGACCTGGGAACAAACTGACGTGTGGGGCATCAAATAAAACACGGCGCCCACTGTTTAATAAAGCGCCCCAAGAAGGAGTGGTCGAGGGAACGCCCAATCCAAGAAAACTCAAACCGGATTCAGAAATGATGGTTCCTGCCATGGCAAAAGTGGCTTGAACAAATAAGAGTCCTAATAAATTTGGCCAAATGTGAAAGACGATTTGACGTAAAGCTCCAGATCCGAGAGACCGGGAACACACAACGTATTCTTTCTCTTTCAAATACAACACTTCGCCGCGAACCAAGCGGGCGAAGCTGGCCCAACCGGTTAAGCTCATTGCGATGATGAGGTTTCTTAAAGAAGGGCCGAGCACTGCAACTAGACTTAGGGCCAACAGAAATCCAGGAAAGGCATAGACGATATCAATGGCCCTCATCAAAGAAAGGTCAATCCAGCCCCCTTTAAATCCTGCGATGGATCCAATGATCAATCCAACAAAGGCACTGATCAAAACCACAGATCCTGCGACCAGCAAGGAAACCCTTGCTCCATAGACCACTTTAGAAAAAACATCCGATCCATTTTCATCCGTTCCAAACAGATGGTCTTTTGACGGAGAAACCAATCGATTTTCCAAGTTCATGGTGTTTGGAGATTGAGACGCAAGAAGTGGAGCAAAAAGTGCCACAGCAATCAAAAGACCAATTACAAGAGATCCGGCGGTGACAAAAATTTTGGGAAGACTTCTCATGCTAAGAATCCTCCAAACGAATGCGAGGATTCGCAAATCCGTAGGCCACATCAGTCAAAAAATTCACCAGAACATAAATGAAGGCAATAAATAGAACGCAACCTTGGACCACGGGGTAATCCCGTTGTTGAATGGCGGACAGCAAAAGTGTTCCGATTCCGGGCCAATCAAAAATGGTTTCGGTGATGACGGTTCCCGTAAGGAGAGCGCCCAGTTGTAAGCCCACAATTGTGATGACGGGAATTAAGGCGTTTCGGAGAGCATGAACCAAGTAGATTTTTTTTTCACCGAGACCTTTGGACCTAGCGGTGCGGATGTAATCTTCTCCAATCACCTCGAGCATTGACGCGCGAGTGACTCTTAAGGTGACGGCACTTAAGGGGATGGCCAAACTCAATGCAGGCAATACAAGGCTGTCCCATCCAGACCGTTCGCTGACAGGAAACCAATCCAGCTTCATTGAGAACAAATAGATTAAAAGTGGCGCAAGAAAGATGGCCGGGAGACTGATTCCTAAAATTCCATAGCCTAAGCCTCCAAGGTCCACCGGAGAGTAGGGTTTTGCGCCGGCAAGTGCTCCTGTGGGAAGTCCAAACAGCAATGCCATTAAAACTGCAGAGAATGCCAGTTCAAATGTGGCGGGGAAACGTTCGGCAATCAAAGTGGTCACGGGTTTGTGGCTTCGCAAAGAATTGCCTAAATCCCCTTGGACAAGATCTGTCCAAAATTTTAAGTACTGTGCAGAAAGGGGAGCGTCCAAATTTAAGGAAGATCTTAAATTTGCCTTATCCTCTAGGCTGGCCTGATCTCCAAGGATCAAATCCACGGGATCTCCAGGAATAAAATGAATTAAAAGGAAGCTGAGTGTACCAACGCCAATAAATACGGGAATAAGGATCAGAAGTCTTTTTAAGGTGTAACTGATCACTTGGATTCCTTTTTGGGTTCGGATTTGGCTTTTTTGTCCACGGGCTTTTGATGAAAGTGATTGGTGCGACCCAGTGGAACTTTTCCAAACAAAAGTTCAAGAGTTTTGTGTGGAACCATCATTCCCTTGGTGGCTTCAGGTGGGGTGGAGACCAATTGAGCGGTAAGTTTGTGATTGGGAACAAAGGTTCCCAAGATTTCACCCTTTTCACTGATAAAGCTGACAAATTCATCCCCTTTGAATTTGTTCAAAATTTTGTAGGAAGGAATGCTGTTGTATTCGGTCTTTTCTTTGACCCAAGCTTCGCCGTTGTAGTTGTTGCCATCTTCTTCGGCAATGCCTTTGTATGTAAATTTGGTTCCAATAGAGATTCCTTTTTGAAGCATGAGGTAAGTGAGGAAAGAAGAAAGAAAACTTCCCTTTGGATTTTTGAACGTGAGATTTTGAGCCTTCGTCTTTCCATCTGTGATTTTGACCTTCATGATCTGACCTTTAAATTGGGCATCAATGGTCTTTAGGTCTTCACCCACTTGGGCAGTGTAGGAATAGCTCAAAGGTTCTAATTTCTCATTCGACTGCGCTTTTAAGCTTTCTTGAGTTTTTCCGCTGGGAGTGGTGGTGGTTAGGAAGGAGAGATGTGTGAATGTTTTTGTTTTTTCATCATAGCGATACTCGATCACCATGTAACCCACATGCTTGTCGTTCAAATCTATTCGATAATAACCATCAAATAAAGTTTTGGCTTCAAGTGTGCTCGTTAAAAGAGCCAGACCAAAGAAGAGGAATATCAGCGTCTTAGAGATCTTCATTCTTATTATTCTCAGAAAGAGTCGAGGAGGAGTCAAAAAAAAATCCGAATTCATATAATATGGACATCTATGGGTTTTCCAGGGTCGAGTTCACTTCGCAATCAGCGAGGACAATCTGCAATTTTTGTGGCGTTGATGTTCAACGTGCTCTTTGTCTTCTTCGCCATGGCCATCAATGTGGCCATGGTGGTTCACGACAAAATCAATCTGCAGAACTCCGTGGATATGGGTGTGTATTACGCCGCAGAAAAACAAGCGGAACTTTTGAATGTGATTGCCCATCAGAATTATATGATTCGTCAGTCATGGAAGTTGCTTTCTTGGAGATACAGAGTCCTAGGGACAATGGGTTTGGACACTCATCCGGTGTCAAATAATGAAATTTCAGATGTTTCCTATGGGCCTGCGGCCACTCCTTCCCTCTGCATGAATGACGGAACCACTTGGGAAGAGGTGGCAGAACTCAGCAGCGGAGATCCGGACTCCATTCAGAACCTCTGTCGAGAACAAAAAACTGCAATTCCACCTCTGCCGAAAGTCAAAGTCATCGCTGGATTCTTGGGAATTAACCATGGAATTGCGGCTCTGGCGGAACAACTTCGCACTCAGTATGCCAAGGACTGTGACAACAACGGAGCTTTCAATTGGTGGTTTTCTGCGAGTATTCTTCATGCATTTCGAATCGACCAACGCAATCGAAAGCGGGTGATGTATGGAGTGGCCCAAGGTCTTTCCAGGCATCAAAATGACTTTGTGGATTTGGATGGGAATTCGGTCTTGGAAGGGGTTCGTCAGACCATTTTAAAGAATCTGACTTTTGCTAACCGAGAAAAGGGAGTGGACATTCAACTGTTCAATTCCTTGGGTGGAGTTCCCTACCAGAGTTGGTTGTCCGAAGTCCAAATAGCCCCAACTATAGTGTATACAGATATTGAGGATCGGGAAGGTTGTTATGGGTATCCTCAAACGGTTCAGAATTTGCCAGCTAGACAATCAGCAAGAGAAGCCGTTATGGGAGGATTGTCGGGTGGGGATCTGATCCCTTGGTTTAACCCTTCGAGTGATGGAATTCTTCCTGGGGATTTTCAATACTCCATGGGTGTGGAAAAGAACCCATGGGTCATGGCCTATGTGGGAGTGAAGGTTCAAACCAATCCGCGACAGGTCTTTTTTCCTGTGGCGGGAAATTTACCTACAGTGGCAAGGGCTTTTGCGAAGCCTTTTGGAGGACGCATCGGTCCTTGGTACAAAGACAAATGGGACCGAGGGTCCCAGGAATCTTCTGGGCAAGTGGTTGATGCTCTTTTGCCTCCTCGGGTTTCTGTAACAAATTTAAATGGGTCTGAGGATACTCGCCGGCTTCCCAATTACTCTCGATATCCGGGTGACACTTTGGGGATGACATCAAAGATGTCTCAGAACAGCTTGGCAGGATTGAACACCTTGAAGGCGAGGTATGACTATTATCGAAATATCAAAGCCGATTTTTCTGTAGGCGGCGTGAATGACATCTTGGCTTGGGACTCGGTTTCGAACAAATCGCCCCAGATCAGAGAGTTTGAATTGGCGGCCATTGCGCCGGATCTTTTCGACATCACCTATTATTCCATTGAACCCAACTTTTCTGAAAACTACTTGGCTCGCCTGAAAGCAAATAAAGTAAGGCTAGGAATTCCGGCAGATGCCCCCGTTCGATCGGATTTGGGAAGCAACTCCAACATCATTCCTGCATTTTCAATTCAGAACCAAATGGCTCTAGTTGCAAATCGTCAACGATCGGAACCCTATTATTTTGTTCGCGATAAGGCGCACCTTTTAACATCTTGGGTGCCGGGACCAGGAACTTACAATTATGACGCCAGTGCAGCCGTTCCTTTTTTTGGAAATTGCAAAGTCACGGATGATGGTTTCAAAGTGAAAAACCCTGGATCTTGTGTGGCTGGTGGCGGCCGAACCGGGTATTCCGTGAAACTGGTTTCTAGAGATTATCTTTTGTCCAACCAGATTCGTGCCGGGGGTCCTTCTGCGTCTCCCAATGGAATTTTGAATCCTCCACCCGAAGATTGGTGATTTTGTCTCAAATTGAGACACTCTTTCGGGCTTGGGCAAATTTTTAAACCCAGACTGGTCGAAGGTCTTAAGTTTCAAAATGATATGGCCGATGAGTTTTTCAGTGGGTTTGAAAAAGAGAGAGGTCATATCTATGCAAGAAATCAAAGTCCTCATTCTGGGAGTTCTTATTGCTTTCGGAGGGCAGACCTTTGCTCAATCCAATTCCGCTTTAACAGGTGCCGCCGCTCAAAGCCTTCGACAAAATGCCTTGGCGGAACGTCATGCCAACACCGAAGAAGTTTCTACCGCTTCGGAAGCTGTTCGCGAAGAAATCAATACGGCTCCCACCAGTGACTCTGTGAACCAATCTGCAAGCAAAGGAAAAAGCTCTCAAGGCGCAGGACAAATGATGAATATGTTGGCTGCCGCGGCGTTAATGGCAGCCTGCGCAGCATCTTGTCCGAAGTGCCAAATGGAATTGTGTGCAATGGGCGCATTGGCCGCAGCTCAAGGTGCTCATGATGGGGATGCCGCAAATCAATCTGCGGATTCTTACAAAGCCAGCCAATACAAATCACACGCTTTAAATCCAGCTGCCGTTCCTGGGAGCGGAGAAGCGGCCTATACGGATCCTCAAATTGCTGAAGGAATGAATAAGTTGAAAGATGCCGGTTACAAAGTGACGGAAAAAGGAGTTACATTTCCCGACGGGACTTTTCAGCCTGCATCTGCATTCAATTCGGGAAGTTCCATGCTTGCCGCGGGAATGGATCCGGATGCTGCAGCTGCGGCCGACAACGTGATGAAAAAGATCAACAAAGAATTGAGCCAGTACAGTGTTTCCTCCATGGCGGTGGATTCTGCCGGTGGATCGGGATCCGGTGGCGGCGGAGGGTCCTATGGAAGTTCCGATTACAGTTCTTTTAAAATGCCAAAGTTCAAAAGTCCTTTCGCCAACCAAGACAGTAAAAAACTTTTGGCAGGAAAGTCTGTCATGGTCGGTGGCGAACCCATTGGCGTAAAAGGTGACAACCTGTTTGATATGGTTCATCGCGCTTACCAGAAAAAACGAAATCGTCGCCAATTTATGGAGTCTTCTAAATCGGGGCGCCTTCCTGCAAGCATGACGGAAGAGGGGCTATGAGAATTGTTCTCTCCATTCTTCTTTTAACAGGATCATTGTCGGCGTTCGGGCAAGCGGCTCCGGGTGCCACAGAGGTCGCTCCTGGAAGTGGCGGCAACCCTCAGCTTCAACAAGAGTTGCAAGCCGACTTGGATCAATGCGGAAACCAAAAAAAGCAGGCAGAGCTGTGTTGTGGAGATCCCATGCAGTGTGCCTCGGGTATGAGTGAAGAAAGCCAACAGCAGCTTTCTCAATTGATGGCCATGGGTGCGATGGGAGCTGCGGCCTATTTGAGTCAAAAAAAATCCGATGGAGAAGGCGGAGATGACAACTCTGCCATGGCGGCAAGTTTACCGATGATTTGCCAAATGATGAGTGCCATGGGAAGTGCAGGAGCCGGTGCAAATGCGGGCGCTGCAGAAGTTTGTGATAAAGAGAGAAGCACTTGTGATTCCATGTGTGGAGAGATTGCGCAAAAGTGGAAGCAAAAACAAACCGAATGTCAGGCGTCGTCTTGCGCGGATGGTGAGTTGTTAAGTCAGGCGGTCACTCAATTTGATTCCACCATTTCAGAGTGTAAAAATCTGCAAGCCAATTCGGAAAGCATGAACAAACAAGGAAAAGAATCGCAGCAAGCCGGTGGAGCCGGTGATTTTTGCAATCAGTTGGCCTCCATGATGACTGCGTCCAAGAAAGAGCCCACTCAGCCACAGATTGATTGTAACGATCCGGTTCAGTTTCAAGCCAACCTTCAAATGTGTGTGGATTGCCAAAAGAATCCCGAAGACATCAATTGCGGAAAGGTTGCCGCGGTGAAAGGACCTAAAGCAGGGTTTGATGAAGGCAAGGTTACGGATTTGTCTTCGTTCAATACGGGATCGATTGATGGTTTGGATCAAAACGCAAAGTACGGAGGGTTTGAACCCGTGGCCAGTCAATCGGGGACGGTCAGCGGAAGCGGCGGTGGAATTCCTGGTGGCGGAAATGATGGAAACTTTGGAGATCCAGCGCCGGCAAATGCAGGTGAGCGATCTGGCATCAATACGGACATTTTAAGTGGAGAGCGTGGAGGCGGTGGCTACTCTGCGGCCAGTGCAGGAATGGATGTGGATCCAAGTGCCGGATTTTCTGGTTATGGTGGGGGAAGCGGAAGCAATGATGATGTGTCTGGATATAAGGGGATGGACTTGAAGAAGTTTCTTCCCGGTGGAGCTTTGGACCCATCTCGTCGTCTAGCGGGAGCACTTGTGAGCAGTGGTCAAATCAATCCAAAGAATCAAAATATTTTTGAACGCATTTCTTCGCGAATGAAAATGGTTTGCGGAACAAAGCGCTTGAAAGACTGCGGGGGTAAGTAGTTCAGCTTCGGCCATCATGGGCTTTCTTCGCATTTCTCCCTCGGACGATTCACATCCAGGCTTTTTGAATCTCTTTCTCAGAATCTCAAAGTTCATTGAACCTGACACACCCTTCCGTGGGTTCTTCTACATGTACAGCAAACTTTTCAAATTCAATTATTTCCTCGAGGAAGCACGCCCATCCATGGGCTCACAAGTCTTTGCCCTCCGGGCAAATCACTTCCTGTTTCCTTGAGGTTTACTCGAGGAAGCAATTGAACCCGAAAAGTTACTTTACCGAAGAACCGCTATCCTTTGTGGAGGTTGTGGTGGGCGCAAAGAACCTGAAGATTGTTCCTTCTTTGATCGCCGCTCGATCACTAAAAACGATAATGTTCGAATTAGGTTCGGAATATCCGGGCACTGAATCCCCAAGTTGGATGACGCAAGTCTTCTTAGACACTAATAAACATTGCGTCTTAAATTTTAAATACTGAATGCGGCAAGGATGTTTCAAGCTTCACGAAACAAGAACGCACTTTGGTCTTTTTTTTATTTATGAAATATATTTTGACAGGGGTTTTGTGTCGAAATTTATTTTTTAAACTCTCCACAAGATCTTTCTGAGCCATTGTCTAAAGTCACAGAGGCTTTGACCTAGGGAGCTTTAGAAAAAGACAACAAGGATGCTGTTGAAATTTTTAAATGTGCAAAGATCAAATTTTACGACTTAAAATTCACAAAATAAAACCCGTCATATTGTTCTCTCAACTTTAGAGGGAGAAAATCATGGAACTTCACAAAGAGTTGCTTGCACTAAGGCTTAAAGAAAAACGAATCACTTCAGAAATTTTAACCAAACTTCAAGAGATGGAAGATTCTAGGGATTATCTTAGAATGGGGTATTCATCTTTGTTCGATTATTTGGTGAGAGGTCTCAATTATTCTGAGTCCTCAGCCTACCAAAGACAGTCTTGCGTTCGACTTTCTCGGGAACTTCCCGAAATTAAAAATAAAATCGATCAAGGAGTTCTTACGCTATCCACAGTGGCCACAGCCTTTAAGCACATTCGTAAGAAACTTGTTGAAGAAAAGCGTCAAATTTTAAAGTCATTAGAGGAAAAGTCGGCTCGTGAAGCGAAGAAGATGTTTTTAGAACCTATGCCCGCCATTAAAATCAAAAAGACGGAGCATGCAGATAAAGTACTTTTGAGATTGGAACTGACCCACGAACAAAACCAAAAATTAGAAAAACTAAAGGCGCTGAAGTCACACAAGTACAACATCGAAAGTCTTCTAATACATCTGATAGAAAAGGAACTTAAATCTTTCGAAAGTGTTCAGATGAAATCTTCTAAATCCAAGGAAGACTTTAACGAGCCAAGATCAAAAAATCCTCGTCAAATTTCCAAGCGCCTAAGAAATGACGTGTTGAAGACCGCAAACTACAAATGTCAATTTCCCGGGTGTGAGTCTGACCACTTTCTTCAATTGGATCATATTTCTCCCGTTCGCCGAGGCGGCGATCAAAGAAGGAACAATCTTCAAGTGCTTTGCGCCAACCACAACCTCCACAAAGGATAGCGGTTCTTCGGTAAAGTAACTTTTCGGGTTCAATTACTTCCTCGAGTAAACCTCAAGGAAATAATTGAATCTGAAAAGTTTGCTGTACATGTAGAAGAACCCACGAAAGAGTGTGTCGGGCTCAATGAGCTTTGAGATTCTGGAAAAAATATTCAAGAAGCCTGGATATGAATTTCCTCAGAAAGGCTACAGGCCTTCGATATCTTTCAACTGGCCATCAGAAGTCAGAACCTTCTTTATTGCACCCATGTAGAATCCAGAAATGGAATCTGGCAAAGGGTGTTTCCAACGGTAAAAAGTGCTAGGAGCTTGAACGTCAATAAATCGAATCTCATCGGACTGTGCCGGTTGAGGTCCAGGAGAAATCAAACACATATGGTGTTGAGGATTGGTAAATCGCAATCGATCCAATTTTTCATAGCGGAAAATATCATTCCGTTGATAATTTCTCCAACCGGGCTGGAATCGATCCATGATATCGACCAAGTTCCATTGGGACTGATGATCTTTCAGAACTCGCATCAAATCTAACTGTGCCTGAGCCAGATCTTTCAAATTTCCGGTCTCATAAAAACGCACATCTTTAGATTTAAAGATCTGAATCCATTCCTTCTTTTGCAGAGCCTCTGCAAACACATCCAAAAAAATATTTTGCGAATGGGAATGAATATAGGAATAGATGTCCGGAGAGCAAATCATCACAGAGGCATAGTGCAGACACAGGGCATTTTCAGAGGGTGCGGATGTGCCAACACCCAAAAATCTTCCAGACTCCGAATGCCAGACTCCTGAAAAATCCTTCCCAGCTCCAGGATGAGGAATGCACAACACCGTTGCAAGAGCTTTGCGCTCGTTGTGAAACAAAAGCATCTCCTCAAGGACTTGAGGATTTTTTGTCAAAATCACCCCATCGCCATTTGCAATCACAAAAGGTTCTCTAGAATTCAACGCATCCATCTTGAAATGATTCAAGGGAAGGGCACTTCCCAAAAGTGTTTCTTCATGATGAACATGAAAACGATAGTTGGGATGAAGGTGTCGTTTGAAACTCTTCACAACCGTGTCTGGCAAATGGTGGGTGTTGATGTGAAGATCTGTCAGATTCAGACTTTCCAAAAGCTGCAAAGGGTATCCCCACATGGGAACGTTCAGCACGGGAACAGCAGGCTTGGCGATATCATGGGTCAAGGGTTGAAGTCGTCGACCTTCACCCGCACACAGAATTAAGGCTCGCATAGGTCGTCAAAGCACCTTTCCAAAAGACCCTCGTCGGTGGTCAATTGAGTCAATGGTTTTAACCAAGACACTCGAGAGGCTTCTCCAAAAACAGTGTGAAGGGTGGGCGCAATGTATTTTAAATAGCGAGTGTCTTTTCGAGTTTGATAAAAGCTTGCGAAACTTCCACAGGCTTTAAAGCAGCGTTGAACAATTTGAAGGGACATGATCTCTGAAAAATGATCCGTGCTACACAGATCTTGTTCGGTCTTTGGAAGACGGCCAATGTACTCATCCAAAAGAAGACTTCGAATGCTGTCATCCAAATCTACATAGGAATCATAGAGCAAGGAAACCAAATCATATTGACGTGGACCCAGGCGAGCATCTTGAAAATCAATCACATAGGTTTTTCCAAGTTTCAGCATTACATTTCGCGAGTGATAATCTCTGTGACAGACCACCTTTGGCTCTTTAGCTAAAATATCGGCGAGTTTTGAAAAGCAGGCGTCAAGTTCCTTGGCGAAGGATGCGGGCAATTTGACCTCGCACAAGCCTTCGACCAAATGGGTTTTTGCATAGTTCAATTCCCACAGAAATTTTTCATGATCAAAAGCAACTTTTTGACATACGGGCTTGGGATCCACGGCTTTTGAAGCTGTGGTGTGAATCAGGGCCAACTGCTCGATGGTCTTCTTGTAAAAGGGAAGTACCAAAGACTGATCTTGGTTTTCCCAAAATTTTCTCTCCAAGGTCAAATCGCCAAGATCCTCAAGAAGGATTAAACCTTTTGAGCCATCACAGGCTTTGACCTCTGGAACTAAAATTCCAGATTTTTTAAAGTGATTGAGGATGTTCAAAAAGGGATATTCGCCTTTTTCATCAAAGGGGTCCCAAGCCATTAACGCCCAGGTTTCATCATCCATTACAATACGATAGTACTTTCGAGTGCTGGCATCACCGGCCAATCGAAAAGATTCAAAATTTGAAGAGCCTAAAGTTTGAGTGAGAAAATCCTTCTCTGCTTGATTCAATTCCATGAATCAATGCTTACAAATTTAGACCAGGCTTTCAAGAAAGAGTTTAAAGAAGCCCATTTTAAGATATTCGCTCAAAGGCCTTTGCATTCTGAAATGTGCTTGGGAAAGTCTCTCAAGAAATTCTCCGTTGATCTCTTTAAGATGCTTCAGGTCCTGAAGAGTAGACCTTGTGGATCCCACAATAAGAGGCCCATCTTCACTTTGAAGGCTCATGTCCAGAAGACTTTGTTGTCCCTCATTAAGACTCTGAATTTCCGGCAAGAAAAGGGTGCAACTGTCCAATCCACTGACGTTTCCGTTCCAGTTTTTACCTAAAGAATCCGAATCGACAAAAATGTGATTTTGGCTTCTCGTATGAATTTCAAACGCCAGCTTCCTACGCTCCTCAAAACTCTGTCCTTCAATCAAACAGGGAGTCTTGATGCAAAATCTGCGATCAAAAACCTTCATCTTGGAGGGAGAAGGTGACTTAAAGGGGCGAGGCTTAAAAGGAATCAAATTCCCATTGGGATCCAAGGCCTGGCTTAAAAAGGATTCGTGCTTTAAGAGAGATTCAATCTCTAAAGTTTGAGATTCAAGGGCCTGAATCAGCAATTTTAAATCCTGATCGCGGCCTTTTGAATTTTGAACATTACTGCATAGACGAAGAGCTTTTGCTCTTCTCACCAACTCCGTACTCATGATGCTCCGTCGATTCTAATTTTGTATAGCTCTTAGCACTTCAAAGTCTGTGCCGGGAACTGGAAGCTCTGAGGGGCGCGCTAAGATATTGAAATCATTGAAAAAGCCCACCTTTTCGGGGTGGGCTTTCGAAGATCTAAAAAGCGAATATTCTGATCAGTTCTGAAATAATTTTACTTCGTCATACGGCGCTTATCGAGCCCGTACTTTTCAACTTTCATAATTAGACCAGCACGGCTGATTCCAAGTTCTTTGGCAAGCTTGGATTTGTTCCATCCGGTTCGGCGCAAACCTTCTTTGATCATTTCACGCTCAAGGTCTTCCAAAGCATCTTTCAATTTGCCATGAACACGAGCTCCTTGAACCTTAGAGGACTGGCTGCCTTCAATAATCTTTGGAGAAAGCATTTCAGCCATGATCTTGGTTTCCATTCCAGAAAGTACGATCAATCGCTCCATTTCGTTTTGAAGCTCTCGAACGTTTCCAGGCCATTGGTAATCATAGAGTTTTTCAAGTGCATGCTTGGTGAGTGTGCGCTTTTCTGCGTCGTCACCCAATTGGGCCTTCAATGCCTTCGCAAGAAAGAATTCCGCCAAGAGAGGAATGTCTTCTTTGCGCTCGCGAAGAGGGGGCACAGAAATATTGATCACGTTCAGGCGGTAGTACAAATCTTCTCGAAATGTTCCTTCTTCGACCATTTCTTTTAGGTTCTTGTTGGTCGCCGCGATGATGCGAACATCCACTCGCTTTGCATCGACCGCACCTACGGGAATAAAAGTTCCTTCCTGAAGCACGCGAAGGAGTTTAACTTGCATGGTGGGCGAAGTGTCTCCAATCTCATCCAAGAAGAAGGTTCCTTTGTCGGCCATTTCAAAAAGACCTTTTTTATCTCGAACCGCACCGGTAAAGGATCCTTTAACGTGACCAAACAGTTCGGACTCGAGCAAGTTGTCATTAAATGCCGAACAGTTCTGAATGATAAAGGCCCGGTCTTTTCGGGCAGAATTGTAGTGAATGGCTTTCGCAATCAATTCTTTACCAGTTCCGTTTTCACCTTGAATCAGAACCGTTGAATCCGCTCCGCGAATTTTGTCCAAAAGGGAATACAAGGTTTGCATGGGTTTTGATTTTCCAATCATGCTGTCATATTTATAACGGCTGCCCAATTCCTTGTTCAGTTCTTTAATGCGATCTTCACGGGTGGTGATTTCAAGGTGGAGAGTCACAACTTCTTGTGCAACAAGATCTACCAATTCCACAAAATGCTCTCGGTCTTGATCATCAATAAAAGAGATTTTAGAAATGGCTTTATCGATGGTGTCTCCAGAGGCACCAAAGATGGCCAAACGTTCGCGAATTTCGGAAATGCGGCCCGTTTGATTGCGGTCTTTTAAAAATCCCATGGCCACAACTGTACCCATGAAGTCGTTTTCAATAATGATAGGTACAACTGCAATGTCGAAACCAGCCGTGTCCCATTTTCGAATGGAGTAACGGTGTTCACTGCTTCGAATGTCTTCCACAGCTTTGTTTACAGCTTCCGAAAAACTTTCCAGTGAAGTTTCCTTTGAGAGAAAGGTTTTTACAGCGGGGTTGCTGATTTTAGAGACATCAGGAACGCCTCGAAGTCGTCCTTTATCATCCGTAAAAACAACATCAATGCTCCACCACGAACCCAAAATTTGTTTGAGCTTGCGAATCACATGTATGTGTTCAAATTCATCCCAATTGATCATATCTTCGACTCCTTTTCACAAAGTGACTTAATTATTATCGTCGAAAATTTGAACAACTTTACAGGACCTGGACTTATTGCCTGTAAAGATCCATGACTTGGTCCAGTCCAGATTTGAGTTTCTTCGCCCGTGCCAAAAATTTCATAAAATCTCAATTGCACAAAGGCCATGGCAAAGCAATTTGGCTATTAGAAATAGACCCGCCCATCCATGGGCTCACCAGTATTTGCCCTATAGGGCAAATCGCTTCACGCTTACTGGAGGTCTCTTTCTAAAGCCAAATTACTATGCCAATGTCTTTGCGAATAAAGAATATAAAAAGGGCCCATGGATGGGCGGGTCTGAAGCTGCGAGCAAGTAGCTTTGAAATACCTCAGGCGAATTAAGAATATCAAAAGGGCCCAAAGGGATGGGCGGGTGTAAAGTTACAGGTGGCTTTGAAGTTCGATAAACTGGAAGTATCCACCTTTTTTGTCCATCAGCTCCTGATGGGTGCCCATTTCCACAATCTGTCCCTTGTCCATCACGACAATGCGGTCGCAGTCACGGATGGTGGACAGGCGGTGAGCAATGATCAAAGCGGTTCGGCCCTTCATCAGCTGATCAAGACCTCTTTGAACTTCGACTTCACTTTGTGAGTCCAACGCACTGGTGGCTTCGTCCAAAATCAAAATAGGAGCGTCTTTAAAAATTGCGCGAGCAATGCTGATCCGCTGTTTCTCGCCACCAGAGAACAGACTGCCCCGGTCTCCCACCCGAGCCTCGTAACCCTGCTCGTTCTTCGAAATAAAGTCGTGGGCATTGGCCAACTTTGCGGCGGATTCAACACTGGAATCATCTTTGGAAAAATCTCCCGATTGAATGTTTCGAGAGACCGAATCCGAAAATAAGAACACGTCCTGGGTAACCAGTGCCACATGAGAACGCAATTCGTTCACTTTCAAGTGGTTCAAGGGCACTCCACCAATTCGAATCTCTCCATCGGTGGGATCAAAAAAGCGCGGCAAAAGATTGATCATGGTGGACTTCCCAGCTCCGCTGGTTCCCACCAAAGCCACCTTTTCTCCTCGAGAAATGGTCAAATTCACACCGTTTAAAACTTTTTTGTTTTCATAGCTGAAGCTGACATTTTTGAATTCAATTTCTTTCCAGTCTTCAGGAAACTTTTCAGGAGATTCCGGATCATGAATTTCATCCGTAGAATCCAAAATGTCTCGCAGTCGTTCAAGGGCCACAGAGGCCTGTTGAATTTTAATATAACTGTCTTGGATTTTCTTGACGGAATCGCTCAAGAAAATTGCCGCGGCAAAGAAAGAGAGAAAATCTCCCACAATCCATGCGCCCGAGCGAATTCGAAACCCAATGTAAATCAAAACTCCGGCAATAAGAACGGCGACCAAACTTTCCGAAATGGGTCCAGTGCTCTCTTCTCGAGAAATGATTTTTTCCCGGGATTGAATGTAGTTGTCTGCCTCCCGTTCAAAACGGTTTTTCAGTTCCGGCTGAAGGTTAAAAGCCTGAACAATTCGCGTTCCGTCCAAGCTTTCTTTGATGGTTTGAGTGATGTCTTCCATGGCCTCTTGGTTTCGGGCCGAATACTTGCGAATGCTTCGAGCCATCCGCCGCGAAACCGTAGAAATGATCGGAAGTGCCAAAATCAAAAAGAGAGTGAGCTTCCAGTCGATATAAACCAAGTAGCCAAAACTTAAGATCGTCAAAAAAGGCTCTCGAATCACATCCGCAAGACGACGAAACCCAGTTTGAACAATGTAGATGTCATTCAGCAAACGACTGATCAATCCGCCAGAGCCTCGAACAAAGTTTTGAAAGAAGCTCAGATTTAAACTCAAATATTTATGCATCAGTTGGCGTCGCAAATTCAAAGCCACTTCTTCTGCGGTCAAAATCATCAAGTACATGTGAAAGTAGCGGGCGATGGCTGCGACCACCCAGAGGGCCGCAATCAAAATTGGAATTTGATAGATTTTAATGTTGTCGTTGGAGCTCCAAACCTGCTCCAAATTTTTAATCAATGGGGCATTGTAAAACTTGGCGCCGCTGATCACCAATCCAAGCAGAAGAGCGACAATGATTCGACTTTTGTATTTTTTAAATTCAGGCCAAAGTGTCTGGATGATGGCTTTCACTGGGTTTTAAGTCCTTTTGAGAGTAGATGGTCTCCACATATTCTTTCAGGTAGTGACCGGTTTGACTTTTAGGATTAGACATTAGCTCCTGAGGCGCGCCTTGGCAAAGGATCTCTCCGCCTCGCTCTCCAGCTTCAGGGCCCACATCGATTACAAAGTCAGAATGGACAATCACTTCCAAGTTGTGTTCCACCAAAAGAACGCTGCCGCCGGCCTCTACCAATTTATGAAGAACTTTCATCAGCAAATGAACTTCGCGAAAATGAAGCCCCGTGGTGGGCTCATCAAAAATGTACAAGGTTTTGTGTTGCTTGGCTGTAATCAACTCGCGGGCCAACTTCATCCGCTGAGATTCGCCCCCACTAAAGGTGTTGGCAGATTGACCTAAGCGCAAATAGTCCAAGCCCACCTCTTTTAAAACAGAAAGAGGGCGCCAGATGTTGGGGTAGGCGACGAAAAAATCCATGGCTTCTTGAACGGTAAAATTCAATATTTGATCGATATTTCGTCCGCGGTAAGTGATGTCTAAAATTTCATGGCGATATTTTTTTCCATCGCAGGCTTCACATTGAATTTCCACATCGTCCATAAAAAGCATGTCGATGGTTTCAAATCCAACTCCTTTACACACAGGACATCGGCCTCCATCCACATTCAAACTAAATGTTCCTGGTGAGTAGCCGCGACTTTGAGCTTCACCCACCGAAGCCATAATGGTTCGAATGGCATCAAAGACTTTCAAATAGGTCAGCACGTTACTGCGCGCAGTTCGTCCCACAGGGGATTGATCAATCAGAACCACACCTTTGAGCTGTTCGGCTCCTTTTAAATCTTCAAAAGGAAGTCCCGGCAAAAATTCTTTTTTCAACGCGCGGGCAACGGCAGGGTAGATGGTCTTTGAAACCAAAGTGGACTTTCCGGAACCACTCACCCCAGTCACAGTCACCAAACGATTTAAAGGAATGGTCACATCAATGTTTTTGAGGTTGTTTCCTGAACAGCCCTTCAAGCGCAAAGCGTGTTTGATGGTGTCCAACTGCACGGGACGGGGAATGCGCAAAGGCGCTTTCATGTTTCGTCCAGTCAGATAGCCGGCGGTTAAAGATTCGGTGTCGGAAATAAAATCTTTGTAGTCTCCAGAAAACATCACTTTTCCACCCAGATGTCCTGATCCAGGACCAATCTCTATGACGTGATTGGCGTTAAGGATCACATCGTGATCGTGTTCCACAACGACTAAGGTGTTTCCAAGTTTTTGCAAATCTTTAAGCACTCCAATCAGGCGTTCAGTGTCTCTGGGATGAAGACCTACAGTGGGTTCGTCCAAAACAAACAAAGTCTGGGAAAGTCCCATTCCCAATTGATGGGCCAATTGAAGACGTTGATACTCGCCACCAGACAAAGTTCGGGTTGGGCGATCAACGGTAAGGTAACCCACGCCCACATCTAACAAATAGTGCAGGCGGGATTTGATCTGTCTTAAAGGCTCTTTCACAATGTGCATTTGATTCTCGGTCAGCTCAAGGCTGTCCATAAAACGAGACAGATCAATCAAAGTCATTGCGGCCAAATCGCCAATGGACTTGTCTTTGATTTTAACCTGCAAAGCTTCAGGTTTTAAGCGAGATCCATGGCAGGTGGGACAGGTGAAAGGACTTTTGAAGCGAGAAAGAAAAACGCGAACATGCATTTTGTATTTCTTCTCTTCCAAGTATTCAAAGAGACCTTTGACGCCGTAAAAATCCTTGGTTCCTTCCCAAATGGAGGTTTGTTGCTTCTTGGTGAGTTTTTCCCAAGGAGTGTCCATGTCGATTTTTTTCTTTTTACAAAAGGCACGAAGTTCTCGGCGGTCATACTGAGCACTGGGCATGGCAAACGGAGCCAAAGCTCCTTGCTTTAAACTCAAAGAAGGATTGGGGATGACCTTTTCCGGATCCAACTCCAAACGATTTCCAAAACCGTTGCAATCGGAACAGGCTCCCACCGGAGAATTGAATGAGAACAAAGCTGTGGACAACTGTGGAAAGCGAAATCCACAGATGGAGCAAGAATTGTCCTCGGACAACTGAAGCATTTTTCCTTCCGTGGTTAAAACAGTGGCGCGGGGAAAAAGATTTTCTTTGCTGACTTTTAAAGAGGTGGCATAAGCCAAGCTCAAAGAATCTGCCAAGCGGCCACGCTCTTCCGAATCAAACTGCAAACGGTCAATGATGACAAAAAAATCTTTGGCTGGAAGTGTTTTTACTTTGGGATCTTCAAGGTCTTTGATTTCGCCCATTTCATTTTCAATCAGATGAGTGCCCTTGATCCATTTGTCTTTTTTTGTGGAGGGCACATAAATGCGGCGAAAGCCTTCGGTCTTTAAAAATTCCATCAGGGCTTTGCCCTTCATTAACCGACCCTTCGAAGGAACAGGGGCGAGAATGTATCCCCGCTGACCTTGAAAGTGAGAAAGCGCTCGCTCCGAGCCCGAACTGGGAGAATCGGAATAAAGAGTCACATGGTGATCTGGACATTTTACATCGCCCAGCTTTTCAAAAAGCAGGCGCATAAAATCAATCAACTCTGTGGTGGTTCCCACGGTGGATCGAGAAGTCTTTACGGAATTTTTTTGCTCAATGGACAAAGCCGGGGGAATGTTTTCGATTCCATCCAAATCGGGTTTTGGGGCTTTGTTTAAAAATTGGCGAGAGTAACTGGACAGGCTTTCGATGTAGCGCCGTTGTCCCTCAGCATAAAGAGTTTGAAAAGCCAAAGAGGATTTGCCAGATCCACTGGGTCCGCAAATCACGGTAAAAGATCCCAGTGGAATTTTGACTTCAATGTCTTTTAAGTTGTTTTGTCGGACTCCCCAGGCGCGGAGATTCTTCATCCAGATAAATCCTCTTTGAAAAAGTTTTGGTCGTCGTCTTTCTTTTCCTCTTGGCTTTTTTCTGCCGTAGGTTCAGTGCCTTCAATAAAGGCTTGTCTTACGACCATTTTGGATTGAGGACCAACCAATTTTCCAGTTTCGTTATCAATGTTCACAAAAACAACGTTTTCAGGCACCGGAAAGTTTCTTACGGGAAGCCCATCGTGGGCCGCCTTCATGTACTCCAGCCAAACCGGCAAAGAGGCGGTTCCACCGAATTCACTTTTTCCGAGGGTTTTTTCCTCGTCAAATCCCGTCCAAACGCCCGTGGCATAATCGGGAGTGTAACCAATAAACCAGGCATCGAAATAGCCGTTGGTGGATCCGGTTTTTCCGGCCGCAGGACGGCCCAAGGCGCGAGCTGCGGGGGCGGTTCCACCTTGCTCCTCAATCACCGCTTGAAGCATGCTGGTGGTGACGTAAGCGGTTTCTGGTTTCATCAATTGGTTGGGATTTTCAAAGAACAAAGGAGGTTCTTTGGCCCGAACTTCTTCCGAAGCTAAAACCGCTTGTCGGGTTTCCTCAAATTTTTGCTCAATGGGTTCCAACTGTTCTTTAAAACGTTCATCCAAGTTGATGGGGCCACTGAGCTCTTCGCCCTCTTGGTTCATCACCTTACGAATCAAAATGGGCGAGAGCCGTTTGCCCATTCGTCCCAAAACAGCGAATGCGCGAGTAATTTCATACAAAGTCACGCTGCTAGACCCGAGAGACAAAGTGAAGTCCATATTGAGCGGACTAAAAATCCCAAGACGTCGGGCGTAGGTGGCAATGGTGTTTACGCCCACCTTTTCGGTGATTTTTACAGTGGGAACGTTCAAAGATTTGATCAAAGCCCGGCGAAACAAAATATCGCCTGAAAATTTGTTGCCCGAATTTTTAGGCTTCCATGTTTTGGTTTCAGGAGCTGTGGGTCCCCCTTGAGTGTCTTCTTGGCCTTCTTCAATTTCCTCTTCGTAAACAATGGGAGCATCAATGATGGGAGTTGCTGGAGTGTAGCCATGATCCAAAGCAGTGGCATAGGTGAGAGCTTTAAAGGCCGATCCAGTTTGTCGAACCGCTTGCAGGGCGCGGTTGAACTGAGATTTTGAAAAGTCTGCGCCACCCACCATGGCCACAACGTCTCCGGATTTCTGGTCGAAAGAAATCAATGAGCTTTGGGCCAAGGGTTCTTGCTCAAGCTCAAGAAGTGCGAAGTTTTCATATTCTTTGGGATCGTATTTTAATTTTTTGGCGTCTTTTTCCAAACGTTCCGATTTAAAAGTTTTCCCGGTGATTCGAACTTCAATCACATCGCCCACTTTTAAAACTTTCGAAGGGGTGGTCACTTTAGGAGCCCATCGGAAACTGATGTCAGGATCGGGAGTGCGGGTCCACTCCATGCTTTCAATGTCGATGATTCCGCGATTTTCCGCAAAACGCACATAGGTCATTCCCAACTTGTCGTCCACTTTGGTGACGATCCCTTTGGTCAAAGTGCCCACCGGAATGTAAGAGGCCAAAGAGGGAAGCTCTTTTCCGTCTTTGTCTTTTCCAGTCAGGTTCAATGGAGGTTTTTCCTCAAAGCTGCCATCGGGTTTTAAAATCCGTTCCGGAGAAAGATCGTCCATCAATCGGTTGCGCTCTTCCAAAAGAAGTTCGGCCACCTGTTTGGGGTCTTCCAAATTCTTTTCTACACCACGAAAACCTTGACGCTTGTCGTGGGCGCGAAGACCCGCTTCGATTTGCTCTTGGGCGGCTTTCTGAAGTTTTAAATCCAAGCCGGTGTAAACTTTGATTCCGCGGTCCAAAACCATTTCTTCGCCCACCTTTTCAACCAACATTTGGCGGACGGTTTCTAAGTAGTAAGGCGCAATCTCTTTAAAGTTTTTCCAGATGTACAATTTGACCGGTTCGTTTTTGTACTTCTCTGCATCTTCAGGAGAGATAAATCCCACGTCGGCCATTCGAGTGAGAACATAACGTTGTCGCTCTTTGGCAGATTTTGGATTGTGAATGGGCGAATAACGGCTGGGTGCTTGAGGAAGTCCCGCAAGAATTGCGGCTTCCGGAACGGTCAGCTCCTCAACGTTTTTGCGAAAGTAAACGCGCGCAGCCGCGCCCACTCCATAGGCTCCTTGGCCCAAGTAGATTTGGTTCAAGTACAGATAAAGAATCTCTTCCTTGGAAAGGTTCTTTTCCATTTTTTTAGCCAGCATCACTTCTTTGATTTTTCGGGTGTAGGTTTTTTCCGAACTTAAAAGGAGCGTTCGAGCCACCTGTTGAGTGATGGTGGATCCCCCTTGAGCTTTTCGACCGGCCTTGAGGTTTGCCACAAAGGCGCGAAAGATGGCCAAGTAGTTGATGCCTTCGTGTTGGAAGAACTGGTCGTCCTCTGCAGAGATAAAGGCTTGCACCAAGTGCGGGGGAATTTTTTCGTAGGGAGTCAGCATGCGCTTTTCGCGGAAGAACTCGCCGATTTTTTCGCCATGGCGGTCGAAGACTTCGGACACCACCAGGGGTTTGTAATCTTCGATTTGAATCATTTGGGGAAGACTGGAGGAGAAGATGGCAAGAAGGCCTGCCACCGCAGCCACTCCGACGAATACTAGTAGGCTCAGTGCGATCAAAATTTTCTTCATAGACATCGGAAGAGAGTATCAGAAAGTGGGGCGAAGCTTAAATTATTCCTGGAAGATCCAGATTTTTGTGAGGGCGCAAGGGGGCCTCACGCCGCAAGGAGTCAGTGTTGTGCAGGGAGAGCTTTCCTATCTAGTTCCTGGAGGACGTGGCGTGGGAATCGGAACATCTTTTTTAGGAAGAATTTGAGGAGGCTTTTGGCCTGGTATCGGAGGAGTTTTTGCTGTGGGTTTTGTTTCACCAGTAGAGTCCGGAAGCTTTCCATTGGCTTTGATTTCTTGATCGGTCTGAGCCGTGGCGGCAGCATTTGTTGTGATGTGTTCCACAGCACTTGGCGACGCTGTATCTACAAGAGCATTCCCAGATCCTGACAAAAAGCTTTTGGTATTGGCACAATCTCTTTCGAATCCCTTTGCTTTGTCTCCTATGCAACAGGCGCCAACAAAGCTCGCAGCCTTTCCTTCATACTCCGCTAGATTTGCAAATACTTCGCTAAAGTCTTTTCCCGAAGAGGCCCCCCCGGCAGCTTGGCTTTTGAGTCGAACCGCATCACGGATGTTTTTGTAGTTGTCTTCAGATTCTTTCAATTTCAACTCGGCTTTTTTGAGTTCTTTTTGTGAGCCTTGAGCTCCCTTTGCTCCCTGCATTTGGGCCTGCATCATCTGCATCATGGCCATTTGTTGGCCTTGAGCACAATCTTGATTGGCTGCTGCCAGATCCTCTTGGGCCCGTTGACGAAGTTGGGCGACTTCGTTGTTTTGCAACATTCCCATTTGCTGCTGAAGCTGAGCCCGCTGTTGAACGAGGCTAGATTTTCGTTGATCCGCAGCGGCCTCCGCCATCTTCACCGCTTCTTTCGCTGCGGAAAGTTGCTTCTTGGCCACGCCACTTTGCAAGCAGTATTTGTATTCCTGAAAGGCAAACTCTTGGTCGGCTCGTCGTGATTTTTTTCCAGCAGATCCAATCATCGAGTTGAGCGAACCCACATTGTAAGTTCCTTCAGCGACTTTTGCCAAAATGGCCTGACGTCTTTCGTTCACCTTGGTAAGGGCCTGTTGGTGGCAATCCAATTCAATTTTCGTTTTGGCTTCTGTGTATTTGAGAGAGGCTTCCATTTTGGTGCGTTCGGCGTCGGCAATCTGTTCGTTCACACTAAGAACTTGGGAGTAAACCTGTTGAACCTGGTTGTAGATTTCTTTTTCAGCATCTTGAAGGCCACGCTCGATTTCTTTTTTGGTGTCTCGACAGGTTTTGGCCAACTCTTGTAGGGCCTGTTGTTTTTCAAGCCCACTTTCACTGGCGGACGATTGGGCGGTCTGAGCGTTTTCTTTGGCGCTGTCCACTTTTTCTTGGTTTTTGTCCACTTCCTCTTTGGCGTCCTTCAGCTCTTGTTTCATTTCCTTTAAGCCCTTGGCGCCAATGGCGGGACAAATTTCCAACTCTGCTTTCATGGCTTCGGTGTCGTAGAGTTTCCCTGAGTCCTCTTCTACGCCGGCTGCCACGGCATCTTTTTCACCGCATTGATTGATTTTTTTTGCACATTCGACACCTGTTCCCATTCCACTGGCTCGACAGGTTCCATTGAACTTTGCTTCGGCCTCTTTCAGCTTTTTAAGATCTTCAGCACAACCCTCAGGGGAAGAATTGATACATTCTTTTCGTTTTTTGTCCCATAGTTTTTGTTTTTCTTTTCCGCTTAAATTTTTACCGTAGTGGTTGTCTCGAATAGCAATGTCATAGGCTTTTTGAATTTCTGAATTGGAGCAACGTGCAGCGCTGTCTTTATCTTTTTCCTCTTTCGCAATTACATTTCCACCAAAGCTCAGTGACAACACCACTCCAACACAAGTCAGACTGAAAAAAGTTTTTGCAGCAGTTGTCTGAAGCTTAAACACTTTAAATCCCCCTTAAGTGCTTGAATGGACTTCAATAAGTAAAAGCAAGATCGAAGCCAAAACTCCGATTTTTCAATTCTTATTTTCACTTACTTTTCGGAAATTCGCGAGGGAAGGATAAATGCCCTTGGGCTTTGATCTAAGGGCAGAGAGAAAAACGTCTCAAAATGAGACAAAAGTCAGAAAGGAATGCAGAAAAAATACCTTGTGGGTCTGAGTGATCCAAGTAAACCCATGATTCACAAAGTGGGCGACCATTATAGGAACTTTAGGCTTCTCAATCGAAATGAGCTTGCTCACCATTCCCAGGGACAGTCCCCAATGCTATTGGCTTGTAGGGTTTACTTTTGTCATCAGCCCACAAGACACTTTCAAGTTACCAAACCCTAAGAAGCCCCACAAGAGGGGGGCTTACCGTTTCGTGCAAATAGTTAAAAAACCTCTCTTCGTCCTGTGTACTTTTGAGAAAAAGATCCGAAAAAAAAGAATGACCTTGAATCAATTGGACTTGCTTTTCCCTTTTTTTGTTTTCGGATATGGCGTCATCATGTGTGTGGTGAATTCCATTGCCGAGTGGGTGGCGAAATCCAAACCAGAAATTCCTCCCTATTTTTTTGAACGGCTGAAATCCCACGAAGCCTTGGGATGGGTGTGCCTTTTTGTCGGCGGCCTCTGGTCCCTCCAATCCCTAACGCTCTGAATACAGAAAAAGGTGCCAGGCACCAAAATCTGTAATCACCGCGTCGAAGGCGGCGCCTTGCGGGGGTGATTGACTCGAGATGGGGATCACGCCACATTGCTTTGATGCAACAAATGTCTATGGATTTTAATGGAAGCCAAAGGGAAAAAGACGAGGCCAATGAGCCACAAATTCTCTCTGTTTCTGATTTGAACAAAGCCGTCCGCGGTCAGCTGGAAAGCCAGTTTAAACTGATCTGGGTCAAAGGTGAAATTTCAAACTTCAAAGCCCACTCTTCGGGCCACCACTATTTCAGTTTGAAAGATGACAAAGCTCAGGTGAACGCGGTCATGTTTCGCGGTTTCAATCAGAATTTGAAATTTCGTCCGGAAAGCGGAATGGAAGTTTTAGTTCGTGGAAAAATCACCGTGTATGAACCGCGGGGAACCTATCAAATTTTTTGCGAGCAAATGGAGCCGGTGGGCGCCGGAGCTCTTCAGTTGGCCTTCGAGCAATTGAAAGCCAAGCTTCAAAGCGAAGGTCTGTTCGAGCAAAGTCGTAAGCGCCCTCTGCCCAGCCTTCCAAAGCATGTGGCTGTGGTGACTTCACCAACAGGTGCTGCCATTCGCGACATTTTAAATGTTTTAGAAAGACGATTTCGCGGACTTGAAGTCACGGTGATTCCTGCATTGGTTCAAGGGGCAGGAGCTCCTGCGTCCGTGATCGAAGGCATTCGCAAGGCACAGCTTCTTAAGGGAGTGGATGTGATGATCGTGGGTCGTGGTGGCGGCTCCATTGAGGACCTTTGGGGCTTCAATGATGAAGGTGTGGCCCGAGCCATTGCAAGTTCACGGATTCCCGTGATCTCAGCGGTGGGCCACGAAGTGGATTTCACCATTGCGGATTTTGTTGCGGACTTGAGGGCTCCTACGCCCTCTGCGGCTGCGGAATTGGTTTGTCGAAATGCCATGGAATTGATGGAGAAGATTCATTCTCTTAAAGCGGGTTTGTGGCGAGTTTGGAATCACACTTTTTCTACCAAGCAAATGGCCGTAAAACACATGAGTGAGCGCTTGGTGGATCCCAAGCGTCGACTTCAAGATTTGATGCTTCGTTGTGATGAAATGACTCAACGGTTGGATCGTGCTTGGCAGCGCCGTCACGAAAGATGGGCCAACCAAGTTCGCGTGGCCCTGTCGAAATTGCCTCCACCAAGGGAGAAAATCCTGAGGCTTCATCAACAGATTCGGATTCACCTTTCCGAGCTGGAGTCCGAAATTCGGCGTCAAATTGAATTGCGAAATTCTCGTTTGGCAAGATTGGCATCCGTTTTGGATTCCATCAGCCCACTGAGGGTTTTGGAGCGCGGATTCTCTATTGTGAAAAAAGACGGAGAGGTTGTAAAAGGCAGTTCGTTTTTAAAAGCAAAGGATCAAGTGGAAGTGATTCTTGGTAAGGGCGCCTTCCACGCTGAAGTTTTAAAAGTAAACAAAGAAAATCATCTTAAGACTTTAAATTAAAAGGAGTCACACATGGATTTCGAAAAGAAGCTCAACCGACTGGAAGAAATTGTTGGTAAAATGGAAAATGGAGATTTGTCTTTGGACGACTCGCTCAAGATGTTTGAAGAAGGTGTGAAGCTTTCAAGAGAGTGCAACTCTCAACTGGCTCAGGCCGAGCAGAAGGTAAAACTTCTTTTGAACGTGGACGAAGACGGAAACACAAAGACGGAAGACTTCCAGGCGGAATAATTTGAACACTTGGGATTACTCGTCAGATTTAGAACCTTTTGAGAAGTACTTGTCTGCGGTTCTCAGCACCGAGGCCCCGCCACCCCACAAGGATCTTTTCAAGTTTTGGGAAGGCATGGAGTACTCCCTCTTTGGTGGGGGCAAGCGTTTTCGACCCCTGCTTTGTATTCTTACGGCGAAAGCTTTGGGAAAAGATCCCACCGTCGCCTATCCGTTAGCCGCGGCCATCGAAATGATTCATACCTATTCACTGATTCATGATGATTTGCCCTGTTTGGACAATGACGATGAACGGCGAGGTCGACCTACACATCACAAAGTGTATGGCGAAGATATGGCTTTGCTTGCGGGAGATGCCCTTCAAAGTTTGGCCTTCTTTGTCTTGGCCAATGATTACAAAGATCATCCTCATCTTTCTACGCTTATAAAGTCTGTGGCTTTGGCTGCCGGTCCTCAAGGAATGGTTGGTGGTCAAGTTTTAGATATGCTTGCGAACCAAGAAGCGCCGATTGAAGAGCTGCTCAAGAAAATTCATGAATTGAAAACTGGAGCCTTAATTTCTATTTGCGTCCGCGGAACTGCGGAAGTGTGTTTGGCTTCAGATTCAGAGAAAAAACTTTGCAAAGAATTCGGCGACAAATTGGGCTTGGCCTTCCAAATTTCCGACGATCTTCAAGATCACCAGGAGGGCGAGGAGTCTAAGAATTTTGCCTGCCTCGTGGGGCCAGAGAAAACCAAAGACTGGCTTCGTCTTTTGTCAAAAGAATCTCATGGTCTCCTCGATCAAATGACCGGAGACACTTCAGGATTAAAATCCTTGGTAGAATTTAATCTTCAAAGAGTATGAAGCGCGCCGATATTTTGCTGACCGAAAAAGGTCTTTGTCCCTCTCGAACCAAAGCCAAAGAACTGATTGAAATCGGAGAGGTCGAGTATCTTTTCCAGGGAGAATGGAAAAAGGTTTCCACATCCAGTCAAAAACTTCCCGAAGACGTAGAGCTTAAAATTTTAGATTCTGAGCGTCTTCGATTTGTTTCTCGCGCGGGCTTGAAGTTGGAGGGTGCTCTAAACGATTTTAATATTTCAGTCCAAGATCGCTACGTTCTAGACATTGGGCAATCCACCGGTGGATTTACCGATTGTCTGCTTCAGCAAGGTGCCAAAGAGGTCTTAGGATTTGATGTGGGCCACGATCAACTTCATAAGTCTTTGAAAAACCACCCACAAATCAAAGCCTATGAAGGCATTCACTTACAAGATTTGGCGTCGATCACCGAAATTAAATCTTGGTTGGACCAACACTTGGATTTGGTGGTGGTAGATATTTCCTTTATTTCTGTAATTTCGGCTTTCGAAGAGCTGTGTCAGTTTCATGGGAAAAAATTCGAAGTGTTGGCCCTTGTAAAACCTCAATTTGAGGTGGGACGAGAGAATTTGAACCGCTCAGGGGTTGTTAAAGATCGCAAGGTCCAAGATCAAGTTCTTAAAAATTTAAAATTAAAAATTGAAGAGCTTGGTTTTGAAGTTTCAGAATTTAAAGCTTCTAAACTTGCTGGCCGAGATGGGAATCAAGAGTTCTTTTTATTTTGCAAACATTCGAACAGGTAGATCGTGACCGAAAGGCCACCGTTGGTGGTTTTGGTCTTTCGAAGGACCTTCCAATTCTCGGGAAGTTGAAGCCGCCCTTTGATTTTTTGTGTGGGAAGCATAAACGACGCCCGAAAGGGCGAGAAGTTCCGATCGATCACTTGAAAAAGCCGCTCATAGTAGAACTTGATGGATCCCGAAATTTTAATACGTTCTCCATAGGGAGGATTGCAAACCACCAGTCGTGATTCGTCCGGAGTTGGCAAAGGTTTCATTTCAAAAACATTTTCGCGACGGAGAAGAAACGGAATGGATAGATTCATTTGTTCCAAATTTCGTTGAGCCGCATGAAGTGTTTTTTGATCGAACTCGAAACCTTTGAGTTTTTCAAGGTTCCACGGGGAGGTGGGTTCTTCAATTTTAAAAGATTCCTCAGTGGAACTGTCCTCTTGGGAATTTGCTAAAACCAATGAGGAAAAGTCTTTTCCTAAAGGTTTATTTTTTAGGGCCGCCTCCATTAAAAAAGTGCCGCTTCCCACCATAGGATCGATCAATTGGAAGTTGCCCGTAAGACCTTCCAGAAGATCTTCAAGCATGGCCGCCGCCAAAGTTTCGCGCAAAGGCGCGATCCCCACATGTTTTCCAACGGAAGATCGTTTGTGGAGACGTTCGCCGGAGGTGTCCACACTCAGGGTGCAAATGTCCTCAAAGAGGCGGACATAGATTTTTGCGGATTCGCTTCCTGCAGAAATCTTTTTCTTTTTTTGAAAGGCCAGGAAGCCTTCTTCCACAGTGCTTTGAATTCTTTTTTTGATATTGAGTCGAGATTTCGAAGAGGAGGCAACGACTTCCACCTGAACGTTGGGATGGATCCACTCTTCCCAAGGAAGCTCCGAGGTCTTTTTAAACAGTTTTGGAAAATCTCTGCACCGAAATTCTGAGAGGCGCATCAAAATCCGCGTGGGAATTTTTAAGCATTGATTCAGTTCCAGGCCGACTCTTCGAGGCACCTCAAAATGGACTCCACCATGGGAAATTTCTGATTCTATGAGGGGAGCCCAACGCAAAAGCTCTTTCTGTGCCAGGTCTTCCAGGCCGGGCGTGACGATCAAATAAAACTTGTCCATGCTATTGAAGCTCCCAAAAGAAAAGCGTATTCTCATTTGCCTATGAAATCTTCATTTTTTTCACGGATTGTCATTTTGCCATTGTATGCGGTGCTCTTCATTTCCGTCGGCTGTACGCAGATGAAACGAAGGACCGAGGTTCGAACTCAACAGAATCAGACCAACTCTGGAACTTCCCCTAAGGATGTGGGGTTTGAAACCCATCCCGAACAGGATGAGGATGGTGACTTTCAAACGCTTCCGCCACAGATTTCAAACCAGCGGGCAAAAAAAGTGGGATTGGTTTTTGGAATGGGAGGAGCACGAAGTTTTGCATTGGCAGGACTGCTTCGAAGTTTCGAAAAAAACAAAATCAATGTTTCTCACCTCGCCGCTACGGGGTGGCCCAGCTTGATCGCCGCCAGTTATGCCATGAGTGGAGAAATTCATGGAATGGATTGGAAGCTGTACAAATTGGAAGAAGCCAATTTGAAATTTGACAAAGGGTTTCTCGGATTTGGGGGAAGTGGTGCCTCCAGCAAATTCCACAGTTTTCTTAAAGAAAACTTCAACAATTTAAACTTGGATTCAGCTAAGGTTAATTTTTCCTGCGCCACTCGAAGCCTCAATGGCAATCAAAGTGTGATTTTGAAATCCGGATCGGCAATCGATGCTTTAAATTCCTGTGTTCCCGTGCCGCCCTTTTTCGGAGAGTTTCGAAGAGCGGCCAGCCCGGCGAGTCTGTTTAAAATGGCAAAACATTTAAAGGCTCAAGGAGCTGAAATTGTCGTGTTTATCGACCTTTTGGATGAGAGCATTCAAAGAGAAGGTCTTATTCGCAAAGATAAAAATCTAGAGTTTCTTTGGTCGCAAATTCTGGAATCTCAAGAGGCGGCGAAAATGGGAATCAAAAACAGCTACAGCTTGAACCTTCGCCGTTACTCTATTTTTGACTTTTCAAACCGAAAGGCCTTGGAAGCAGAGGGCGAAAAACAGGGCGAGCAAATTGCGCAAAAATTGATTCGGGCTTACGGGCTCTAAGGAATAGGTGACTAGATGAGAAAAAGTCTTTTTAAAAAAGAAGTCTATGCAGAACGCAGACGTCGATTGGCGGCACTGATTCCGGGGAGTGCCGTGGTTCTTCCCGCATGGCCTGAATTCATTCGCAACCACGACACCTCACACAAGTACCGCCAAGAGTCGAACCTGCTCTATCTTTCGGGCTTTGATGAGCCGGGATCTTGTTTGGTATTTCGACCAGGGCAAACTCCAGAGACCATTTTGTTTGTCCGCGAAAAAGACGTGGAAAGAGAAACTTGGGATGGATTTCGATTTGGTCCTCAGGCGGCGAAAGATGTCTTTGGCGTGGACGAAGCCTTCATCATTGATGATTTTGAAGAGAAAGCGCCTCAACTTTTAAGATCTTGTGACAAGGTTTACTACAGCCTTTTTAGAAATCCCGAATTTGATCGGAAGATGTCAGAAGTTTTAAAGGGCGTTGCTCATCTGAACCGTCGTTCCAATCCAGGCTTTCCTCCTGTGGAAGACGCTTACACTCTTTTAGGTGAACTTCGCATTCATAAAAGCGAAGCAGAAGTGGAAGCTTTGAAGAAAGCCTGCTCCATTTCTGCCTTGGCCCATCAGGAGGTTTTTAAGGCGGCACGTCCGGGAGTGACGGAAAGAGAACTTCACGGGTTGTTTCTTTACAGCGTGATGAAACAGGGAGCTATGGGGGAAGCCTACGGAGGAATTTTTGCCTCTGGTGTGAACGCCGTTACCCTTCATTATGTTTTCAATGAGGATGTTTTAAAAGAGGGCGACTTGTTCCTGACGGACGCAGGTGCAGAATACTTGAACTACAGCGGAGACATTACGCGGACCTATCCAGTGGGCGGGAAGTTCTCCACACCTCAAAAGGAACTCTATAGTGGCATTTTAAAAGTTCAAAAAGAGCTGATTGAAATGTGCAAGCCAGGAACGCCATTTAACAAACTTCAAGAGCACACCGTCGAAGGACTGTCTCAATTGATGGTGGACTTGGGAATTTTGAAGGCTTCCAAAAATGAGGTCGTTGAAAAAGGTTTATACGCAAAATACTATCCCCACGGCGTGAGTCACTTGCTGGGCTTGGACACCCACGATGCAGGAACCTTGTCGGTTCGAAGTCAGCCTCGCGCCATGGAGGCCGGTTGGGCATTGACCATCGAGCCAGGTCTTTATCTTCCTCACGATGATGAAAGCATACCCGAAGCTTATCGCGGGATCGGAATTCGCATTGAGGATGACATCTTGGTTACTCAAGAGGGTCCGTCAAATATGACCGCAGAAATGCCCAAGGAAGTCGCGGAGCTCGAGCGATAGTTGATTTAATCTTCGATTTGGAAATGTGAGCGGTTCTGGTCCACAACCTTGAAGACATGAATCAAGGCTTCACTGATTCTTCGAAGAGAAGAGACTTCGTCGTCTCCACAAAAGGCTGCGGGGCAACCGGTTCCCATTTCAAAACCTGGGATAAGAGTGGTTTTGTTTTCGGTGCGCTTCTTCCAGTGTTCCTGACTCTCTCGAAAGAAGATTTTAAAATCTTGAGAGAAAACCCATTTTCCATTTTTAAAATCCAAAGGTTTCGGAACATACATTCCATAAATGGAGTAATACCCTAAGACCGCGGGCTTAAACACAACGGCAAGTTGTTCCACCAAGCTGAATTTTGAATCCTGCTGAGGGAGCAATAAAATTTTAAGCCATTCCTGATCAGATATTTCTAAAGGGCGATCGACGGACAATAGGGAAATGGCATGGACATAGGAGAAAAATGCAAACTCCATGGTGTCGATCATTTCGAGTTTGGTAAAACTGTATCTTTGAAGAATTTTACTGTCTTCGGCAGAAAATATCGTTGGGAGAGCCGGCCGTGAAAAGTTGGCCAAATATTTCAAAGACAAAATGGTTTTGGTCATAAGAGATCGACTTCTTTCAACACTGCTTGCGTAAAAAGAGTGTGCATGGCCCGAAATCACATTCAAGCTGTGCTCAAAAAACTGCCCGTGAAATTGGTATTCTTGAAGGCCCGTTAGTGTTGAGATGGGAGGATTTCCTGTGTATTTGTGGGCTCTCGGTTGAAACCTGGAATAAATGATGGATTCGGGATGATCTTGAAACCACTCCAAGATCTCTTTTTCAGAGGATTCTTTGGAGGCTTCCAAGTGTTTTCCAATGGGTTCAAAAATTTTTGTGAGTTTTCCTCGAACTTCGATCTTTTCAGGAGTAGACAGTAGTCGGGAGCAGAAACTTGGAAACTCTGTATCGGCGAAAGCTGAAAGTGGGATTGAACCAAAGATTAAAAAGAGGTTCAAAAGACATCTTGAAAAGATCTGTTTTCCAATCATAGATTTCGAAAGTTAAAGGGCTGAACTGTCCGTGGTCAACCTCCTCATCGGGTCCATTTTAGAAGAGGATGTGAAGAGGGAAGAGGTGGATCCAGAGCGCTGAGGCTGAAAATTATTTAAGGTCGAATTGTAGAAAAATTCTGGTCCACCACTTTGAAAACATGGAACAAAACTTCGCTGATGGTCCTCAAAGAGGATTGTTCTTCACTGTGACAAAAGGCTGCAGGACAACCGGTGCCCAGCTCATATCCGGGGCGCGTGGAATTGGCTTTCGAAATTCTCCACTTCTCTTGGCTCTCGCGAAAGAAGGTTTTGAAATCTTGAGAAAAAGTCCATTTCCCATCATGAAGCTCCAAAGGGTGGGGAACGTACAATCCATTCATGGAGTTAAAGCCCAAGACTTCGGGTTTTAAAATGATCGACAACTTTTCAAGGAGGCTTAAAGACTCACCCTCTTGAGGCAGCAAAAGAATTTTTAGCCACTCTTCATCTGAAGATTCTTCGGGACGGTCATTGGACAGCAGGGAAATTCCATGGACGTAAGAGAGGTAGGCAAACTCCATGGCATTGACCAGGTCTAACTTGGTAAAGCTGTGATTCTTTAAAAGATTGCGATCCTCTTCAGAAAGTTCTCCGAAAAGTGCCGGCCGTGTGTGATGACCCATAAACTTTAAGGCCAATATGACTTTTGTTAGCAGGGGGATGTTTTCAAATGAGCTGCCGGCATAGAAAGAGGCCGAAAATCCTGAAACCAAAACGGATCCATCCATAAGGAATTGACCGTGGAATTGAAACTCATGCACTCCGGTCAGCGTGGTAAAGGGTGGATTGCCGCCGTAAATTTCAGAGCGAAAAAGAAATTCGGCTTCTTCCTGGATGCGAGGTCGGGCCGCAAACCATTTTAATATTTCAGCCTCGGAAGTGTCTTTGAGCTTCTTCACGTGAAGCCCTATAGGTTCAAAAACTTGGGTCAATCGATCTCGAATTTCAATGCGCTTCGCGGTGGATAAGGCCTCTGTGCAGGAGGTCTCGCTCGAGTTCGTGGCCCAGCAGATGGGTGCGGCGTGGAACACCAAAAAGAAGTAAAATATCAGGCTCTTCATGCGTGCTTAAAATTAAGCAAGGCCTCGGCAGGGGTCACTGAAAATCTGGGTCCCCTAAAAATTTGTTAATGGGTTTTAAGAGCGAAGGGGTGCTCCTTGAAAAGACGTTCTTGGGCACCAAATTTCGCTTTTGTGACAGGTACAACTTATTCGTATTTGAGGTGATAAAACCAGCCTTCTTTTTTGGCCAGTTCAATCATTTTGGATTCGGTGGGGTGGTTTTCGTGGTCTTTGTCTGTGTTGCAGATCACAAAACGCAAATCCGTCGCTGACATTAAAAGATCGTAGTCGCCCTCGGTGTTGCCAGCGCTAAAGAAAGGCCTTACTCCAGACTCTTCCACAATCCGTTCGGCCTTACCGGCCTTGTAAGTCAAAATCCCCTTTTGCTCCAAGCCCACGAGGCCCCCTGGAGTTTGAACTTCAATGCCCAAAACCTTTTCGGGGGTGAGGCCCACCAAAGAGGCGGCGGGTTCCACAGCCCATTTGATGGATGCGGTCACAATGTAAACATCTACATTCAAACTCAAAAGGTGTTGTATCAACTTCTTTTGGAAATCAAAAACCGGGACGGGCTGAACAGACTCCACAGCCTCTTTTGCCCACTGTTGAACTTGAGGAACTTCCACTCCTTCAAAGATTTGCGCCAACCAGATGTAAGCCGCTTCTTTAGACACTTCCACCTGCATGTTCCGGTAATGCTTCCAAGGATCTGCAGGCAATGGCACCAACTTGTTATCAATTACATACTGAAAGAAATTTTCTCCCATATCGATGTCCCAAAGGGTTCCGTCCGCATCAAAAGCGGCGACCGCCTTTTGATCTTTGGGAAGAGAGGTTGAGATCTTGTCCAACAGGATATTTAGGTCATTTTGGTTTTTGATATGCATAATGACCTGTTATCGCCCAAGTGCTTGCAAAGAACACCCTTTAACACAGAGCTTTGCGCCTCGAGAGCAAAAAAAATCCCAGGTGCTGTTTCGCAACCTGGGACTTGAAGTTTTGGCGAGGAATCAATTATTCGCTTTCCAGACGATCTAGAAATCTTGAGAGTCGGGACTTGAGGTTTTCAGTAAAGCTCTTAGGCGAGAACTTTACCCCGGCAAATTTCTCTACGGACTTCGGAAAGGGAACCTTAAAGCCCTGCTTATAAATTCCGTCTGAGAGAAGTTTTGCCAATCCTGGTTGTTTGTACAATGTTCTTCGTCCTGTCTTTTCTTCCAATTGGTCGAGCAATGAATCTGTCATGATGGCTGCAGAAACTTCAGCTAAGACGTATCCAAAGTATCTTACACTGCCAGATCGAAAGTGACCGGTAATAAAATAGCTATGCCCAGGTTCGAATCCTTTTTGCGTGTATTCTTCAGGCCATTGAAATGGAGAGTACTTTCGTCTCATTTCTCGAGCCAACTCTAGGGCTCTCTGCGAGAAAGTCTTGCCACCTTTGGAATAGTCGTAATCCCAAAGCAAAATATCAAAAATAGCACTTTCAACATTTGACCGAAGACTTAGAAAATCCCCAATAGAAGAGCGATCGATAAATGTGTCGACCACATCTTCAGGAATGGACTTACCCTCTCTTGTTTGGCCATGTGCCATTAAGAACTCTTTATCTACGATGAAGCTTTCCATGGTTGTAGAGTGGGTCTCTGCATATCCGTATGCCGAAGAATAGCCAAGGTCATCACGTTGGTAACTGAAATCGAGACCGTGTCCCCCTTCGTGAAAGGCGGTGCGGAGGTCGCCCAATCCATCATCATCATAGTTTTGCAAAATATAAATGAGAGCAGAACTCCACGATTTTTCTGAAAGTTTTTCTGCCGCTAGAGTCGTTCCATTGATTTTCAAAATTTTCGGATAGGGGACAAGAACTGGATTCATGTAAGCATGGCTGTTTTTCTTTTCTCGAGGAAATCCATCCACAATAATTTGGTCCAAAACTTTTTTGGGAAACCCACTTTCCATCATGGTTTGACGCCAAAGCGAGGTGAAATTTTCTTTTTGAAAGTAAGGCTTCATCAATAGAAAGGCGGGAAGTCCAAGGAAGCTGGATTCGAAAGGTTTCACCTCTGAAAGATTTTTGCCTTTTTTACGAGCCATAACTTGGTAATAACGATCAGCCAGGGGTTGGGTGTCGTTCAGAATATCAGTAAGAAATTGGAGCAGCTTCTCTTTCGATTGGAATTCTTCTGTGTGGGAAAGAGATTGAGCTGCAATCTTCATTTCAGCATAAGTTTTAAAACCCTTCGAATGGGCCAGCTCAGAGCGAATTTGAGCAATTCGATCCAGTTCTGCTTGAGACTTTTCAAAAACATCTCTTCCATAAGACATATACCCATCAAGAGCCAGTTTTTCATATATTTGAGTGGCCTCTTCATATGAGACTTTGCCATCGAAATAATCAGCTAAGATCTGAGATTGTTTTGCGCCGTTTTGTTGAAAGACAGTTTTCTTTGGGGATTCGTTTGCGTTTTCATCAACTTTGTTGTCGAGGGTCTGTTCTTCTTGGAGAAGGGGCTTCATATCTTCGGAGAACTGTTCAAACTTTAGAGATTTTTTGTTCTTTCTTGCAACAGCAGCGAGCTCTCCAGAAAGTCCTTCGGCAAGATCTCCCCATTTGAGTTGATCGGCTTCCCACTGAGGGTTGGTCATATAGGAAATGTACTCGTTGTAGGCTTCATCTTTTTTTTGAGTCCACTCTTCACGTTGCTCTTTGGATTCATAAAAACCGGCATCGATCATTTGATGATAAACACTGTAAGTTGCACCTACGCGGCGAAAATTTTGATGAACCGGAAAGATCTTCTCTTTGTAAAAGTTCAAAAACTTTTCTTCCGCAGATCCTTCCTTAGGAGCTGGGTTGATTTCTAATTCTTGGGTGCGAGTGTCGTCCAACACGGCAAGCAAGCGGGCGCAAGCTTCGGGAACGGAGAAATCATCTGCCAAGACGATATGGCCAAGGGTCACCGAAGACAGAACAAGAACAAGGGATGCAAATTTTTGAAACGGGAATCGCACGGGGCCTCCTTTTGAAGAACCTTAAAAATAGGGAGGGCGACGCAAGGTATCAACAAAGATCCCAAGCCTGTGAAAAGATTTTAGAATTCTCAAAGATATGGGCAGTTTCCTTGGCCTTAAATTTCCGCTACATTGCCCCTCATGGAAGAAATGATTGTTCTTAGCCCCTCTCATAAAGAAGCCATTCGGGCTCTTGAAAAAGCAAAATTGGGTCCGTCACCCACCATGGAACAGGAAATGTCCACCTGGGATGCCCGTTGGAGGGCAGAAGCCTTGGATCACTATCTCCCCCAAGGCTGGAGTTTTGGAATCCAAAAGGACGAAAAGCTGGTGGCCTACTCTTTGATTCAACCCCTTCTCTTCTTTCGAGGTTTGACTCAGACTCTTTGGGTGGAGTGGTTTTCGGCGCAAACTCCGGAATCCGCGCAGAAGTTGGTGGAGGTGGTTTACCGGTGGGCCCGAGACAAACACATCCAAGCGGTTGTGGTTGAAAGTCACAAACCCTTCGCTCAAGCTTTTGAAGAGTCTCCTTTTTCAACTGCAGTTCAAGATGGATTGTTGACTCTAAAAACTTCGAAGATGAAATAGGAATATCATGTCTAATCTTTCGGCCCTTTCGCGCTCGCAAAACCTAAAAACCCTCAAATCCAAAAACTTTGATCTTTTGATTGTAGGCGGCGGAATCACCGGAGCCGGAGTGGCGAGAGATGCAGCCTCTCGAGGCATGAATGTGGGACTCGTGGAGGCCAATGATTTTGCTTCGGGAACCAGTTCCCGATCCAGCAAGTTGGTTCACGGGGGCATTCGGTATTTGGAACAGTATGAATTTGGGCTGGTCTTTGAAGCACTTTCGGAGCGGCAACGGCTGTTCGAATTGGCCCCTAACTTGGTTCACCCTTTAAAATTTGCAATTCCTCTTTATGAAAGTGGTCGGGTGAAGCCCCAACTTCTAAAACTTGGAATGATGGCCTATGACTTTCTTTCCATGTACGATGCACCGGAGCTTCATCAGTCCTTTTCCACCAAAGAACTTCTTCAAGAATACCCTTTGCTTCAAGACAAAGAGTTGATGGGTGGATTTACCTATTATGATGCCTACATGGATGATGATCGTCTGGTTCATGAAACTTTGCGGTCTGCGGCGGATCATGGAGCCACCATTGCGAATTTTGTAAGTGCGAACGGGCCCGTTTCTGAAGCCAACCAGATCGTTGGATTGAACTGTACGGATCACCTGAGCGGAGAGCAATTTTCCATTTCCGCAAGACATGTTGTGAGCTGTGTGGGGCCATGGACGGATCTTTTAGGACAGGCTCTTTTGCCAAAATGGCAAGAAATCATGAGGCCTTCCAAAGGGGTTCACTTGGTCTTTGAGCGCGGCCGTCTGCATTTGGAAGACGCAGTGGTCATGGCCGCTGAAAAGCGCATCGTCTTTGCCATTCCTCGAAACGAAATGACCATTGTGGGAACCACAGACACGGACTTTTCAAAAGACCCCGGGGAAGTGCGGACTCAAAGAGAGGATGTGGACTATCTGTTGAAGGTGGCTCAACGCTATTTTCCAGGAGCAAATCTTACAGAATCTGACATTGTGTCCTCCTATGCGGGAGTTCGACCCTTGGTGTGGGATGGTTCGGCTTCGGAAAGTGCCACCAGTCGAGAGCATGTGATCCTCCACAATCCTTTAGGGGTCAGCTTTGTGGCGGGAGGAAAGTACACCACCTATCGGCATATGGCAGAGCAGGCAGTGGAAGGGGTTTTGAATCTTTGGGAGTTTGAAGATCAGGTTCGTTATCAGCATTCAAAGACCTTGGAACCACTGAATCCCCTGTGCTCCAGTAGTCTTTACGAGCGCTCAAAAAGTGAAGCCTTAGAGTGGGTGGCGAACGGACGAACGGCGCTCCAGGAGCGGGAAGTTTTGAGATTGGCCGAACGCCATGGAATGGAATTTGAACACATTCTTGAAAGCTACGAAGGGCTTTTGGATCGCAATCTTTCTTCTGAAGAGAAGCTTTGGGACTTGGAGTTGAGACATGCTGTGGAAACAACCATGTGTCTGAACCTGAAGGACTTTTACTTTCGAAGAGTGCCTCTTTTTTTAGCGAGAAAAGGTCACGGTTTGGAATTTATCGAAGGTCTTTCGCAGACCATGGGGCAAATTTTGGGTTGGTCCGAGTCCGAAAGAGCTTCCCAAGTTAATGCTCTGCAAAAGCAGATTTCCTATGAGCTTTCTTGGCGCGATTGACTCCCACCTTGCAGCTGCCTAGACTATCGGAATTATGTCATTTTTAGATAAAGTCAGTGATTACTTTTCAAACGATATTGCCATTGATCTGGGAACCGCCAACACCCTGGTTTTCGCCAAAGGACGTGGAATTATCTTGGATGAACCTTCCGTGGTGGCAGTGCAAAAGGGTGCTCGAGGAAACAAGGTCTTGGCCGTTGGTAAAGAAGCCAAAGACATGTTGGGGCGAACACCGGGAAGCATTTATGCCATCCGGCCCATCAAAGACGGTGTGATCGCTGACTTTGAAGTGACCTCTTCCATGTTGAAGTACTTCATTTCCAAGTCCACCGGACAAAAGAAAAGTTTTATTCGTCCTCGAATTATTATTTGTGTTCCATACGGAATCACTCAGGTGGAAAAGCGAGCGGTGAAAGAGTCTGCTCACTCTGCAGGAGCTCGAGAAGTTTATTTGGTGGAAGAGCCCATGGCTGCGGCTGTTGGAGCCGGTCTTCCCATCACGGAGCCCACAGGAAGCATGGTTGTGGACATGGGTGGAGGAACCACCGGTGTTGCGGTGATTTCTTTGGGTGGAATTGTTTACTGTAAGTCCATTAAAGTTGCTGGGGACAAGTTTGATGAGGCCATTGCTCACTATGTTCGTCGTCAGTTCAACTTATTGATTGGAGAAAGAACGGCAGAAAACATCAAAATTCAAATTGGAAATGCTTATCCTTTTGAGGAAGAGCGCTCTATGGAAATCAAAGGAAGAGATTTGGTTGCTGGTGCGCCAAAGACCATTGAAATCACATCTTCTCAAGTGAACGATGCTTTGATGGATCCATTGAGTGAAGTGGTTGATGCGGTTCGAACTGCGCTTGAAAAAACTCCCCCTGAACTGGCTTCGGACATTGTGGACAATGGAATCGTATTGACCGGTGGGGGCGCTTTGCTTGCCAATTTGGACATTCTTCTTCGCGAGAGAACCGGTCTTCCTGTGACCATTGCCGAAGATCCTTTGTCTTGTGTGGTGATTGGTTCGGGGCGGATGCTCGATAACATGGATCTTCTCAAGCAGCTTGCAGTGGATTGATGAATGGATGATTCAATCATCCGTTCTTGTCTTCTTTTCTTTTTAGTCACTTTAGATGATGAAAATCGCGTGTATTCTTGTTGTGAATCTGCACTGAGTTCTGCACGCAAAGCTCAACACAAAAAAGAATTGCCCCGATTGCAGCCCTTGGTGGTGGAAGAAGCCACGAAGGTTTTTTACGATTCCCCTCGAAAGACTTTTGGAGCCCGACGGCCATTGGGTTTAACCTCGTTGCCTTCGGAAGAGCTGCGCTCTGACCTTAAAAAACTCAGTCAGAAAGTCAGCAAAGAGCAGTTTGTTTCTTTTGTTTGGAATGAAATTTCTCGAATGCCTTTGTCAGACATTGCTGAAGGCTTAAAGGTTTCTGAGGGAACCGTGGAATATCGAACGCAAGAAGTTCTGAAAGCATGGGCTCAAGAATGAAAAAAAAGGACCAACTTTCTCAATTTATGGTTCGGGAACTTCTCTATGACTATGCCAAAGGAAAGCTTGAAGGCGAGCGTAAAGCCGCATTTGAAAAGATTCTTGAGGAAAACGGCGAACTGAAACTGGCTCTTAAGAACTTACAAAATTCTTTGGATCGATTGAAGGAGTTTGAGTCCGTTGAGGTGACGGAGCAGTGGAAGGAAGAATTGTCCCTTCCCCATCCCAGTTTGGCTCAGCAATTGGTTTCCTTTGAAAAAAGATTGGCTCCTCAATTTTGGAGAACCTTGCCCATCGCTTTGGTTTTAGCTGGCGCCGTGATTGGAGTTTCGCTCTTCAAACCTTGGAAGCATTTGAACTTTCAAGAAGTGGAAGTGGCTCAAGTCTCTATGTCTGATGATGATCTTCGTATGGAAGCGGCCATTGCCCTTTCGGAAAAAGACATTGAAAGTGCGATGAAGGCTCAAGAAACCCAGCAAGGTGAGAAACTTGCTGGAAGTGGTGCCAAGGCAACTTTTACGAGAGATGAGGAATCTGGAAAACCTGAAGACAAAGCTTCCGAAAAACCTTCAGAAGAAAAAGTGGCCAAGGTTAAAAAAGCCAAGAAAATGGGCGAACTTTATCGAGGCTTCTTGTCTGTGGATGACCTGATGAAAGTCACCGAAGCCACAGTTTTGAAAATTGAGACTCTCGGCGGAAAAAAAGCAGGTCAGGTTCCTTTGGGATGGAAAAGAGATGAAGACGAGAGATATTTTCACTTTTCTATTCCCGAGAAGAACAAACAGGCCCTTTTGGACCATCTTTCAAACTTTGGTCAAGTCCGGTTATCAAGCCAAGAACATCCACTTGTAATGCCTGAAGGGAAAATTCGGATTATCCTAGTGGTTAAACAGAATCCGAATGTGACTCCACCAACTAAAGAGGAAAGTTCAAATTCCTCTGAGGAAATGGCCCCAAAGGAGAGTGGACAGAGTGAGCAAAAAGAGGCGACCCCGTAAATCGTTAAGAAGCGTTTTAATCATTTGGTTCTTGTTGTTTTCCGTGGTCCCACTTGCTTTCATCACCGGCTATTCTTTGATCAAATACGAACAAGCCATTGATCAGGAACTCTCTCAACGTTTAAAGGGAAATGCTCGAGAAATTTCTGTCATGCTGGGTGAATTCGAAAGCACTCTTTTTAGAGAAAATGAAAATCATCGCAGTGATCGCACGCTTTCTTATTTTCTTTCCACCGGAAACGAAGGTCGTGCTCGTCAGCTTCTTAAAAAATGGATCATCAGCGGTTTGGCACAAAGAATGTGGCTCTACTCTGCAGACGCACGATTAAAGATTGCTCTTTATGAAGAGGCTTCGGGGCAAGTGGGTTCAAAGTCCAATTTGGAATCCGGAGATGTGGAGATCACAGAAGGCTTCTTGAATCGTTTGGGTGACAAAGATGCGATGGGTCTTGTGGACATTCATGTGGATCCAGGGAAAAACAAAAAGAAACCCGATGTTCGTATCGATTTGGTGGTTTTTTCGAAAGTGAAGGACAACCAAGGGCGAGTGGTTGGCTACTTGGAAGAAGTCATTTCCATGGATCGGGAGTTTCTGCAGAGTTTGCGGAATCGCATGAACACAGAGATTTTCTTTTTCCAACTCAACAAGGAAAGCGTGGCTTCCACCCACGAAGATTTGATTCTTTATTCGGCGGAAACTTTTGCAAAAGAATTGAAGGAGGGTGATCAGCCCTTCTTTGATTTAAATGTGCGCGAAGTCCCATACAAGTTTTTGCTGAAGCCTTTGAGTTGGGGAGATGAAAAAATCATTTTAGGCTTAGGTGCCTCCAAAGAGGCGGCCCGCGCGGTCTTGAAGAACATCAATCTGGCCTTTTATTCGGTGGCGGGATTTATTGTGATTCTTTTGACAGTACTCAGTTTGGTGATTTCCAAAGTGGTGCTGAAGCCGATTTATGATGTTCTGAATGCCATTGAAAAGTCTGACTATTCCAAAGGATTGGTGGAGGTTCCAGAGAACAGCACCACCGAACTGGGACTTCTCGCAAAAAGCTTTAATGAGCTTTCAAGGCGCACTTACGAATCTCAAAAAGCGCTTCAAGTGAACGTGAAGGAATTGGAAGCTGCAAACTATGAAATCAAAGAGGCGCAGACCCGGTTGGTTCATGCAGCTAAGATGGCAAGCTTAGGTCAGTTGGTCGCAGGTGTGGCTCATGAGTTGAACAATCCCATCGGATTTATCTACAGCAACATGTCCCATCTTCGGGAATATTCTGAAAAATTGATTCAGCTTTTGGAAAAAGCAGAGTCTGACCCTAAGAATTTGCAAAAGTACAAAGAAGAAGCGGATTTGGAGTTTATCAAAAAAGATCTTCCGAAGCTTATTGCCAGTTGTGAAGATGGTGCTCGTCGGACTCGAGACATCGTGGTGGGACTGAGAAACTTTTCGCGCATGGAAGAATCTAGCCTTCAATCTATGGATGTGTGCGAAGGTTTGAATAAAACTTTGGAGCTTTTAAAAGGAGAGCTGAAGAATCGCATTACGGTTGAAAAGGATTTTCAAAAGGTTCCACCAATCATGGCCTATCCTGGAGAGTTGAATCAGGTCTTTATGAACATTCTTTCAAATGCGGCTCAAGCCATTGATGGAGAGGGCGTGATTCGAGTGGGAGTGAAGACCGTTGAGAAAGATCGCATTGAGATTTCAATTTCAGATTCAGGAAAGGGCATGACCAAAGAGACGGTGGAAAAGGTGTTTGATCCGTTCTTTACCACGAAAACTTTGGGTAAGGGCACGGGCCTAGGTTTGAGCATTTCCTACGGGGTGATTCAAAAGCATGGTGGCGAAATTCTAGTGGAGTCGGACCTTGGCAAAGGCACCACCTTCCACATCCTATTGCCATTTAAAAGTTAAAATCAGGTGCCATACACTTTTTGGTAGCAGCAGCGCATAAAAAAAGCCGAGCATGAGCTCGGCTTTTTCAATTCAGTGAACGCTGTTCACCAAAAGTTTAGGCGGCAATTAGTTCACACGAGTGCAAGTCATAGACTCGTTGATTGGGTAGTTGCCGCTTCCAGTTTCATAGAAACCGTCAGTCACTTGAGAAAGGTTGTTGTCAACGATGCTCATAGTGATCACAAGGCTCAAGTTTCCTACGTGTTGCTCTTCTTGGTAATGCTCAGCTTGTTGTTGAATTTTAAGAGCATCGCCTTCGCACCAGCTTTGAAGAGTTCCATTGCGGAAATCTTTGGTGTCTTGCAAACGGTAAACTTGGTTGTCCGCAGGCAAGTTTCCACCTTGATCGTTAGGATCATCGGCATTTCTGAAAGAGTAAACGGTTACACCGTTTGTCTCTGTTTGAGACAATTCCATCTTTTCAGTCCCGTCTTGATAAGTGCAAGAGTAAGTTCCAGTTAGGTTTGGACAAGCCATTGCTTGAGCGCCAAAAAGGACAAGCCCCGCGAGTAGTGATTTCATATTCCCCCCTTTAAGTTTTGGAAATTGTTTCGATTTCCTTAAATTAATTTCATTAGGTCTCCCACGAGACCAAAGTCCGGTCAATCGCAAGCTTTTGCCGGAGGGGGCCTCTTAACAGGTTCAACAAAATCTTAAGTCTAAGCCTGTATTTTCCGATACTTAGGTCAAGGAGTGGGTTTTGACATCACCGTCCAAAAAAGAATTTAAGATCAAGGTTTTGCCTAAAAAAGGGGCGAAGGATTCTGCTCGCGCTCAGAAAAAGGCCGATGTGAAAGCGTCACAATCCGGCAAGACCTCCTCTTCGACTTCAAAAAGCAAAGGTCCCAAAGATCTGATGGGTGCGGCTTTTGCGGGTGTTGCAGCAATCGCATTGGGTGGTTTGGTGTGGTTCAATTTGAAGGAATCCAAAACTCTTCCGGGTCCGTCAAAACCTTCCCAAGTGATCCAAAAATCAGGGGACCGCAAGCTGACGAAGTACCTTCAAGACTCTCAACGAAAAAGAGAGCTTCAAAATTTAAAAACCGAAGTGGAAAATCTTTCGGCCAAGAAGGAAACCCTTCCTGATTATATTCCTCCTCGAAAGCCGCGTGCTCTTCAAAGACCTTTGGGTGTGGAGTTGGAATCCGACCCTGGAGTGGATCAGGTATACGAAGATCTTTATGGATCACAAGAAGGGGAAACCATTGAAACCCCAGAAGACCGAATCAGTGCACAATTGGCCAATCGCAAATGGCTTTATGATTTTCAATTGGAAGAGCGCAAGGCCTACATTCGAAACTTTATCGAAGCCGCTCGTCTTGCGGGATATGACATTAAAATCGATGAAAATTTGGTGGTGACTCAAGTAAAGCCGCTGACCAATCGACCCAAAGTCCCTTTGGATGAAGTCCTGCAGAATCTGGATCCTTAAAATCACAGCAGGTGTTTCTTCTTAAAACTAAAATAGTCCGCGGAGGTAAAAATGATGTGATCCCAAATGGGAATTTTCATCAGTTTTGCAGCGGCCACAAGATCTTTCGTAACGAGGATGTCTTCGTGCGAAGGTGTGCTGAGCCCACTGGGATGGGTGTGAACCAAAACAATTCCGGTGGCATTCACAGACAGGGCATATCTGAAAATATCCCGCGGATGAATCAAGCAGTGATCTACGGTGCCCCGAAACAAACATTTTTGTTGAATCAGATCCAGGTGGCTGGTCATTGCAAGGACCCAAAATTCTTCCTGCTCAAAACTCACATGGGGCAAAAGGTGATGGTAAATGCTATCGGGAGATGAAAGGTTTTTCATTTTAAAGTGTTTCTGCAAAAGAAACGGACACTCTCGAACACTTCCTGGGCCTTTTGAGTGAAATTGCAGTCCGTGCCGCGGAGCTAATTGCCCTTTCCAAATAAAGCCATTTAAACTTGGGATTCATCTGGGCTTAAAGGCCTAAAACTGGAGGTTAATAGAAATGCGTTTGATCGTTTTGGCTTTTTCTCTACTTTCGATGTTGGCACTTACATCCTGTGGACCCCGAGCTTTCGTAAAGGGTGAATATGATGAGGATGTGGAAAGCACAAACCTTCTGAATGACAAGTGGTCCGAGACCGACATGCAAAAGGCTGTAAAGGATTTGGTGGCCAGTGCTGTTTCTCATCCCGCGATCAACGGTGCAAAACGACCTCCTATTGTCATGGTGACTCGATTGCAAAACGAAACCAACGAACACATCGACACTCAAAGCATCACGGACATGTTCCAAGTGGAGTTGATGAACACTGGAAAAGTGGTGTTTGTGGATAAAGCCGCTCGTGAGGACATCGCTGAAGAGTACGAATACCAAGGATCAGGAATGGTTTCTCGTGAAACCCAAAAAGGAAAAGGTGGCCAGGTGGGTGCCGATTTCATTATGAATGGTCGCATCAGCACCAACGTTCAAGAAGTGGGAAGTGACAAAACGGTTTATTACAAAATCACAATGAATTTGACCAACCTGAAGACAGGTTTAAAAGTTTGGACCGGTCACAAGCAAATGCGCAAGGTGTTCAAAAAACGCCGTGTGGGCTTGTAGGTCCAACTGAGAAATTCCTTCTATGAAAGTTCGAATTTTTAAAAGAGGAATTGTTGCTGCAATTCTCATTTCGGTGGCTGGCTGCGCCAGCTACCAAGGTGGAATTCGAGGCTTTCACAATCAATTGAGAGGGGGCCATCCACTCAAAGCTGCAGAAATGATCGAGAAAAAAGCTCTCGAAAGCAGTGATGATCAAGTGGTTTATCTTTTTGAGTATGGAACAGCCCTTCAGTCCGCTGGGGACTTTAAAAAGAGCAACGAAGCCTTTTTGAAAGCAGAAGAACTCACGGACATTAAAGACTATCACTCCTTGAGTCGCATCACCGGATCTCTTTTGTTGAACGAAGGTATGGTTCAGTACAAAGGAGAAGATTACGAGAAGGTTTTAATCAATGCGATGCTTGCGATCAATTTTCTTGCCATGGGAAAACTGGAAGATGCGCAGGTTGAAACTCGAAAGTTGAATTCAAAGCTTTATAAGTACCGTTACGAAGCAAAGCGAAACTACGAACAAAATCCTTTTGCGTTTTATCTTTCTGGGATGATTTGGGAAGAGAACAAAAACTGGGACAGCGCCTACATCGATTTCAAACGGGCTTACGATTTAAATCCCAATTTTGAATACATCAAAGAAGACCTCATTCGCTCTGCAGACCGTGCTCGCCGCCGAGAAGATTTGTCCAAATGGAAGAAAGCTTTTCCAAAAGCCGTGGCCTCAGCCCATATGAAAAAGAATGAAGGGGAAGTGGTTCTTATCTATGCTCAGGGTTGGGCGCCCGAAAAGAGACCTCATCCCAACTTTGCTCGAATTCCCAAACTTTACCGAGTGCCTGCGCAAACCCAGTCCGCCCAATTGGTGGTTCAGGGTGGAGCCAAAGAACAGACCGAACAGGTTTACTCTGTCAGCGATGTTGCCATCAAAACTTTGGATGATGCCTACGCGCCCTTGATCGCGAAGCGGGTGGCGGGTCTTGTGGCCAAAGAGGTGGTCGCGGACCAGATCCGCCAAAAGAATCAAGCGCTAGGTGATTTGGCTTGGTTGGCTATGCAGATTGCAGACCGTGCAGATTTGCGGCAGTGGTCGTCCTTGCCGGCCAGTTTTCAGGTGGCCCGCGTAAGACTCAAAGAAGGGGAATACAAGGTCAAGGCCGCGGGTTTAAACGGATTGGGGCGTGAAACCGGCGAAGAGTCCGAATGGAAAGATGTGAAGGTCAAAAAGGGAAAGAGAACCTTTATTTTTTGGCGTTCCTACTTGTAATTCGACGTGAATCTTAAAAATTAGGCACAAAAAAAGCGAGATCGAAATCTCGCTTTTTTTTATCTGCATTTGAGATCGGGATTAACCGTTCAAACTTTTATTGGAGTTTGGTAGGTCGGGCAAATCGTTGGTTGAACTTTGCTCTTCAAAGTTTTTTGCAGCGTTTGCAACGTTTGCAGCAGAAGCCACACGATCATCCAAGGTCTTTTTCACGTCATCGTAAGAAGCTTTGTTTGCCAATTCGGCTTGCTTCGCGGACTCCGCCTGAGCTTGAGCCTGTTTTTCTGCGTAGTCTTGAGGAAAAGCGCCAAGTTTTGCCAAGAAGCTAGAGATGCTTCCGTTTCCGTTTTGAATGATTTCTCTCAAAGTGAACAATGGAGCGTATTGAGAAGCTTTTTTCTCTGCTTCAAAAATGATTTGAGTCAAAGTTGCTGCAGTGATGTCGTTTTTCGTTTTGTTATCGATAACCATTACGTCTTCGCTGGAGCGAATCATTTTTGCGATATCGTCGAGTGTGACGTAGCAGCTTTGTTGAGTGTCATAGAGTTTACGGTTTTGGTATCTTTTGATGATCTTTGTTCTCATAGTTGGCTTAGCCCCCATCACATCTTGATTCACCGAATGCCTCCCTTTGGAATGCGCATTTATTGAGCGTCATGGATTAAAAATTTCATCTTTGACGCATTCGACACAATTTCTTCATATGGTGCGTCGATCCCCAAATTTGCGGCCACCTTATGGGGAGCGCCACAGCTTGTCAAGCGTCTGAACTGCTCGAGAAGTACAAAAAAATCCATATTTTACGCGACTCAGCATGACTCACCTCTAGGACCTGCAAACGACCCATTTCGGTTAGAAATCCGCCAAAACTTTTCCTTAAAAAATGACTCAATTTGAAAATCTAGACGTGCATCCAGCTAACTTTAAGTCTTTGAAAATACATCGATATTATTAAATTTTTTAGAACGACCTCCAGAGGGCGGTTTTGGAAGGTCCGGATTCCTTGAGAGTGGCTTTAGAGCCCTTCGGATTGTTCCGAATTCTCAAAGTGATGAACAAACCATGTTTAAAAATCAATCCGTTGAGAGAATTGAAAATTTTCCAGAAGTTTAGAGGACTTGCCTTAGGTCTAGGATCTCTCATCGTGATGGGTTGTGCTCACACGGGTGCTCACAAAGATGAAAAACTGGTCCGGAATTCCATCCTGACAAACATGGATCGGGCACCGCAATCTCTGGACCCGAAAATGGATGAAAGCCAGCTAAAGCAACAAGAGGCAGATGCTCATTTCACGTTGGGAGAGTCCTACTCTTTTCAGGGGGAACCCCTCAAGGCCATCGAAGAATTCAAGCAAACTCTTTTGAAGGATCCTGACTCTGTGGTGGTTCGCCTGCGGTTGGCTGGTGAGTATGTGCGTGCAGGATTGATGTCTGAAGGGATTGATGCGGCGGAATCTGCAGTCAAGATGGATCCAGACAACACCGAAGCTCGAATGCTTTTGGGAGGACTTTACACGGGGACAAAGCTTTACGATTCGGCGGTTGAGCAGTTTGAAAGAGTCTATGAGTTGGATTCTTCCAATGAAGAGGCGGCCTTGTTTATCGGCGCGGTCTATGCGGAAAAAGGTGACTTTGAAAAAGCGGACAATCATTTTTACCGCGTGTTGAAGGTTCCTGGATTCAAGTCGAAAGCGGAAGCCTACTATTACTTGGGGAAAATCAATCATGAGAAAGAAAATGGCAATCCTGAGGTGACCCTGAAGAATCTCAGAAAAGCCATCGCCCTGAAGCCGGAATATAAAGACGCTGTTATGGCTTTGGGTCAGATTCTCGTGGGAATGGACCGCGACAAAGAGGCGGAGAAAGTTCTTTTGAGTTTCCAAGATGAAAATGGTCCAGAGCCCAGCACTTCTCGGCTCTTGGCAAAAATCTATCTGAAAGCCAAAGATTTTCCAAAGGCTTCCGAACAATTGGCGATTCTGTCAAAGTTTGAAAAAGACAATATCAGCTTAAAGATTCAAAGAGCTTTGATTCACATGGAGCTTCGCCAAAATGATGAGGCCATCGCGTTGCTGGAAGAGCTTTTGGAGCAAGCCCCCGAATTGGACAAAGCGCGATTCTACTTGGGTGCTCTTTACCTGGATAAAGAGCAAATGAAGAAATCCATCTTTCATTTGGAAAAGATCCCACCCGCTAGCACCTATTATACGGACGCTCGAGTTCAAATCTCTCAAATCTATAAAAACCAAGGGGATTTGGGTCGCGCTCAAAAGAATTTGGAAGAGGGAATTAAAAACAGACCGGATCTTCCAGAATTTGTAGGAGCCTTGGCCATCATCTATGACACTCAAAAAGATTATAAAAAGGCCGAAGACCTATTGAAGAAATCTTTGCCCTTGTTTCCGGAAAGCGCCCAGTTGAGATTTTACTTGGGATCGGTCAGTGATCGATTGGGAAAAACAGAAGATTCTATACAAGCTTTTAAAGATGCCTTAGAGGTGGATCCCGATCATGTTCAGTCTTTGAATTACCTGGCGTATACTTATGCGGAGCTAGGAAAAAATTTGGAAGAAGCTATGGACATGGCGGAAAAAGCCCTTCGCTTGGCGCCCAGTGATCCTTTTATTCTAGACACGGTGGGATGGATTCACTTTCGCAGAGGCGAGTACAAAGAGGCGCAGGAATTTATTGAAGCGGCATATCGTCAAAAGCCGGATGAGTCCGTGATCGTGGAACATTTGGGTGATGTTTATGTGAAAACAGAAAGTTGGAGTCGAGCGGAAGCGATGTACCGTCAGGCTCAACTCCTTGAATCCGACGCAAAAAAATCCAAAGAGATTCAGGATAAGATTGCGGCCATCAAAAATCAGTTGCAGCCTGAAGGTCGATTGCCCGCATCCCTCCCAGAGTAAGATTCCCCCTTTGACATCTTTGATGATCCCTTTAAAATCGGGGTATGAAAACATCATTGAAAGCTTTTCTTCTATTCGTCGGAATCTCATTTGTACTTTCCGGATGTCAAACGGCTTTGAAATCCTCTCAAAAATCTGGAGAAGGAAACTTTCGAGCAAGAGCTCTTATTAAAGATAAGAAAAAAGCAAAATCCTTTATCGTGAATTTAAATTTCAACATAAAGCAGGAAAAGGTCATTCGATTGGATGTGACTTCGCCCCTGAACCAACACCTCGCAAGTTTTTTGATCACTCCCAAAGAACTCAGTTACTACTTGGTTCGCGACAAGATCTATTACAAAGGAAAGGTGACGGCGCGTCCCTTTTCTCAGTTTATGGCGGTGCCCATGGAGCCATGGTGGCTGGAGAATCTCTTGTTTCGGAAAGCCTTCACGCAAAAAGACTGGAGTTGCACCGAAGACAAAAAAGGAGAACTGGCCAGTTGCATGAATCTTCGTGAAAAAATCAACGTCACTTGGGAAATGGATGAAAATCGAAAGCTTGTCGTAAACCTGAATCATCCCAAGGGCGAAGTTCAGATGAACTTTCACCACATACAGCCTAAAGTCGAGGACGGTGCGGAACTGTCTCAATTAAAGATTCCACAGGGTTTTCGTCGAGCCCGATAAATCTTTTTTATAGTATATCTAAATTTATACTCACCTTTTATCTAGTTTTTTGCTCCTAAAAAATCAGGCGTCTCATTAACCTTTGGTCCATTGCTGATTGTCTAGGTTTTAGTCATACTGGAGATGGTGATCAGAGAAGATCGCTGTAAAAGGGGGAGTCTCATGTCAGCAACATTTAAGGAACTTATTGGAAGTCTTCAAAATTCTGAAAATTTTAAGGACTACACATGGACGGGCTCCTTTGATGATTACCTAGCTTTGGTTCGAGAGAATCCAAAGATCACTCGAAACGCGTATCAAAGAATGTATGACATGATTATGAGCAAAGGCTCCAATGAATATGTCGATGTTAAAAAGCAGATGGTTCATTACAAATTCTTCGATGATCCAGACAATGATGGAAAAGATGCGGTGTTTGGAGCGGACATCCCTTTGATGAAGCTTGTGAATGTTTTGCGCTCAGCTGCTCTGGGATATGGAACTGAAAAACGGGTGATTCTTCTTCACGGTCCTGTGGGAAGTGCAAAAAGTACGATCTGTCGTTTGTTGAAACAAGGTCTTGAGAGATATTCAAAAGCGGATGAGGGCGCAATTTACACCTTTGATTGGGTGGATGAAGCGGGAGATTGTGAAGAAATTTTTGGAAAAGGCGTCAAGGTCTTTCCAAGTCCAATGCACGAAGAGCCCTTGCTTTTGATTCCGGAGCAACTTCGCCAAGGAGTCATGGATGAATTGAACCGAGGTGCAAAGGGAGAGTTCCGAATCAACATTTCCGGAGAGCTCTGTCCTCCTTCTCGGTATTTCTTTAGAGCGCTTATGGAAAAATACCATGGAGACATCAACAAGGTTTTTAACCATGTGCGCGTAAAACGATTTGTACTTTCGGAAGCGGATCGCATCGGAATTGGAACTTTTCAACCCAAAGATGAGAAGAACCAGGATTCGACGGAACTCACCGGAGATTTGAACTACCGAAAGATTGCCGAATATGGATCGGACTCGGATCCTCGCGCATTTAACTTCGATGGAGAGTTTAACGTAGCCAATCGAGGAATGATTGAATTCGTCGAGGTTTTGAAACTGGATGTGGCTTTCTTGTACGATCTTCTTGGTGCCTCTCAGGAGCACCGAGTGAAGCCCAAAAAGTTTGCGCAAACTCATATTGATGAAGTGATCATCGGCCATACCAACGAGCCCGAGTACCGAAAGCTTCAAGACAACGAGTTTATGGAAGCTCTTCGTGACCGTACTGTCAAAATCGATATCCCGTATATCACCAAGTTGAAAGATGAAACTCAGATTTATAAGAAGGATTTTAACAGTCGCATCCTTCGTGGCGTGAGCATTGCTCCTCACACCATCGAAATGGCGGGAATGTGGGCGATCTTGACCCGATTGGAAAAACCTAAAAAGGCCAATTTGACCCGTCTTCAAAAGCTGAAGCTTTATGATGGCAAGACTTTGCCGAACTACACTGAAGACAATATTAAAGAGCTTCGCAAAGAAGCTCGTCGCGAAGGCTTGGACGGAATGTCTCCTCGTTACATTCAAGACAAAATTTCGAATTCAATCGTGATGGCTCAGCAGATGAACAAAGGTTCGGTGAATCCTTTTATGGTTCTCAACGAGCTTGAAAGTGGACTGAAACATCACTCTTTGTTGTCGAACGAGGATCAAAAGCAAGATTATCGAGAACTTTTAAGTGTGGTGAAGCAAGAATACGAAGAGATAATTAAGTCCGAAGTGCAAAGAGCCATTTCCGCAGATGAAAGTGCTCTTCAGCGATTGTGCGCAAATTATATTGATAACGTGAAGGCCTACACTCAAAAAGAGAAGGTTCGAAATCAATATACTGGATCTGACGAGGAACCAGATGAGCGTTTAATGAGATCTATCGAAGAGAAGATTGAAATTCCGGAGTCTCGAAAAGATGATTTCCGCCGTGAAATTATGAACTACATCGGAGCTTTGGCCGTGGATGGACGCAAGTTTGATTATAAAACAAACGAACGCCTTCATAAGGCTCTGGAGCTGAAGCTTTTTGAGGATCAAAAAGATTCAATCAAGTTGACCAGTTTGGTTTCTTCGGTGGTGGACAAAGACACTCAAGAAAAGATCGACATCGTGAAAACTCGCCTCATTAAAGATTTTGGATACGATGAAATTTCCGCAACGGATGTTCTTCATTATGTGGCCAGTATCTTTGCCCGAGGAGACATCAAGGATAAGAAATAGGGGAAAAAATGGGGATTCGCGAGGACCACAATCGTTTTCGAGAAATTGTTAAAGGTCGCATTAAGAAGAATTTCAAAAAATATGTGACCCAAGGGGAAATGATTGGCCGTCGTGAAAAGGAATTCGTAAAAATTCCGATTCCCTCCATTGATTTACCTCGCTTCAAATATGGTCCAAAGCAGTCTGGAGGCGTTGGCCAAGGCCAAGGTCAACCGGGCGATGCGGTGGATGGGGAACAGCAGCCAGGACAAGGTCAAGCGGGGGACAGCCCTGGAGAGCATGTTCTTGAAGCTGATGTGACCATCGAAGAGCTTGCAGATATTTTAGGAGAACAGCTGGAACTTCCACGAATTGAACCTCGTGGGAATAAAAAAGTGGATTCCATTTCAAACAAATACACGGGGCGCGCGCCTGTGGGTCCTGAGAACCTGAGACATTTTAAGTCTTCCTACAAAGAGGCATTGAAAAGAAGCATTGCCAGTGGAACCTATGATCCTTTGAATCCTATGGTGGTGCCAATTAAGCGGGACATGCGCTATCGAACCATTCGCAAGGTGACGAAGCCCATGGCCAATGCGGTGGTCATATATATGATGGATGTCTCGGGATCCATGGGAGAAGAGCAAAAAGAGATTGTTCGTCTAGAAAGTTTTTGGATCAATGCTTGGCTTCAGCGAAACTATAAAGGTCTTGAAACTCGATTTATCATTCATGATGCTGCGGCAAAAGAGGTGGATGAGAAGACCTTCTTTTCTACCAGTGAGTCGGGCGGGACATTGATCAGTTCGGCTTACAAGCTTTGTCAGAAAATCATTGAGTCTGAATACAATCCGAACGAGTGGAACATTTATCCTTTTCATTTTTCAGACGGGGACAACTGGTCTGGAGAAGACACAAAACTTTGCATTCAACTTTTAAAGGACTACTTCATCCCACGGGTGAATCAGTTCTCTTACGGTCAGGTGGAAAGTAAGTATGGAAGCGGTCAGTTTTTAAAAGATCTGGAAAAATCTCTTCCCGGGGAAGAGTCTTTGGTCATCTCACGAATTGAGAACAAGGACAAAATTGTCGATTCCATCAAGGATTTCCTTGGAAAGGGAAGGTAATGGCAAATTTAACTCCTGAACTTGAAAAAGAAAGAGTTAAAATTCTTAAAGCCGCTCAAGAAGCCGGTTTGGATTTTTACGAAACCATTTTTGAAATTGTGACCTACGATCAATTGAACCAAATTGCCTCTTATGGAGGTTTTCCGGTGAGATACCCTCATTGGAGATTTGGGATGGATTACGAGCAGCTTTCAAAAAGCTATGAATATGGACTTTCTAAAATTTACGAACTCGTGATCAATACAGACCCTTGTTATGCCTACCTTATGGAAGGAAATGAGTTCATCGATCAAAAGTTGGTGATGGCTCACGTTTATGGCCACTGTGATTTCTTCAAGAACAATGCTTGGTTTGGTCCTACCAATCGCAAAATGATGGATCAAATGGCAAATCATGCCACTCGCATTCGACGTTACATGGATCGCTATGGTGTGGAAACGGTGGAAGACTTTATCGACGTGTGTTTGAGTTTGGAAAATCTCATCGATCGTCATGCGCCTTATGTGACCAAGTCTAATGAACCCAAAGATCATGGTCCGGCACCGGTTTCTCCGGATGGGAAACTGAAGGTGCACAAATCCTATATGGAAAAGTACATCAATCCTCCCGAGTTTTTGAAGGAACAGGAAGAGCGACGGGCAGAAGAGTTTCGAAATCAAGTGCGAGGAATTCCGGAAAACCCAGAGCGAGATGTATTAAAATTTCTTATGGAATACGCACCTTTGTCTTCATGGCAGCAGGATGTTTTGTCCATCATTCGAGCGGAAGCCTATTACTTCGCCCCTCAAGGAATGACCAAGATCATGAATGAGGGATGGGCCAGTTACTGGCACTCGAAGTTGATGACGGAAAAGATCATGAACGATTCCGAGATCATTGATTTTGCGGATCGACACAGTGGAACCATGGCCATGGCTCCAAATGGATTTAATCCATATAAAATTGGAATCGAACTTTTTCGAAATATTGAACAAAGATGGAACAAAGGACAATTTGGACGAGAGTGGACCGAGTGCTCCCGCTTGGATGAGAAAAAAGCTTGGGACAAAAAATTGGGTCTCGGTCGAGAAAAGATTTTTGAAGTGCGAAAGCATTACAACGACGTGACCTTTATTGATGAATTTTTGACCGAAGAGTTTTGCATTGAAAATAAACTGTTTGTCTACAAGTTCAATCAACGAACCAACGAATACGAAGTGGACACACGAGATTTTCCGTTGATCAAAAAGAAGCTTTTGTTTCAGTTGACCAATTTTGGTCAGCCCATCATTTCGGTGTTGGATGCCAATCACAACAATCGGGGAGAGCTTCTGTTGGGCCATCTCTTCGAGGGCATTGAAATGCAGCCGGATTACATGCGGGCAACCATGCAAAATCTCCAGAAAATCTGGGGCCGTCCGGTCCATGTGGCCACCGTTCAGGACAAAGAACGCACGATCATCGGCTTCGACGGCAAAGAATACACTTCCGTCGCGATTTAGGCGATTTTGGTACCTGGCACCTTATTCCGTATGCGGGGTGGTGATGGGGAAGCGGTCGAGCACCTGTTGGTGGTAGCTGTTTCGAAAGTCATGGTAGCGGCTGCCCAGCACAGCGAAGGAATTGTAAACCAGGAAGTAGACCACCACAGCCAAGATCCATTTCTTTCGACCTTCTGATTTTTCCATCCACCGAGAAACACCCACACTGACCAGAGCCACCGACATGGGCAGACACAAAAGCAAGTGCCAGTGATTGAATTCCACCGGCGAAAGACCCGCCGCAACCAACATTCCCACAAACAGATAAAACCCGTAGTGAAAAAACCAAGATTCTTCAGAAAGATTTCTGCGATCCGTAGATCTTCGAAAAGGTTGATGCTTCCAAATCTCTTTTAAAAACTGCCATTGAATCCGAATCGAAACCAGTAGAGTTACAATTCCGATGGGCCATTTGATCACATGAAAGACCGTGGAAACTATACTTCGTAGTCCCTCATTGGCAATCCAATCAAAATGAATGGAAGTAAAAATATGGCGGGCATAATAAAAAGACGAATATCTCAGCCAATAGATGCAAGCTTTGAGAACGGGATAGATCAGCACCAAGTTTTTTCCGGGAAGAAAACCTTCGGAAGCTTTTAATTCCACTCCGTGACCTTGCAAGGAAGACAGGCTCAAAAAATAAGGAAGCAAGGTCAGAGCCGTTAGAAAGATTCCAAATAGAACTCCCCACCAATTCACCTTTACCATTTTGAAAATCCACAACAACAGGGAGGCCACCATTAAAATAAGAACTGAAAAGTGCACCTGGCCACAAAGTCCCATTGCAAAAACGTGAAGAGTGGTCCACGCGAAACTTCTTTCTCGAGAGAGTTTCAATGCGGAAAAGAAATGGAGTCCTGAAAAAATAAAAAGATACGACGGGTTGTAAAGCTCCACCTGTTCATTTCTCCAAGGGCTCAACCAAAAGAGAATCAAGAAACCAACCGCAGCGAGAGGGCCAAAAAATTTTTTCAAAGGAAAATAAAAGCAAATCAATGCCACCACATGAGTCAGCAAAATAAGAAACATTGCCGAGTACGGCGAATACCAAATCATCATGGGCACACCGGCCAAAAATGTCAGTAAAGTTCCGGGGATGTAACCGACTCCGGTTCCGCGGTTTCCGAAGTGAGTCCATTCTCCAAGGGCGATCAGCTTGTGAACTTTTCCTAATATTTGTTCTTGATCATAATGAAGCTGAAAGGTGGTAAACATCCAAAGGGAGAGTCCAAAACCAAAAAGGAAAATCAGGCTCTGAAACAATTTTGAATTTACGTTGATTTTGGAACTCATATCTTTCCCTCTCATTTTTTTAAATTGAGGTCCAGTTGATTGTGTTGGTTCCTTAACAATTCCTTTTCGGTTTGATCATGCTTCCACAGCCAACTTCTGGAAAACTCAGAAAGTAAGGAGGTATCTATGTCCAAAAAAGTCTTGAAGTACAGTGGTGCGCTGCTTGCTCTGTTCGGAATGAGTTTTAGCGCAATGGCACAATCCAGTATGGAGAGTGAAACTCGAAGTGCCATAGGAGATGTGAGAATGGTTCAATCTCCTGAAGAATACAAACCTCACGTTGCGATTTTGGCAGGTGTTGCGAATCCCGAAGGTTCGTTTGACACAGGAGCTGATTACGGCGTGGATGTGGGATTTCAGCCCATCATTCCGTTTGGTTTGGGAGCGGAAATCAGTCAATCCAATTACACGGCAGATGATTTTAAGCGAACAAGCTTTCTTGTGAAAGGAACTTACAATTTGGCAGGAGACATTCCTGTTTTAAAGGAAAGTTACTTGGGATTGGCGGCGGGTATTTTGGTTGAAGACACCGCTGGAGGAGCTGATTCCTACGGAGGTTTGATGCCAAACCTGGGTTTTGACATTCCCACTTTTCAAGTCAATCAACGATGGGTTTCATTGGGTGCAAACGCCAGATATATGATTACCGGAAGCAATGCTCCCGACGTGTTTGCATTGAATGGAGTGGTTAAATATTGGTTCTAAGCTGATATTTCCAAAATCCAAAAAAAGAAAAGGAGCTTAAAAGCTCCTTTTCTTTTACACCAAATCGAAGATTGATATTTTATATTGATAGCCGCAAATGAGGTTTGAATTTTAAAATCGAGTTCCGCAGCAAAGTGAGGACTGTTCGAAGATTTTAAAATTCAAACCTCATTTGCGGAAACAAAAAATCAATCTTCGTCGTTGGTCGATGCTTGTGACAGCTCATCAAAATCTTCGATATTGTCCGGCTCCACTTTAAAGAGCCAACCATCACCAAAAGGTTCATCGATAATCAAAGAGGGATTTTCACTGACCGCTTCGTTGACTTCAACCACCACGCCGGGAACGGGTGCGTATAGGTTCAATGGGCCTTGATCAGTGTCCAATTCACCACAAACTTCATCGGGATGAACATCTTCTCCTTCAGAGGGCAAAGACACCGCATTGATTTCTGTAAATTCTTCGAGTCCTTGTTCGTTAATGCCCACAGTAATCAGGCCATCTTCCAAAAGAACCCACTCATATCCTAAAAAGGTCACTGTTTCGTCAGTCATAAAAACACGATAGGCGGACCGGGCAAATTCGTAAACAAAAATCGAGAGTAGAAAGGATTAACGCCAGGCCTCCTCTCTCTAAAAGAAGAGGCCCAGGAAATAGAGACTAAACGTCGTAGTAAAGGAAAAATTCGAAAGGCGTGGGCCGCTGTTGAGCGGGAATGATTTCCTTTTCGAATTTGTATTCGTAAATGGCGTTGGTCAGTTCTTGAGAGAACACCTCTCCGCGGAGCAAGAACTCATGGTTGGTTTTGAAGTTCATCAATGCTTCATCCAAAGTTCTGGGAACAGAAGGAATTCCTGCCGCTTCTTCGGGGGGAAGGCCGTAGATGTCTTTGTCTAAAGGTTGACCGGGATCTTCCTTGGAAAGAACACCATCGATTCCCGCCATCAAAAGACCTGAGAAAGCCAAGTAAGGGTTCGCCGCTCCATCTGGAGTGCGGAATTCGATACGTTTGGCTTTTGGACTTGAACCTGAGTTTGGAATTCGGATCGCAGCAGATCTGTTCTTGTAGCTGTAAGCCAACTTCACAGGAGCTTCAAAGCCTGGAACCAAACGTTTGTAAGAGTTCAGCGTGGGGTTGGTCAAAGAGCACAGTGAAGGAGCATTTTTCAAGATTCCGCCAATGTAATTCAAGGCCATTTCTGACAAGCCGGCATATTTGTCACCGCCAAAAAGCGGTTGATCGCCTTTCCAAAGGGACATGTGAACATGCATCCCTGAACCGTTGTCTCCGAAAACGGGCTTCGGCATAAAGGTTGCGGTTTTGCCATGGCGTCGAGCCACGTTCTTTACAATGTATTTGAACCATTGAAGTTTGTCCGCAGCATTCACCAATTCATCAAATTTAAAGTTGATCTCACCTTGTCCTGCAGAAGCCACTTCGTGATGCTGGCGCTCCACTTGGATTCCAATTTTCTCAAGCTCCAAACAAATTTCAGTTCGAAGATCGTGAAGGGAATCCGTCGGCATGACGGGGAAGTAACCTTCTTTCGCGCGAGGCTTATACCCCAAGTTTCGACCTTGCTCATCACGTCCAGAGTTCCAAGTCGCTTCATCAGAGTCCACTTGATAATAAGCGGTGTAAGCGTTTTGTTCGTAGCGAATGTCATCAAAGATAAAAAATTCAGCTTCCGGTCCAAAGTAAGCGATGTCAGCAATTCCAGAAGATTTCAAGTAAGCCGTAGCCTGCTTGGCAATCTGTCGGGGATCACGGTCATAGGGCTCGTGGGTATCAGGTTGAACAATGTCACAGATGAGAACCAAAGTGGGCACTTCGGTAAAAGGATCCATCAAAGCGGTTGTTGGATCCGGCTTCATGGTCATGTCCGATTCGTTGATGGATCTCCATCCACGAATGGAGCTGCCGTCGAAATTGGCACCCTCTTCAAAAAGCTCTTCGGTCAGTTGAGAGATGGGCATGGTCACATGTTGCCATGTGCCGGGAAGATCAGTGAACCGTAGATCCACCATCAGGGCTCCTTGCTCTTTTGCAAAACTGATCACTTCACTGGGTTTCATTCTTTATTTTCTCCTTATGGTTTGTTTTTTTAGAGGGCCGATTCATCTGTTTCTCCGGTGCGGATTCTCAATGCCTTTTCAACATTCAAAACAAAAATTTTCCCATCACCAATGCGACCGGTGTGAGCAGCAGACCGAATGGCTTGAACCGCAGGTTCTTCCAGATCGTCACTCACCACCACTTCAATTTTCATTTTGGGAAGAAAGTCGACAACGTACTCAGCGCCTTTGTAGATCTCAGAACGACCTTTTTGGCGACCGAATCCGCGCACTTCGGAGACAGAAACCCCTTCAACTCCGACCTCATTGAGAGCGTCGATCACATCGTCTAACTTGAAGGGCTTAACTATGGCCTCGATTTTTTTCATGTATGCCCTCTTGAGGTATCAAATCGTGGGCCAGAGTCAATAAATGTCATGGGATCTCATGAAGAATGATACCGTTCATTGACAATTGGAGGGGGGATCTTGATGATCCACCTCCATGTCAAAGCCACCATCCCTCAATGTTGTACTGATCGAACCTGAAATCCCGTCAAACACCGGGAACATTGGCCGCAGTTGTGTGGGCTATCGCGCCCAACTTCATGTGGTGGGAAAATTGGGATTTGAGTTGTCGGACAAGCGCCTTCGGCGGGCGGGATTGGATTATTGGCCCCATTTGACCTTTGCTCACCATCCCACTTTTGAGGCCTGGTGGTCCAAGGTCCAGGACCCCAGCCGGGTTTTCCTGTTTACCACCAAGTCCTCCAAGGATTTTTCGAAAACTCAGTTTCAGGAGGGGGATTGGATTGTTTTTGGAAAAGAAACAAAAGGTTTGGATGAGTCTCTTTTGGCTCAGTTCCCTGATCAGTGCCTGACCATTCCGATGCCGGGCCCCATTCGCAGCCTGAATTTGGCGACCAGCGTGGCCATGGTGCTTTTTGAGGCTTTCCGGCAGTCTTCGGATGAGCCCTAGACACCTCCTAACCTTGGGATTATGGTTAGAAAATCTATGATTACGAAAACTCTGACCAAAATTTTTGGCACCAAGCACGACCGCGATATGAAAAAACTCCGTCCCTTGATCGATAAGATCAATGGCCTGGAGCCTTCCATGCAAGCCCTAACGGATGAGCAGCTTCAGGCAAAGACCCTGGAGTTTAAAGAGCGGTATGCCAAAGGTGAACATTTGGATGAACTTTTGCCTGAGGCTTTTGCGGCCCTTCGGGAAGCCAGTGTTCGGGTTTTGGGAATGCGCCACTATGATGTTCAGTTGATCGGGGGGATCGTCCTTCACCGTGGAACCATTGCAGAGATGAAAACGGGGGAAGGTAAAACCCTCGTTGCGACTTTGGCGGTTTATTTGAATGCCATCACCGGTAAAGGGGTTCACGTGGTGACCGTGAACGATTATCTAGCTTCGCGGGATGCGGAATGGATGGGTCAGCTTTACGGATTTATGGGTTTAACCACCGGAGTGATTGTCCACAACCTTTCGGACCGCCAAAGAAAGCAGGCCTACGGAGCGGACATCACCTATGGAACCAACAATGAGTTTGGTTTCGACTACCTTCGCGACAACATGAAATTTGATTTGGAAGATTACGTTCAGCGGGAACTGCATTTCGCCATTGTGGATGAGTGTGACTCCATTCTTATTGATGAAGCCCGAACTCCATTGATCATTTCAGGTCCGAAAGATGACCGTTCCGACAAATATGAAATGGTGAACAAAATCATTCCCCATTTGAAGTTGGACGTTCACTTTACCATGGAAGAAAAGACAAAGACGGTTTCTCTCACTGAGGAAGGCAACGCCAAAGCCGAGGAGCTTTTGGGCGTGGGGAACCTTTATGATCCTGCTAACATTGATTTCATGCACTACATTTATCAAGGTCTGAAAGCTCACCATCTTTTTCAAAAAGATGTGGATTATATGATTAAAGATGGTGAAGTGGTCATCGTGGATGAATTCACCGGACGTCTGATGCAAGGGCGCCGCTGGAGTGATGGTTTGCACCAAGCGGTAGAGGCCAAAGAAGGATTGAAAATCAAAGGGGAAAACCAAACTCTTGCGACCATCACCTTTCAAAATTATTTCCGCATGTATGACAAAGTTTCAGGGATGACCGGAACGGCGGACACCGAAGCAGTGGAATTTAAAAAGATCTATGATTTGGATGTGCAGGTCATTCCCACCAATCGTCCCATTCAAAGAAAAGACTTTGATGATGTGGTTTACAAAACCGAGCGAGCAAAGTTCAAAGCTATGGCCAATGACATTCGAGAGGCCAAAGAAAAAGGCCAGCCCGTCCTGGTGGGTACGGTCAGCATTGAAAAGTCCGAAAGACTCAGTCGTTTACTCAAAGCCGAAAACATTTCTCACCACGTTTTGAACGCCAAACACCATGAAAAAGAAGCGGAAATTGTGGCTCAGGCCGGTCGGTTTGGTGCGGTGACCATTGCCACCAACATGGCCGGTCGTGGAACGGACATTCTTTTGGGGGGAAATCCTGAATTCCTTGCCAAGGCTCAATTGCCTGAGGATGCCACCGAAGAACAAATCAAAGAAATGGCCGAAAAGTACCGGGCCACTTGCCAAGAGGAAAAGAAGAAGGTTCTTGAGGCGGGGGGACTTTATATCATCGGTACGGAACGCCATGAATCCCGTCGTATTGACAACCAGTTGCGAGGTCGATCCGGTCGTCAAGGCGACCCGGGAGCATCACGGTTTTATCTTTCTCTTGAAGATGATTTGATGAGAATTTTCAATGGAGAGCGCATTCAAAAAATTATGAACACCCTTCGTGTTCCTGAAGATGAGCCCATCACCGCAGGTATGGTCACGCGAGCCATCGAGGGGGCTCAAAAGAAAGTGGAAGGTCACAACTTCGACATTCGTAAACATCTTTTGGATTATGACGATGTGATGAACCAACAGCGAAAAGCCATTTATGGAATGCGCCGAGAAATTTTAAGAGGCGAAGGCATTGAGCGGTTTGTCTTAGACATTCTGGGGGATGTAGTTTCTCGAGTTTTGGACACCTACGTTCCTGAAGGAGCAAAGAGAGAGCATTGGAATTTGGATGGTTTGGTGACCGAGTGTTCTCGTCAGTTTGGTTTGCAATTCAAAGAAGAAGAGCTTCGCACCATGACGGCGGAGTCCATTACCCAATTGATCAGCAATGGCGTAAAGATGGTTTACGACAAACAAAAGGAGCATCTGGGTGAGTTTTTCGATCAGATTGCTCGCATGATTGTTCTTCAAGCCATTGACCAAAAATGGAAAGAGCATTTGGAGCGCGTCGATAAGCTCAAAGAAGGAATCAACTTGAGAGCCTACGCTCAAAAAGATCCTGTCATCGAGTACAAAAAAGAAGCTTTCAATGCCTTTGAGCAAGCGAACCTGTTGATCAAATCAGATGCTATCGAAAAGCTTTTCCGTGTTCAGTTGGTGGACCAAGATCGTGGTCGCCAATTGGTGGAGCAAAGTGAAAGCCAAGATCTTGATGAGAATTCATTTTCTTATCAAGGGGCCGATGAAGATCTTCCTCAAAACTTCATGCCTTTTGCTCAACCTCAGTCCAGTGATCAGGAAATGTCTTACAATTCTGGTCCAGACTCTTCCCTTCAGGATCAAAGAATGAACCGGGAAGAACGAAGGCGCCTTGAGAAAAAGAAGAAAAAGAAGCTAAAATTATAGGATGTCAACCTGTCCACTTTGTCATGCCGAACTCCCTGATGATTTCGGCTTGATCGAATGCCCCGGCTGCGAGGCTTCTCTATTTATAGAAATGGATGGGTCCGTCCAATCTCCAACGCAATCATCGGAGGCCGGTTTTGAAGATCCTTCGAATTTTTATGGCGAGGATTCCGAGCTCGAGTCGGAGTCACATGAAAATCAAGACATGGCTTTTTCTGAATCCGAAAATTATGGCGAAGAAACTTTTGACGAGAATTTTCAGCAGGAAGACATGTCAGAAAACCCAGATCCAAGTTCGGAGTTGGAAGAGTTTTCGGCGGCTCCACCGGTGGAAGAAGAGTCTGCATTTGAGGAACCGGAGTTTGGAGGGGATCCCATGGAGGATGCGCCTTTGGAAGTCGCCGATCCGGTGGCGGGAAATTTGGCTCAGGTGGACATTTCCGATTTGGCCACCACAATGGATGAGCAAGGTGCCAGCGAAGCATTAACTTATGATTTGATGATTTCGGGAATTGATACGGCAGACTTAAGAAAAGAAGTTTTAGAGTCTTTGACGGACAAGAGATTAGCTTGGGATCCGGAAGCTTTGGTGAATGAAATTAAAGAAGGTCATCTGAAACTCACCGGAATTTCTGCGATCAAAGCCCATGTGGTGGCGCAAAGGCTCAAGGTTTTGCCTCTGCATTTGGAGTGGAAACAATATGGAGATTTATAAGTTGAAAACATGGATGTGTGTACTTGTGCTTTGCTTTGTTGTTGTCGCAAAGGCTGAAAGCGGCGGTGGAGAGGCTGGCGGTGGAGAGGCTGGCGGTGGAGAAGGCGAAGCCAAAGAAAGTGGAGCCGCGAAAGAAGAGGTTCTTCAAGATCGGGAGTACAGAGAGAAAAACGCCAAGCTTTTGGGCCTTGAAGCTCGAATTGCGGATTTGAACACTCAATTGGAAAAACTGGTGGAGCACAAGCGGCGAGAGAAATCGTCAGAAAAGGTGCGGGTCATGATGGATGAGTTGGTCACTTTGGCGAAAGATCGGAATGCTGCCATTAAGGAACATCGGGAGCTCAAAAAATATTTGATCTATCGATTTCCAAACATGGGAAAGGTCTTTCATCAAAAATATGGAGTTCATGAAGAGGCCAGCGTGGAGCAGTTGGAAAAAGCCCATGGTTTGGACGAGATGCTCACGGAAACCAAACTTTTGATCGAGCAAAAATACCGCCCCATTCTTAAAGATCGACCAGATGTTAAGGCTGAGAAGATTGAAAAAGAAAAAGACGAAGTGGGGAAGAGCCTCCGATTGGTGCAGTGACTTTCGAGGAGCTCAAGGACCCTGCTTAATGAATAAGCAATCAATCGCTTAAGGTTTTGAATTTCCCAGGGTTCTTCTTTTTTTGAGATTTGGATTGTTCCAATTCTTGCTCCAGGCGATCAAACTTCGAAGAAATTCCCGGCTGAACCTTTTCCACCAAAACTCCATTCTCAAATATCAAAATGATTTTGTCCTCGGCGCGGGAAGAGTTGGCGTTGTAGTACCAATGGTCACGGCCTCCCGTGCGCCAAGTGCGAGCGGGACTTCCAAACTCCTCCACCACGGCGGATTTGCTGACCCCAATGTTTGAGGTGCGAGCATAACGTGGTGAAGTTGAGCAGGATGCAAAGATCAGTGACGCCAAAAGGGCACAAAAAAGTTTCATTTCAGAAAATTAGCCTTGTCCGTTTGTCCTTGGCCATTCACAAAGCATTGCGTTAGCGAGGTCCAAGGATTGGGCGTAAAGACGCGTGACTCCATGGATCTGAAGTGATAATTAGATGAAAAATAAATAACAGATTTTCTACAATCTCTTCTTCACTTGGCGGGAAGGTCTTAATGCAAGAGCCGACAAAGAACGACACTTACAATAAAAGTGGCTTTAATGCCTTTGTGTTTTCAATGCTTTTTTCATTGGGTTTTATGGCCTACGTGGCCTTCTTTTCCGGGGGCGTAGACCTTCGTGAAATTCCACAAGAAGAAATGGCAACAGGCACAGACCAAACCCTTGCAGGTGGCGAAGCTCCAAAAGCCTTTGACGTGGCAAGCGTTCAAGAGCCATGGGTTTCTTCAGAAGAAATGGTGGAGTACGGACACAAAGTTTACCAGACCAACTGCGCAGTTTGTCATGGTCCCGAAGGCAAAGGGGATGGGGCTGCAGGTGCGGGCTTGAATCCTCCTCCAAGAAACTTTGTGGAAGGCAAATGGACACAGGGTGGAACTTCAATTGCGTTGTTTAAAACCTTGGAAACGGGAATTCCTGGAACTTCCATGGCGTCTTTTGCTCATTTAAAAGTGGCTGATCGTTGGGCCATGGTTCACTGGATCCGTTCCATCACGAACAACAAGCCTGAAGATGATGCTCAAAAATTAGCAGAGTTTGGTAAATCAGCGAAGTGATTGAATGAGAGTTTTGTTTTTGCTATCTCTTACGGCAGGTCTCCTATTGTCTATGAGCGGTTGGGCTCAGGATGTGCCGTATGATCCAGCAAAACCAAATGTTACAGGTCACGAACTTCCTAAAGAATTTGAAAATGTGGGCGTGGATGAACACCTCGGTGGTCAGCTGGATCTGAGTTTGCCTTTTGTTTCTGATGAAGGGGAACAGGTCACCTTGGGCAAATACTTTAATGGATCAAAGCCGGTTTTAATGGCGATGGTCTATTACACCTGTCCCAGTCTTTGCAATCATCACTTAAATGCTTTGAACGACACCATGAAAAAGTTGAAGTGGACCGCCGGCCAAGAGTTTGAAGTGGTGGCGGTCAGCATGAACCATCGCGAAGGCCCGGATGTGGCTGCGGCCAAAAAAGTCAACTATGTAAAGAACTATGGTCGTCCGGAGTCTATTAATGGATGGCATTTTTTGACCGGGACCGAAGAGAACATCAATAAGCTTGCCGATCAGTTGGGTTTTAAATTTAAGTGGATTGAAGATCAGCAGCAATATGCCCATGCAGCAGTGGCCTATGTGGTCACTCCTGGGGGGAAACTTTCCCGTTATTTGTATGGTCTAGCCGTGGATGACGAAACCTTGCGTTTGTCGTTGATCGAGGCGTCTAATGGAAAAATTGGAACGGTTGTGGATCATTTGATCTTGTACTGCCTTCAGTTTGATCCAGGAAAAAATAAATTTACCCTTTACGCTTGGAATGTCATGCGACTGGGTGGTGGTTTGGTTTTAGTGGTTATGGCTTTGATACTTGTGCCCATTTGGATGAGAGAAAAGAAGAAATCTCAATCGAAGGCTTAAAGGAGTAGTGTGATGATGTGGTGGTTATTGATGCAATCAGCGCAGGCAAATACGTTTATGCCTCCTGCAGCAACCGACATTGCGGAGAGAGTGAACTCTCTTTACGGGTTTTTGCTGTGGGCGAGTTTTATTTCCTGCGTGCTCGTGATCGGTGGTTTTATCTACTTCGCGTTCAAATACAAAAGACGCAGTGAAAATGATAAAACGGCCTATATTTCTCACAACAACTTTCTTGAGTTCCTTTGGAGCTTTGTCCCCTTCCTTATATTTATGGCAGTTTTCGTGTGGGGATGGGCCATTTACTCTCAAATGAGAACTTTTCCAGAAGATGCCTTGGAAGTTCATGTGCAAGCTCAAAAATGGAGCTGGTCTTTTGAGTACAAGAATGGACGCAAATCCAGTGGGGAACTTTTGATTCCGGTCAACACTCCCATCAAGTTGGTGATGACGTCTTCAGATGTTCTACACTCTTTTTACGTTCCCGCCTTCCGGGCCAAGCAAGACGTGGTTCCTGGTCGGTACACGGCTCTTTGGTTTAAGCCGAAGTACAAAGGGGAGTATCAAATCTTCTGTACGGAGTATTGCGGTGAGCAGCACTCTGGCATGCTTGCAAAGTTAAAAGTGGTGTCTCGAGAAGAATTTGACGATTGGTTGGCAAATGATCCTTACAAAGGACTTGCCATGGAAGAAGTGGGGCAAAAGATTTACACCGCTCGTTGTGCGATCTGCCATCACACCAATGACCAAAAATTGGTTGGACCTGGATTTGGTGGCCTTTTCGGACGTGAAGAAACCCTTCAAGGCGGAGAAAAAGTTATGGTCGACGAAAACTATCTTCGTGAGTCCATCATGAATCCAAATGCGAAGATCGTCGCCGGCTATCCTAGTGGGCAAATGCCTACTTTTGCGGGTCAATTGAGTGAACAAGAAATCACTGGTGTTATCGAATACATCAAAACCTTGAAGTGAGAAGTGAGGAAATAAAATGAGTTCTGCTCCAGGTGTTAACTATCTCAATGAAAAATCAGGTTTGTGGTCTTGGTTGACCACTTTGGACCACAAAAGAATTGGAATCATGTATATGATTTCTGTTCTGAGCTTTTTTGCAATTGGTGGAGCTTTTGCGATGCTGATCCGGTGGGAGCTTTTCGGCGCCGGTAAAAACATTGTGGACGCCGCCACTTACAACCAGTTTATGACTTTCCACGGAGCGATCATGACCTTTATGGTGATCATTCCTGGAGTTCCTGCTTTCCTCGGAAATTTCTTCTTGCCGCTAATGATTGGTGCGAAGGATGTGGCCTTTCCTCGAGTGAACCTGCTCAGCTGGTACTGCTTGATGGTTGGTGCTGCGATTTCCTTCTGGTCTTTGTTCTATCACGGGGCAGATACGGGATGGACCTTCTACACTCCCTATTCCATTCAAACGGACAATGGAACGACTTGGTTGGTTGCCGGTGCTTTTGTGATGGGATTTTCTTCGATTCTTACCGGGTTGAACTTCATCGTTACGGTCCATAAACTTCGTGCACCTGGGATGACATTCTTCCGCATGCCTTTGTTTATCTGGGGCCTTTACTCCACAGCGGTGATTCAGGTTCTGGCCACCCCTGTTTTGGGTATTACGCTTTTGCTTTTGATCGCGGAAAGAACCATGAACATCGGGATTTTTGATCCGGCCATGGGCGGGGATCCGGTGTTGTTTCAACACTTTTTTTGGTTCTACTCTCACCCGGCGGTTTACATCATGATTCTTCCTGCCATGGGAATTATCAGTGAATTGATCACTTGCTACTCAAAGAAAACCATCTTCGGATACCGAGCCATTGCTTGGTCTTCCATTGGTATTGCAGCCGTTTCCTTCTTCGTTTGGGGTCACCACATGTTTGTGAGTGGTCAGTCCGAAGTTGCGGGCATTGTGTTTTCCTTCTTGACCATGTTGGTTGGAGTTCCCACTGCGATTAAAACTTTTAACTGGGTGGCAACTCTTTATAAAGGGTCCATCGAATTCAGTGCTCCCATGTTGTTTGCATTGGGCTTCATCTTCTTGTTCACCATCGGTGGTGTAACAGGAATTATGCTTGCAGTGACAGCCGTGGATGTTCACTTCCATGACACTTACTTTGTTGTGGCTCACTTTCACTATGTGATGGTGGGTGGAACTTTGATGGCAATCACCGGTGGGATTTATCACTGGCTGCCGAAAATGTTCGGGAAGATGTATAACGAGGGTGTAGCTCGCTTTTCGTTCGTTTTGATCTTCATCGGCTTTAACGTGACCTTCTTTCCTCAATTTGTGTTGGGAGCGATGGGAATGCCACGAAGATATTATGATTACCTTCCGGCCTTTGAACCTTTGAATAAGGTTTCCTCTCTCGGTGCATGGACCATCGGAGTGGGTTTTCTATTTGCTCTTTATGTGGTGGTAGACTGTATCCTTCGAGGGAAAAAGGCTCCGGACAATCCTTGGGGCGCAAAAACTCTCGAGTGGCAAACCAGCTCTCCGCCACCTCATGAAAACTTCACCACTCAGCCGGTGGTAACAGGAGGCCCTTATGAGTACCGCTAATACGACGGAATACCATCACCACACCGCACATCACTTTGACAGTGCGGATGCGGAATACAGAGCGAGCAAGCTTGGTCTTTGGGTGTTCCTGATGACAGAGATCCTCATGTTTGGGGGCTTGTTTGTTGGATACATCATCTATCATCAAAAAATGCCAGAGACTTTTGCTGCGGGTTCTAAGTTTTTGGATTGGAAATTGGGAAGTCTGAATACAGTCATTCTGATTTTCAGTTCTTTGACTATGGCTTTGAGCATTTACTACGCTCAGATCGGTAAAAAGGCGATGGTTCTGTACAACTTGTACATCACCTTTTTTTGCGGTGTCGGTTTTATGGTTGTAAAGAGCATCGAGTACAGCCATAAGATTCATGATGGGCTCCTACCCGGAAGTCTTTTTCATCACGCAGCTGAGGCTGGCAGTGCTGGAGTGGCCCATTTGCCCATCTATTTTAGTTTTTACTTTGTGATGACAGGTCTTCACGGTTCTCACGTGTTGGTGGGGATGGGGCTCATCGCATGGTTGATCGTACGTGCCCACAAAGGACATTTTGGACCTCAGTATTATACACCACTTGAGTGTGTCGGTCTTTTTTGGCATTTGGTGGATTTGATTTGGATTTATCTATTCCCTTTACTTTATCTTGTGGGCTAAGGAGGCAACATGTCTGGACCTAACGAACATCACATTGTTCCACTCAAAACGTTTTTAGGGGTTTTTGCCACATTGATGTTTTTGACAGTAATGACCGTAGTTGTGGCTCAGTTTCACTTTGGAGCCTGGAATACAGTTGTAGCCATGGCGATCGCTTCTTTGAAGGCGTTCTTTGTTCTCGCCTATTTCATGCATTTGAAATATGACGACAAAGTTTTTTTGGTGGGATTTTTACTCTCCATCTTCTTTTTGATCGTCATGTACTTCTTTAGCGTTCTCGATATCAGCACTCGACCCGTTCTGAACGGGATTTTATAAGAATTTCTCAGTGAAAGAGGGCAGGGTGACCTGCCCTTCCTTTTGCAAGTCCGGGCAAACTCAGGTAGGGTCTGCCCATCATGCTGAAAGCCTATTTCGTCCTCACAAAATCTGGAATTGTTGTCTTCGCGATCATCAGTGCTTTGGCCGGATACGGAATCAGTTTAAATCCTTTCGAAACTTTTGATCCCCTTGCTCCTCTCTTTTTGATTTTTGGTTTGTATTTTGTTTCCAGTGGAAGCTTTGCACTCAACCAGGCTCAAGAGTGGAAGCTGGATGCATTGATGGATCGAACGAAAAATCGACCCATCCCATTGGCCCAGTTGGCACCTTGGCAGGCCTGGAGTGTGGGATTTTTGTGGTGCATTTTAGGTTTGATCTTTTTGTTGGCTTTGGGGCCTTGGCCTGCGGGCTTGGCCTTGCTGACGATCTTTCTTTACAACGGTGTGTACACGATGTTTTGGAAACGGCGTTGGGCTTTTGCGGCTGTTCCTGGCGCCATCCCTGGGGCCATGCCGGTGGTGATTGGCTACTCGGTCAACGAAACCCAGCTTTGGACCGCAGAATGTTTCTACCTTTTTATGATTATGTTTTTGTGGCAGATGCCTCACTTTTGGAGTTTGGCCATTCGCTACCAAAAAGATTATCAACAGGGTGGATTTCCTGTATTACCTACGCGGTTAGGAATTGAGCGCACTCTTTATCACATGGGTCTGTACTTGATCACCTATGTGGGAGTGGCATTGGCGGCGCCTTGGTTTCTTCACGTAAATTTGCTGTATTTGCTTTTGGTTCTTCCGATTTCGTTGAAGTTGGTTTGGGAATTTTTTAAGTATTTCCAAGCCGGTGCACAGAAGTCTTGGATTCGGTTTTTCTTATGGATCAATTTAAGTCTCTTGGTTTACCTGTTGGTTCCCGTGGCGGACCGTTGGGTTTACTTTTGGATGAGCGGAAGGATTTAAATGGAAAATGGTGTGGGTTTGAACCCCTACAACTTGCCTCCATGGTTTTTAAAAACTCTCAAGTTTCTCTTATTTGAAGTTTTCTTTTTGATCGCATTGGGTGGATCGGTTCGCGTGATGAATGCGGGCTTGGCATGTCCGGATTGGCCACTTTGTTTTGGGGATGTAATTCCCGATTACCATCCACAGGTTTATTTAGAATTTATCCACCGAGTTTTGGCAGGGTTTATTGCTCTGACCACCTGTGGGTTGATGGTTTACCTATGGAGGAAGCCTTCCGTTCCGCGAGGTCTTCAATGGCTGGGTGGATTGACCATTTTGCTTTTGGCGTCTCAAGTGGTGATGGGTGGGTTGACCGTTTTGCTTCAACTTCACTCCAAAGTGGTGGCCGCTCATTTGGGGTTGGCGCTGTGTTTTTACATGTCTTTACTTTGGATTTATTTGAGCTTAAAGGGAAATGCTCTCCGTGAAGAAGTGCCCCGTTGGGTAGGCCGTTCCAGCATTGCTCTGGTGTTTGTGATTTTTGCTCAGGTGATCTTGGGAGGATTGGTGGCATCCAACTACGCTTCGTTGGTGTGTTTGGATTTTCCCACCTGTCATGGTCAATGGTTCCCCACTTTTCGTGGAATCATCGGACTGCAAGTGATTCACCGAACTTTTGCCTACTTTGTGGTCTTGAGCGGAATAGCTCATTTCTTTGTGATTCGAAAGCACGTGAAGGACCTGGCCTATCGAAAAGCGGCCCGCACTTTGGCCATTTTAGTTTTGGTGCAGTTGGGCGTGGGAATTTCCAATGTGCTTCTTAAAGTTCCACCCTTGATCGCAGTCACCCACTTGGTTGTGGCCACCGCACTTCTCGGCCTCGCCCTCTTCTGCGCCAAAAGGTACCTGCTTCTATTTCCGATACACACCGTGTCGCAGAAATAGGTTTTCCATCAATAGGGTTTAGAATTTTTAGGGTCCCCAAGGAACTCTTCAAGGGCCTTTCTTTGAGTGGCGAGGTGGCCGGAGCCATATACGATAAGCACTCGGTCATGCAATTGAAGTGCAGTCTGAATTTTCTCAATAATGAAAAGGTCGCGAATCTTACCGGTCGTTGCAGCGAGGCGGTTTAGGAGAGTTCCGGTTTCGTTAGGTGCAATATCGTTATTTTTAATGGTTTCAGGTTTAAAGGTTCGACCCATATTGCTCTTAAACCACGCCTGGAATGAAGTTAAATCGTACTCACTAGCAAGGGGTATTGTTTTTCGAATCAAATTTATTTCTCGGTTTATGAGATTTCCGATCTCATTTTCAGAATGTCCCTCCATAAACCATTGGGGAATTTGCCTGACGATATAGTATGCAACCAAATCTTCGATTGAATACCCAAGTTTGGAAATTTGCCCATAGACATATTTGTCGTTTGGTTCACCGCCAATAAAAGGTACTGAATTTTTAACAGCTAAATGAGCCGTGTAGAGCAACTCTGGGCAAGATTTGAAATTTGTCAGTGCGCAATTTTTTGCGGCATCCACAACTGCGGTAGGGGACTCTCCCATCTCTGTTGGAAATCCTTCGGCGATTACAAATTGAGGTTTCATTTTCAAAAATGCAGATTTTATGGTTTGGAAGGTCGGACTTTCCTCATCAGTCGAATGGCTGGCTCCGACAAAAATTAGATATTTGTCACATTGCTTGAACTCACTCATAAAAGGAGGCTGAAAAGGTTCACTGACCTGCAAACTCTCAGACCAAACTTCTATTTTATCAAAATCAATTGTTGTTGGGAGGCTACATTCGAGAGGATTCTTTCGAAATGTTCCTTGAGCCTCATAGAGCCAACTTAATCCAGTCATTGATATGGCAAATAGAACCAATGACCCATAACCCCAAACTCTTCGAGACTTCAATTTTTTACCATCAATCAACATTCTCACCCCCTCCATTGATTCTGAAACCCACTTCTAAAAAGTGCTCAAAGATAGGTCAACTAAATTGCTGGGCCTATTCCGAATCCGGTTGGTTGTCGGGATGGGCTTTGAGAACAGCGGGATGAGATTCCAAATGATTCAAGATCTTATGAATGGTGGGGTAGGAATCCATTTCCACTCCAAAGCGGCGGCTGGAAAAGGCCTGAGCAATTAAAAAGCAATCGGCAGCCGTCCAATCCGCTCCCACACAATGGGACTTTGAGGTTTCCTTCAACAGTGTTTCAACCGAAGCCAAACCCTTTCGGATCCAATGTTGGGTCCACTCACTTTGAACCTTTTTGTCCAACCCCAAAGACTCCAAATGTTGAAGGACCTTGAGGTTTTGCAAAGGTTGGATCCCGCTGTTGATAAACTCACAAATTTGAATCACTCGAGCTTCAACCTGTGAATCTTCCGGAAAAAGCCGAGGGCTGGCCTCCAAATGATCCAAGTATTTCAAGATGGCCATGCTTTCAGAAAGTACAAAATCTCCATGGCGAAGGCTGGGTACATGAAGCATGGGATTGATCTGGGCATAATCCGAAGTTCGCTGCTGACCTCCGTCTTTGAGCAAATGCACCCCGTGATATTCCACCTCTAACCCTTTTAGGGCGAGGCCAATCCGCACCCGGTAGGAGGCCGAGCTTCGGTAGTAACTGTATAAAATCACTTTATTTTTAGCAGACACAGGGCCTCCTCGGGGTGTCGCAGCGAGCCGTGATCCTGCTCATATAATCTGCGAAAAAGATCCATCATGAAATTAGCAACAATAAATAATAAAAGCCGCGACGGTGAGCTTATCGTTGTTTCTCAGGACAATCAAAGAGCGGTCAAAGCACCGCACGTCGCAAAATGTTTAAGAGAGGCCATCGAAAATTGGGCCACGGCAAAACCTCAATTGGAGGCTTTGTACAACAAGCTGAATGAAGGCACCTGCGAAGAGGCCTTTGATGTGGACTCAGTTTCTCTTCATTCTCCACTTCCGCGTGCTTTTCAGTGGGCGGACGGTTCGGCCTTTATCCATCACATCAAATTGGTTCGTATGGCGCGAAATGCTCCTCTTCCCGAAACTTTGGAAACAGTTCCTTTGATGTACCAAGGGGGGAGTGATTCCTTTTTGGCTCCTAAAGAAGACATCCCCCAAGTGGATTTCAGCCACGGAACAGATTTCGAAGGTGAAGTGGGCGTCATTCTGGATGACGTTCCCATGGGCGTGACTCCAGAGGAGGCTCTGGAGAAAATTGTCCTTTTTGTCATCATCAACGATGTTTCTTTGCGAGGTTTGATTCCCGAGGAATTGGCTCAAGGATTTGGCTTTTTCCAAAGCAAACCCTCTTCCGCCTTTGCTCCCTTTGCGGTGACGGCAGACGAGTTGAATGGGGCCTATCAAGATGGTCGCATTCATTTGCCTCTGCAAGTGACCTACAACGGGGAGTTTTTCGGCAAAGCAAATGCGGGTGCTATGCACTTTCACTTTGGTCAGTTGATTGCCCATGCGGCTCGCACCCGTCCTTTGGCGGCAGGCACAATCATAGGAAGCGGTACGGTTTCCAATGAAAATCCTGAAGTGGGAAGCAGCTGTCTGGCTGAAAAAAGGATGATCGAGAAAATTAACGAGGGAACGATCAAAACTCCATTTATGAAGGTGGGTGACACCATCAAAATGGAAATGATTGATTCTCAAGGCCGAAATCTTTTTGGAACGATTGAGCAGAAAGTTGTCGCTTACAAAAAATAAAGCCAAAGTTTTAGTTTTAGCTTCAGGAGGAGGAACCACCTTCGAAGCACTGGTCCGTGAAGCTCAAAAAAATTCGTTCAATTACGAAGTTGTGGGAGTGGTGACAAATCGCCGCTCGGCGGGCGTGATTCAGCTTGCGGACAACTTGAACATTTCCAGTCACTACATTCCCTTTGACTCAGATTTTCCAGAAGAATTTTTCGATGATGTTCTAGAACTTGCAGAAGAGATGGAAGTTGATTTCATTGCCTTGGCGGGATTTCTGCTTTTGATTCGTGAACCCTTGCTCTCCAGATTTTCAGGAAAAATTTTAAACACTCACCCCGCATTGCTCCCAAAATTTGGAGGAAAAGGTCTTTATGGAGATCATGTTCATCAAGCGGTGTTGGATGCAGGAGAAAAAGAATCTGGTGTCACAGTTCATTTGGTGAACGAGAACTATGACGAAGGCCAAATTTTAGGTGCTGAAAAGGTAGATGTTCTTGCCGAAGATGATTTGAAGTCTCTTTCAGAAAGAGTGAGAGCTGTGGAGAGAGTCTTCTTCCCAAAGGTGCTGAACCAGTTCGTGACAACGCAAGGATTTGGTTGATACGTTTTTTGAATCCATGTTCCGGGGGGAATTATGAAAAAGTTTATTTTTGGGTCACTGATTTTGTCATTTTTCAACTTCGGTATGATCGGCTGTACGGGAAATTCGGACAAAGCTTCAAATGATTCTGAAATTCGCATTGGGCAGTTTGGATCTTTAACAGGAGCAGAGGCTACGTTTGGCCAAAGCACAGACAAAGGCATTCGTTTGGCCATTGATGCGGTCAATGCTGCCGGCGGAGTCAAAGGCAAAAAAATCAAATTGATCACCGAGGACAATCAAGGAAAGCCTGATGAAGCAGCTGCTGTGGTGAAGAAATTGATCACTCAAGACAACGTCCTTGCACTGCTCGGAGAGGTTGCCAGCAATCGATCTTTGGCAGCAGCTCCCATTGCGCAACAGTTTCGAATTCCGATGATTTCTCCCAGTTCAACAAATCCAAAAGTGACAGAAATTGGAAACTACATTTTTCGGGTGTGTTTTATTGATCCTTTTCAAGGTCCGGTTATGGCTAAGTTTGCTTTTGAAGATTTGAAAGTGAAAAAGGTCGCAATCTTAAAAGATTTAAAATCGGATTACAGTTTGGGTTTGACCGAATTCTTTGAGAAGAAATTTAAAGAGTTGGGTGGAGAAATCACTTCCATTCAAAACTTTCAAACAGGTGACACAGATTTTAAAGCTCAATTGACGGCCATTCGAAGCGAAAAACCGGATGCGATTTTTATTCCGGCCTATTACACCGAAGTGGGGTTGATTGCTCGTCAGGCTCGTCAACTTGGAATCAAGGCCACGCTTTTAGGTGGGGATGGTTGGGACAGTCCTAAGCTCTTTGAAATTGGTGGCGAAGCCATTGAAGGTGCTTATTACTCAAACCATTACAGCACCGAGAGCCCCAATCCTGCGACTCAAGAGTTTATTAAGAAGTACAAAGAAAAATACAGCGAAACTCCAGATGGGATGGCTGCTTCTGGATATGATGCGGCTCGAGTTTTGGTTCAAGCTTTGGAGAAAGTGGATGAGCTGACTCCAGATAAGGTTCGAGAGGCGATCGCTGAAACTAAAGATTTCAAAGGTGCTACAGGAACCATAACCATTGATCAAAACCGCAACGCAGACAAAGAAGCTTTTATTGTTCAAGTAAAGGACAAAGGCTTAAAATTCATTCGAACCTTGTCGTTAAAATAGATTTCGCGGAGGAAGGGCTTGGAAGATTTTCTTCAGCACGTACTCAATGGTCTGAATCTTGGAGCGATCTACGCATTGATTGCTTTGGGATATACGATGGTTTACGGAGTCCTTCAGTTGATCAATTTCGCTCATGCAGAAGTTTACATGCTGGGCGCATTTTCCATTTACTATTCCAACAAATGGTTGCACTTGAGTGATCATCCCGGATGGACCTCTTTTGTGATCTCCATTTTGATTGCGGTGATGGTTTGCTCTTTGGTGGGATTGACAATTGAACGGCTGGCCTATCGACCCTTAAGGGGAGCGCCTCGACTGAATGTATTGATCACTGCGATTGGCGTCAGTTTGTTTCTTCAGTTTTCCGGACAGGCCGTGTTTGGTGCAGATCCAAAACTTTTTCCTCAAGTCTTGCAAGACAAGGATTTGATTCAGTTTGGTCAAATTCAAATTCGATCGTTTGATTTGACGATCATCGGTGTGTCTTTGGCAGCAATGGCTCTGCTTCATTTTTTAATTCATCACACCAAGATGGGAATGGCCATTCGTGCAGTTCGGCACTCCAGATCTTCGGCATCATTGATGGGAATCAATGTGGATTTGATGATCTCTCTGGTGTTTGTTCTTGGGTCCTCGCTTGCAGGAGTGGGCGCCGTATTGGTGGGTTTGAAGTATCCAAAGATTGATCCTTTGATGGGAATGTTGATCGGGTTGAAAGCGTTTGTGGCAGCGGTGCTTGGAGGAATTGGAAGTCTTCCTGGTGCGGTTGTAGGTGGTTTGCTAATGGGCTTGTCTGAGGAAATGGTTGTGGCCTATCTTTCTAGCACCTACCGTGATGCTTTGGCCTTCGGCCTATTGATTGTGATTTTGGTTTTTAGGCCCTCAGGACTTTTTGGAAAGTATGAAGTGGAGAAGGTGTAATGAAGATTCTTCGCTCTGCTTTGCTCTGGTTGATTTTGTTCAGTTTGGGAATGGCCGCTTTTTCTCAAGGCATCTTAAATCCTTATCAACAACTGATTCTAAGCTACATTGCAATCAATGTGATTTTGGCAACCAGCTTAAATTTAGTGAATGGCTTTTGCGGACAGTTTTCTTTGGGCCATGCAGGCTTTATGGCCGTGGGTGCTTATGTTTCCGCAGTGTTGAGTTTGCATTTTAAAGTGTTTACGGGCTCTTTGGATTTTTTAAATTTTCCATTTTATGCGTTGGCTGGAGGCTCAGTTGCGGCGGTTGCGGGTTGGCTGGTGGGAATGCCTTCTTTGAAACTTCGCGGTGATTATTTGGCCATTGTAACCTTGGGGTTTGGTGAAATCATTCGAGTGATTTTGTTAAATATGGAGTCCGTCGGTGGGGCTCGAGGACTTTACGGAGTTCCTGGACCAACCAACTTTTTTGTAGGAACGGCTTTGGCATTTTTTCTGGCCGGTGGAACCTGGCTGGTTCTGTGGCGGTTGACTCAAAGCTCTTTTGGTCGAGCATTCTTAAGTGTCAAAGAAGATGAAGTGGCTTCTGAATGTATGGGAGTCAATACCACGCAAACAAAAGTTTTTGCTTTCGTGGTTTCCAGTTTCTTCGCTGGTGTTGGAGGTTCGTTGTTTGCTCACACCACCAATTATCTGAACCCTGCAAGCTTTCAGTTTATGAAGAGTGTGGATGTGGTGATTATGGTTGTGTTGGGTGGAATGGGAAGCCTGACCGGATCAGTCCTTGCCGCTATTTTTGTCACCATTCTTCCGGAAGCATTGCGTCCGTTGCAAGAGTATACGGGTGTGGATCTTCGCATGGTGATTTATTCTTTAAGTCTGATTTTGTTGATGATCTTAAGACCTCAAGGGCTTTTAGGATCCAGAGAGTGGAATTCTTTTTTTCCATTTAAAAAGCGAGGTGCCAAATGAGTGCCTCCTCGCTGTTGTCATTGAAGCAAACCAGTATTCAATTTGGCGGCCTCAAAGTTTTAACGGATTTGAATATGGAGGTTCAGTCGGGAGAGCTGGTGGGATTGATTGGTCCCAACGGAGCTGGCAAGACAACGGTCTTTAATATCATTTCGGGAATTTATGCTCCGACCTCCGGAGAATTGACGTTTAGAGGTTCTAGCCTGCTTGGAAAAAAACCTTTTGAGGTTTCTAGAGAAGGCATTGTCCGAACCTTTCAAAACATTCGTCTATTCTCAACTTTGAGTGTGGTTCAAAACATTGGGATCGCCATGCACAAAGCGGGACCTTACAGTTTTTGGTCAGCCATCTTGAGATCTAAAAAATATCACAGTTTCGAAGATCAATTTTTATTCAGGGCCAAAGAGCTTTTAGAAATTTTCGGTCTTTCTCACTTGGCAGAAGAAGAGGCGGGCAGTCTTCCTTATGGAATTCAAAGACGCATTGAAATCATACGGGCCTTAGCTGCGAGTCCAAAGCTTTTGCTTTTGGATGAGCCCGCAGCCGGATTGAATCATTCGGAGACCGAAGAGTTGATGGGTTTGATTCAGAAAATCCGTGAGCAATTTCAGTTGTCCGTTTTATTGATTGAGCACGATATGAAATTGGTGATGGGCATCTGTGAGAAAATTTTTGTTTTGGATCACGGAGAAATTATTGCTTCCGGAAGACCAGAGGAGATTCAAGAAAACAAAAAAGTGATTGAAGCCTATCTGGGAAGTGAGTCTGCCAATGTCTAAAGAGATTCTTTCGGTTCAAGATTTAAAAGTGAATTATGGACCCATTGAAGCGGTCAAAGGCATTTCTTTTGATGTTTATGAAGGGGAAGTGGTTTCTTTGATTGGCTCCAATGGAGCGGGGAAGTCGTCCACTTTGCGAGCACTGTCTTCTTTGATTGCCTATTCGGGACAGGTTTCATTCCTGGGGGAGCCACTGAATGGAATTGCTGCCCACAAAGTCGTGAAGAAGGGGTTGATTCAAACTCCTGAGGGACGAGGAATTTTTTTGAATTTGTCCGTCCGTGAAAATTTGGAATTGGGTGCCTTTCTTCGAAAAGACCGATCGAACATCAAAAAAGAAATGGATCAATGCTTTGATCTTTTTCCCCGTTTGAAGGAACGTCTGAACCGCTCGGCAGGAACCCTTTCGGGGGGAGAGCAACAGATGCTGGCCATTTCCCGATCTCTGCTTTCAAAGCCCAAACTACTGATGCTTGATGAGCCTTCACTTGGATTGGCTCCAAAGATTGTTTTGCAAATTTTTGAAATCATCAAGAAGCTCAATAAGGAGGATGGCCTTTCCATTTTGCTTGTTGAACAAAATGCGGCCATGGCCTTGAAATCTTCACACCGTGCCTATGTTTTAGAGACGGGAAAGATCACTTTGTCTGGAAAGGGTGAAGAGCTTTTCTCCAGTGATGCTGTCCGCAAAGCCTACCTCGGCGGTTGATTTAGGTGCCAGGTACCAAAATCTGCACCCGCTGTGTCAAAATGGATTTGATAGGGCATCAATTGGCACCAAGGTTGAAATTGTTTTATCAAAAAAAATCTCTAGGTACGTTTTTTACTGAGAACAGTTGGCGCGATATTTGGACTACGAAGTTGTAGAACCTCTTGAGTGAGGATCATACAACCAAAAGGAGTTTCAACGATGTCGGTTTCTCGTCTTATTAAAGTGATATTTATCAATTTGTTTCTTGCTGGATCTTTTGCCTCTGCAAGTTCTCTCAATGTGGATCCCGTGATGTCAGACGAAGAAGCCATCGCACTTCATCAAGATTTGGGAGATTATGGAAGCCAAGCTTTGCAAGAGTATGAGAACCGTTACGGAAAACTCAATGACGCTCAACGAGCCCAGTTTCTTAAAGAAGAGGCAGAGCTTCAATCTCAGATTCTTGATCAAGAGATGAGTGAAATTCGTGCAGACAATCCCACCATGGATGTGATTCCAGCTTCGTCCAAGGCACGTTTGGAATTGAGAGTTTCTAAATCCAAGCAACGTTTGTCTTTGTATTTGGACGGGAAACCTGTGAATGGTTTGACCGATATTAAGATTTCCACTGGAAAATCCAGTCGGATGACCCCCAATGGAAAATTCTCTCTAAAGGGAAAGGAAATCGTAAAAAAGCGCATCAACCGCACATTTACGAGAAAACTTGGGCGCAAGATTTATCTGGAAGATGCCATTCAAATTCAAGGCGGAGTCTTCTTTCATAAAGCATCCACGGCGGCTCAAAAAAACACTTTGGGCAAACCCGCTTCTCATGGATGTGTTCGAATGGATCGGAACAAAAGTTCAAAAGTTTTCAGCATGGCGAAAAAATATAAAGGCTCTGCCGTCGTTATCATTCTATAAAACGAGAAAAGATGTCTTAGCTTAAAAAAGATTTCGGACTTGTGGATTGGCTCCAACGTCGGCTCATATCCGAAATAAAAATTGAGACCAGCAAAAGCCCCAAGGTCAAAAGCCCTGGGGTTTTCCATTTCCAATCCAGGTCCGCGTCAAAAACCTGATTCATCAACAAATAGGAAAACATATAGCTTCCTAAAAGTCCGAGAAAAAGACACATTGCGGACAACGCCATTTGTTCTGTAAAAGTCTTTTTAGTTACGAAGCTTGGGTCCGCCCCTAAAATTCGAATCAAGTTTAAATCCTGTTGTGATCTCTGAAAGTGAAATCGTGCGGTTGTAAACATAATAAATAACCCTGTAAGCAAAACCAAAGCTGCCGTTAACAAAAGGGCTTGGCTCATTTGCCCTGTGATTTCTCGAATCTTTGAAATGGCCTGATCCAGGTCCACGTAAGATACATTGGGAAAATCTTTGTCCATTTGACGTAGAAGTTGTTGGGTTTCTTCAGAGTTTCCTCTCGAAATCCCCGCCAGCCAAGTTTTTGGTGCGCCTTCCAAAACTCCAGGTTGGACAACCACAAAAAAGTTGGGTCGAAAGGTGGTCCATGAGACTTGTCTCAAATTGTGAACGATGCCCTTGAGTTTCAATCCTTGAACATTCATCTCGATGGAATCACCCAAGGACAGCTTTACCCGACGGGCATAATCTTTTTCCACAGAAAGTTGAATGGGCGTTCCTTCCTTGTAGCTTTCGGGAAGCGGTTGACCTGCAATCAATTTTTCTCCGGGGTAGAGTTCACTTCGGTAGGATAGATTCAACCCGCGATTTCGAAAGCGAGCTTCTTCGGCTTCTTCTCGGGTTTCGAATCGATTTTCGGAAGTTTCGATCTCATAGGATTTTCCATTGATGGCGATCATTTTTGCCCGAATCATGGGAGAGGGGCTGACCAATCGAAGCCCACTCTGATTCACCAAATCTTTGAGAGGTCCAATTTGATTGTCTTGAATGTCAAAAAGAAAATAAGACGGAATTTCCGAATGTGAGGAAACGTTGATTTGATTTTGTATGGAGTGCTCAATCTGATTCACAGAATTTAGGAGCAAAATGCTAATGGACATCACAGAAAGTAAAATCAGCTGAGTTGCTTTTCGACCATTTAATTCCAAAAAAGCAAGGTGGGCCCAAGAAGGCAAAGGGAGTTTAGACAGAAATCGAATGAAAACCAGGCCAATTCCACCGACCAGTCCAAAGATCAAAAGAAGTCCAAGGCTGAAAAAACCAGAGATGACGTAGGATCTAGAAATCAAAATTCCAATTCCGAACATAAAAGCCAAACTCAAAAGAAAGGAAGCAATCAAGGGCTTCCGCTGCGATTGAAGGTAAAGTTCAAAGTCCAACAGAGATCTCATTGGAGCAAAGAGCAGAGCAGAGAAATGGGACAAGGAAATCAATAGGGAACTGATAAAGGCCAAGGTGAAGAGCGCGAATAAGGTTTGAACTCCCAGTCCTAAACTCACTTCGATTTGAAACTGACTGAGCAAATACTTTGAGATCAAGGAAAAAAGTGGAATCGAAACAATAAAACTTAAAAGGCTTGAGATGGCGGCCAATACAAAGGTTTGCAAGAGAAGAAGGGCCAACGATTTTCTGCGAGAGAGCCCAAGACTTTGAAAAATCGAAAAAACTTTGAGCTGTTTGGTCAAAGACTCATAAAAAATAAATCCAGCGCCCAGGGATGCAAGCATAAAGCCAGCGAGCGCAATCAATCCCAAATAGTCACTTAAGTAAGACAGAGCCCGCACAGAACTGTTCGCAGCTTGGGATGAAGTTTGAATTCGAACGGAGGTGTCCTTGATCTTCTTCAGAAGATTTTTTTGAAGGGCGTCAAGATCTTCTGAGCTTCGCGTTTTTACGTAAATGGTTTCACTGATGGTAGATCCGAATTGTATCAATCCTGTTTGAATCAGGTGATCTTTAAAAATGTAGACTTTGGGAGCCAAAGAGGAAAACCGAAAACTTTGGCTGGAATCATCTGTAATTTTACCTTTTACGAGAAAATACGACTTCCCAATTTGAACTTTGTCGCCCTCACGGACGTTCAATTGGTCAAAGAACTGTTGGTCACCATAGATCCCCGGTTCGTTGGTGTTAGATATGAAGTTTAAGGGTCCTGCGTTGGTCTGAATATTTCCATAAAAAGGATATCCCTTTGGGATCGCTTTCACGTAGGTCAGGCGAGAGTTGTTTCCAAAAGTCGACATTGTGAATAAACTCAATGCGGAATGGTAGGGGCGATCTCCAATGAGATTTTTAAACTCCTCTTTTTGAGGCTCATTAAAAATTCGGCGCGCAGAAATGCTCAAGTCAGAGGTTAAGATCTCTTGAGCTTTATTTTGCATTTGAGATTCCACAGCCGTTCGAGAAGAAAGGACTAAAGAAAGGCCGATAAGACCCACGCTCAATGCCAAAATCACAGAAAGGGAATCTCGAAGTTCAACCCAAAGAGATTTTAAAACTAAATTTATGAACACAACTGTCCTTTACTGAGAAAAAGCTTTCGATCACAGATGTCCGCAAGATTAGAGTCATGAGTGACTAAAAGAGTCGTTGTCTTGGTTTCGCGAACGATTTTGAAAAACAAATCCATCACTTCAGAGGATGTCTCCTGATCCAGGTTTCCAGAGGGTTCATCTGCAAGAAGAAGTTTTGGCCGGTGAATCAAAGCCCGAGCAAGAGCAACCCGTTGCTGTTCTCCTCCACTCAGCTCCGAGGGGCGGTGGGAAGATCTTTCAGCAAGGCCAACCAATGAAAGCAGTTCTTTGGCACGCTCCAAGATTTCATTTTTTTCTGCCTTTGAATTGATCACTAAGGGCAGGGTCACATTTTCTAATGCGGTCAAGTAGGGAACCAGATGAAACTGTTGAAAGACAATCCCTATATTTGATCCGCGGTACTGAGTTCTTTGAGATTCAGACCATGAGGTGGTGTCTACACCGTCAAACAAAAGCTTTCCTGAGTCGGGAGGTTCCAAAAGAGAGATCAATGAAAGCAAGGTGGACTTGCCACTCCCTGAAGGTCCCAAAATGGCAACGATCTCTGAATTCTCCACTTTAAAATGGATGTCTTTTAATATTTCCAGGCGAGTTTTTCCTTGGTCGTAAGATTTTACGACATGTTGGGCTTCAATCATTTCAAATTCTCCTCAAGAAAGCGGAAGACGTTCTGGGCAATTTTTTGGTGTCCTTCTTCGTTGGGATGAATTCCGTCCGCTTGATTGTATTTTTGCACTCCTCCTACATCCTCCAGAAGAAAGGGCAAAAGAGGCACTTTGTATTTCTTTGTGATCTCTGAAAACACCTTTGCGAAATCTTTGGTGTATTTAGACCCCAAACTGGGAGGCATATACATTCCCAAAAGCAGCACCTTGACCTTTTTTGCTTGGGCCAACTCAATGGCTTCCGAAAGATTCTTTTTCATTTGGGAGGTGGAAAGTCCTCGAAGTCCATCATTGGCTCCCAATGCGAGGACGATGTATTCCGGTTTTGACTTCAGAGCCCACTTGACCCGTGAGGGAGCACTGGCCGAGGTGGATCCGGAGACCCCTGAATTGACCACCTCGTAGGAAAGCCCTTTAGATTCCAGTTTCTGCTGGACCAGTGATGGAAATGAAAAGTCCTTCGGAACTCCGTAGCCCTCCGTCAATGAATCGCCAATAAAGACGAGGGTTTTCCTCTGTGAAGGGGTAGGGGCCTCTAAGGAGGTGGAATTTTCGGAACCTGAATTTTGAGACGAAGAGGTGTTCTCGGTCTTTGTACAACCCATGGATCCCCACAGGAAAAGAGCGAAGACAATCAAACGGACCATGAACCACCACCTTTGAAAAATGGACCCTCAGGTATACCAGAAACTTCTTCCCGGTTGAATCCCATAAGTAGACCACACGCGAAAGGCTGTGTTAGCTTCGCCGCAAATGAGAAAAATATCGGTAAAAAAATTTGGTGGAACGTCGGTTGGTACCACTCAGAGAATTGAGGCTGTGGCCGCACGGATTCAAAGAGACATGGCCAAAGGGGATTTGCCGGTTGTAGTGGTTTCGGCCATGTCTGGTGAGACCAATCGATTGGTTCGTCTGGCCAATGAAATCAACACCAGTTCCCGAGGTTCCGCTTACGATATGTTGTTGGCCTCCGGAGAACAGGTTTCCGTGGCCCTTTTGTCCATGGCTCTTGAGAGTATTGGAGTGAAATCGGTCCCCCTTTTGGCGTTTCAGCTGGGAATTGAAACCGACGCCATTTTTTCAAAAGCAAAGATTCAAAATGTGAATGCCGACTTACTGAAATCTTATGTGGATCAAGGAGTGGTTCCTGTGGTCGCTGGATTTCAAGGAGTCTATGAGGGAAAGATCACGACTCTTGGAAGAGGCGGCTCAGACACAACCGCTGTGGCATTGGCTTCAGCGCTTGGAGAAGCGGAGTGTGAGATCTATACGGATGTTCCAGCAGTTTTTTCTGCGGATCCCAGATTGGTCCCTAAAGCCAGAGAGCTGCAAACCTTGGGTGCATCCGAAATGATGGAAATGGCCGTGCTCGGATCGAAGGTGCTTCACTTTCGGTGTGTGGAGCTGGCGGCTAAGTTTGGTGTAAAAATTCACTTGAGATCTACGTTTGAAGACAGAGAAGGAACATGGATCCTTCCGGAAACAGGAGATGAGATGGAAGCCCCGGTTGTATCAGCAATCACCCACGAGGCAATGACCTCAATTGTAAAAATCTTTCCCACTCCGGTGGGACCTGGATTTATGGCAAAACTTTTTGGCCATTTGGCGGAAAAAGGTGTGGTGATTGATATTATCACTCAAAGCTTCAACGAAGACGGTCAGCGTTTGGCATTTTCGGTTCATGGCGAAGATGTGAGTGAAGTGGAAGCTTTGTTGAAAGCCTTTTTACCTAAAGATTCTGAAATATCCATTTTGAACAATTTGGCAAAGCTCTCGGCGGTGGGAGTGGGAATGAGAACTCACTCGGGAGTTGCTGGACGGTTTTTTGAAGTCTTGGATAAAATCAATGCTCAACTTTTTTTAACAACAACGTCTGACATTAAAATCAGTGCCGTCATTGAGCAGAGCCATTTGCAGGAAGCCGCCCAGGCACTTCATAAAGAATTTGGATTGGATCAGTGAGCGAACGCTTTTACTACAAAGGTGAAGACCTTTTTCTAGCTCGCAGTTCACAGGATCTGGAATTGAAAAAATTCGCAGATGGCCACGAACAGGCCTTTTACCTTTATGACTTGGAACCCTTTGAGGAGCGCGCTCAACATTACATTTCCTGTTTTGGTCCAGAGGCTCGCATTCACTATGCAATGAAAGCCAACTCCCATCCAGAAATTTTAAAAAGAGCTCGTGATCTTGGTTTGGGTGTGGATCTTGTTTCGGGGGGAGAACTTCAAAAAGCCTTGAATGCTGGATTTTCAAGGGAACAAATGATTTTCAGTGGAGTGGGAAAGTCCAAGAAGGACTTGGAATTGGCCCTTCAAGATCCCATTTCGCAGATCAATGTGGAAAGCCCCATGGAACTGGATCGCATTGGGGAAATAGCGAAATCTTTAAAAAAGTGCGCGCGGGTGGCTTTTCGTTACAATCCCAATGTGAATGCGGACACTCACCCTTACATCCGCACGGGATTTAAAGAGAACAAATTTGGAATGGATGAGAGTTTTCTTCCCGAATTGACGGATCTTTTGAAGCGTCATGGAGAGAATGTGCGACTGGTGGGACTGACTCTCCACATAGGTTCCCAGTTGTTAAATGTGGATAGCTCTGTGGAAGCTGTGGAAAAGACCATCCCGGTATATCGCTATTTCAACGATTTGGGCCACAAGCTGGAGAGTTTTGATGTGGGCGGGGGCTTGGGAATTGATTATCACAGTGACAACTATGAGAGCGAATTTCAAAGAGTGGAGGAGTTTGCCAGGCGCGTGCGTCCCCAGTTAAAGAGTTTGGGTTGTCGAATTTTTGCTGAACCCGGTCGGTTTTTGGTGGCGCGCAGTGGAATTTTGTTGGCGCAGGTCGAGTACATAAAGAAGACGGCGTACAAAAATTTTGTGATTTTAAACACCGGTATGCACCATTTGATGAGACCCTCTCTTTACAAAGCCTATCACCGCATTTTGCCTCTTAAAAAAAGAGCGGAATCCAGTTCGTTTCTTTGTGATGTGGTGGGACCAGTTTGTGAATCTTCAGATGTTTTGGGATATGACGTTTCTTTGGAGGGCGAACCTCAACAAGGAGATTGGCTGGCCATTTTAGACACCGGAGCTTACGGTGCGGTGATGGCCAGCAGTTACAACTCATTTTCTCGCGAGCTTGAAGTATGCATTGACCTCACGTGAGGTCGCAACAACGAATAGAGCTCCACCCTTGATCTTATTGATTACACTTGCGGAAACACCTTGGTCCAAAGCGGGACATCCCCAACTTCGACCCGCGTAACCTGCGGCCTCATTGACATAAGAAGCGCCGTGAACCACGATGGCTCTGGAAAGGGCATTTGAGTTGGTTTCACTCAGTCCATCCAAGCGCAAAGAGTATCCATTGGACCCGTAGTAGGTTCCCAAAGTCTTGTAGTATCCAATGGAAGACTGCTTGGATCCAGAGACATTTGAGAAAGAATCCAGATAACCATCATTGTTGGGATCCGAACCTTTTCCATGTGAAGTGAGATAACGGGTGAAGTTTCCAGTTCTTAAATCAAAAAGGACAAAACGTTTCACATCACTCTTTTTGCCCAAATCAATAATCACAACATATTGACGGTTCGCAAAGGACTCCCAGTTTGCATTGTAATAATCGCGCACTCTTTCAAACATGCTTTGAGAAATTCCTGAATTCGAATTCCACTGGGGAAAATGATAGGGTTGGTCCGCCTCTGGAGGAGGATTGTCGTCACCGATGATAACTTCAGGTGGAAGATCTTCCGGGGGAGGAACGGGCTGGTTGATGTCCTGCTCCGTCTGATCTTGAGAGGCCATCTGTTCGGGCATCTGTTCGTTGCCGGCACAGGCCATTAATGTCAAAGTTGCAAATACAATGGGTAGAAGCTTTAAGTTTTTCATACCAACTTTTTCGGGAAAGCTGGCTAAAGGTCTTAGAACTTAAGTCCAGGGCGGATTCATTGAATCTGAACTTCTAATTTTTAAAAAAAAGTTTATTGAGCAGACAGTCATTCTCAAATTGGAACAAACTAAATTTTATAAAAATCAATTTTGAAAGTGGTGTTCATGGAGGCTGGGCACAATGAAATCAAGGCGCCATTGGCGGCAAGGGCTTCTTGGGCAATGTTTAAACCCACTCCGCGGTGATTTCCTTTTGAAGAGTACCCGACGCGAAACAAATTTCGAGTGTCCTCGCCGGACATCTTTCCAGAATCACTCACCTCCAAATGGACATGGCGATCTGTTTCCGAAGCTGAAAACTTAATCCAACGGTCTTTGTTTTTTTCGATGGCATCGATGGAATTTTGTATCAAATTGATCAGAACGATAAGGAGATCATGTCTGTGCATGGTGACGCAAACTTCTGATGGCAGTACATTTCGAACAGAAATGTTTTTTTCCAAGAGTTCTTTTGTAAAAAGACTTAATGTCAGTTCCACCATTTCTCTTAAATCTAAAATTTCCTTGGGTCCGCGAGCTTCGCCCTCATAGACTTTCAATCGATCGATTTCCGCACTTAAGAGGGTGCGTACGGGGGAGCCTGGATGGTTTTTTTCTAAAGTATAAATCAAATTCCTTCGAACGGACTTCACATCATGAAGAATCTGTTTGGAAAGTCGAACCTGGGCAAAACTTAAAATGGAATCTTTCAAGCGCGCCTTCATGGCATCGTTGTGAATCAGATATCTTTCCAACAACGAAACATTGAAGCGAACCATTTCAAGCAAGTAACCCGAAAAGGCTAAGGGAAAGAGACCTTTGGGGTCAAAAAGAGTCATAGAAATATCGTTGGTTTGCGAAAGCAGGATGGTTAAAATTCCTGAGGTCAAAAGGGGTTCTTTTCGGATTTGCTTGGGGTACTTAAAAATCAAATAAAGGCACGAAAGCAAAAGGCAGATGCTTGCGGGGGCGAAGACAATAAAAATTGACGGGCTGACAGACATGTTGCCATAGACCACAGACATAAATTCATTTCGAACCCCAAGGGTGGGTTGGGGCATAAAAAAGAAGGACTGTCCGTCACGAAAAAAACTCAAAACAACATCCAAGACAACCAAGGCAGGAACCACCCGAATGGGAGCAATTAAAAAGTTTATGGTGGTTGAGCGAACTCCAAGAAGCTTTGTAACCATTTGAATGTAGATGACAAACATCATCCAACCAGAAAAATAGACTCCCGAAAGAACCAGGCGATTGTAAAAATAAGAAGGGGTTCCATAGGTGTAAACAAAGGCCGAAAGGATGTAAAAAAGCAGGCAAAGACTCAATATCATTTGGGATCCTGCGAACTTTTCGCGGAACCTCAGGTAGTATGAAAAAGACAAAAAGGTGGACAGAATAAAGATTCCTGAAGCCGCGGAATAAATGAAGCGGTACACCTGAAAGTAGAAATCAGTTGTCTCAAGCATTTATATTTAATATTCGCGTTACTAAACCAGAACAATTAAAAAGGAATGACTATGAACATATTGCTTATTGATGATGACCCATCTTACTGCAATCAGTTTCAGTCTCGCATGTCCCCCTTTTGTGAAGTTCAACCTCTCAACGAAATTTCTGAACCCATAGAGTCCCTCACTCGAGAGCTTGTGATGAGTGCGGATGCGATTTTGATAGACTTAAAGATGCCCGGAATTGACGGGATCACTCTCTACAAACGCTTCCGCGAGATCGAAAATAACATTCCTCCTGTTTTGATTTTAACGGAGTACGAGTCGAAAGATTTTCGTTTGATGGCCTACCGGGAGGGGATCGACGATTTCATCAACAAAGATGCCACGGCCGAGGAAATTTTTCTTCGAATCAAGAAAGCTTTAGACCACTCTCGATCCCACCTTTCTAATTTTTCAGGTTTAATTTTGAACCACGGCGACATGAGCTGCCAGTTGGATGGGAAGTCTGTGGAGTTGACTCGCATCGAGTTCCAAATCTTGAAGACCCTTCTTTGCGCGCCAGATCATCGGGTTTCAAAGCCGGATTTGGTCAACCGCATTTGGAAGCACAAAAAAGTCAGTGCCCATACCCTGAATACCCACGTTTACAACCTGAATTCCAAGTTAAAAACTTGGGACAGGGTGATTTCCATAGGAACTACCGGTATAGTCCACATCTCCCCAAAACAGTAAGGGGAGAGAAGGTGGAGCCCTATGAAAAAGCTTGTTAAAGGGATTGTGGATTTTCGCAACAATGTGCGTCCAGGCGTTCGGGAAACCTTTGCCAAGTTGGCTTTGGGTCAATCGCCAGATGCCTTGTTTATCGGATGTTCCGACAGCCGGGTGGCGGTCAATGTGTTTGCCTCCACCGACCCTGGAGATCTTTTTGTGGTGCGAAATGTGGGGAATTTGGTTCCCCCCTCTGGAGATGGAGCCACTTCCGATCATGAGTCCGAGGCCGCGGCCATAGAGTTTGCCTTAGAAGCCCTTAAAGTCTCTCACATTGTTGTTTGTGGGCATTCCGAGTGCGGTGCCATGCAGGCCCTGGTCAAAGGTCGTGAGAGCCTCTCAAGCCCCAATTTGAAGTCTTGGCTGCAGTTTGGGGAAGTGGACCTTTCCAAAGTGAAGGCCTGCCCTCAAGTGGACACCTCCTTGGCTCTTCACGATCAACTTTCCCAATTCAATGTACTGAATCAGTTGGAACATTTGAAAACTTACCCCTTGGTTCGCGAACGTTTGGAAAAAGGGGAGCTACAGCTTCACGCCTGGTGGTTTGAACTTCGGCAGGCAGAAGTCTACGCCTTCGATAAGAATCAAGAAAAATTCACTCCCTTTGATGAGGAAATTGGTCAGCGCATTTTGGCCCGTCTCAATTGACCCAATCCTGACTTGGCCTCTTTAGAAGATTTGCAACAATGCAGATATGGGTTTTGGGGGCGTGCAATTTTTAGGAGCTTGCGTGGGTTCGGGCTCCAACGACTTAGGGGCCGGTCTTGGGCCTATCAGTTTGGCCCCTCACTTTAACGATTCTCTTCATTTGATTTCTGAAAACAGGTCCGGCAGGGCTCATCAGGCTCTTCCGGGAATCTTAGAGTTCAATATGAAATTGGCTTCTTTGACCTCCTTGGTAAAGTCCAAGGGGAAGTTTCCTGTGGTGCTTGGAGGAGATCATTCCTGTGCCATGGGAACCTGGAGTGGAATTTCTGATTTTCATGGAAAGCCTTTGGGCCTTTTATGGATAGATGCCCACATGGATGCACATACTTTTGAAACCTCTGAGACGGGGAACATTCATGGGATGCCCTTGGCCACATTGATGGGTTATGGGGATAAAGAACTTTCTCAGTTGATGTTTGAAGGGCCAAAGGTGGATCCAGCGCGAACCGTGTTGTTTGGAGTGCGCAGTTTTGAATCGAGCGAGGCCAAACTTTTAGAACAGCTCCAAGTGCGCGTCTTTTTTATGGGTGAAATTTTGTCTCGCGGATTTGAAGTTTGCTGGAATGAGGCTCTTGCGATTGTGGATTCCGGAAAGGAGGCCTTTGGAGTCTCTTTAGATTTGGATGGCTTAGATCCAAAACTGATTCCTGGCGTGGGAACTCCTGTGGCGCTGGGGCTTTCGGCTCAAAAGGTCTATGAGGGGTTGATTCATCTTTTAGAGAACCCACGTTTGTCAGCTTTGGAAATCGTGGAATACAATCCCCTCCATGACAGGGATTTTGTGACTGGCAATTATGTTTTAAAGTTGTGCGATCAGGTGGAAAAGATCCTGGGCAATCGATCCCACTCGAAAGAATTTCAAATTTAGATCTCAAAACTTTCATTGGGCTCCACCACATGGGCCTCAATGCCGAGTTCATGTTTCAATCGATATTTTAAAGCATTGGCCGCCGGCTCTTCTCCGTGATTGAGGAAAATGCGTTTTGGTTTTTTCTCGATGTTTTTTACCCATTGAACCAGATCTTCGGTGTCTGCATGAGCAGAAAGTTCATCCATGGTTACAATCTTTGCATTCACTTCCACTTCTTTGTGGTGAATGCGAATTTTAGGAAAGCCTTTCTCAAGCAATCGTCCTTTGGTTTCTTCGGCCTGATAACCCACAAACAAAACAATATTTTCCGGATGGGGGAGACGAACTTTCAAGTGATGGAGAACGCGCCCGCCCGTTAACATTCCTGCAGCAGAAACCACAATCATCGGTCCATCCCTCATGCAAAGAAGCATAGAATCATCCGATGATTCGGTGGACTCAAAGCGATGGGAACAAAGAGGGGATTCAATTTTGCTGTCTCCATTCATGTAAAAATTGAGTTCCTCTTTGTGATTCAAGTAAACTTTCGTGGCTTTAGACGCCATGGGGCTGTCCAGATAAGTGGGGACTTCGGGAATTTTACCTTGGTCTTCCAGCTGTCGAATGAGAAAAAGAATTTCTTGAGTGCGGCCGACAGCAAATGCCGGGATGACAAGAACTCCGCCGCTTTTATGGATTTCATTTATGCATTTTGCCAAAACTCCTCCGGGATCTGTGCGAGACTGCATGCGATCGCCGTAGGTGGATTCGAGGACCAGTTCATCTGTTTCCAAAAGAGAAACAGGCCCTTTGATGACATTTTGTCTAGGGTTTCCTAAATCTCCACTGAAAGTCAGCAATTTGGATCGGTCCTCTTTTTCAAGCCGAATTTGTACAAAGCTGGAACCTAAAATGTGACCCGCTCTTAAAAGCTGTAGACTCAAGCCCTCAGAAATATCAATCCACTGATCCATGGGAAGTGGGTGAAACAGGGACAATGCTTGCTCAGCATCATCCACGGTGTAAAGCGGGTGAGCCGGTCGGTGTTTGGAATGCTTGGTTTCATTGGCATAGCGGGCGTCTTCTTCTTGGAGATGCGCCGAATCCAAAAGCATGATTTCACAAAGATCTTTGGTTGCAGTGGAGCAGTAAATAGGACCGCGAAATCCTTCGCGGACAAGTTTCGGCAAAAGTCCCGAATGGTCCACGTGGGCGTGAGTGAGAAAGACAGCCTCAATTTCAGAAGCATATTTCATCGGCGCCCAATTCAGTTCACGAATTCGTTTTGGTCCCTGGTACATTCCGCAATCAATGAGATACTTCTTTTCTCTAAATTCGAGAAGTGTTTGGCTTCCTGTTACTGTTTTTGCGGCACCCAAAAATTGAATTCTTGCTAGGCTCATGGTCCCTCCAAAGGGTATAAAAAGTTGTACCACAAAGGAGTTTTAAGTGGCGAACTTTAAGAAGGATTCTCAGCAGCCGTACCGCATTGTTTTAACCGGTGGACCAGGTGCCGGAAAGACCACAGCTGCGGATTTGATTCGAAGAGAGATTGGCGACTGTATCATTGTTGTGCCCGAGGCTGCGACAATGCTCTTTGAAGGGGGGTTTCCGCGGTACATGGAGCCTCATGCGCAAATGGCCACTCAAAAAGCGATTTATCATGTGCAAAGAAATTTGGAAGACGTGCAATCTGCAAATTATCCCGATCGCATTTTGCTTTGTGATCGAGGCACCATCGACAGCACCGTGTATTGGCCCAATGGGATGGATCATTTTTTTGAATCTCTAAATACTTCTTTGGAAGAAGAACTGAATAGATATGATGCCGTTGTATTTTTTGAAACAGCAGCCGTGGGAAACATTTCTATCGAGTCCAACAGTCGGGTGCGAACGGAAAGCCTAAAAGAAGCGGTGGATTTGGACCGGAAATTGCGAGCGGTGTGGGGAAGGCATTCCAACTTTCATTTTATTCCCCACAACAGCTCGTTCATTCAAAAATTACTCAAGGCGAACAAAGTCATTCAGGACATCATTCAAGGGTGGTGACCTTACTGAGTGATGTCGGTGTCCGAAGGATCAATGGTCGTCACACTGAGGAGAGATGAAGTCATCGCTTTCAAATTTGTTTTCGCCGTTGCAATGTTCGATTTGAGTGCGGTGGCATTGGCATCGCTGGACGCAATCGCAGTCACTCCAGAGCAAGTGGCCGTCCCTAAGCCAGGGGGAAGATAACATTCGTCGGTGCGATCGGATCCACCGGTGTCATAGAAGTTTCCTTTGATCCCCGTGGAGACATTTCCTGTAAAAGTGTACAGCTTCGTGTTTTCCAATTGAAAACCTTGAACGGAAGAGACTGCGGAAAAGACCCCGCTGGAGTTCACCGTTCCCACCACTTTCATGCGAACACGACGGTTGTTGGTGGAATCGGTGTTTTCGTAAGTGATAATTCCATTGTTTTTGTCAAATTTGACGGCCCAACCATCAGAGGCGTTCAAAGCAGCAATGACTCCGCCGGCGTTGTAGAGATAAAGGTTCACAGTTTCAGAGCTCAATACAAAAGTGACTTTGTAATTGTATGCGGTAGATCCGGAGACTTCGGTGACAGTGAGAGCAACATTCGAAATCGTTGCCGAGCCATTTTCGGAGATAAAGGCATTTACATCGGCAGTGGAGCCCCAGCAAGTGGTAGAAATGGTCAGGTTTTTGGTGGTTGTGTTGGATCCACCAGTGGCCAAGTTATCAAATAGGCCCGCAACTGCCGCTTCGCAGGCCATTCCGCCGGCAATGTAAAGGGCGCCGCGAGCTGTATCCGGGGATTGTGAGTTGAATGTGGCTTGGCAAAAGCCGTAGGCTGAGGCGATTCCAGAATCTGAGTCTGACATTGTTGCCCCGCCGGTTTTCTTCGGACCTCCGGTGGCGGTGCAGTAGGTGTTTGCCACTCCTGTCATGGGCCGAATGACCGAGGGATCTTTCAGCCCAAGGGCTGAGGCCGTTGCCACCGTTTGAATGGATGCCAGGGCGTCACTGGCGCTGTTGATCACCAGGCCATTTGAGTTGATACTGCTGCTTGTGGAAGAGCTCGAGCTCGAGTCCGAAGTGCAGCCAATGCTTGAAATCATAGCCGTTGAAAAAATAAAAAGTATCAGTCTTTTAGTTGAAAACATCTGCGCCGTCCTCTCTGAAGATTTGATCAATGTCACTATTTTAAGAAGGGGGATTTTGGGTGGGCAGTCCAATTTTTCTTTTGTGATCAAATCAAGATCTTCGTGGGGAGGGACTTTGGTCTAAGATTTTTGAAATGTTCGAGTGGTCAAATCGAAGATGTTTGTGAGATCTGAAAATCGATCCATAGAGATGATGGATCTCGGGTCTTTTAGTTTTCCCAACCCGTATTTTGCAAAGATAAATTTCACGTTCGCTTTTTGGCAGGCCTCAAAATCCCAATGAGTGTCTCCCACATAAAAGGGGCACTTCATTTGGTGCTTCTTAAGGATCATTTTTAGATTTTCAGACTTGGGCTTTAAGGTCATTCCAAAGCACAGGGAATCTTGAAAATACTTTTGTAGGGGATGGTGATTGAAGAAGGCCTCTAGATACCAGGTTTGGCAATTGCTGACCAAATAAAGAGGAAAATGTGTTGAAAGTTTTTTAAGCGTTTCTTCCACCTCGGGATAAAGAATGCCACCGAATTTTTGAATGAAATAAATTTCATTCTTTTCTAATTCTTCAATCAATTCTGGCGTTGCGGAGTCACCGAACAGATTCTGAATGCATTCTTCAAAAGGCAATCCAATGACAGATTTTAAATCTTCTGGAGCCACAGACCTTTTCAAACTAAAATTTTCTGCAGTCTTGGACCACGCTTTGGAGCTAGAATCTGTAGCGTCCCAAAGCGTTCCATCCAAATCAAAAATTATTCCATCTACTTTTTCAGCCACAACGTCCTCTTGATCTGTTTAGACTGCTTAAGCGCATAACGAGCTCTTTCCTTCATACCATTAGAATCTCATCCCTGCGCCACTTTTTGTTGCAGTCTACATTTAAAATGCTAACTTTGTTTTTGAAATACCTTTGAGGTGCTGATTTATGAAAATTCTAATTTTGGTCTCCTTGTTTTTTGTGATTTCCTCTTGTGCCACCCTTTCTAAGGAAGAGTGTGTGACCATGGATTGGGAGCAGCGAGGAAAAGTGGACGCCCTTGAAGGAAAGACTTCTGATGTGTTTGTGGATTACACGAAAACCTGTGCAAAGCATGGAATTCAACCGGCCCAAGAAGGATATATGAAGGGGCGTGCAGAAGGTCTAAAGCACTTTTGCACCTATGAAAACGGACAGCAGTTTGGATTGAAGGGAAACAACTATGAAGGCGTTTGTCCTATGGAAATGGAACCCGCCTTTATGAGGGGTTATGAGATCGGTCGCAAAGAATTTTTGCTCAAGGTCAAAGAACAGGAGCTGAAAGAACGGGAAGAAGAATTGAAGCGCAAAGAAGAAGAGGCTGAGGCGCATCACGCCATATTGACGCGAATCCAAACACGGCAGTGTAGCTTAGACTCTGATTGTGACATTGATGGAGATTGCAGCTTTGGAAAGTGTAAGAATTCAGGCGCGTCTTGTACCTTTGATTCTGATTGCACGATCGAGGGAGATTGTTCATCAGAAACCGTTTGTGCGAATGGCGACTGTGCATCGGTGAACACCTGCCACTATTGATTGGAATTTAAAAAAATCAATTTGGCTCGAGACAATTCGGGCGGATGAGTTATTTTAATTTTTCTCAGACCACTCAATCTTTAAATCTAAACAAGAATCAATTTCTCGGTCAGGCTTCATGTCACCTACTCTGTAAACCATCATTTTACGTCGTAGCTCTTTTGGAAAATAGGTGAGATGAACAAGAACACCAAAAATATCTGTGACCTCCATTGAGGTGATGACAAATCCATATTTGAGTTTAGGAATGATAATTTCATTGTTGGTTGAGCTGTGGCGGCTATAGATCTTTTGAAATCCCTTTTCCACAGCAATTTTCACAGTCTCAGTGAGTAAAGCCGTGTAGAGTCCTTTTCTACGGTGATCTGGGAGAACAGCTGAATTTCTCATATAAAAAGTTTCTGAGGATTCCTGGTGTCCTGTGGACCAACCCACAAACTTGTCTTCAAAGAATAAACCAAGATTCAAACAAAAGGGTGCGCCCATGGACTCTCTAAGAGATTTAGCCTTTTCTTTTTCTGTATCACTCAGCCATTGATACACGCGAAAAATCTGAGAGTTGTCATCGAAGATTCGAGAGGCATGATCTTTCCAAAGAGGTAAAAACTCCTGATCAGTGAGTTGCCTAATTTCATATCCGGAAGGAAGTGATTTCATACATAGAAGTTTTTAACGAATAAGGAATTGGGGTAAAGAAAATTTCCGACCAGAAGCGTTCAGTCAAAAAAGTGTGAGGTCGAATTATTTTAATTGATGTTGGCGGAGAGGGTGCCCTCCGTGTCATGTTTTTCTAAGTTCGTGGAAGTTCACTCCATTGTCGTTTCATTGACAACCCACGAGCCGATTGTTTGTAGTCGTTCCATCAAGACCCGTGAAAACCACCCCAATGTTGTGGGTTGGTTTGTGGGTTGGAAAGCAGAGGAACGCATGCGGCGATCTGGTTTGAATGTGTTAGCCATACAAAAAATGAGTAAAGCCGGTAGATATGCCGATGGAAACGGTCTCTATCTTCAAATCACCAAAACAGGAACTAAATCTTGGATTTTTCGATTTATGTTGAATGGCAAATCTAGAGAAATGGGTCTTGGATCTGTGACTGCATTGAAATTGGCGGATGCGAGACAGATGGCGGTAGAGTACCAAGGGCTCCTATTGAAGGGAATAGACCCTATTCACGAAAGAGATGCCAAAAAGAAGAAGCAGGCACTAAATGAGGCGAGGACAACCACCTTTGAGGAGTGTGTGAAAGGTTACATTAGTGCCCATTCACCCAAATGGAGTAACCAAAAGCATATAAATCAATGGAAAAGCACCCTTGCGACCTATGCGAGCCCAGTCATTGGAAACCTTCCTGTCGGGTCAATTGATACGGATCTCGTTATGAAGATCTTAGACCCCATTTGGGGAGTGAAGACTGAGACGGCTAGCCGAGTAAGGGGTCGAATCGAAGCGGTTCTTGATTGGTCCACTGTGCGCCAATTTCGATCGGGAGAAAACCCGGCTCGATGGAGAGGTCATTTAGATAAGCTTTTGCCGAAGCCTACTGAGGTTTCCAGAGTGAAGCATTTCGAAGCTTTACCAATTGAGGACATTCAAGAGTTTATGTTTAATCTTCGGTCCCAGGAGGGCCTCGCCCCACAGGCCCTTGAGTTCTTAATACTTACAGCGAGTCGTACGAGTGAAGTGTTGCACGCAAAATGGTCAGAATTCGACATTGAGAAATCAATATGGACGATTCCCCCAGAACGTATGAAGCACCGAAAAGAACATCGGGTTCCTCTTTCGGATCGATGTGTTCAAATACTGAGGAATGTTCTAGAAAGTAACGAATTATACGAAATTAACGAATTGGTCCAATTTGGCGACTTTGTTTTCCCAGGCCAAATAATTGGCAAACCACTCTCAAGTGCAAGCCTTAGGCAAATCATCAAGGAAAGAATGAATCTCAAAATCACGGTGCATGGGTTTCGTTCAACATTTAGAGATTGGGCGTCTGAGTACACAAATTACTCCAGGGAAACAGTCGAAATGGCCATGGCGCATACAATAGAAAGCAAGGTAGAGGCCGCATATCGCAGGAGAGACCTTTTTACGAAAAGAAAGAGCTTAATGGCTGACTGGGAAAAATTTTGTGGTAGGACACCCTCAAGACAAAACAAGGTTGTGGAAATGAAGCCGAGAGTATTTCGAGAGGTAAAATGAATAGAGACAAGCAGGTGACTCTTACGGTTACTACAGGCTGCGCGAAGTCTGTGGGATCACATCTTCACAACACCAGTCTTATGGCGGGAGAGCAACTTGTACTCGGCGCTATTGGAATTGACCTCCAAAAAGGTGCATCACGCAAAAGAATAGATTCATCTAGAGTTTCTATCAAAATCGAAAGGAATTCTGCCGAAGTCCTTCTGACATTTATCTCTATTTTATTCCTCGATAAGAAATTTTTAGGGGGCGAGTCAGTGGATCACTTTAGGGAGATGTTCAAAGCTCTCGCTTTTGCTCTCAATCCAAAGCGCCGGACCAAAATTTCTCCAAGTAATATTCCCGAAAAGATCGAATCAATGGAGAAGAGATCTGAGTCCTACGATGAATCTTGGGTAAATGAATTGAAAGAGCGACTTGCCAAATATAACTCTCAAAAAAATATTGAAGTTTCCAAAATATCTTCAGATCTACGGAAATTTATTCTGCTCGCAAAAAAGGCAAACGAAGTAAAATCAAATAGTTAGTCGAATAAAAACATCTTCTGCTCCCGTTAAAATCTCTTTAGGTCTCAGTTCATATGAGTGCTCTAACAGTTTCTTTGAAACAAGGAGGTTCATATATGACTTTTCAGAGACTTGGTTGGCTGATGAAGAAATCCGGATTTAGCAAAACCAGGGTTTACGGTTTAATTCGCGAGGGATTGCTTCCAAAGCCTGTCAAAGTAGGTCGGTCCAGTGTTTGGGTTGAGGATGACGTCGAGAAGGCGCTCGCCAAAATCGTGAAAAATCAGAAACAAAGATAAATAAAGAAAAACCCCATGGGAGTGGGGCTTTCAGTTCCTAGAAAAGGAGTTGGTATGGTTAACTATGATTATAAGTCAGAGAATTCTAGTTCTCAACATTCTTCAACAATAGATAAGAGTTTCATGAGAAGACGAGGGAGTGCCATTGAGTTCTATCTTGAACTTGGGCTTCCTCTTTTCGCACTAAGGAAAAAAGGCAAAAATCCGGCAACAAGTCACGGTTTTAAGGACGCTACTCTTGATAAGAAAATTCTAGATAAGCAGTTTCAAAGACATCCCGAAGGAAACCTTGGAGGGAGGACTGGAGGAAATATCTTTGTCCTCGATTTAGATCAAAGATTGGGCCTACCGAGCGTCGAATACACTTTACATGACATTGAAGAGGAGTTTGGAAAGTTACCTGATACACCTTATGTGATGACTGGCGGAGGCGGCCTTCACTTTTTCTTTTCAAATCCGGACAATCTCGTCCTTCCCGGGAAGCCAGGATTCAGGCCTGGAGTTGATTTCAAAGGGGATGGCGGCTACGTGGTGCTTCCGCCTTCCATACACCCTTCTGGAAAGAGTTATGAGTGGGATGCTTCTTTTCATATTAGGGATGTCCCCCTTGCTCCTATTCCTCGATGGCTAGCGCAGTTGGCCCAGAAAGATCGGGAAAGTGCTCCCGCGACCTCCAATACAGAATGGAAGCAGTTGCTCCAGTCCGGGGTGGGAAATGGGTGTCGGAATGTTTCGCTTACTAAGATTGCAGGTCATTTATTCCGGCGATCTGTGGACGATAGTTTAATTGCGGAGATCTTAGCGTCACTGAATAAAACGATTGTGAGCCCTCCATTGTGTCGGTCTGAGGTGATGTCCATTTTCAAATCCATTCAGCGCAAAGAAATTCAAAGAAAGCTAATCGGGAGGAACAAGTGAAAATCTGTAGTGAATTACTAAGCTCTTCAGAGCCCAAATATGAATTTAAGCCAAAACATAGTGATGGATGGCCATCAAAGCTTTCTAAAGAGGCTTTTATAGGTCCAGCAGGTCGCTTTGTTGACCTTTGCCTTCCGCATACAGAAGCCGATGAGGCAAATCTTCTATTCCATTTCCTAACAGTTGCTGGAAATATCTTTTCGAGAAATGCGTATTACGCAGTGTCCTCAGCCCGCTTACAAACGAATCTATTCTGTTTTTTAGTTGGGAAATCTGGAATGGCCAGAAAAGGGACGGGCCTGGAGATGGCTTCCTACTTTTTTAAGCAGGTTGATCCCGACTGGTGGAAATTCCGCAAAGTTGCCGGTGTGGGGTCGGGTGAAGCTCTCATAGAGGCAGCAAAGGCTAATAAGGAGGGAGACACCCGAACCCTATGGATAGAAAATGAAGGTGGCCAAGCTCTAGTGATCGCAAATCGAGAAGGAAGCATCCTGAGTATGGTGATTAGACTAGGAGCTGACGGTGGAGACATTCGTCTTACAGTGCGTAAGAATCCAGTGATTGCCACGGACACTCATATATCTGCTGTATTTCATATCACTCGGGCAGAGTTGGATACCTTACTTAAAAAGAGAGATATATTTAATGGGGTTGCGAATAGGTTCTTGTGGGCCTGTATTCATAGGTCAAAAGAAGTTCCCTTTCCAGGAATGCCACCTTTAGAAAAGTCACAGGATTTGATTAGAACTCTAAAGGCATCGGTTAGTTTTGCGAAAAAACAGGGGGAAATGAATTTTTCAGATGGGGCTAGATCGCTATACGAAGAAGTCTATTCTGATCTTTCAAAGGAGATGCCCGGAATATGGGGAACATTGAGCGCCCGATCAGCTCCCATGGTGATTCGAGTGGCAATGATCTATGCACTGTTGGATCAGTCCAAAAAAATCGAAGAGAGCCATTTGAATGCGGCTCTGGCGGTGTGGATATACGTTGAAGAAAGCATTGAGTACCTTTTTGATGCAGGGACGGGAAATAAAGATGCGGATAAAATATTGAGAGCACTTCGTTTGAATGAAAATGGACTGACTCAGACAGAGGTTTCTAGAAAAGTATTTAAAGGTAATAAGAAAAGTGAACTTATTGATAAGGCCTTTGAGCTTCTGTTGGAACTTAGACTGGTGAATGCGATTCCTGAGCGGATTCCGGGAAATATCCGAGGCACAACTCGCTGGATTTTGATTCGTTAAATGTTAACAAATGCTAACTTTTAAAAAAAATTTTTGTGTGTAGTTCGTAATCTTGAGGAGGCGTTCTAGCCTCCTCTTCCATTTAAACTGTTCTGAGGCCAAAATTCTTATATTTCGTAAAATTCGTAAATTTTCCAGAAAAGGTATTTGGATTTTGTCGCATTGGATGAGGAGTTTAGAAAACTTTAGAAATCTAAACACGATTCTATAAATGAGAAATGATGACAAATGACGACACTCGGGTCGAAGAATCTGGGGGATGAGAGTACGGGCGGGCAAGGGCACCATTGATATCCACGGTCTTATAGCTGCCGAGAAAGGATTTAAATAAAATTTCGAGAATTGCCGATAAGCTTTAGAAATCAGAGTGACTTAATTTAGAGGGCAAAATGGGAAATGTGCAAAAGGAATGGCTGTACCAAGTGGGCAGCGTGCTAGGGGTTGTGGCCATATTTGCCTGGATCACTGAGGTGTTCGATATTATTTATTACGAACTGTCATTGATGAGTTCAATTTCGGGATTAATTATCCTTGCTGCTTACTATGTGGTCGGCCGTTTGAGCAGGGATGAAGAAAAATTCAATTTCCTTTATGGGTGGAAGGTTTACAAGTCTATGAGGATTGGCTCATCCGAGTCTCATGAAACGAGGATCTACAGGTTTTTGCGATTTGCGGCCGTGACCGCAGTCCTGGTGATGCCATTCATGAGGAATGTCCATGAACAGTATTTTGAGGAGTCTGTGATATCCGGGGCATACGGTGTGATCGCTTTTCTTCTGGTTATTGGGATAGCAGTGGTTTTTTCGGCACAGCTATCTCCTCTTCGATCTGATTACGCAAATTCGGTGGATCAACTTGCAGAGGTGATGGGTCAAATCGGTGAGCAGTACGCTGGTTGCAAATACTTCGATGAGCTTAAAAGCGATATTGTTTCAAATCTAGGTCAGCAGAAATTTCTAATATATCTATCCAATTTGAAGTGGGAAGAGTATCGAATTAATGGAGCATTTAATTGGGAGTATCTTGCTCTTCACATGATCAAGAGACGACTTGAATCTAAATTCTCGTTAAGTGGTCGAGGTATTAAGTTATCTGAAGATCAGGAAAAATTTCATATCGAAAGGCTCAAGGTTCGAACGGATCAGTGTATCACGAGGGCGTTTGGCAATGAAACGAGCAGAGAAAAGGCTGTATAAGAGAGCAGAGGATAGTTGGAATGTATCCTGCTCAAATAAGTGGCATTTATTCTGTAGTTGAGTTATATTCCCAAATGTACGGGGAGGGCTTCCATAGGAGGTTCTACATGTATGAAAACTTCGACTCTGAAGATTTCAAAATGCTCCGGGGTTTGGACACCACAGATCTTCACTACTTAAAAGTGTGCCGGAAAATCTTAACTTACCAGGTGGCTGTCCGCTTCGAATTGGCCTTTATTGTAGTTCGCAGCAAGGAAGACGCAGAAGAGCGTTGGGCCGCCTATGGCACTAAAAAAGAGCTTTTGGATATCTGTGAGAGAAAAATAGCTGAGCTGACGGCAGAGGCAGTGTAAGGAGTTAGATTCGGTCACCTATTTATCACAGCCTCAATTCTCGTTTTCACCTTTTTGTAAAGGTCTTCAGAATCAATCCAAACAATATGATTCAAATGTTTGGTGTCAAAGTGAAGGTTGTCCGTGTCTCCTTCTTTGACGGTAAGTATTACGACTTTTCCCATTCCCGAGGCATATCCAGCTTCATAATAGACACCCTGATTCTGTCCGGTAAAATCTGCAATTATAAACGCCGATTGGTTGATTTTCGCAATAATCTCATCTGAGATCCCTCCAACAAATTCTTCTCTGTCGATAGTGGAGGCCTCCCATCCAGTTTCACTACAGGCTCTTTCTATCGCCGCTTGGATAGGGCCCCTGTCTGGGTTGTTACTGAAACGCATAGCAATAAATGCCTTTTTTGAATGAATGGGTTGGTTGAATTTTTCAACGGTCTCCCAGCCTTCAGGAGTAATTGAGTATTCAAAATTTGAATTCGACAAATGGTTCTCTGAGTTTGCGAGTCTTCCAAGCGCGGCGGCCTCCTGAGATCTTATGAAACCACTGTCCATAAGAGCTTTAGTCCAATGATAGAGTTCAGCCCTATCCGCAACACGTAATTTTAAGAAATCACGGCTAGACAAGCGGACTTTAGAAAAAGGAGCGTCTCTATTTAGTTTTGTAGCAAGGGAAATGAGAATATCTTTTGGCTTGTCCGAATGGGGGATGGGAAGGTCTTTATAGTCTTCAAAATATTTTGGTATTGAATTTTGTTGGAGGTTATTGGGGAGTCCGATTATGCTGGTTCTCTCTTGACGCCAATAGGGTATCAACCCGCTTTCATTGGCAAGAATATTCTCCCGTATAGCATGGAGAACGACATTTCTTGTGGTTCTGGCGTCTCTCAAGTCTTCGAATGCGCCGTAACCAATGTAATACTGTCCGCAGACTTCACTACAAGTAAAGTGATATAGGCGAGCTATATTTGCAGGTTGGTAGAGCAATGCTTGGGATTTGCAAAAGCAGCATTGGACCTCATTCATTTTGTTTCAACCTTTCTTCAAAAATTTCGATCAATTTGATAACAGGACCGGGTATTTCTCTTTCACCACTTTCCCAATGCGCGACCGCTCCAGGAGAGACATAGAACTCTTCCGCGAGACCTCGCTGAGATAAGTTTAAGGCTTTTCTGAGCTTGAAGATTCTTTGGGCATCCTTGGAGCGTTTTTGGTCACTTTTTTTTGCGAATCTTTTTGCCATTTCAAAAATATAGCTAGCCAAGATTAAAAATACAATTACTTACATTGTAAGCATTGACAAATTACGACGCATTGCATACATTGTAAGCATTGGATTCCGGAATCCGATACTCCGAATCAGTTCGGAAAATCGGATTTATTGAATGCTTCAACCTGAACGTCCGAGAATTAATGGTGAAAAGAAATAAGCCTATGCGTAAAAAAACTGAGTGCCCATTCGCTCAAAATTTGAAGACGGTCTTAAGCGATAGAGGCATAACTCAGAAAGCGGCATCTGAGCTCGCTGGTGTCACGCCTACGACTCTCAATGATTGGCTAAGTGGCACTCAGCCTTCAGATCCTTTGGCTGTTCAGAAGCTTGCTAGAGCCCTTGGTTGTGAATTTGAGTGGCTCTTGACTGGAAGCTCGTCCAGCCTTGATTTAGCAAAGCTCTCTCTGTCTGAACTATTTGATGTAGTTGATGAGCCAAGCTTCTCAGGTCTCTTTCAAATTGAGGCTAAGCGTCTGAAGCGAAGGTAAAATATTGGAAGGGAGTTAAGATGAAAGTAGCAGATGTCCTCTTGAAGATAGTCTTTACGTCTTTTGTTCTGGCCGGAGCCTTTTCCTTCGTATTCGGCCTAGTGTTTGTAGGAGCAACGACGGGGATACTTACTCCAGACATGAGTCCAGTTGTTAATAAAGTCATGATCTATTCTATGTGGGCAATATTTATGGCGGCGATCCCGTGTATATGGAGAAACAATGACTCTACATTAAAATTTAGGTTTTGGGTTTGGGTTGTTTGCGCAATTGTCGGATGTATCGCGGTGGGCCTTCTTTCGCCAAAGTATCCTCTCATAGGAGCATTGATTGGCATGTTGTTGGCCGACACTCTCATGAGAAGTGTAGCAAAAAAGAAGGCTTTAGAGTCCGTAAAAAATTAATAGCTGCCTCGTATTCCAATAGATTGACGGCTATAAAATGGCCATCTCTTAGGCTTAGGTGGACTGATACTAAGTTGCTTAATCTCTTTTCCAAATTTTGCCTTCATTGAAGTTATAAACGTAGGCTCCATATTCAATGCAAAATTTAAATACCCCCTAAGAGACTCAGCTTGTCGCTCATCTAGACGCCCATGAGAAAAATGATGAAGCATAGATCGAATTTTCCTCTTTTTCTCTCTTCCCAGTGAGACTTTCCCGTCAGACGTTAAAGTCAGGCCAGTTACCTTCATTCCGTGTTTTTTAGAAGTGAATAGCGACTTATCTCTATTCAGACTCAATTTTAGCGAAGTGTGTTTAGAAAAATTCGTAATCAAAAATGCTCCTAGAGGCTTTAAAACATTGGGTGATGATGAGGACAAATAAATATCGTCAGCATATCTTGAATATTTAACTCCTTTAGATCTACAGTAGTCGGCACAAAAAACATCAAATGAATACATTATGCAATTTGAGATCATTGGTGAAGATGGGGCGCCAATCGTAAGAGCCCCTTTTAAAGTAACGAGTTTAGAGATAGTCTGGATGTCAGATTTTAAAAGATCGATGGAGCCGGAATCTATCAATTTCTCAATCAGCAAATCTATATCCGACTGGAGAATGGATTCAAAAAATTTCGTAAAATCAAATCGCGTAAGGTAACTTGCGCCGGCATGGTAACGTGCCAGATCTCCGATCGAAATACCCTTCTTGTAAGAATAGACATTTACGTGGACAGGGGCTTTAGAGAAGACCTGCTTTAGAATTTCTCTCTGTATTGCTTTTAACCTTCGTGAAGGATGGTTTATCGTGCGGTAAGATCCGTCATATTTCTTTACCCGGTATGAGATATATAAGTAATTTGCTTGTCTTGCGATAGACTGCAAGGTTGAGATTCTCACTCCTAAATTTTTGGCTATCTCATTAAGTGTCATTGAGTCGCGTCCATTCTTCGTATTTATCGTCTTGGTGTGATTGATAGAATTCTAATATTTCTAAACGCGCTTTTTCCTCATCCAGAGAATCAATTTCCAAAAGTTCATCTATCTCAAGGTTAGGGAAAAATAAACCGCGTTCAGTTATCCTAATATAGTTACATGAGGAGAGTGTGGCGAGGTGGTATGGAAGGTTTTCATAATAGGGTCCATTGCCAAATAATTCAGACATAACCTTAATTAGGTTTGATCTATCGAGAAGTGGAAATATTCTAATTGTTTTTAGAGTGAGAAACATTTGTTCTTTGAATGAGGCATCTTTATAGAGAAATGGCATATGAAACCTCTTTGTGCGATCCAGCCGATCTTCAATTCTCATTTTCACGTTGTCGAAGTTCCAACTGTTCTCTTGGCGTACTGTATATATCGTTGTTTGAAACTTGGACTTTTTATCGATCAGATTAACAGGACCAATAGTTATGAAAGAATCTTTTTGCTTCGATAGGCAATTTACTACTAATGTTTTTTGGTTAACCTCTGGTGAATTTGAAAAATATCCGAGTTCCGCAAAGGAGCCTGGACTCTCTGGAAAGATAATTACACAGCCGGCAAGTTTTGATAGTTGGTTTTCGAAAGTCGCTATATCTTCCCATTCTGTCACCTGATTCTCTTTTATTTCTCGAGCGATATTTTCAGCTAAAATGATCTGATACTTGTCCAAACTTGTTTTGGCATATTCTAAGAATTGAGCTCTCATGGAATCTCTATTGTGAATATTACCGCCGCAAACCAATAAGATTATTGATCGGGGAGATAGATAGATATGATTTTTAGATATGGCCTTCTTAAAGTTGGCGAGAATTTGAGGGCCTTTGGTCTCCGGATCGAATAGTGCCATAAAAATGTAGTCTCATACCCAAGAGGCGGTGATTAATCGAGCCGACAAGCCGTAGGCGCGGGCGGTCGACTTAATCGCCGAACTAGAAATTCACAACTCTTATCAGCCTGACGAAACATCCGGCATTGAACCTAATTTCAAATAAAGAAAAAAAGTTCCACTAAGAGACGGACTTAGTTTCAAATTGATGAGGTCGTTTGTCAAATTTAATGAGTTTAATAAGTATTGCGCTGGCCCTTGAGCCAGCAAATATCTTAACGATCGACTTATATTTCTGTTTGATTGGGTCCTTAGTGCTAAACGTGTCACTAAGGGGCTATTTAAAATATTTTAACTTGGCAGTCGAGTTCAAGACTCTAGCTATAATAGCTCATGTTTGATCTGTTTAATTGCTTGGCTAAACTTTTGATAGATGGGGTGGTACTTGCCTTGCACAGCAGGACCTAGCAAACCTTCAAAACGCAAGTGTGACCCTTTGCTTGGATCAATAACTGTAAACTTTCTAATGATTGATTTTCCAATTGTTCCAAGGCTGTAAAGATATTTAAAAAATTGGTCTGTTTCTGGAAGTGAGTAGCCTATGACAATGATATTCTCAGCTTCCTTGAGTACTTCTACTGAACTTCGCCATACCTCACTTAGATACTGATTTTCAGCACCTTTGTTGAAAGTGGGTGGAATTATTAGAGGTTGAGTTTCTTTGGGATTCTCATTAGGTCGAAATAGATGCAAATTGGGAGATATGCGGTATCTGATGCAATCTCTTGTCTCATGTACGATATTTTGTTGATTTGAGTAAGCATCTCTCAGATTCCATTGGAGTATTTCTTTTGTCTTTTCTGAGTACACCCAATTTATAGATCCATGAAGTTTGAATAGGTTAACGCTAGCAGTTGGCCTACCCTGTGAAAATCCATAGTTTATATTGAATCCAGCTTTAATTAGTGCCCAATCAAGTCCCAAATCATAGTTGAACGAAATAAGGTTAGGGAGAGGTTTTTTTTCAGCTCTTAACTCTGCGATTCCATCTACAAAGCTACGGTAAGGTTCAGGGGCTAGCATTCCTCGATCTGAGTTTTCGAAGCCTATTGTTTCCTCTAAAGTTCTGGCGATTACTATTCTATAAGCATCCGGAAGAAGTTTGAGGTCCTCCTTTTTCATGTCACCTAAAGAGCCAACCAATCGGGCTAACTCAAACGCGCTGAAAACAGTTTCCAAATTATCTATATCAATTCCTAGCGACTTAGAGTGACTCTGAGCAAGAAGTGTTCTTGCATCTTCTACGAGTCGAAAATGTTGTTCGACGTCTTGAACTCGTCCGCTCCTTCGAAGGTCTTGAGCAACCTGTAGAAAGTTGTTCATGAGCGGAGCTCCGCCTTCGTGAGATGCCCCTGCTCCAAATATGAAAACCGTTCTACTTAGCGTATCCATGTCTTATTTTTTTCAGTTGTGGGTTGGTTTGTGGGTCGACTCATCAGATTTTTAAATTCTCCAATGATTTCAATGGTTGTTGGCGGAGAGGGTGGGATTCGAACCCACGAGACGCTATTAACGCCTACACGCGTTCCAGGCGTGCGCCTTCAACCAC